>NZ_JBFHJW010000069.1:0-19781 GCF_041595635.1 Labilibaculum sp.
TATGAAAGCAGAAAATACAATGCAAATATTTGCTCTGCTTATGAACCAATAATCCATTAAAATTCATAATAGCAACTTTGTCTTTTTGATGCAATTTACTTAACTTTAGCACATCGAACATGGTAAAATAGCACTCCTAAATCGAAACAAACAACAAATAAGCTTAAAATGCTGTAGATTAGACAATTACATTGATTTTTCATCTTCCATACGTTTCGATTTTTTACAAAAAACTAGTTTGTTTACACTTGTACTTTCTGTATCGGCAAATAAAAAAAAAACACAATTCCCCACACAAAAATGCATTTATTGCTGACAATCAGCACATACAAAGCCCCTTGTTTTCGAGGGGTTTTTGTTCAAAATGGAAAAATTGCTTGTGATAAATCAGGAAGGAAACTCTATTTCTACGAAAATAAACTCTCTTTTCTTTCCCGGGAAACGATTCTTAAAAACCGATATAGTAGAAGGCTGTTTACTGAATATGGTTTAATTTCTTTAAAAGTTCTGAAATGAAAATTATAACCTGCTTTCCCGTTTCTTTATCGAATGTCTCATTTTTTCCGTGAGTTAATCTTTGTGGATTTAACTTTCTTTGAGATCTTGTGCCCGGCCCTAAAACAATAGGGTAAAAGTTTTTGCGATAACTTTTGTCTAGAGAGTTGTAAATAATACTGGCATCAGACGCTCCAATATTATAAGTATATTCAAGATTTAAATTGTCATCTTCATAATTATTAATGATCGAAGAAATATTGTTCTTTAAAAATTTCTCCTCTATATTAAGTCCTTCTGAAATGGCAAAATCCTTTACTTGCTCGTATTCAATATCTTTCAGCTGATTGTGAATTTCGGAAAGGGAATCAAATGATCTATTACTGAGTATTAAAATATGTTTTTTCGAATTATTAGCAGATGATACCCTTATGTTTGTTGGGATTGTGGCAAAATTTTGCACCTCTCCTGCCTGAATAAGAGAATTTGCTTGAGCTTCTAATATAACCTGTGTAAGCAAATTATCGCTTCTCTTCACAGAACAAGCGTGTCCGCCATTTTGCCTTTTAATCAACCAATCAATAGTATCAGTTTTACCTTTGGGCAAAATACATACCGGATTCCAATTCGTTAATTTTTTAACATATTGTTGCAGTTTGAGAATATCATCAGTAATTTTTATGACATAGTTTCCTCGTTCAGATGTATAAATGCAAAGTGTCGACTTGTCTGCAACTTGCACCGTATTTTCTAAGACAAATAAATAGTTTGATTTTTGACTGACAGGCAATTCTTTGCCCATATTTTTAGCCATTTCAACGGAAGTTTTTTTACCAGATCCTTCCTCCTTAAAAGTAATCATGAAACCCACATTTTCGAGCTTAAGCAAATCATTTTTAAGCAGAAAGCTCAAGAAAAGCTGATAAGCAACTCCTGCCTTACAATCACTCACACCTCTGGCAACTATTTCTTTTTCATCCTCATATAATTTCCAGGGGTGAAATGGCGTATCCCAGTCCGAAATATTGGCATCTACAGTATCGATATGAGCACTAAGATAAGTAATGTTTTCTTGTAGATTAATATTTTTAGGAAGCGCTATTAAATTATTTTCTTTATCAAAAAACACAGAATACTCATCGAGATTTTTCTCAAATATTCCTTTGCAAAACAAAAGTGCAGTTTTTACACTTTCAGGCTTAGTAAAAACAGAAGGTAAATTCACCAATTGTCGTAAAAAACTTAGGTAATGGGAATAATTATCTGATACAGAATTGGTAATCATAAAGAGATATTTTGAGAATCTAAAAAAATGAACTTGTTATTTTAAATAATCTATCACTCTCATAGTGATAGAATTGTTCAATGAACCACCGTTAAATGATTTTTTTCATTTTATAGGAAGAAAACTCATTGTAATCATTGTGAGGCAAAATGGGATGGTCCTTTCAAGATTAGAAAAAAAATTATTTTGTATTAGTCATGGCTTAGCTATTTTTAGTTAAAGATAGAGGAGCTAATTCATGATCAAAAAAAATTAAAACCTGATTCACTTTATCCATTCTTAAGATGTGTTTGCCCTGTTCCAAATTGCCTATAAACCGAATACCCACTTCAGCTTTATCAGCCAAATCTTATTGAGTTAGATTTAACAACTTCCTTTTTTCTTTTATAAAAATGGGTAGTAACGCACGTGCATTATTAATACAGTTCTACCTTATCGGGCATAAATATACAATATCTTACTTAATTATATCTTTTCGGATATAATCTGAATTTATAGCCATATTGTATTTGGTGCGATTTTAAGCAAAAAAACCATTACTATGAAAAACAAGACCAAATTTAGAACTAATCAATAAAAATAAAAGGAAGTTTTCCGTGTATGTTCAATCCATATTTCAGATTCAATTTTTAAAATTAATATTCTGTTCTATTAGATTTTGAATTCCATTTTTGAAAGACCTTTAATGCCTCTTCACGCAATCCGTTTGTGAACTTTATTTGTCTATGAGAAATTTCTAATGCAATCTCATTGTAAATTAATTGATCATCAAATTCAATAGCGGCAGCATCTTCCCTTGTACAGCCATAAAAAACTTTTTTAGGTCTAGCCCAATATATGGCCCCCAAACACATGGGACAAGGTTCGCAAGAAGTATAAATTATGCAGTCGTCTAATTGAAACGTATTTAACTTTTTACATGCAGTACGAATAGCATCTACTTCTGCATGAGCCGTAGGATCATTTTGCGATGTTACCTTATTACATCCTTCGGCTATAATTTCTCCATTTTTTACAATCACTGCCCCAAATGGACCTCCTATATTAGAATCCATGCCATTTTCTGCAAGTTTAATAGCGCGCCTCATAAATTTTTTGTCCTCTTCTGTCATTTCTATTAATTTAGCATTTTTAGTATGTCTATTATACTAGGAATCAAAATCAACCAGTAATATATCTTTTTTAGATGAAGTACTAAAATAATATTATTGATTTCTATTTTTAATCATAATAATTTGTGCAGCAATACTTATAGCGATCTCATAAGGTGTTTGACTCTTTATTGCAAGTCCTATGGGTGCATGCACAACGTTTAATTCAGATGCAGTGACACCTTTTTTTTGCAATGCTCTCCAAATTGTTTTTAATTTTGAAGTACTTCCAAGTATACCTATGTATGCAAAGCTTTTTCTAATCAATTTACTCAGTACAAATTCATCATCGGTATAATTGCTTGTCATAATTACAACATAACTCTCTGAACCTTCTGAAATGTAATTTGTTATTAGGTTGAAGTCTACTACTAATTTCTGATGTGCACTCCTATTTAGATCAAGAGTAGATAGATATTCTCGATTATCGACAACAACAACATGAAAGCCAAGAGTAACGAACAAGTCAGAAACTGCTAAACTTACATGTCCACCGCCAACAATGTACAATGTATTTTTAAACCCTATGTATTCTTTATATAACCAATCTTGAGCTGAATTTATCTTAGATTCGAATTGGCCCTTTAGTTGTTCATTAGAAAAAATAATTGAAGTAGGTGTTAGCGTAAATACTCCTCTGTTATTGGCTTGCAAACAATCCAAGATACCTTTAATCATTGAAATATGTTGAGCGCCCAAAGGATGAAAGACTACAGTCTGTTCTCCAGAGCAAATCATTCCTGAACCATTTTCTTTGTGCCCTTGATGTAATTGCTTTTTCAGAAAAATTTTCAAATCACCATCTTGTAATAATTTTTTGGCCTCTTCTACCAATGAAAATTCCATGAGGCCTCCACCAATAGAACCAAAAATAAAACCATCTTCAGTCACCAGCATTTTAAAACCTTTTCTACCAGGAGAACTACCAATATTATCTATAACAGTTAATAGATATACATTATGGGTATCTATTAAGTTTGATAAAATATGTTGCCAGAATTTCATAGGTTTTATTAATTGAAATAAACTTCACTGAATAGATAATAAATAGCATTTAATGCAGAGAAAATAAAACTAGTTTCACCAATTTATGATTAGTTCTTTTCGTACAATCCCGTTAAAACCTTTCCTGGTGTAAATGGCGAATCAAACTTTAGTTTATAATTTTTATTAAATGCTTTTACTGCTTGTTGAATGGCAAAGTATGCACCAATTCCATACATCAATGGAGGTTCACCAACCGCTTTAGATTTACGAATAGCCATTTTATTTCCTTCCACTGCTGCAGGTATTATTTCGACTGTTTTAGGAGCAGAAAATATATCTGGCACTTTGTAAGTCGACAATGCATTCGATAATAATCGCCCATCACTACTGTATGCAATTTCTTCCGTTGTCATCCATCCAATTCCTTGCACAAGCGCACCTTCTACCTGACCTATATCTATACCGATGTTCATACTTTTCCCAAAATCATGAACAATTTTTACGAAGTCAATTTCATAGGTTCCTCTCACACAATCAAGGGTGACAGCTGTAATAGCAGTACCATAAACATGATAGGCAAAAGGATGTCCTTTTCCTTTTATTTTATCAAAATGAACAATAGGAGTTGCATAATGTGCATTTTCGGATAGGACAATTCTTTCTACCATTGCCTGAGCAACAATAGTTTCCCAAGTGAATTCTGATTTCTCTCCATTTACAAAAACATAATCTTCTTTAAAAAAAATAGTAGACTCATCAACACTCGCCATCTTAGCAGCTACCTTTCTCAATCTTTCAATTAATGCAACACAAGCCATATCCACAGCTTTCCCATTTAAATCAGCAGTAACACTCGCAGCAGAAGGCGAAGTGTTAGCTACACGTGTGGTATTTGTCGTTTCTAATTTTACTTTGTTTGCAGAGATACCCAAAGTGATTTGGGCAACTTGCAACATCTTTGTGTTCACCCCCTGCCCCATTTCTACCGCTCCTGTACTTACACCAACACTTCCATCCTGATAAATATGAACCAGAGCTCGTGCATGATTCATCATTGTATTTGTAAATGAAATACCGAAGGTAATAGGCATTAAAGAAATGCCTTTTTTAAAATGAGCATTCTTACGGTTGAAAGAAAAAATTTCCTTTTCTAGCTTACCAAACTCAAATTTTTCTTTTGCCGAGAACCAAGTACTTTGAGCTTCCACTTTCGTTGCAATCTGACCATAAGAAAATTCATCATTCTCCGCTAACAAATTGGCTTCCTGAATTTTTCTTTTGTCAATGCCCATTTCTTCAGCCATCTTGGCAATAGCCGATTCAATAACAAACATTCCCTGTGGTCCACCAAAACCTCTAAAGGCTGTATTAGGAGGCAAATTTGTCTTACAACTGTATACAACTGTACTTACATTAGGAATAAAATAGCTATTGGTCGCATGAAATAAGGTTCGCTCTGCAATAGCCGGTGATAGATCCGCAGCCGCGCCAGAGTTTTGTAAAAATTCTGCTTCGAAGGCCATTATTTTTAGGTCCTTATTTAATCCAATCTTAAAAAATGAAGAATATGGATGACGTTTTCCTGTCATTCGCAGATCATCATAACGATTGAGAATATATTTTATAGGTTTATTTAAATATTGTACGGCAACTGCAGCCATAACAGCCCAAGCTGTCGCTTGATCTTCCTTACCGCCAAATCCTCCACCCAGACGGATGACATCAACTTCAATCTTATGCATTGCAACCCCTAAAACTCTAGCCGCAGCCTTTTGCACTTGTGCTGGGCCTTGCGTAGATGATGTAATTTTTATACTTCCATTTTCTTGAGGAACCGCATAACAACCTTGTGTTTCCAAGTAAAGATGTTCCTGACCATTTGAAAACGTTTCACCTTCAGTTACATGATCGCAATTAGAAAAAGTTGCCGCTGTATCTCCTAATTTAAAGTAAATCGGTGCACTTATAAAACTCTTTTTTTCTTTGGCTTTTATTGCCGTTGTAATTACAGGTAGTTCTTCAATTTCTATTTCAATCAGCAAACGTGCCTTCTTGGCAATCGCCTCAGATTCGGCAACAATAAATGCAATAGGCTGTCCCCAATAATGAACTTCGTTCTCAGCCCATAATGGTTCATCAGGAAGAATTTCACCAATTTGATTTACACCCAAAATATCTTTGTAAGTAAATATTTTTACAACACCTTTTACTTTTTCTGCCTTGGAATAATTTACCTCCTTTATTTTTCCGTGTGCTTTTGGTGAATCGAATACCAAGCCAATCAAAGTATCTTGTCTGGTAATCAAATCATCCACAAAAATTGATTCTCCTCGAACATGAGTAAAGCTGTCAATATTTTTCATGGTCTTACTCATGTGATTAGTTTTTGAAGTTGAACCTTTGCCGGAAACAATTCAATAAAATGTGCGAAGAATAATTGCTGGGCTAATAAACGTTTATATTCAGAAGATCCTCTTGCATCACTAATTGGTGAAATCTCGGATTGTAAAATGGCGACTGCTTGCTTTATGATTTTCGAATTAATTGTTTTTCCAATGAAGAAATGACTGGTTTCGAATAGGTATTTTGGAATAGGTGCAACTCCGCCTATGGAAAAATGTGCGGCTTTGACCACATCGTTTTCCAGAGTGATTTTTACTGCTGTATTTACACTTGCTATATCTAAATGTTTTCGTTTACTTACCTTTTCAAAATTATAAAAGTCTCCAGACTTAAGAATATCAAAGGATATGCTTTTTAAAATTTCTCCCTTTTGCAAATCATACGTTTTATAACTTTTATAAAACTCGTAAAAATCTATTTGTCTTTCAGATTTAGTTTCAGTTTGAATCGTTAATCTTGAGTTGAGGGCTAAAAAGAATATTGTCATATCTCCAATCGGAGAAGCATTGATAAAATTTCCTCCCAAAGTCCCCATATTACGAATGGGTGCAGAAGAAACTAGTTTAAGAAATGATTTTAATTTCGGAAACAAGATATGTAATTTCTCATTTTTTAATAGTTCTGTAACTGTTGTGTTAGCACCTATTGCACACCTTGAATCTGTAAATTGAATCCCTTTCAACCATTCATAATCAGCAACTAGTTGTACTTGTTCCTCGGCAAGCTCATCAGCATTATGAATATAAATATCCGTTCCATTTGCGACAACTCTTCCTTTACTAGAAATAATATTAGGTTCTATCTCTTTTAATCTTTGTGGAATGGTCTGAAAATAATTCGGGATGAATCCCTCTTTGATCAACCAGGCTATGGAATCATTACTATCCCTTTTTTGCAATTTCTTTTCAATTACTATGCCCGCTTTTTCAATCGACTTATAACCCGTACACCTGCAAATATTTCCACTTATAGCATCATTGCAAGACCCCAAAACCCCTCTCCTGTTTTCCAATGCAAACTTGGTCATAGAAACCACAAAACCTGGTGTGCAAAATCCACATTGCGTAGCATTTTGATCAGTTATGGCCTTTTGTATCGTGTTTAATGATGAGGACAAATTAATACCTTCGATCGTTACAATATGCTTGCCATGGGCATTCCCAAGAGGGGAAATACAGGAAGTAATATTTTGATAAGAGACTTTGCCATTATCTAGGGTTCCAACTAAAACCGTACAAGCACCACAATCTCCTTCCCTACAACCAATTTTTGTTCCTTTTAATTGCTTGTGTTCTCGAATGAAATCCAGGAGCGTAAGCCCAGCATTTACAGCGGTCTCTATAAGCTCATTGTTTAGAATAAATTGAAGCATATGTAGAATACAAATTACAAAAAACTTAGAACAAGTACCCTTCTCGCTAGAAAGCTAGACTTGTGAAGCTATCGATTTAAGACGAAAATAATCTTACAAATTTGATATTACCAATCCAGCCAAACAACAATGTTCTCACTATTATTCAGCTAATTGATTTAAAAATGATAAAAAAAGTTAAAATATTTTTTATTTCTAAACGTTTGCTTAGTTTTGTTGTGCAAATAAAAATAATGACACAATTAAGAGAATATGACTCACAAGAAGTAGTAAATAAAGCAATGGACCTATTTTGGCGAAACGGCTACCAAACGACTTCTATACAAATCCTAAAAAAATGAGTATCAATAAATTTTCCAGATTAGGAAACAAACATCGTCTTTTTATGGAAAACTTAAAAGACTATGATGGTTACGACCTAATTATTAAAGAACAAATGAATTCGTTTATGCATCATCCAAAATCTCTTATTATTGAATTAATAAAAAAACCATTATGCAACAAGCTAACTTTTTACTCATAGCAAAGCATGGTTTAGCCGCTGTAACTAGAGTAAAAAAATTGGAAACTATATGGAGGTGACATCTAAAGCTTTATAAAATTTTTTATCTCATATCTAAACGATTGTTTAGATATGGATCAATCATTCTAAATATTTAAATCAAAAATTATGAAATTCGTATTATTTACAACAAATCTATTAATGAGTGCCGTTTTGAGCCGATTTGCCATATCAAAACTAGCTGGATGGGAAATATCAGTAAATGCATTTATAGAAATGGCTCAACCATTAGGTATAAACCCAACTTTTTTTAGGCTTTTCACAGGATTTGTAATTCTAAGCATTGTTATTGCTTACTTGAGCACTGCCATTTATTCTTTATTCGAAAGTAAAATTGGAAGTGAGGTTAAAATAAACTTCAAGAAATTTGCCAATTATTCAAATCTAATGGGGCTTCTCACAATGATTGGAGCGCTCTTGGCAGAGTTGTTTTTACGAGTACAACCCAAATGGCCTTTGGTTTATATAGCAATAGCAGTAATTATTTTATCAATAATAAACATGATTATTCTAAAAACTTCTACAAAATATAATGTTCAATGCTCTAAATAATATAGTTTGACACAGTCCCGCAAAGTGTGTAAATAAAGTTAATGGGCTTAGGTTAAACGCCTAGCTCCATTCTCAAATATTGAAATCTAATTTTTTGAGGTTATATTCTTTATCCTCTAATAATCTCCATTTTGTATCCATCAGGATCTGTAATAAAATAATATTTAACTTTCTCTCCTGGTAGTCCCTTAAGGTCTGTTGTTTCGATGCCCATATTTTTATGAAACTTATGAGACCCTTCCAAATCACTCACAATCAACGCAAAATGACTAAATCCATTTCCCATTTCATAAGGTTTTTCGGTATCATAATTATGAGTTAGCTCTATTTCAAAATTTTTATTTTCATCACTAAGATACACTAAAGTAAACTTGTAATCAGGATAATCCAACCTTCTTACTTCTTCTAAAGACAATGCTTTTTTGTAAAATTCCAAGGACTTATTTAAATCCATTACTCTGATACAGGCATGTTCTAATTTGTATTTCATACTTCTTTATCCTCAAGATTAATCACTCTAAGTCAAAATTTTATTATCTCTTCAATATATTTAAAAGAGAAACAAAGATCAAATTTTATCTCCCAAACTTATTCAATAGATTTATTTAATATAGTTTTTTTGCTAACCTCTTTCTTTTTATGGAACCCTCACAACACATTTCCCCCCCTAACAATGCCTTAACTAATAATAAAACATCTTCCCAATTGGCCACAAAAACCTATAAAACTCATTTCTACACCAACTCAACCTCACTCACACCATTGCTCTTTTTCAGCACTTTTATTTGTGCCGGAATCCGTTCCTTTAGGTTCTCAACATGAGAAATAATTCCAATCATTTTGCCCTGAGCTTGCAGGGTCTCTAAACTTGAAATCACCGTCTCCAAAGTCTGACTGTCCAAAGTACCAAAACCCTCATCAATAAATAAGGAATCGATGCTCACATTATTACTGGCCAAATCCGACAAGCCAAGAGCTAAAGCCAAACTAATCAGGAATTTTTCGCCTCCACTTGAAGTATCTACATAACGCGCCTCATCAGTCTGATAATGATCGATCAACTTAAAAAAAAGCTCCTCGCCCGACTTGTAGGTAGCATCTAAACGGAGGGAATAACGCTTGTTTAGCTTGAACAAATGCATATTCGCCAACTGAATCAAATTATGTAGCGTTAAACGTTGCACATAGGTATTAAACGCATGTTTCGATCCGCCCAATAAGCTCATCAAATCGGTCCATTTCTTAAGGACTTGCTCCTGTTTTGAAATTTCAAGAGTCACTGCTTGGTTTCGATCCTTAATCTGCTTATCCAGTTCGAACTTCTGCCTGATTTCCCCAGTTCGCTCGGTCAACTTATTCTTTTCCGACTCAATTTTTTTTTGATTTTCAGTCGCCTCATCAGCAGAAATATCCGAATTCTTCTCCTTCTCTAACTTCTCAAAATCTCCTTTTAATCGATTTCCTAAGGTTTTTAATTCTAAACTCTTATCGTCAATTCCTTTCGCAATTTTTATGAACTGCGCTTTATCCTCCAAACTCAAAAGAGCTTTCTCCACTGCTGCTCGAGATTCAAAATCACTAACCTCAATTGCCTGATTGAAGTTTAAAATTTCTTCCTTCAAGCTGCTTTCTGATTTTACCTGTTCTTTCTGCAGATTCTCAATCTCTTTTGTTTTACTAACTTGTTCGGTCCTTACTGTTTGCAAAATTTTTGTGGCTTGATCGAATCCTTTTTTAGAAGATTCCTTTGCTTTCTGTAGCTGTTCTCTCTTTTCTGCAATACTAATCTCCAGAGGTAGAATGGCCTTTCTTTCCACTAAAACAGCCTGTAATTTAGCTTCCGTTTCTTTTAACTCCTTCTCAAGTACGGCTTGATTTTTTTGTTTTTCGGTAGATTGTTCCCGATTATTTTTAATATCATTAGCCAATTGAGCAATCAAATTCTTCACCTCTACCTGTTGCTTTATTTTGCTCTGATAACTAGTAATCTCCAACTCAATGGCCTTCACAAAAGCATCACTTTCTTCTACAGCTGGCAATACAAGTTTGTAGTGCGCCAATTCCTCACTCAGCTGAGTCTCCAGCTTCTTCGTCTCCTCACCAAGACTCTTTATGTCGGCATTTTTACCCTTCAGTTCGAGACTTAGATTTTCCAGCTTCTCTTTCAATGTAGCCTGCCTGGTCTTTAAATTATTTACAATCTCAATTTGTTTTTTGCAAGCCTCATCCTGCTGGTTCTTTAGCTTTTGCAAACTTTGCCCCTCCATAATCTGCTTAGCCAATACCTCACCCGCCTTATTTAGCTCAAGCCATTTCTTGCGGATACTATCAAGCTCTTCTATCTTGCAATCTAAGTTCAGTGGACTAAAATTCTCAAGTGCCTTTTTCTTCTGATCGTCTAAAGTTCTAAGCTGACTGCCATTGGTTTCCATTTTTGCACCTATAGCAACCAACTTAAACTCTATTTCCTTTTCTTCCTTTAAAAGAAGATCAAGAAACTGTTTGCGCTTCTCAAACTCAACTTTAGATTCAGACAAGCTAACACTTTCGTACTTTGTTACATAAGGATGATTCGTAGAACCACACAAATGGCAGGGACTCCCCTCTACTAATTTCTTTCGTTCCTCTTCGAAGCTGTGTATTTTTCTTTCCAATTCAAGAATTCGTTCTGCATCTTTCAAAGCAGTTTCGGCGGCCGTTTTTTTGACTTGCAAGTCCTTATTTTGCTTCAACAGGACTTGTTTTTCTTTATCCTTTTCCTTCTGCTCCTTTTGTAAAAGCTTTTCTTGTTCATCTATTTCCTGGGTCTGTTTCGCGAGTCTTCCTCCCTCTTCCCAATTACTCTTTTGTTTTTCAACCTGCTCTTTTTTTATCAAAAGCTCATCCAAAGAATTTGTACGAAGAAACTGACTTGTTTTCTCCAAGCTTTCATTCAATCCATTCAATTGAACCTGATTGCGTTCATACGAAACTGTAGTTTCTTTCAGCAAAGTCAGGCTTTCCTTCCTGCTCTTCTCCTTCTGATGAATAACTTTACCATCAAGCTTTAACTGTTCTAAATTTCTTTTGCGAATCAGCAAATGCGAACGCCATTCGACAATCTCCCGTTCTAAAAGCAAACAATCTTTATGCTTCAGTAAAAACGCATCAATGCTAGCCAATTCTTTCGTTTTAGCTTCCCGATTTTTGTTTTTAGCTTCGAACAAATCTTGTAATTTGGAAATTTGTAGCTTACACTCCTCAAGAGCTTTTTGCGTGGCCAATTTCTTCTCTTTGCCATTCTTACAATCCGCATCATACTTAGCTACCTGTTCTAATTTTGGCAACCAGGTGGTAAAATTATTTTCGCTTTGCTGATGCGCCAGTTTATACTTCTCTTCCTGTTTTTGAGCTTCACTTATCTTCCCAGTCAAACTCTTTAAAACTTCCTGTAATTCCTGAAACCTTATTTTAGAAGTTTCTTGTTCTTTCTCCAGGCGTTTTATACTCTCCAGCAATTCCTTATAAGGCTCGGCCTTTTCATGCAGGCTTAACGCCTCAATCGTCAACTTACTTTTCTGCTTTTCATCCTCTAAAGCAAGCATTTGTCGTTCTAAATTCCCTTGTTCTTTCTCTAGTTCTACTTTCTTTTTCAGCCATGCTAAAATAAGCTCTACCTCTTTCAATTCAGCAGCCAGCTTTCCGATATCTTTTTTCAATACTTCTTGTTCAGCTTTCAACTCTTGTCGCAACTCATCGCTCAGCAAATCTTCCGCATTTAGTTTGGCTCTGATCTTATCCAGTTTTTTACTTTCCTCACCAATTCTGGCTCCAATGGTTTCCCCAATCTTTTTATAGATATCTTCTCCAGTAATCTGCTCAAGCAACTTGCCCTTTTCCGCTGAACTGGCCGATAAAAATGCAGCAAATTCACCCTGCGCCAACAGCACTGATCGCAAAAACTGATTGTAGTTCAACTGAATTACTCGCTCTACTTCCGTTTTTACCTCCGTTTTTTTCTCGGCAATAATTTTTCCTGTCGATAGATCTTTCAAACGAACTTCTTCCTTCGGATTCGTCAATGCTTTCCCAGCTTTGGTAGTCAGTCTTATGCTCCAGTGAGCTTCGTAACGCCTCTCCTGACTTTCGAAACTCACTCGCGCCATAGCCTCAGTAGCTCCATAACTTACCACATCCAGCAAATTGGCTTTTGCCGATGTAGCATTAAAGCGGGGAACACTGTGATACAAAGCAATGGTGATGGCATCTAATATGGTGGTTTTGCCTGCTCCGGTTGAACCCGTAATGGCATACAAACCAACATCTTTAAAAAGGTCATTCTCAAAATCAATAACTATAGGTGTTTTCGATTTTAAGGAATTGATATTCTGTAATTCTATTTTTAAAATTCTCATGGGGCAATCGGTCTAATTCTCTCTGGCTATTTGTAAGGCTTCATTAAAGGCATCAAAAATTTCAGTATTTTCAGTTATATCAAAATTCTGTTCCCTGCATTTCATTTTAAAAACCTCGATAGGTTGCAACTCTTTAATTTGTTTTGAATTCTCAAGCAAAGCCTCCAGACCTTGTATGTTTCTCTCATTTTTCAGGCTAATTTTCAAGACTTCCAAATTCAAATCTTCTGCGGCCTTATTAATTTCCTGATTCTCAATTTTAGCATTCATCTGATTATCGATTACCACTTCCACCCAGGGTGTTAATGAATGACTTTCCTTATCAATCTGTTGCAAATGTGCAATGCACTCCTCCACCGAACCCTTCACCCGAAGTATTTCCCGAAACTTAGGCACAAGAACATTCTCTATTTTCAGTGGCTTCTCCTTAGCAGTCTCAATCAAAATCACATTTTTCTCGTAGCCAATTTCACTAAAACTTAAAATGGTAGGAGAACCCGAATAACGAATGTGATTGCTTCCACCTGCTTTTTGTGGACGATGCAAATGCCCCAATGCAATGTAATCGAAGATCTTTGGGAAATCTTCTGCTCCAATATCGCCCAGATTTCCCACATAAATACTCTGCTCACTCTCCGATGTAGAACCACCAATGGCAAACAAATGTCCCATCGCAATTACTGGCTCTGACTCCGATTTTAGGCTCTCACAGTAGGCTCCAACTTCGGCATAATGATTCACCAAAGCCAATTTATATCGATCTCCAATATCGTCGAAAGACTCTCCAGCAACGGCTCGCCGAATATCCTGATCGCGCATATAGGGAACAGCGGCTACAACAACTTGCTCTTCGCCTACCGAAAGCTTAAACACCTCATCGGCTACATTTTCGGTCACTTTACCCACTACCTGAACTTGCAAGGCAGACAGCAACTCCTTGGGCGCATTTATGGTTCCAGGAGCATCATGGTTACCTCCTGTAATTATCACGTGCTTACAAGATGTATGAGTCAATTGAATCAGAAAATCGTAATACATCTTCTGACTTTGAGTTGAAGGAACTCCATTGTCAAATACATCACCCGATACTAACAAAACAGATACCTCTTCGCTTTTAATGTACGCCTCTAACCAAGCTAAAAACTGCGATTGTTCTTCGTATTGCGATTGTTCGTGAAGACGATGTCCTAAATGCCAATCGGATGTATGTAGTATTTTCATTCTTAATTTTCTTTAATCTATACCAAACAGGAGTACTAATCCCAGTATTTAACTAGGATTAGTACTCCTAAAAGTCTCGTAAATATATTTATAAATTCATTAATTCTTCCATTTTATAGACTGCTCTTTGGAGCTTTGGTTTGGATTTTTCCATTTACAAAATAAAGCTACTGATTCAGATAGAAATAGCTTCTTCCTCCTATCTTTCTTTATCTTGAGATACTTCTAACTCTTTTTTCACTTCTAAGATTATTGTATCCTACCTATATTCCTTGTGCATTTTGAAAATTGATAAAAAGTCAAATTTTCACTAACTTAAGTACCCCTCTGTCAAATAGGTATCATGAAAAAAAAAGGAACTCACATACCTAATAATTCTAGAAAGAAATGCTTTCTTATAGTGGTTTTGCTTTTTTTTCAGGTTCATCTTTTCGGAACCAACCACACACAAAACGATACTAATACTATTAATTTGCTTACGCATGAAGCCTACCAGTTAGCAAGAATAAATCCAGAACATTCCATTAGTATAGCATACGAAGCATTGCATCTTTCGCAAAAGCAGAACTTTAAAAAAGGAATTGCTGATGCAAATCTTGCCCTTGGTGCAGCTTTTATGGCAAAATACAATCCAATGGACAGTGCAAGCTTCTATTTTCACAAAGCTTTAGAAGATTATAGTGATCTTCAGGATTTTACCGGAATGGCAAGAGCTTGCTATGGACTTTCTTTTCTTTACAATTTTAAAAACAATGCAGAAGAAGCCCTAATTTTTGCAACTCGAAGTGTAAACTATTTCGAACAAAGCCGACATAACAAGGAAAAGATAGCGGCACTATCTGCATTAATTTATTTAGAAAGAAAGGCCGGAAACTATGAAAAATCACTAAGGCTATCTGTTAAGGCTATCAATACAGCACAATCGGTTAAAGATACAAGTCAGTGGGCCAACGCCATTAATGATCGTGGACATCTTTTTAAAGATATGTTTCTTTTTAACCAGGCAATAGATTCTTATTTCGAAGCATTTAGGCTTTGGGAAGAAAAAAATGATTCATCGGGACTTGCCATTGCCTTTGGGTCAATTGCCAACCTCTATTTTTATCAGGAAGATTACAAAAAATCACTTGAATTCAATCTTAAAAAACTTGAAATAATAAAAACCACGAAAAATCTTTGGGAAACGAGTAAGACACTCAATAATACTGCATTGTCATATAGTAATTTGGGGCAACATGCAAAAGCCTTAGCTTATATGCGAAAAAGTTTAAGTCTTTCTAAAAAATTGAATTATAGTGAAGGAATTGCATTAAGCTACAATAAAATAGGAGAAACATTCTTAAAAATGGGGGAAGCCGATTCTGCATTTTTTTATAGTACAAAAGCAGTTTTAATTGCCCAAGAACAAAATAGTAAAAAACTAGCTGATTATTTGGTTACACAGGCATCCGCACTCGAAAAACAAAATAAATATAAAAAAGCACTGAGTACAGCAAAAAAAGCTCACAGCTTGGCCAAAGACAATAATAATCAACAAACCATACTTTCTTCTGCCTTCCTTTTAAACCAAATATACTACCAAATGGGAAGAGCAGACCTAGCCTATCCTTTTCTTGCCGAACACATAAAACTAAACGACAGCATAAACAATAAAGCTTTTATGCGTAAAGTAACCCGACTCGACTTGCAACACGAATACGATAAAAAACAAAGAATTATCCAATACAAACTAAACCTTTTGGATAAAGACAACCAGATTAAAACCGAACGGCTACGTAAAACATGGATTTTGTTTCTGGCTTTGCTTTTATTAACTGTTGCGGGAACAACAATCAGTTTTCTTACCATCCGTAACAAAAACCACCACATTGAACAAATGAAACTCGAAATAAGAAACTACCTGCTTCATCTAGAAAAACACAAAGTCCAACATGAAAATGAAAATCCGATAAGAATGCTTGTAAACAACTATGGATTGACACAACGGGAAGCCGAAATAATGGAATTAATTGCCACTGGAATTGGTAATAAAGAAATTGCTGAAAGACTTTTCATCTCGAAAAACACCATCAAATTCCACATCAAAAATATTTTTATAAAACTCGATGTTAGAAACCGTGTGCAAGCTTTACAAAAAATAGCAGGCTAGAGTTAAATTCACCCTGATAAATTTAATATTTGTATAATCATCAGATTCTTATAGCCACCTCCTTAAAAGTACAATCGTAAAATATAGAAATTATCCAAGTCCTTTATTAATCATTTCCCCACCCTATAATACATTAAAAATTCTCACATCAAATAAGTAAAACTACCCTTTGGGGTAGTACATCGGATGTTGTTTAGGTTGTAATTTTACTTAGAGTTCTAAACGCCACGTATGCAAAATTCACAAAATTTAACCGATCGAGAATCGGAAATAATGCTCATGATTAAGGCAGGTTATTCAAATAAAAAAATATCACAAAAAACCAGCATATCATTGAACACCGTAAAATACCACCTGAAACGAATCTATAAAAAACTCCAGGTGCAAAATCGAGTGGAAGCTATTAATAAATTTAGCGCATTAAACTAAAATAGAAAATTATGAAAACGAAATTATTCAGTTTACTTACAACTGCAATTTTCTTACTTAGTTTCTGTGTAAATGCACAGGAGGTTATTGATCCGAAAGAAGAAGCAGAAAAAGAAGGAACCACACGTGTCAACAAAAAAATTGACAAAGGTGTAGACAAGGGACTAGACAAAGTCGAGAAAGGAATTGGCAACCTTTTTGGCAAGAAGAAGAAAAAAAACAAAAAGAAGGAAGAACAGACCAAGGAAAATAATCAAGAGCAACAAGTACTTGATCAAGTCGAAAATGATACTGAGACTGATCTAACACTTAATTGGGCAAAATACGATTTTGTTCCAGGTGATAAGGTAATTTTTGAGGACAACCTTGAGGGTGAAGAAAATGGAGAGTTTCCTTCACGATGGGATTTAATGCGCGGAAATGCAGAAATCGCCGAATTTGGAAGCGAAACTGTAATAATGTTTCGTGACGGAGCCCCAACGGTTATGCCATATATGAAAAATGCTAAAGAAGATTACCTCCCCGACGTATTTACCATTGAATTTGATTTGTACTGTGGCACTGACAATTTTATCGCTTATTTATATGACCGAAAAAACCAGAAGTCTGGCAGCCCTACTGGTTATACAAGCTTCAATATTAAATATGACCGGATGGAATTTGGCACATCATCCAGCAGACATCCTGATGAAAAGAGCCTAAAAAAAAGAAGATGGATACATGTAGCGATTGCCTATACAAATGGAAAATTGAAAGGATACATGGACGAAACCCGAATGATAAATATTCCAAGATTAGATTTCGACCCCAAAGGGCTTTCATTGCATAGTTACCATGCCCATAACGAAAATCTATACTACATTAAAAACATAAGGATTGCTGAAGGCGGCGTAAAATTTTATGACCGAGTATTACAGGATGGAAAAATAATCGCCAACGGCATACGCTTCGATACAGGCAAAGCAACGCTTAAACCAGAATCGATGGGGATTATTAATGAAATAACAAAATTAATGCAGGATCATCCTGATCTTAAATTTGGAATAGAAGGACATACCGATAGTGATGGCAATGATACAAGCAACTTAAAACTTTCTGACGAACGTGCAAAGACAGTTAAAAATACCATGGTAGGATTGGGTATTTCGGCTGATAGATTGAGTACAAAAGGAATGGGAGAAACAGTTCCAATGGATACTAACGACACGCCTGAAGGAAAAGCTAATAATCGCAGGGTGGAATTTGTGAAAAAATGAATGCTAATTTAGGTGAGCTTGAACTCTGCCTATCGAATATCGGAGCAATGCGCGAAGAAAAAAAGTAACATTCCTGCTCTTTTGAGGGAAAGCAGGAAGATAAGAACAAACACAATACATACCAAAATGAAATTCAATAAAAATATTACTACAACTCTTTTTGCGATGGTTATTTTAGTTGTATCTAATTACAACTTAATCGCACAAAACACCACCGAAACTCCGGAAATTATCAAAGTTACCCTTAAAACTGATGTGTCTGAAATTGAACAAGTAATTGCCAACGGAGCAGATATAAACCAACAAGATGACAAAGGCTACACCGCTTTAATCTGGGCTTGCTCGTACAGTTCGCGCAAGAATTACAGTGATGCAGCAAAATTATTAATATCAAAAGGTGCCAACATAAATATTCAGGCAAACGATGGAAATGCAGCTATTATTGAAGCTGCCGGAAGTTCTCCAGAAATATTTAACCTACTTATTGACAAAGGAGCTGATGTAAAAGTTAAGAAAAATGATGGTTCGGGGGCATTCTTCGATTGCCTGGCGACCTTAATAAACTACGGATTCGAATTCAACAATGACTATAAAAAAGTAATTGAGTTCCTGCTCGCCGAAGGTGCTAACGTTGACGATGCACCGGTTTCAGGTGATTTGAAGGGTTTCACTCCCTTGATTTTTGCCGCCCGTGACAATAAGCTTGAAATAGCAAAATTGTTAATAGAACACGGTGCTGATGTAAATGCAAGAAACACCTACGAACAAACTCCTTTATCAGTGGCTGAAGGAAAACCCGAAATGATAAATCTTTTAAAAACGAACGGAGCAAAATAACTTTAAAATGTACAGATATGATTTATGCAATTGTACTACTTATCCTTTTAAGCCTGTTGATTATAGAACTTTACAACTCCCTTATTCGAAGAAAATATCCGTTTTTTGATACTACTAACTGGAATTGTTAAGGACTTAAACTTAAATACACGGATATGGACAAAAGAATAACACAAACTGAGCGAAGGCCAAAAAATAATAGTAAAATGTTAGGCTTTATTTTTACCCTAACAGGTGGTCTTGTGTTTTATTTCTTTGGATTTCCTCCATTAAAATATGGATACGAATCAAAAAGCTGGCCCAAAACCCAAGGAACCATCACCCAATCGGAAATAAGCAGTTGGATAAAAGACAGCAACTCCCAATACGATGCCCAGATTAATTACAGCTAAACCATTGACGGCAAAAACTACAACTCATCTAAAGTAAATACTGGTGGGGCTTATTCGGGAAGTAGTATGAATAAAGCAAAAGAAATTGTTGCGGAATACCCCATAGGAAAAACTGTCGATGTTTTTTACGATCCTGAAGTGTTGGATTCTGCTGCCCTGAAACCTGGAATTCCTGGGACAGATATTGTTATGGCAGCATTTTCGTTGCTGTTCTTATTTGTTGGACTATCGGTACTTTTGGGCATAGTAAAGCCACAGCGAACTACTAATCAAAATCATACACACGGGCGAACCAA
>NZ_JBFHJW010000070.1:0-19739 GCF_041595635.1 Labilibaculum sp.
CAAATAATACACAAATGTCGCTTCTCCCACAAATTCACGCAAATCACTATAAAATATCAAACAACACTCAAATAATACACAAATCAAATGATTCCTTTTATCCACAAATCCACACAAATGACTCTCAAATAATACACAAATGTCGCTTCTCCCACAGATTCACACAAATCACTATTAAATATCAAACAACACTCAAATAATACACAAATCAAATGATTCCTTTTATCCACAAATCCACACAAATGACTCTCAAATAATACACAAATGTCGCTTCTCCCACAGATTCACACAAATAAATTATTCATTTTAAAAGACACAAATACTCTCAAATGATTAGAGAATAACTCTTTTGTATTGTAGTCTTGTTGTTCCGAAATTAATCAGTAAACCAATTTTCTTACCTGTTGCTTTCAAATAATTTAAAACCTGAGCAATATGTTCCGAATGTATCGAATCAGTGGCCTTCAACTCTACAATTACTTCATCAAAACAAAGAAAATCTGCAACATACTTTTTATTTAGCACTTGCCCTCTAAATAACAGATCTAAAACCTTCTCTTTCTGAAAAGGAATCAGTTCTTCGTCTAGAACAATAGCAAGTGCCTCCTGATACACAGCCTCTAAGAAACCACAACCTAATTCGGAATGAACCTCCATTGCAGCACCAATAATTTGATAACATTCATCTTTATATGGAAATTCTGTTGCATTCATATCTTTTAATTTATCCACAAATGCACGCAAATCAAACTCAAACCTTCACAAATGACTTAACATCTATGTCTTTTTTATTTGTGAATCATTTGAAAATCCTTTTATTCGTAATTTCTCTTTTGTGCCCATTTGTGTAACATTTGAGAAATTTGTGGATCCTTTTAATTTTCTTTATTTGTGAATCATTTGAAAATCCTTTTATTCGTAATTTCTCTTTTGTGCCCATTTGTGCAACATTTAAGAAATTTGTGGATCCTTTTAATTTTCTTTATTTGTGAATCATTTGAAAATCCTTTTATCCGTAATTTCTCTTTTGTGCCCATTTGTGTAACATTTGAGAAATTTGTGGATCCTTTTAATTTTCTTTATTTGTGAATCATTTGAAAATCCTTTTATCCGTAATTTCTCTTTTGTGCCCATTTGTGCAACATTTGAGAAATTTGTGGATCCTTTTACTCAAAATAATTCATCACCTGATAGCCACCCTCTTTCAGGTAGGCATCCTTCTTGAACAGTTTGATATCTGATCGCATCATGTCTTCCACAAGACCCGCCAGATCGTATTCTGGTTTCCATCCCAATACGGTATTCGATTTTGTTGGATCACCAATTAGCAAATCCACCTCGGTAGGACGGAAATATTGAGGATCTACTCCTACAATGACTTTTTGATTTTTTGATTTTTCGACGATGTCGGTCAAATATTGCTCCCCAACTCGCTCTTTGAAGATTTTCTCATCAACAGCTACAAGATGTCCTTTCTCCTCGACTCCTTCCCCGCGGAATTCGATACTCAGACCAACTTCTTTTCCTGCCAGTAAAATAAAATCGCGTATGCTGGTAGTAATTCCCGTTGCAATTACATAATCCGATGGCTCATCCTGTTGCAGAATAGCATGCATGGCGCGGATGTAATCTTTGGCATGTCCCCAATCCCGTTTTGAGCTTAGGTTCCCCATATAGGTTTGCTCCTGCATGCCCAAAGCAATGCGACTCATGGCTCGGGTTACCTTACGGGTTACAAAAGTTTCCCCGCGAATGGGTGACTCGTGATTGAATAAAATACCGTTTGAAGCGTGCATTTTATAGGCCTCACGATAGTTCACGGTAATCCAGTAGGCATACATTTTAGCCACAGCATAGGGAGAACGTGGATAGAAAGGTGTAGTTTCCTTTTGTGGAACTTCCTGTACCAATCCGTATAACTCGGAGGTTGATGCCTGATAGATACGGGTTTTTTCCGTTAAGCCCAACAAACGAACTGCTTCTAAAATACGAAGGGTTCCCAATCCGTCGGCATTACCAACATACTCGGGTGTCTCGAAACTGACTGCCACATGAGACATAGCAGCTAAATTGTAAATTTCATCGGGTTGAACTTCCTGAATAATGCGGGTGATGTTCATTGAATCGGTCAAGTCCCCATAGTGCAAAATAAAATTACGATCTTCTACATGTGGATCCTGATAAATGTGATCGATACGATCGGTATTGAATAGTGAAGAACGACGCTTCATTCCATGTACGATGTATCCTTTTTTTAATAAATACTCCGCCAAATAGGCTCCATCCTGTCCGGTTACTCCGGTGATTAAGGCAACTTTTTGTGTCATTTTTTTCTTTTTCAATTCGTATAGTAGTGTTCTTTCATTGGCTATTTCTGCCTTTTTTTTCATTGGTCTGCCATTTTCGGGCATTCCTCAAAAAGAATTCCAAACTTAGGAACAAATTTAACAGTGTGCAAGTTTCAAAGCAATCAAAATCTTTTCAGGATGTCATCCTAAACTTATTTCAAGCTCTCTTGATTTTTATTCTCTTTCTGCCCCAGGAATTTTCTCCTTCCTCTTCCCTCTCGACCTTGCAGTTTGAAGCCTATCCTGAAAATTAATCAGCGAGTAAAAATACTCTGCCTAATTGGTAAAATGCACATTCCCTTTCAATTTCAGTTGAATGGATAAAAAAACCAAAAGAGCTTGAATTCTTTCGGTTTATATTGAAACGAGATAGCCAAAGCAGTCATGGGTTTGTTACAAACTGGTAAAACTCTTCCCAAAGTTTTTGGTAGAATAATTTCTTTCGTAATTTGAATTGCTATTTCTATTCACTCACAAAAGTGACATCGTCCTTATCAGTATTGATAAACTCGTAATGCAATGTATTATGAAGACCCTCGGCTAGAGTATAGGGAGCTTTAAAACCACAGTTTAGCTTTTTACTTGCGTCAAACTGAGTGGTTGCGCAAAATTTCTTCACACGCACCGAACTTACCGAGAACTTTTTACGAGTCACAAAAGATAATACATCAAAACAGTAACCGCCTAACATGCCCATCCAATAAGGGAAATGGGTAGATGGAATGTGCTTCGAAAGACTCTTTTCAACCTGCCCCACCAACTCGTTCATATTAAAATCTGGTTTGTCAATGTAATTAAATACCTGATAACCGGCTTTGGTATTCTCCAATTGATATTTGATAAAGGCCACCACATTTCCTACATAGGCCATGGATTTCTTGTTTTCTCCTTTACCAACCATCAAAAACTTGCCAGAGGCAATCTGTTTTAATAAATTGAAAACATTTCCTCTGTTTCTTTCCCCAAAAATAACAGTTGGACGAAGAATGGTTAAGGATCTGTTTTCCGGATCTTTCTGATGCCATTCTCTTAAAACTTCTTCTGCCTGCCACTTACTTTTACCATAATGATTAAACGGATCTGCAGGATGTTCCTCATTCGGATTTTTCTTGTTCAAACCATAAACAGCAACCGAAGAGGTGAAGATGATATTTTTCACACCATTTTTGTCCATGGCTTCCAAAACATTCCTGGCTCCCTGCACATTCACATCGTAATACAAAGAAGTGGGCGAAACATCATCCCGATGTTCTGCAGCAAGAAGAACAACGGTATCTTGCCCTTGTAATTCACTATCCAAATCTTCCTGATTCCGCACATCCCCGATCTTTACAAGCTCTGGATGAAATTTACTTTGCTGCTTGTCAAAAATCTTTAAATCAAATTCTTTTTTAATTAAACCTGTTAGGCGGGTTCCAACGAAGCCGGAAGCTCCTATTAATGTAATATTTTTCATCTTTTAATAAATT
This sequence comes from Labilibaculum sp., assembly GCF_041595635.1. Taxonomy (GTDB): domain Bacteria; phylum Bacteroidota; class Bacteroidia; order Bacteroidales; family Marinifilaceae; genus Labilibaculum. The sequence continues at coordinate 3,818 of NZ_JBFHJW010000070.1, forward strand.
GTTTTATCTTAGGAAGCAAGCGGACAATTGGATAAAATGGTGATACAGAAATCCCATTTATTTTAAATGCTTTCATCACATTTCTATTCCCTTCAATTATTTTAGACAAAGATCCTGTGCTTTCCCCTCCATATCTCATTTTCACCAATGTTTCATCTAGATATTCAACGTGAATACGATGCTTTTCAATAAATCGTAACATTAGCTCAAAATCCGCCGATACATTTAAGGAGGTATTGAAAACTCCATACTTTTCATAAATCTCTTTTTTTACAAAAAAAGTTGGATGTGGAGGATGCCAGCCTTTTTGAAAACCTCCTGTTTTATAAGCTTTGCTATTCCAATGACGAATTACCTTATCTGTTTTTTCTGCATCCACAAAATCAAGATTGCCATATACTGCATCACAGCCAGTTTTCTCAAAAAGTGAAACCACTTTAGCAATTACATCTTGTGAAGCATAAAAATCATCTGAATTTAAAATACCAACAATCGATCCATTTGCATTATGAATACCTTTATTCATGGCATCGTAGATCCCTTTATCTTTTTCTGAAATAATACTTGTTATCCTGTTGGGAATATTCTTAGCTAACTCTAGGGTTTTATCTGTCGACACTCCATCAATAATAACCTGAGTAATATTTGGATATTCTTGATTATTGATAGACTCAACACAATCTACAATATAACGTTCGCTATTATATGTCGCAGTAATTATTGTAACCTCCATGATTATTAAAAATATAATTCTTTGTAAAACTTTAAAGTTTCCTCATAACATTTATCCCAAGAAAATCTAGCGGCATTAATCTGCCCCTTCTTAATAATTAACTCTCTCAAATCTGATCTGTTTTTTAATTCAAAGAGTCTCTCACAAATTACATTCAAATCAGGTTTATCAACTAACAAAGCACTTTCTGCCGCCACTTCAGGAATCGACGAAAGATTGGTTGCAATAACAGGACAATGTGACTTTTGTGCCTCTAAGATCGGAATTCCAAATCCCTCATAAGATGAAGGATACAGCAAACAAAAAGCATTATTGTATAGAATATTTAATTCTTGATTAGAAACACTACCTGTATGAATAAAATTATTTGCACCTAATGATTCATTTAACAACAACAACTCCTTTTTGGTAAAAGCACCTCCGCCTACAACAACCAAGGGTAGGTTCACTTTTATACAAGCAGAAACTGTAAGACCAAAATTCTTATACAAACTTTTCCTATCCCCTACATAAATAACATATGATCCAGTTTCGAATGGTACAAGCTCCTTAAGTAATTCACTCTTAGATTTAGCGATACTAAAGAATTCAGAACTTACGCCATTATAAATTACTTTAATTTTAGATTCATCTACTTTTGGATTAAAATGCAAAAGATCTTCTTTGGTATTTTCCGAAACACAAATAATACCTTCAGAATGTCTTATTGCACGATTTTTTTGAAAAGAGTGAATATTACTAGCTACTCCTGTTCGGAAATGTTCATAGGTAAAATCATGAACAGTTGTTACATTAATTAGATCTTTAGAATTCGAGAGTCGATAATATGAAGAATGGAAAATGCCTCTTCCTTTTAATCCTTTCACATCAAGATATCTATCGATAGCGAGAGGAACAACTTTCTCATTCTTAATTATACTACTAGAAGGAATATCTAAACCAGATCGAAATATGTTATCAATATTAGATTCCACAAAGGTTAAATTAATATTCTGTTCTTTAAGTAATCGTGCAACTATCTCACTCCAAAAAACAGATATACCTCCGGCTTTCTGCAAACTATATATTATATTATCGTATATTATATTCATAGATCATCAATTAAAAAATAAAACATCTAAAGATTTCACTTTATTATCAATAGAGAAATTATTTTTAATATTATTAATAGAATTTTTTGACAATTCCTCATAAGAGTTATTTGTCAAGGTTTTCAAACTTTCAACAAGGTTTAATAATTGAAACTTTTCATCATAAAGAAACCCATTAACACCATCAGTTATCATTTCGGGTACACCATCTATATTTTTAGCAATACACGGTGTTCCTACATTTTGACTTTCTAAAATAACTGTAGGAAGAGGATCTGCAATACTTGTTAATACAAGAAACGTAGCTTCTCTCATTTTATTAAATATCACCTTTCTGCTTGCATTATAAAAATATTCAACATTATATCCCTTAGCCTGTATCTTAAACTCATTAAACAAATCATTATCAGCATCATTATATACAATCGTTGCCTGATAATTAATATTATTTCTATCTATTTCTTTGATAAAAGATAAAAATTCCAATGGATTTTTTCTATCCTCAATACTGCCAACAAAAATTAATCTTAAATTTAAATATTTCTTCTTAGGCTCTATTTCTTGAATTTCCAACCCGTTATATATTAATTTAATTTTTTCTAAACTAGCACCGAGCTGTAACAACCTATTCTTAACTGCACCTGAAACAACAACATAAGAATCAGCACAAAAATTTAATAAATAAAAAAATAATTTATTCAACCTCCTAAGAGTAATCATATCATGAAACATAGCGATAAACTTTAATTTAGGATAAATTAATTTCAATACTAATCCATAAATAGAATCCATCGAAGTATTTGCAATAACAGTATTTATCTTTTCGGCTCTAATTATTCGAGTAATTTTAATAACAGCTAAAAACAATAAAATTGGTTTAAAAATTTTAAACAAACCAGTACACTTTAATTGATATCTATTTCTATATACATGTCTCACATTGGTTTGTTTTAGAAAATCATCCAACATTGGATTCCTATTCATGGATATGCAAATAAATTCTCTATTCTTAGTTTTATTCAGGTAATCTAACAATACCAATTCTGCTCCTCGAACAATTGGTGTATCAGATAATATCAATATTTTTTTCATAAGTATTGTTATTTAAAAGCAAAGTGAAAAGAAGTGCTACTAAAAAAAACTGCTTATACCCAACTCCTGGATAACTAAACAATATAAAAGCGAAACAAAATGGTACAGAAATAGTATAATATTTTCTAAAACATTTATAATTTTGGTACGATGTGCTCCTTATTGTGCTATTGAAGAATATTACTCCCCAATAAAACAATAAAAATGTTCCTAAAATTCCAGTATTTTTAAAACTTATTAAAAATGGATATTGAAAACCTAATTTATAGTTACCATTAACATTATCTTCACCTCGAATATAAGCTCCAGAATCATAATATTTAGGATTATCATAAAATTTATAACTTTTAGAAGAACCTATACCTGTCAAAAAGAAAACAGGGTTTTCCTTCCAATAGTATTTAATTAATTGTTCTGCTTGAAAAGTCCTCGTATAAATTGAAACATCACTCTCCCTAATTCCTATAAACAATGTAACCGATACCGTCACAGCAACAAACAAAACTGTTATATAATAGGATCTTTTTAAATTATAATTCACAACTAAACCAAAAAATAAAAAAAGGAATAAAATATTCGTTTTCAAACCACTTAGTATCGTACGTGCATAATTCAACCAACCAAATAACTTAAATTTAGAAAAGACAACGTATAACGGTAGAAAAAATAAAAATAAAGAAGTGTCAGTTTGATCCAATAACAGAAATTTCAAACCATATTTTACAAATGTCAAATTGGAGGGTACAACAATCATTAAAACTAATGTCCAAATAGTATAAATCGTAAACAAAACAAAAAAGAATCTAACCATTTTAACAAATCCAATTTTGAAGATTAACCTATTCATAAAAATAGTCAAGATCAAAACAGTCAAAATTGCTCTAACAGAGTTAAAACTCCTAAAGTATTTATCTAAGAGTGAAGGGTCGTAAGTTATTGACATAACGTTACTAAACACATCAAACAAAGAAATAATTATCAATGGAATTACTATTTTTTTCTTACATAACCGAACTAAGTCATTCGTATTAAGAAGAACCAAGAACAATAACATTAAATCAAATATCGACAATGATAGAAACTTCCAATAAAAGAACAACTTTATGGGAAACAAATTAAAGACCCCATTCTCTATATCTCTTAATGGAATAATAGAATGAGAAAATGGAGTAATGAATATTAGAATAAAAAATATTAATAAAAAATTATCTTTTGTTTTATTAAATCCAACATACTTTACTGAGCGCCACATAACGCTCAGTATCAATAATACATAGCTAACATTTAGCAGTAAATAAAACTCTACATTAGTTATCATCATCCAAATTAGATATAAAATCAGTACATCTACTTATCAATTTAGTTCGCAAATCTTGGTATGTTTTTTTATTTATCACGTTATTCCAATCAATATTACTGCGCTTATACTCTTTAATATCAACACAATTAAATAAATCGACAATACCTTTAAATCTTTCACCATTTAAATTATTATTAATAAAAACAACAGGTGTTCCAAAAGCTAAACAAGGCAATGCTACATGTATTCTAGATGTAATTACTAGATTTGAATTTGCAATCTTCTCCAACATTTCTTCTGCAATTTGAAACTTTTGCACATCAGACTGTTGGTACGATTTCAACTCATTTGTTGCATTCTCAGACCTTTTTCTTATATCTTTTGGTATAATTTTTAAAATAAGGTATTTTCTATATAAACTGCGCAACAAATAAAATGGTAAGAATAATAACTTTCTAAACCAACTAGCTTCAGATTTTAGTAAGAATGACACTTTCCAATTAAACAAAATATCATTTAATATCACATCATGCTTTTTACCTGAATGAAAATCTTCTTTATTTAATGTTAATGTTAAACATCCCGAAAAAAAAGCTTCTACTCCTTTATTTTTCAATAGATTCAACGTAACCAAATCTCGACAACCGATTGGCTCAAACTTTTTCATGTAAGCAATCGAGGATTCACTTAAAAAACTATTATAAGCAGGAGGCGTAATATGAAGAGAGGTAAAAAAAGGTGTTATTTTTTCTGAAGGAGGCCACTGTTTTGGATCATGCAAAAACCAACCATTTAATATTACAGCTATATTTTCATCGTTATATAATTTTAACCCTTCACGACTAATATACTTATCAACAGTAGGTAGGTACCTTTTAGCCGCAATACTTTGAATATAGTCACCAATATTTTTCTCTTCTTTTCTATATGTTAAAAGTCCAAATTTCATAAAAATATTTTTTTTAAATAATAAGCTAATTGTATCTTAGCTTTTTCGAAATTATACCTTTTATAGGTAATAAAATTAAATTTATATTTCACATAGTTTTTTTCTAATGCACCCTTAAGCATCCATTTATCACTTGCCCCCCCAAATCTAAAATTTGTAATTATTTTATCTATAGATTTAAATTGAACCCCTAAAATTTTTAATCTATTTAAAAATTCATAATCAGCTACTATCTTTAATTTTTCATCATAAACTCCATACTTATCATATATATATTTAGGAACAAAACATGTGGGATGTTGAATAACATTCTCCTCTAGATAATTATGATGATGTTGACGTGTCATATATTCTTTACCTTTTTTCCAAATTCTTATGGATCCATAATAAATTTGTAATTTATTATTTTCATAATTATCATTAATAATTTTTAAGGCATTAAAATCATACCAATCATCAGAATTCAAAATCCCTACTACATCTCCAGAAGCTAGCCTCACTCCTTTGTTCATAGCATCATAAATACCATTGTCGGATTCCGAAACTATTTTAAACTTTATTCCTTTTGCTTCAAATTGAATTATATACTCCTCCAATATACTTAATGTCCGATCTGTTGACTTACCATCTACAATAATATATTCGCAAGGCAAATAAGATTGTTTTAATACACTCTCTAGGGTGTCCTTTATTGTATCTTCACTATTGTAACAAACAGTTACTATTGTAATATTAATTCTATCCATTTTCAAGATTTAATTTTCTATAATAAAAATATCTATGTGCCGCCTCAAATGCAATTGTTAATGGCAAAAAACAGGATATGACCAAGATATCAACGTTAAGAAATATCAACGCTACAATAACTAACAAAAAATAAAAAGATGTAGTATAAATTGAATTTCTTAAATAAGTCTTTATTTGGTTTTTAATAAGAAGAGGTATCCCTAATAGGGAACTAAATGTAGAAAATATAATCATGACTGATAATATTCTTAATACAACTACAGCCTCCACCATTTCTATTCCTCCCAATAACTTTACTGCTAATGGCGAAAATATAAATAGCAACAACATGATAATAAAACTAATAAAACAAGTATACATTATAATCTTCCTATATTTAGTGAAATCTTTATTAGCAGAAATATTAGGGAAAAGCACATTTGAAAAATTATAAAATATATTTAAGACTAAGTTTACTATTTTAAATGCCAAATCATAAATCGCTGCATCAGAAGGTTTTAAAAATACACCTATGAGTAAAATATTTGATCTATCTTTAAATACTGCAATTAATCTTGTGTAAAATATTGGTGTTCCCTTTTTCAAACAATAGCCAATCTTTTTTGCATATTTGTACGAAAAACGTATTCCTTCCAGCCGAATCATAACATACATGACCGCCAGAACTGTAATTATACTACCAATCCCATTTATCAATGGAACTAAGTAATATTTTTCAGACGATTTCACAAAAAGAAAAAATAGGGGAATAATAGAAACCTTACTAAGCATATTAATAATTGTTACATATTTCATCTTCTCTATGCCTTGAAAGTACCATAGAGGAAAAATGAATTCAAACAAACATAAATGTGCTGTTAATATAATTAATATTTTATGTGGTATTATAAATTCAAATCGAATCAAAGTTATAATTGTAATTATAGCAAATGAAAACAAAAATAGTCCTAATTTTATAGCATAAACAGAATTCACTATTTCATTTTTCAACTTCCAATTCCCTCTATATTCACTTATAGACTTAGTTGCTGAGACATTGAAACCATAATTAATAATAATGGTAAAGTAGAACATTATAGATTGTGCAATAACAATTTCTCCGTATAATCCTTTTCCAACAACCCTTATTAGATATGGATAAATTATTAATGGAATAATAATGTTAAGCATCTGAAAAATAGAAATATAAGAGAAATTACTCAATAACATCCGATTCCTCAACACTCTATTTTTTAAAGATGTAATTATTGACATACTATTGATGAATTAACAACACACTATTTGTGAAAGTATAAACTAAATCACTTACAATACGACCTATGTTTTAGTATAAATTCCTATAGAAACAAAATTTATTTTACACTTCCAATAATTAAATTGTACTACTATCCTTTCTGACATTTTCATTTCCCTTTCCCAACATTATACACCTCAAAGCCAATCCCTTCTAATTGTGCTTTGTCCACAATATTACGACCATCGAAAACAAAAGCAGGCTTCAACATGTCGGTATAAATTCTCTTCCAATCGTAGCTTTTGAATTCGTCCCATTCCGTTAGGATAGCTGTAGCGTGAGCCGCTTGCATGGCGCTGTAAGGATTAGAATGTACGGTCACTAAGGAACGAATCTCCTCCATGGACATACTTTCCCCCTGCTCCACATAGTTTCCCACACGGTGGGTTTGCAAGTATTCCAGGTCGGCAAAGATTTGCTCCTCTGTCACCTTAGGGTCGTAAACATGAATTTCAGCTCTATCCTGTAGCAGCTCATCTGCCACGTATAAGGCAGCCGTTTCGCGGGTATCGTTGGTGTCCTTTTTAAAGGCCCAGCCTAAGAAAGCAATTTTCTTGCCCGAAACCGTGTTGAACAGGCTCTCGATGATGTTCTTGGCAAAACGGTGCTTCTGATAATCGTTCATGTCGACCACCTGCTGCCAGTAGGCTGCTACTTCGGGTAGGTTAAAGTGATAACAAAGGTAAACCAGGTTGAGAATGTCTTTTTGAAAGCAGGAACCTCCAAAACCTACCGATGATTTTAGAAATTTAGAACCGATACGAGAATCGGCACCAATGGCTTTGGAAATCTCATCCACATCAGCACCCGTTTTTTCACACAAGGCAGAAATTGCATTGATGGAAGAAACCCGCTGTGCCAAAAATGCATTGGCGGTCAATTTGGACAATTCGGAAGACCAAACGCGAGTACACAGAATATTTTCACGAGGCACCCAATTGGCATACACATCGACCAGGGCTTGCATGGCTGCATGTCCTCGCTCTGTATCTTTTCCACCAATTAACACTCGGTCTGGCACCTGCAAATCGCTAACAGCTGTTCCTTCTGCTAAAAATTCAGGACTCGAAAGAATATCGAATTTCACTCCATTTCCAGTAGCGTTTAAAATGGTACTCAATGCCTCGGCAGTACGAACTGGCAAAGTAGACTTCTCTACAATGATCTTATCATCCTTGGCTACCTGAGCAATTTGTCGGGCACACAATTCTATGTATTTCAAGTCGGCAGCCTTTCCCTTTCCTACTCCGTAGGTTTTGGTTGGTGTGTTCACCGATATGAAAATCATTTGTGCCTCAGCGATGGCTTTGTCTACCTCTGTAGAAAAAAAGAGATTTCGATTTCTTGCTTCGGCCACCACTTCGGCCAAACCTGGTTCGTAAATTGGCAATTTATCTAAATCGGCATCGTTCCAATCGGCAATGCGTTGCGCATTCAAATCCACTACTGTCACCTTTATGTGTGGGCATTTTTGAGCTATCATGGCCATGGTTGGGCCACCTACGTAACCTGCACCTATGCAGCAAATGTTTGTTATCTTTTTAGTATTCATTTCTTATTGATATAATATATTTCCGTATTTCAACTTTAGTTCTTTAAATAAGAGATTACGCGAATTATTACGAATTACACGGATTAAGAGCTGTCATCCTGAACGGAGGAACGTAGTGAAGGATCTGTTCAAACAAAGAAATCAGCCTCTAAAAACTTCCATTCTGGATTTAATTCTGTGATTAAATCATTTTTCCTCTCTCGCCTCCATCCTTTTATCCTCTTCTCTCTTTCAATTGCCAGGTTCACATCATCATGTTCCTCAAAATAAACTAAATGATTACAATTATAACGTTTTGTGAAAGCATTGATATGGTCAATATGATTTACATGCTCACTTATTCTTCTTTTTAAATTATTTGTAACACCTACATACAAAACCGTTTTATTTTTATTTGTTAATATGTAAACGTAATATGTTTTCATTTTCTCTTTAAACTATGCTCTTTTACTTGAGATCCTTCGTTCCTCAGGATGACGTGCAAACTAATTTAAGGCTGTCATCCTGAACGGAGGAACGCAGTGAAGAATCTGTCACTTTACAGCTCTGCCCTCCTATCCTTGAGATCCTTCGACAAGCTCAGGATGACTGCGTCAATTTTACGTCATGCTGAACTCGTTTCAGCATCTCTTCCTTTATATAGCAAATCTCCCATTCGCGTAATTAGCTTTCATTCGCGTAATTTAATTCATTTATATATCTTCCTTTTCACTCTTAGTATTCCACTGCTCTTTTATGGAAGCCAGGAACTCCTTCCCGAAGACCATTCCCACGCCTACGATTCCCCCTAAAAAGGTCCAGATAATTAAAATCATGGGTCGTTTGGGTTTTGATTTTTCGATGGGTACCGAAACAGGTTCGATGATGGTAAACACCGGAGTATCTTCTTTTACCTGTATTTTTTGGGTCTCCAGTTGCTTGGCCAATTCGGTGTAAACGGAAGAAGCCATACTAAAATCCGATTGCAAGCGCTCCAATTGTGTTTGTGCCACCGCCGAGCTCATGTTCTTATTCTGATCGCGAAAGCGTGCTAGTTTGTCCTGAGCCGCATTATAAATGATCTCATTCTCGGCATAACGCCCCTCGACAAAGGCCAATTGTTCCTGAGCTTTTTTAATTTTAAAATTGGTTATGGCCTCCTGCAAGAGCTCCTGCGCTTTTTTAGCCAGCTGAGCTGCCGCACGCGCCTCGGGCATACGTGCCGATAGGGAAACATAGCCGTCTTTGTCGTTTACCTCTATGGAGAGCTGAGCATTCAAAATCTCGATGAGTTGCTTTTCATCTTCGCTGATGGAGAGAAGGCCTCCATCCTCCAATTCCTGACTGTCAGTCTTGTCAGGCTCGCCTTTGATGGCCTTGATGAGAAGCCCCGGGAGACCGATGCTGTATTTTTTGATGTACCCCAACAAACCTGGTTTTTTCACTTCCAAATAGTAATCAGCAAATGTGATTTGTTTCTCTTGTCCTTCAATGGTAAGAGAAGTTTGCATTAACTCCTTTTGGAAAGGAATACTGCTCAAAACTTTTGGGTAAAGGGTAGGAGGAATATCCGAACCTGTAGAACCACCCAAATTGATTCCTGCCATAGCTGCCAGTCCACTCAAACTGCCTCCCATGCTGGATGAACCATCTGAGGATTGTGGCACCATAGTAGTAGTGGCTGTGTACTCCTTAGCAGAAAACAGGGCAATAAACAAACCCAAAGCCATAAAAATCAAAGTAGTCTTGATCACTGTGCGGCGGCCATTCCATAAGGTTTTGGCGAGTTGAATTAGATCGATCTCGTCGTCGGTTTGAGGAGATATGTTTTTATTGTTTTCTTGCATACTATCTATTAATAATTACGGTAGACGTTTATTACGCGAATTAAGGCGAATTTTGCGAATGCAAGTTCTTTTATCTTAATTGGCCTAAGAAATTACTTATTCTTTTCTATCGGTATCGACAAATCTTTTATATCTCAACGACTTCTCTCCAAAATTGATTAACAATCCTAGTTGATAGTTCGTTGCTTTTAAATAATTCATTGATACGTCATGCTGAACTTGTTTCAGCATCTGTATTTATCCTGAGATCCTGAAACAAGTTCAGAATGACTCTCTTTATTATTGAAATCCCTCGACAAGCTCGGAATGACAATATCAACTATTGCGGTCATCCTGAACGGAAGAACGCAGTGAAGGATCTGTTCACTTTCGTCTCTTCTCTTTTGAAGGGGATCCTTCGTCAAGCTCATCTAAAATCTAATTTTAAATCTTGAAGCTCTGGATTTAGCATCTTTATCAAATTCATTTTCCATTCTCTCTTCCAGTTCTTTAGTTGCTTTTCTCTTAATATTGCATCATTTACATTATCAAACTCTTCAAAATAAACCAAATCGATCAAATTATATTTACTTGTAAACTTTGCACCTACTCCTTCTGAATGTTCAGCCATTCTTTTATTTAAATCAGAGGTTACACCAATATATCATGTCGTTCGATTCTTATTCGACATGATATATAGATCCACCTTTCATTGTTTTACTCTTTGTCTTTTCGTCATGCTGAACTTGTTTCAGCATGACAACATCAACATTTACGATCATTCTGGATGACATCCGCGTAATCTTTCACTTTTAATTCACAGCAACTGCAATGGCTGTAATAAGCGCCGCAAAGGTAGACGCGATGGCCAACCATTTACTAGCATTGGCTGCCTTGTCGACCTCTGGTTTTTTCGGAACAATAATTTCACAACCTGGCTCTACTTTAGGGTAGTGACGAGCGAATAAACCTGACTTGGTAGCCTCTGTGGTTCCATTGGCATACAAAACGTATACTTTTCCTTTTTTTGCCGATTGTGCAAAGCCTCCACTATTGAAGATGTATTCTTTCAATTTTTTCTTTGTGGTGTATGTATGGGCAACAGGACTCAAAACAGCTCCCGACACCATTACCGTTTCCATTTTGGAAGGAACAAAAATCTGATCGCCGGCATGCACTTCCAAATCTCCTCCTTGTCCGGGATGAGCTAAGATATCTGCCAAGTCGATACCAACAATCTGATACTCTTCCCTATCTACATCCTCCTTCTTCATGGTTGAATCCTGAGCTACCAAAGCAAGCTTAGCCTGATATTCCACTTCACTCAAAACAATTTTTCGTCGTAAAGAAGCACCTCTCACATAAGCTTCCGGACTCACACCCCCAGCTCGATTGATGATATCCGAAATTTTCTCATCTTTACGAGAGATTCCAAAATCTCCTGCAAACAAAACCTCTCCCTGCAAGCTAACCACTCCCTGAGGACGGTAACCAGGTGCTCGGCGAACATAAACTTTATCGAAAGGTTTCAGTTCAAAGCTCTCCGTTTCCGCATCGAATTTCAAATCTCTATCCAATGAAAATTGGTAGGTATGAAGCAATGAATTTGTCAGCTTACTAATTTCATTTTCATCTAAAACACGGCTCACCTCAATTCCTGAAACTTCAGCATTTTCCTTGAAACCGCCCGCCTGAAAAACTAGATCCCCAATTTTTAGCTTGTCGGCCCATGCGTAAGTACCCGGAAATTGAACTTCTCCCACAATTTCCACCGTACGTGCTTCGCGCATATCAAATTTCGAAGAAATCTGAATGCGATCCTCCTTTTGCAAGGCAATATCATAAGAACCATTTAGCATATCAACAAGAGAAAAAGAAATTGCTTTCAAGCTCATGTCTTTCATTTTACGGGTAATCACCCCACGCTCCATAAAGGCTTCCTCTTTCAATCCATCAGCCTCTTTTATCAAATCGGAAAGCATTAGATTTTCAGTCAACTCGTAGTTGCCAGGGCGATAAACAGCACCTCCAATACTGACCCTGTTCTCGAAACGCTCACTTAGTGCACCAGCAACAAGGGAATCTCCATTCATAAATTGCACCTGAGAGAATTGATCTGCGGGAACATCCTTAAAACTTAGAGTTCTCGTATTGTTGCGATACAGCTCCAAACGATGAGTATATGCTCTATCGGTAAAACCTCCTGCATAACGCAAAAGATCAGCAACCGTTTCGTCTTTTTTCGCTTCGAATAAACCCGTGCGTTTGAATTCACCAGCTATTTTTACCCTATTTAAATAGGGACGAACCAATATTACATCCTGGTCGCGCAATTGTATGTTATTTTGTGTATTGCCATCAATCAAATAGACATACACATCTATACTTGTGAGCAATTTGCCATCACGCAATACATCTATGGCTCTAAAAGATCCATTCTCATTGGGTCCACCAGCCAAATACAAAGCATTAAAAGCTGATGCTGTGGCCGGAAGGGAATAGGTTCCAGGCAAATTCACCTCTCCAATTACATTCACCTTCACTCCTTTTAAACTTCCCATGCTGATATCAACGAAGGTATTGGGGCGATCTCCACTCATTCCATTGTAAATAGAGATCAATCGGTTTTTTATTTTTTCTTTAGCCTCGCCAAATGCGATACCATATACGTAAACAGGCCCCAAATCGGGAATGGAAATGGAACCACTTTTCTGAACGCTTAGCTGATATGTTTGTTGGGAAGCTCCGTAAACTGCAATATTTACCTCATCACCTATTCCTAAGGAGTAGGACTCAGAAACCGGCACGCTTGTACTGGGCTCAAAACTAAGATTTTCAGAATTAAAAAAATGATAGCCAAATGTGTTTCGGTTTTTTGCACTGGCATCCACAACTTCTTTCGTAGAAACCTGAACCTCATCACTCAAGCTTTCTTCATTCGCTCCCGAATCGGAATTTGTAGCAGCGGTAGTCCTCGCACCACTTTTATAAGCATTAATCTTCGCTACCATCTGATCGATCTGGGTCTGTGAAGCACCTCGGGCGCGTGCTAAACTTATGGCCTCTTCCAAACTCATACCGTTGGCATCCATTTTGGCAATAATTTTCTCAATTTGAGCATCGCTCATTGCCTCTACATTTACACTGGAAGCACTGACATTTGAACTTTGAGAGCTTGCCGTTCCCAAAAACAAAAACGAAAACAAAACAAGCAGTAACATTTTTTTCATCGACCCAATCATAATTTCAATAACATTTCACGTGTGTGTGTTTCTCCTGTCTTTTAACCTATATTCACTTAAAGAGTGATAAAACACCTTTTTGACAAGACAAAAGAAAAATTTTTGCTGTGCAAAAATAAGGAACCATTCCTCAATTCCCTAATTTTTTCCTCAATTACTTCTCTACTGTAACAAAATCAACAAGCTACATCAAAGCGGCCACAATATTAGTCTTTTTTAGTCATTCCACCTCCTGCCAAATGTGTCAAGTTAATCTGACTATTCCTCTTCTTCCCCAAGCCACCTGGCAAAGAGGAAAAAACAATCTAAAAATTCAGAAAGAAGAAAAACCATAGGTAAATATCATTTTATTGATGATTAAAACCCATTTTCACTCAACAAAAGAAGAAAAAAAACAAAAACACGTCTAAAATTTCATCCCTGTAAAAATAATTCCGTACTTTCGTAAGGAGAAAATTCTTTTTGCATCGAAAAAAACCACTAATTTATGACCTCTTCTATTAACTTGGCATATTTGACAGGCCAAAAGTAAAATGATTAATTGTATCTTTGCCACGCCAATTTAGCCAAAAACCTATTTAAACACACTATGTACCCATTTACACACTACTTTTACATTACGATGAGTTTTATTTTTTCCCTGCTCGTTTGCTACCGGATAATTCCAACAATCATCCATTTGGCTCGGGAAAAAAAACTTTACGACGAACCCAACTTCAGATCCTCACATAGCACAGTAGTTCCCTCTCTTGGTGGTGTTGCCATCTTTTTGGGATTTACTTTATCCATTCTGATTTTTAGCAATGGATACATGATTCATGAATTAAAATATATCGTTGCAGCAACCATCATCATGTTCAGCTTGGGCATTAAAGATGATATTTTGATTATCTCACCTCGAAAAAAACTGGTTGGTCAAATTTTTGCAGCTCTGATTGTTATTGTCATGGGAGATATTCGTTTCACCAATTTCCATGGAATTCTTGGTATTCACGAATTGAACTATTTTGTAAGCGTTATTTTCTCTATTTTCGTAATTATTGTGGTAACGAATGGTTTCAATTTAATTGATGGAATTGATGGCTTAGCTTCTGGGATTAGTGCGTTGGTCACTACCTCTATGGGCGTATGGTTCTTCATTACTGGAAACTACGAATATGTGGTCTTATCAGCAAGCTTACTAGGTGCTTTACTTGCCTTTTTCAGATTCAATGTCTTCGGCAAAAGCAATAAAATATTTATGGGAGATACAGGATCTATGATTCTCGGCTTACTTATCTCTATTCTGGTGATTCGATTCAACGAATTAAACATCTATCCAGATTTTAAATATGCCATAAAAGCTGCTCCAGCGGTATCCATAGGAATACTTGCCATTCCCCTTTTCGACACCATCCGTGTGATGTTAATTCGTATCATTCACAAGAAATCACCTTTTCAGCCAGACAAAAATCACGTGCATCACCGTATGCTAAGTCTAGGCTATAAACATGTTGCCGCTACAGCAAGAATTATGGCTGTGAATGTACTTTTTATAGCCACCGCTTTTCTTTTGAATGGACTAGGAAATGAAATCCTTTTAGCCATCATAATTAGCATGGGCATCTTCTTTTCGTGGTTACCAACCCACCTTCTGAAAAGAAAAAATCATACTAAAACTGTTTTTCAAGAAGCATAAAGCTTCCTCAAAATACAAAAACGCTTTCGTACATTCGGAAGCGTTTTTTTGTACCCTCTTCAATAATATCTCAAACTACATTTTCCCTTCCTGGAGAAAAGTGTGCACTCTAATACCAAACTAAAAATCCGCGAAAATCATTTCTTTCCGCGTGATCATCAGCCTCTATAACTTTCTTCCTTCTCCTTAGCTTTTTTCCTTCTCCTCAAGCCGGAGAGGCTTTTCATTTTCTCCTTAATGAGAAAAGAAACAAAAGAATCAAGACGTTGACAATCGGTGACCCATCACGCATCAAAGACTACAAAAAATAATGTTTGAAAAATGATTTGACTTTAGCTCCTTTATAATTCTTTTAGAAAATTTCAATATATTTCCCAATGAGACAAGGAATCATTCATTTTTAAAACGGATTTTTTCCTTCACGCCTTTTTCAGCTATG
>NZ_JBFHJW010000071.1:0-19424 GCF_041595635.1 Labilibaculum sp.
GTTTAAAGCGGCTGCAAAGATAAAGAATTTAATTCCTAATCTGCAAATAAAATTTTAACTTTTTTTTGAGCAACTTCCTCAGCAAAACCTCATGTTTACTAGTGGTCTGTATGATTCATTAACCCTAAAAGCGGCTGCAAATATAATTGATTTAATTTTATATATCCTAATGCAAACCAATAAAATTTTAAAAAAAGCTTTTTCGTTACTCTCTATGCTCAATTCCTTAAAATTAAAACCAAAATCATAACGCACTTTCCGTTGAAAGCGGTGCAAAGATAAAGGATTATTTCTCCCACTTCCAAATGCTTTTGGAAAGAAATTGAAAACATTCTCTTAACTATCTGGTAACCTGATAAAATATTTTTTTGAAGACTTTTGAATTAGCGAATGCCTACTTATAAAAGAAGCCAAATGATGAATTCGCTACTCGTAATGCTCCCCCTTCCATTAGGGATAGTAGCGATATCCTTTTTGCGAGGAACGAGCCAAAAGATTTAGCGAATAGCCCGACCTTTTTCCTGATATTATACAGGAAAAAGGGAATGGCATGATGAAAAATGAAAAATTTAGGCTTTTTAACTATCCTTCGGAAAAGATATTATGCAGATATACTATCTTCGTGTGACGAAATTGTTTTAACACATTAATTCTCGCATGGTGACGAATCGTATTGTTATTATACCAACCTACAACGAAAAAGAAAATATTGAAGCGATTGTAAGAAAAGTATTTTCGCTGGATACAGCTTTTGATGTTCTTATTATAGAAGACAGTTCGCCTGATGGCACTGCAGCAATTGTAAAAAAATTGCAAAATGAATTTTCGCAACTACATATGGTGGAACGAAAAGGAAAACTAGGATTAGGAACCGCCTACATTGCTGGTTTTAAATGGGCCTTGGAGCACAAATATGAATATATATTTGAAATGGATGCTGATTTTTCGCACAATCCGGAAGATTTGATTCATTTGTATGAAGCCTGTTCGAAAAAAGGCGGTGACATGGCCATTGGATCGCGCTACGTTTCTGGGGTAAATGTTGTAAATTGGCCTATGGGTAGAGTTCTGATGTCGTATTTTGCATCAAAATATGTGCGTTTTATTACCGGCATGAAAATTCACGATGCTACTGCGGGTTTTAAATGCTATACGAGAAAAGTTCTAGAAACAATTGATTTGGAGAACATTCGATTTAAAGGTTATGCTTTTCAGATTGAAATGAAGTTTACAACCTGGAAATATGGTTTTAAGATTATTGAAGTGCCCATTATTTTTACTGATAGAACACAGGGAAGTTCTAAAATGAATGGTGGAATTTTTAATGAAGCCGTTTGGGGAGTAATTAAAATGAAGTTGAGAAGTTTTTTTACCAAATACGAAAGATAGATTTTCACAATACTTATAATTAAACAAGCAAAATGTCGACTTATCTTATCAAAAATGCCCTAGTTATTAATGAAGGCAAAAAATTTGCAGGAAGCGTTCTTGTAAAAGATCAGCTAATTGAAGAAATATATACTTCGGAGCCTGAAATTTTAGATAAAAACTGGACTGTTATTGATGCTGGAGGCAAATTATTAATTCCTGGCGTTATTGATGACCAAGTTCATTTTCGCGATCCGGGCATGCCACAAAAAGGTGATTTGTACACCGAATCGAGAGCTGCACTTGCTGGAGGAACCACTTCCTTTATGGATATGCCAAACGTAAAACCGCAGACAATTACTCAGAAATTACTTGCAGAACGCTATCAACTTGGTGCTGAAAAATCCTTGGCCAACTATTCGTTTTACATGGGCGCTACCAATACCAATTTAGAAGAAATTCTAAAAACAGATCCGAAAACGGTTTGTGGAATCAAAATTTTTATGGGTTCTTCAACCGGAAATATGTTGGTAGATGACATTGATACGCTTTCGCAGATTTTTGAAAAAGCACCTCTACTCATCGCAACACATTGTGAGGATTCACCTACTATTGACAAAAACCAAGCTGAATATCAAAAAAAATATGGAGATGATATTCCCATGGAGTGTCATGGAGAGATTAGAAGTGCCGAAGCTTGCTACAAATCCTCATCGAAAGCCATTGAATTGGCCAAAAAATACAATACACGACTTCATATCTTACACTTGTCTAGTGCCAAAGAAATGGAACTATTCGACAATACGATTCCTTTGAAAGAGAAAAGAATTACTGCTGAAGTTTGTGTTCACCATTTGTGGTTTACCGATCAGGATTACAAAACCAAAAAATCAAGAATTCGCTGGAATCCGGCCATTAAAACTCAAAACGATCAGGATGCACTTTGGGAAGCACTTTTAGATAACCGGCTAGATGTTGTTGCCACCGATCACGCGCCTCACACTCCCGAAGAAAAAGATGGCAACTACATGCAAGCTGCTGGTGGCGGTCCTTTGGTTCAGCATTCCTTAGTCGCGATGATGGAACAGGCACGAAGAGGAAAAATCAGTATTGAAAAAGTAGTTGAAAAAATGTGTCACGCTCCGGCTGAATTATTCCAGGTTGAAAAACGTGGATTTATTCGCAAAGGCTACTATGCCGATTTGGTTCTGTTAGAAGAAGATGATTGGACAGCAACCCATGAAAATTCACTTTATAAATGTGGATGGACTCCTTTCGATGGAGAAAAATTTCAATATCAAGTTGACAAAACCTTTGTAAATGGTCATTTGGCATACGACAATGGCAAATTTGACGAAAGCAAAAAAGGAATGAGATTGCATTTTGACAGATAGACCTCTTTCTTAAAATCTAAGATACTCGACAATTAATAAGATCTTAAAATGATAAAACGCATTCCAATAGCAGCAGCTCTGATTTTTTCAGGGCTGTTTTTGTTTTCTTGCCAGCAGCAGAAAAAAAATGAGTCTACTCAATATTCAGGAATTAAAATTGCTGATCCGATCACCTATGAAGTAGTAGTGAGCAATCCAAACCCTGAAGATGAGTGGAAAGCTGAATGTTTAGAGAACACGAATGTAAACAACCTGGTGAAAGACATTATAAAAGCCGTAAGAAATGGCGATTTAGCAGCTTTCGACTACTACGACAATCATCAGCTTTCGAAGCCAGAACTCGAAAAGATAATAGCCGAAAGTAATTTATTGAACAAGACAGGAAACATTCAGTTTATGGAGGAATGGTACTGGAATTCGGATAAGCTTTCGCTTGAAAAAAAAGTTAAAAAGATGATGTTAGGCTACGAAATATATGATGCTTTGGGGAAAATTAGAGGATACAAAGCAAGTTTTGTAGTAGAATTAAATGCAGATTAAGAGTAATCATCCACAAATGAGAAGCTAAGAACAATTCCTTTTTCTCATTCCCCTGAAAACTTTCATTGAAATTCTTCATTTCCTGAAATTCCATCTATTTTTGTAGCCTATTTGAGAATCAGGAAGCTTGTAACTCAAAAGCTCTCTCAACTCCTCACATCTAAAATCTCATATCAAAATGAAAGTCTTATTTATAGATTCAACTCACGCGCGACTAAGAGAAATGCTCGAGGAAGCCGGGTTTGAATGCTCCTACTATCCTGAAAAGAACAAAGAAGAATTGTTGGCTATTTTTCCGGAATTCGATGGTTTTATTATTCGTAGTAAATTCAAATTAAACAAAGAAGAATTAGATCAGGCCACCAAACTTAAATTTATTGGTCGTGTGGGTGCCGGTCTGGAAAATATTGATGTTGACTACGCCGAAAGCAAAGGCATACGATGCTTTAATGCTCCAGAAGGAAACCGCGATGCCGTTGGCGAACATGCAGTAGGAATGCTACTTTGTTTGTTCAACAACTTGTGCCGATGCAATTGGGAAGTTCGCCATGGAATGTGGCGACGCGAAGAAAACAGAGGCATCGAGATAAAAGGAAAAACCGTTGGAATTATTGGTTACGGTAATATGGGCGGTGCTTTTGCCCAACGTTTAAAGGGTTTTGGCTGCAAAGTTATTGCCTACGACAAATACAAATTCGATTACTCGGATGAATTTTGTAAGGAGAAACAATTAGAAGATCTGTTTGAGCAATGCGATGTATTGAGTTTACATGTGCCACAAACCGAAGAAACCATGTTTATGGTGAATGATGAATTCCTGAAAAAATTCAAAAAACCAATTTACCTCATTAATACAGCTCGCGGAAAAGTTGTTCGTCTTGCCGATTTGGTAAAGAACCTAGAGTCTGGCCAGATAAAAGGAGCTTGTTTGGATGTTTTGGAATTCGAAAAAACTTCTTTCGAAGATTTGCATGCATCGGAATTGCCTGCAGAATTTAAATATCTGATTAAATCAGAAAAAGTATTGCTGAGTCCGCATGTTGGTGGCTGGACCCACGAATCGAATATAAAACTATCGGAAGTAACGGCTCAAAAAATTATTGATGAGTTTGGGAACCAGAAATTATGCCAAAGAAAAAAAGATTGATTGCAGACATCTTAATCTTGCATCAATCTTTTACTTTAATCAAGGTATAAATTGCAAAAAAAATATTAATCCTTTGTAATTCTTTTGTATTCTATCATGGTCTCTCCTTGTTCTGCTTTCCAGATTCCTGCCTTAATATCATCATTTAAATTATTTTGAAACTCCACAATATATTGATATAAATTTTCTGAAATATGAATTTCAGCCCCAGAGGTAATATCCCATTTCACCAATCCATCTTCCCCAATGTAGGTATGTTCAAAAAATCGCCCCTTGGCATTATGAAATATCCAAATATTTTTAGATTTCATTAGCGTCCCCCCTTTAAATATATCATCATCTGTTTCCAAAAACATCGTAAAGTAATTAAATATTTCTGGAGAGACATTGGCTTCTTTTGCTGATTTAAAATGCCATTTTACCACACCGTCCTCCACGTATCTCTGTTCATCAAATCGTTCCTTTGATTTCAAATAAACATTCCTAACCGCTGAATCTTCCCTAATAGACCAATCAAACAGAGGATTGTGCAAGCTTAGATACTCATTCTTATGGTTCTTGCATCCTAAAACACACAAGAATAGTATATGAATAATTATTATTATTCTATTCCTCATCACTATTTTATGGGTTCTACCATTATTCCTCCTTGTTTTGCTTTCCAAGTACCTTCTTTAATGTAATCATTCATTACAATTTGCGTTTGAACAATATAATCAAATAAATTTTCGGAAATATGAATTTCTGCACCAGATGTAATATTCCACTTTAACAATCCATCATCCCCTATATACATATGCTCTATAAATCTACCTCTCGCAGTATGTAAAATCCATATATTTTTAGATTTCATGAGTGTACCCCCTTTATTAATATCATCATCAGTCTCTAAAAACATGGTAAAATAATCAAATATTTCTTGAGAAACATTAGCATCCTTTGCTGATTTAAAATGCCATTTCACCACGCCATTCTCCACATATCTCTGTTCATCGAATCGCTCCTTAGATTTCAAATAAACACTTCTTACTGTTGAATCTTCTCTAATAGACCAATCAAATAAAGGATCATGTAAGGTTAAATATTCTACCTTGCGATTATGACAGCCTAAAACACACAAGAACATCACTACGCATAATACCGCTTGAGTAATTACAATCTTATTTTTCATAAATGTATTGTTAATATTATCAACTTTTAATTAAAAACAACAATTTACAAAAACCCTTATTTTTAACAAAAATTAATTATGAGCGGATACAACAAGACTGTATAAATTTCATTTTCAACCAGATAATTTCTTACAGGTAAAAGGTGCTTGTTTGGATGTATTGGAATTCGAAAAGACATCTTTTGAAGATTTGCATGCCTCTGAACTTCCTGCAGAATTTAAGGCTCTGATTGAATCGGAGAAAGTATTGCTTAGTCCGCACGTTGGTGGCTGGACACACGAATCGAATATAAAACTATCGGAAGTTACTGCTCAGAAAATTATTGATGAGTTTGGGAAGTAATCTTCCAACATTAAAAAAATCCTCAATTCCATATAGAATTGAGGATTTTTGTTTACGAATTTATCTCGTATTGAACGAAAAGATCACCATTCAAATCTCTTCCCTCTTTCACTTTTGTCATTCCACATTTTTTGGAGACTTGTTCCGAAGCCAAATTCTCCTGATACATTCGCGCTACCATTTTTTGCAGATTCAATTTTGAAAAGCCATACTCAATCAGTCCCTTGCAGATTTCTGTGCCAAAACCTTTTCCCCAGCAATCCGATTTTAGGATGTATCCCAATTCTAGTTGTCTCAGATTCTCGAAGGAGTTAAAAAAACCTGCTTCGCCAATTAACTGCTTATTTTCCTTACAGATGACAGCAAAAATTCCAAAACCTAAATCGTAATTGACATTGGTTTTCTCATATTTTTCCGACAAATTTTCTTTCTTCCACAAAATTTTAGAATTGGGAATAAAGCGCATCACCTCTGTGTCGCGATAAATTTCCAAAAGATCTAAAATCTCCTTTTCTGTTATCGACTGAAAAAGCAAACGCTCTGTCTCAAAAAATATCATCCTCACTATTTTTAAAATCCGTAAGCCATTCCCACACCAAAGTAATGGTAAGCTACATCGGTTAACTCTATTTCCGATTCCATAATTAGCGACCAGCCATTACCTACCGCAACACGGATTCCTATTGGTATCCAAAGAGGAATTGTGGTCTCATCACCAAAGTTAATATCCATGTCGAAACCACTAATTAACTTTGTACCCGAAGCAAGCGGAACAGTAACATTTGCCGTTCCATCAAAGCCAAAATCATGAAAATGGTGAGCTCCGGCAGATAGAGAAAGATTTTTACTTATCCCGAATTCAACATCGCCACCATAATAGTTTTCGTCACCAAAAGCACCAATTTTGGCACCTAAATCAATATTATTTCCAATGCCTACACCTGCATGAAAAAACATTAGAAATTCATTGGATCCACTTGAGTCGAGTAAAGACGGCTCAAAACCGATTGCAGCTTCACCAGAACTCAAAATTCCTGAGGTATTAAAAACCTGTGCCTTGCTTGCTAATACTCCCAAAATAAGAGCAAGCAACATAAAATTTTTCTTCATAATTTATTAATCCTTTTTACCAGAAACTACAAAATTGAGCAAACTATTGTGCAGATCAGAATTTTTTTTGAAAAACAATTTCTATTTAAAATTGAAAAAAGGTTCTTTATCTCAAAATTCCATAAAAAAATCGTTAGCAAACTATTAAAATCTGCTAACGACTTGTGTGTTTTCTCGAAAAGGTTTAATAAATCGCTCTTGCGATATCGCGAACACAATTGCTTGCCATTAAGGTATAAAAGTGCAAGGAAGGAACGCCATGTTGAATCAACTCTTTTCCCTGTTGAATTCCCCATTCTATTCCTACTTGTTTCACCTCATCGTTGGTTTTACATTTACGAACTTCGGCTGCCAAAGCTTCCGGTATGTCTGTTTTAAAAATCTGCGGAAGCACTGTTAATTGACTTAAAGCCGAAATTGGCTTAATTCCTGGTACAATAGGCACGTTGATTCCTGCCGCTCTTGCTCTCTTCTCAAAATCGAAAAATTTCTGATTATCGAAAAACATCTGCGTTACTATGTAATCAGCACCCGCATCTACCTTCTTTTTTAACCAATAAATATCGGAATCCAAATTCGGAGCTTCTTCATGTTTTTCGGGATATCCGGCTGTACCGTAAGAAAAAGGAGTTGAAAAAGGCTCTACATGAGTTCCATCCAAAAAATCACCTTTGTTAATATTATTTACCTGATGAATCAAATCGATGGCGTATTTGTGTTCTCCCTGATTGGAAATAAATTCATGCCTAGAAGAAGAATCACCACGGAGCAACAATACATCATGAATATCTAAGAAATTCAAATCCAAAAGCGCATTTTCTGTTTCTTCAGGCAAAAAACCGCTGCAAATTACATGAGGCACCACCGTAATTTTGTATTCGTTCTTAATGGCTGCCGCCACAGCTACTGTGCCTGGTCGCTTTCGCGTGATTTTCTTTTGAATTGTTCCATCAGCTGACTCAGTAAAGACCATTTCATCACGATGAGCAGTAATATTGATGTATTTTGGATCGAATTCCTTTAATTTATCGATGGTATTAAAAACTTTATATATGCTATTTCCCCGCAAAGGAGGCAACAATTCAAAAGAGAAATGTGTGGTTTTATTCTCAATTGCCTGATTTAATAATTCTATTACTTTCATTGGTTTTTGTTAGATATGAGATCTTAGATGTGAGAGTCTTTCTCTAAATCTTATCAATCGTATTTATAGTATTGCTGTCAACAGCTTTTTTGCTTTTTCTTCTGATATTCCTTTTCGGGATGCATAATCTTTCAACTGATCCTCTTTAATTTTATCAATTGTAAAATACATGGCTTCGGGATGAGCCAATACCAAACCACTAACCGATGCAGCAGGATACATGGCAAAATTCTCTGTTAAGCTAGCACCAATCTGCTTTTCTACATCCAGAAAATCCCAAAGAACTTGTTTTTCAGAATGCTCAGGTAATGATGGATATCCAAAGGCAGGACGAATTCCCTGATAATTTTCACGAAGCATATCCTCTACACTCCCATCCTCATCGGTAGCATAGCCCCAATCTTCTTTACGGATTTTTTCGTGCAACAATTCGGTAAAGGCTTCCGCTAAACGATCGGCTAGAACTTTAATCATGATGCTATTGTAATCATCGTGATTCGCTGCCAACTTCTCTACGATTTCATCGACACCTATACCTGCTGTAACTACAAATGCTCCTATATAATCAATTCTACCCGATTCTTTTGGTGCAATAAAATCGCTCAAGCATAAACTGGTTAATCCTTTCTTAAATTTTTCTTGCTGACGAATGCCACAAAAACGAGTAATTTCTTTCGATCTATCCTCATCGGCATACAAAACAATATCATCGCCTTCACTATTGGCAGGGAATAAACCATAAACCGCACTAGCCTCTAATAATCCTTCTCTTTCAATCACATCCAACATACGATTGGCATCTTCGAAAAGAGTTTTGGCCTCCTCTTTAAAATCAGGATCTTCCATAATTTCGGGATACATGCATTTCAGCTCCCAGGCAACAAAAAAGAAAGTCCAATCGATGTATTTACGAATTTCACCAATGGAAAAGTTCTTTAGTACCTGCATTCCTGTTTTATTCGGCTTGTAAATTGGTTCTGTAGTCCAATCGTATCGCTCTTTATTTTGTCGCGCCTCCTCTAAGGAATAGTATTCTTTTGGTTTTTGATTTTCATGAACTGTTCGTACCTCCTGATATTTCTCACGAACTGTTTCCAAATAATCTTCTCTCTTATTCTTATTGCACAATTGCTTGAAAATTCCTACCGATTTGGATGCATCCACAACGTGAACCACTCCATGACCGTAATTGGGTTCAATTTTCACTGCCGTATGCAATTCCGAGGTGGTTGCTCCTCCTACTACCAAAGGAATTTCAAAGCCTTGACGCTTCATTTCTTCCGCCACAAAACACATTTCTTCCAATGAAGGAGTAATCAAACCACTTAAACCGATGGCATCCACATTTTCTTGAATGGCTACTTCTAAGATTTTTGCACAAGGAACCATAACTCCCAAATCAATCACCTCGAAATTGTTACAGCCCAAAACAACACCCACAATATTTTTTCCAATATCGTGAACATCACCTTTTACGGTAGCCATCAATATTTTGCCGGCATTTTTCGCATCGGTTACGCTATTTTTTTCATCCTCGATAAAAGGTTGAAGGTAAGCAACAGCCTTTTTCATTACCCTGGCAGATTTTACCACCTGTGGCAAAAACATTTTTCCATCTCCAAACAGATTGCCAACCACATTCATTCCATCCATCAAAGGCTGCTCAATTACATCCAATGCACGAGGCAATAGCTGTCTGGCTTCTTCGGCATCTTGCTCAATATAATCGGTTATTCCTTTTACCAATGAATAGGAAAGGCGTTCGAAACAAGTTTTTTCTCTCCAGGCATCGGCTCTCACCTGCACTTTTCCTGCCGATTTTAATCCTTCGGCAAATTCGATGAGTATTTCCGTTGCTTCGGGTTTGCGGTTCAAAACCACATCCTCAACTTTCTCCAAAAGTTCGGGCTCTATTTCATCGTAAATTTGCAACATTCCCGGATTTACAATTCCCATATCTAAACCTTCTTTTATGGCATGATACAAGAAAACCGAATGCATGGCTTCACGAACTGTATTATTCCCTCGGAAAGAAAAAGACAGATTGCTGATTCCTCCACTAATTTTCGCGTAAGGAAGATTTGCTTTGATCCACTTTACGGTTTTAATATAGTCTACAGCATAATTATTATGCTCTTCAATTCCGGTAGCAATGGCCAATACATTGGGATCAAAAATGATATCCTCTGCTGGAAAACCAACTGTTTCGGTTAATATTTTATAAGCTCTG
Source organism: Labilibaculum sp. (assembly GCF_041595635.1). Classification (GTDB taxonomy): domain Bacteria; phylum Bacteroidota; class Bacteroidia; order Bacteroidales; family Marinifilaceae; genus Labilibaculum. The sequence continues at coordinate 10,448 of NZ_JBFHJW010000071.1, forward strand.
CCGCAAATTTCAGTTCTTCGTTCGAAAGTATCGGCCTGACCTTTCTCATCGAATGCCATTACTACTGTAGCAGCTCCGTATCTTTTTATCTGACTTGCATGATTGATAAATTCCTCTTCCCCCTCTTTTAAGGAGATAGAATTAACCACACATTTTCCCTGCACACATTTTAAGCCTGTTTCTAGAACCGACCATTTCGAGGAGTCAATCATTATGGGAACACGTGAAATTTCAGGTTCTGAAACCAATAACTTCAAGAAAATATCCATTTCCTTTTCTGCATCCAACATGGCATCATCCATATTCACATCGATGATTTGCGCGCCATTTTCAACCTGATTACGTGCAATAGAAAGAGCTTCTTCGTATTTTTTCTCACGAATTAAACGAGCAAATTTTAATGAACCTGCTACATTGGTACGTTCTCCCACATTCACAAAATTACTCAAGGAATTGATTCTAAGCAATTCCAATCCGCTTAAGCGAGTTTCCTTTTCCACCTCAGGAATTTCCCGAGGAGCTGCATTTTTTACAGCATCGGCTAATATTTTAATATGCTCGGGTCGCGTTCCACAACAACCACCCACAATGTTTATCTTTTTATTATCGAGTAATTCTCGAAGATCGGTCAACATGGCCTCGGGAGTCTCATCGTACTCGCCCAATTCATTTGGCAAACCAGCATTCGGATAAACACTCACATAAACCGGAAGTAAAGAATCCAATTGCTGAATATATGGCACCAAATCTTTAGCTCCAAAAGCACAATTCAATCCGATGCTTAGCAAACGATCACATTTCATTGAAGTAACAAAAGCTTCCAATGTTTGTCCCGAAAGAGTTCTTCCGCTGTTGTCGGTAATGGTTCCCGAAATCATGATAGGCGTATCCAATTCTCTTTCGCTCAGCAATAAATCGGCTGCATAAATAGCAGCTTTGGCATTTAAAGTATCAAAAATCGTTTCTATTAAAAGTGCATCTACTCCACCATCCAACAAACCTTTTATTTGCTCAGTATAAATTCTTACCAGATCATCAAAACTCACATCGCGAAAGCCAGGATCTTCTACTTTTGGTGACATAGAAGTGGTCTTATTGGTCGGTCCGATAGCACCAGCTACCCAGCGAGGAGTTTCAGGATCGATGGCATTCATTTCCTGAATAGCAGCACGTGCATTCATTACAGCTTCCAAATTCAGTTCGTAAGCCAGTTCTTCCAATTGATAATCGGCCAATGAAATCGCATTGGAGTTGAAAGTATTGGTTTCGATAATATTAGCTCCCGCTTCCAAAAATTTGAGATGAATTCCCTTAATAATTTCAGGTTGAGTTAGGGTAAGCAGATCGTTATGCCCTTTCTGATCACAGGAAAAATCTGCAAAACGTGTTCCCCGAAAATCCGATTCAGTCAATTTATGAGACTGAATCATGGTTCCCATCGCTCCATCTAAAACAAGAATTTGCTTCTGTAAGACTTCTTTTATCGGTGTATATTTTTGTTCCATATTCGTTTTCGACTGTTAGATAAATTGAAGCATTACTTTTCTTCGGTTCTACCAAACATGATATTTTTGATTTATTTCTAACTCTTGCATAAAATGGAAGATCAATTCCTTCCAGATTCTCATTCAAAACAAGCTTGTTCCTTCGTTCAATGTAAAAAGTATATTCTGAGTAAAATTAAGCTTTATTATATATTTCGTAAACTGTACAAAGATAAAAACCAAATCTTTTTCCCTCAACCATAGAATCTTCAGGTGAAAATCTGTATCATTATTCCAATCTGTTTCAGCTGTTAATTTTCCTCATTCAACTTATTCTTCACCAAAATAGGCCAGAAAAATATCCTTCTCCAGAAGTTGTTCTCGGATTTTAATTAATTCCGACAAATTCAAAGTTCCGATTATGTAATTAAACTCTTTTCCTGTTAAAGATTCTGATATTTCTTTGAAATTAAATAGAGACAAATCCTTTTTATCGGAATACCTTAAGTAAATTTCAACATCCATATTGTTGGTAAACTGCAAACCACCGTAATATTTCAGCTTTTTATATTCGTACTTATAATCGTAAGCCAAGGCGGTAATATCCGATAAAACTGCCGATCCGGTTGGATGAGCACCCGCGCCTTTTCCATACATGAACTGGTTATCGTAAAAATTCCCCTGAATCACCACTCCATTGTAATGACTATCTACAGTATATGCGTGTTCGTTTGGTTTTACAAATTTGGGTGCTACCAATAAATTCACCTGATTTCCATTCACTTTACTCACCTTGCCAATCAATCGAATTTTGTATCCTTTTTGGCTCGCCAATTGAATATCGTGAGTCGAGAGATTCGAAATTCCACAATTAAAAACCTCATCAGGATGCACAAACAAACCAAAACCATGAACCCCAAGAAGAATCAATTTGTACAAAGTATCGAAACCACCAACATCCGAAGTAGGGTCACTCTCGGCATATCCCAGATCCTGAGCCTCCTTTAATGCGATTTGATAATCGGAATTTTCATTGAAAATCTTAGTCAGAATGTAATTGGAAGATCCATTCAGAATTCCACTTACCGATTGTAACAAATCATTGTCGTAATACTCCTCTAAATTTCTGATAATAGGAATACTTCCGCAAGCCGAAGCTTCGTATAGAAGTGAAACATTGTGTTGCCATTGCAGTTGAATAAGTTCCTCAACATGGTAAGCAAGCATTTTTTTATTGGCCGAAACTATATGTTTTCCTTTTTGCAAAGCTTTTTTCACAATCCCATAAGCAGCTTCAGCATCATCTATCAATTCAGCCACCACATTAATTTCCGGATCGTTCAAAATATCATCGGGATTCGTAGTTAACAATTTTGAATCTAAATCTCTTTCCTTCTCTGCATTTTTAACGCAAACTTTCACGATAGAAGCATCAAGACCTTTGCTATTTTTAAGTACGTGAGCCAATCCGGAACCTACAACACCGTAGCCGAAAATACCTATTTTTAGTTTTTTACTCATTATTTTCTTTTTCCGTTAAAAAGGCTTTTAAAACCTTACTTAATTGCTCCTGCTCTAAAAGGAAACCATCGTGTCCATAAATTGAATTTATTTCCAGAAATTTGGCATTGGAAATTTTATCAGCAATAAATTTTTGTTCCTGAATGGGGAAAATCTGATCCGAATTGACTCCAATCACCAAAGTTCGGGCTTCAATTTCACTCAAAGCAGCTTCAACACTTTTTCGTCCACGTCCCATATCATGACTATCCATTATTTTGGAAAGGTGCCAATAAGAATAGGCGTTAAATCTTCTCGCCAACTTCTCGCCCTGATATCTTTGATAGGAACTGGCACGATAATCATCGGTTTTACCCTCTTCATTTTCCTGCTGAGAATGATCGTAAGTTGCATAAGTTCGATAGCTGAGCAATGCAATTGATCTTGCCACACGCATTCCATTTAAACCTGCCTGATCATTGGATTCTTTCCAAGTTGGATCGACCTCGATTGCCATTCGTTGCGATTCGTTAAAAGCAATTCCCCAAGGAGAATGCTTGGCATTAGAGGCCAAAATTACCAAATTATCTAATTTATCATTTAATGAATGAGCCCACTCCATAGCTTGCATGCCACCAAGCGAACTTCCAATTAACATGTGAATACGTTCAATTTTTAAATGCTTTCGCAAAATTTCATGAGCCCCTACTAAATCGCGAACCGTTAATTGCGGGAAATCGTGATAGTAAGCTTCTCCGTTTACCGGATTTTTTGAGAGAGGACCTGTTGAACCATAACAAGAAGCCAGCGTATTATCGCATACAATGAAGTAATCTTTCGGGTTGAATAAGTCATTCTCCCCAAACAATCCTTTCCACCAATCGAAAACATCGGAATTAGCTGTAAGAGCATGACAAACCCAAATCACATTGTTCCTTTTCGGATCGTATTCTCCGTAGGTATGGTAACTAAATTCCAACTCGTTCAGACTCTTCCCTGATTCAAGCTCTAGACCTTCTTTATGGATGTAACATTCTGGATTCACTAGTTATTAATTTTGTTTTGTTGCTTGATTTATTTTTGCAATCCTATTGCCCAAAATACTTAATTTTCAATCAAAAATAAGCCGCTAAATGCTTCCTTCCATTGAAAATACCTTTTGACCAAAATAAATAAATACTCCCACAGCTCTTTCACACACCATCGAGTAAAAAGCTGCAGGAGTAGGAATTTAATTGATTGTCTCTATATTAATTGCTTTTTCTACAGCCTGTTTAATATCCGCTTTAATGTCATCGATGTGCTCAATTCCTACCGAAATACGAAGCAAACCGGGTTCCACTCCCGAATCTTTCTGCTCTTTCAAACCTAACTGCTCATGTGTGGTAGAACTTGGGTGAATAATTAAAGTTTTTGCATCTCCCAAATTGGCTACATGCGAGAGTAATTCTACTCCATCAACCAATTTATCGGCTACCTCTTTTCCACCTTTTACTTTAAATGTAAGTACCGAACCAGCACCTTTTTTGAAATATTTCTGTGCCTTTTCGTAGTATGGACTCGAAGGTAATCCTGGATAATTTACTTTTTCAACCCAATCTTGTTCTTCAAGCCATTTTGCCAATGCAATTGTATTTTCAACATGGCGATCTAAGCGAAGTGATAGCGTTTCCAAACCCTGCAGAAGTAGGAATGAATTGAATGGACTTTGACTGCAACCATAATCTCTCAAACCTTCCACTCGGGCACGAATGGCAAAAGCAATGTTTCCAAAAGGTCCTTCCGAACCAAAAACATCCCAAAATACCAATCCATGATATCCTTCTGAAGGTTCTGTGAATTGAGGATATTTTCCATTTCCCCAATTGAAATTACCACCATCAACAATAACGCCACCGACTGCGGTACCATGACCACAAATCCATTTGGTTGTTGACTCTACAACAATATTAGCTCCGTGCTCTAACGGACGGAACAAATATCCGCCTGCTCCTAAAGTGTTATCTACAATAAGTGGCAAATCGTATTTCTTGGCTATGGCTGATACTTTTTCAAAATCAGGAATTGAGAACTTCGGGTTTGGTAAAGCCTCTACATATATTGCTTTGGTCTTTTCATCAATCAAAGGAATAATGGTATCTGGCTCGTCGATATCAACAAAACGACATTCAATGCCCAATTTCTTGAATTGGACCTTAAATTGGTTGTAGGTTCCTCCATAAATTTGAGAAGCACTCACAAAATTATCGCCTACTTCTAAAATATTCGTTAATGCCAAAAACTGAGCAGCTTGTCCTGATGCTGTTGAAACTGCAGCCACTCCACCTTCCAGGGCAGCAATTCTCTTTTCAAAAACATCATTGGTAGGATTTGTTAAACGAGTATAGATATTTCCAAACTCTTTCAATCCAAATAAATTGGCAGCATGTTCTGAATTGTTAAACGAATATGCAGTTGTTTGATACAAAGGAACAGCTCTTGAATTTGTAGTTGGATCAATTTCCTGTCCTGCGTGTACTTGTAATGTTTCAAATTTTAAATTATGTGACATAGCGATTCTATTTTTAAATGTTTAACTCCTTGCGAAATAAATAAGCTTGTCTCTTATTCTATCTCGATAAAAAAATGTTACTAACTAGAAACGAGTTTGTTTCTGAGATGTCGCAAATGCGTAAATTCTGTTCATACAAATACTCTGCACAAAATGAGGCTACAGATTTACTTGTACTACTTCTATTTCTGTTATCACAGAATTAGTAAACTAAGAAATTTCGTATTTGAGTTCCCGGAGTCGGTGTTATTTTATACGCACCAGTGTCTAAAAAAAGGGAAAAATTTTAGAAAGGATGCGTTAAATCATACGCATCATTCGTTGCATTTGCATCATAAAAATAGATGCAGATTGCAAACTGAAGTTTTGCTCCTGATAAGCTTGATGATTGGAATTGATTTGAGTCTTCTTCATGATCTGTTAATTTATATTCACCAAAAAAAATGGTCAGGATTTGACACCTTTCAGCATTAGATGCTGCGGTTGTCAGAAGGTCGACGAGCCTGTTCTCTAACTTCTTCTGTATAAATTATAGATATCCTCCTGAGAGTTTTACCTTAAATAACGCTAGCAAAGATAATGAGCTTTTTTTAATCTCCAAATTTAAAGAGTAAGAAGTCTTATTTTTTAAACACTTAAAATATGCAATCTATACCTTATAATATAAGAGCTAATTTTAGGCAATTATTTTTAAAAAAAAATAATTGATCAAATAATTTTGCACTCTTTCGCCTGTAAATACTCCTGTAAAAAGGGAAAAATTCAAACAACAAAGTATTCCACAAAAATCAGACTCAAAGCCAGATTCAAGAATTCTCCCTTTTCATTAGAGATGTACGAAGGACAGAGGATAAAAAGTTCTCTCTTTTTAATAAAAAAATCTACGCCAATACAAACTGTGCTGTATCACGACTTCTTTGTTCCAACAAAATTTGTCTTCCTTGTGTCATTCTTTCAACAGCTTCGGCATTGTGATGACGAATGGTAATCAACTCCAGGTCTTCATTGTATTTCACCTCAAAATCATTCGAAATTTCTTCTATCATATCCATTAACCTTCGATCGCAGTTATCCACACAAACCGAAAAACTAATGGCCGAATTCTGAATGAGATTTACTTTCACACGATGTTTAGCAAACACTGAAAATAGATGACCTAAATTTTCCTCCAGGATAAAAGAAAAATTAGTTGGTCGAATTGAAATCAAGACTTGATCTTTCTTTTGAATGTAAACAGGAAGTAACTGATCCTGCTTTTTAGACGCAGTACTTATTAAAGTTCCAGATTCTTCCAAATTCAGAAAAGATCGTACCTGCAATGGGATTTTCTTCTGCTGAATGGGCTGAATTGTTTTAGGATGTATTACCTTAGCACCATAAAAAGCCAACTCGATGGCCTCCTGATAAGAAATTCGTTCCAACTTTTGTGCTTCGGGTAACCACTTAGGATCGGCATTCATAATACCTGGCACATCTTTCCATATAGCCAATTTATCTACTTCTAAAATATAGGATAAAATAGCTGCCGTATAATCAGAACCCTCACGTCCTAAAGTAGTAGTTTGATTGGTAGTCGTTCCGCCCAAAAATCCTTGAGTGATATAAACAAAGGTATTAGTAAAACCAAAAACCTGAGGAACCAACTTTTGCGAAAGTTCCCAGTTTACCCTTCCTTCCTTGTAGGTATCATCCGTTTTTAAACAAGTACGAATATCCACCCATTTATTTGGAGTCCCACTAAAGCGAAGAAACTCAGAAACAATTGTTGTAGAAATCAGCTCACCAAAACAAACAATTTGGTCGTAATCGAACTCATAACTTAAGGAAGGTATTTTTTTTAAGTAGCCCCTCAATTCCTCAAAAAGAGAATCCAATTTCGAGAAAATCACATCCTCTTTTTTGAGAAACAAATCATTTACAATGGCTACATGATAATTATATAAAGAAGCTACTTTTCCCTCAACACCTTCCTGTTTAGCCACAAAAGCATCAACAATTTCTTCCAAAGAATTGGTTGTTTTTCCCATGGCAGATAGAACAATAATCATATCATCGCGATAAGATTGTACAATCTTCACAAAATTACGCACACCATCAGCACTATTGACTGAAGCTCCACCAAATTTAAAAATGTTCATCAAAAAAAATATTAGATTCTGTGAATTTATCTTTCCTCAAAAGTTGATTCTGAAATAAAAATTGAAGTTACAAAATATTGTTTTAGCAATCTCATCAGGAAAAGAAATAGCGGACTTTCTGTAAAAAATTTCACTACTTCCTCCTCCTGCAGAACAATAAAAAAGCTTCACACATCATTTGCGAAAACGATTGAAATAAATACTTCAGGCTTCCTAAAAAAGCATAACTTTATGCTAGCAAATTAAATGTAAACCAAAAAAACTGCAAAATGACCGAACACAATAACGTTCAAACCCTCAATCAATTCATCATCCATCGTCAGGCAGATTACCCGGGAGCAAAAGGAGAACTCTCTCGTTTATTGCACCATATTGGAATTGCTTCGAAGATTGTAAACCGAGCTGTAAGCAAAGCAGGATTGGTTGATGTTCTGGGAAAATACGGAGCACAAAACGTACAGGGAGAAGATCAGCAAAAGCTGGATGTTTTTGCTGATAATCATTTTATTGATGCCTTAAAGGCCAGTGGCGAATGCTGTGCCATTGCATCGGAAGAGAATGAAGACATCATTATTTTTGAGGATGAAATGAGCAGGAATGGGAAGTATGTTTTTGCCATGGATCCGCTTGATGGCTCCTCGAATATTGATGTAAACGCTTCCATTGGCACCATTTTCTCGATTTATGAACGCATTTCGCCGCGTGGAAAGCTTGCTACAATAGAAGATTTTATGCAGGAAGGAACCAAACAGGTAGCTGCCGGATATGTAATTTACGGCTCGTCGACCATGTTGGTGTACACCACTGGTAAGGGGGTTAACGGATTCACTCTCGATCCTTCCATAGGAGAATTTTGCCTTTCGCATCCCAATATTAAAACCCCAAAAACAGGACGCATCTACTCCATTAACGAAGGGAATTACATCAACTTCCCCAGTGGGGTAAAAAAATACATCAAGTACTGTCAGGAATTCGACAAGAAGTCGAATCGTCCCTATACCTCTCGTTACATTGGCTCACTGGTAGCCGATTTCCACAGAAATTTGCTAAAAGGGGGAATTTTTATTTATCCCGAAACGAGTACGAATTTAAATGGTAAGCTTCGTTTGATGTATGAATGCAATCCGGTGGCTTTTATTGCCGAGCAAGCTGGAGGAATGGCCACCGATGGCAATGTCCGAATCCTAGAAATCAAACCAGACTCGCTACACCAGCGTGTTCCTTTCTATACAGGATCGACCAATATGGTGAAGAAAACCGAGGAGTTTTTACACTTCTTCAACAACATCTGATATCGGATTAAA
>NZ_JBFHJW010000072.1:0-19186 GCF_041595635.1 Labilibaculum sp.
AAGAAGCAAGCAGCAAATTCAAAAAATGATATTTTATCAGGCTTAACTGTGGCACTTGCCTTAGTGCCTGAAGCAGTAGCCTTTGCCTTTGTGGCAGGAGTTGATCCCTTAGTAGGACTTTATGCCGCCTTTATGGTCGGTTTAATTACCTCTATTTTTGGAGGTCGTCCTGGAATGATATCTGGTGCAACCGGAGCAATGGCGGTGGTTTTAGTTAGCTTGGTAAGAGAAGGAAATGAAATGGGAATGGCCATGGCTAACCCTATTCAAGATATGGGATTGAATTACTTGTTTGCTACTATTGTGCTGGCAGGTGTCATCCAATTTTTAGCTGGTGTTTTTAAATTTGGTAAATTTGTAAGACTCATTCCTCACCCGGTAATGATGGGTTTTGTGAACGGTTTGGCCATTGTAATCTTCCTATCGCAACTAGGCATGTTTAAAGATATTTCTGGAGTTCAAGCTGTTTGGTTGGAAGGAATCAGTCTTTACACCATGATTGCCTTAGTAATCCTAACCATGGCAATCATGTATTTTCTTCCCAAACTAACTTCGAAAGTTCCTGCCGCTCTTACTGCTATTGTGGTGGTATCGGCAATTGTCATCTTCGGTAATTTAGATGTTAGCACAGTAGGATCGTTTATTCGTGATGGTGGTGGATCGGGTCTAAAAGGTGGTTTGCCTACTTTCCAAAGCCAATTGTTCGCAATGGTTCCTTTGAACTGGACTACCCTTACCTTCATTCTTCCTTATGCTGCTATTCTTGCTGCCATCGGGTTGATTGAATCCTTAATGACACTCAACCTTTTGGATGAGATTACCAATAGTCGTGGAAATGGAAACCGCGAATGTATGGCTCAGGGAGCTGCCAATATCGTTACCGGATTTTTCGGAGGTATGGGTGGTTGTGCTATGATTGGTCAATCCTTAATCAACGTAAAATCGGGTGGTCGCGGAAGACTTTCAGGTATTGTTGCTGCCTCAACCTTACTAATATTTATTCTATTTGCTTCTCCTTACATCGAAATGGTACCTATTGCGGCACTTGTTGGTGTAATGTTTATGGTTGTGATCGGAACTTTTGCCTGGTCGACCTTTAATGTACTATTCAAAATTCCAAAAGCAGATGCCTTTGTTCTGATTTTAGTATCTGGACTAACCGTAATTTTTGATTTAGCCATAGCTGTTTTGGTTGGAGTTATTGTGAGTGCACTTGCCTTTTCGTGGGATAATGCCCGTAAAATTCGTGCCAGAAAATCTTTGCGTGAAGATGGCACAAAAGTATACGAAATTTGGGGACCATTATTCTTTGGTTCCATTACTACTTTCAACAACAAATTCGATGTGGAAAATGATCCTGAATCGGTAGAAATCGATTTTATGGAATCACGTGTAGCCGACCATTCGGGAATAGAAGCAATTAGTAATTTGGTTGCCAAATATGAAAATTCAGGAAAAACCATTAAATTGAAACACTTGAGTGAGGATTGCATCAATCTACTTGAAACAGCAAACAATCACTTCCAAACTGTCATTCTAAAAGATATCGATGATCCTAGATACTATGTGGTTACCGATCAAGTAAAAATAGACTAAGCTCAATATACATTTGTACTGCAAATTTATTTGCAGTGCTTTTTTTTCACCTCCTTCCCGCGTGGGAGGAGGTGTTTTGTTTTTATAGTCAAGCCGTTTTAGACAAAAAAAAAGGACTTGAATAGTTATCCAAGTCCAAATTTATCATGATTTGAATCTCATTTCAGACCTAATTTTTTAGCAATCTCCTCAGGAATGGCATCTTTGTGCAACATCAATGAAATGGTTTTGTACTCTACAAATGCTTTCGAAGCATAAAAATAGCCCTGATATGGATTGTTATCGGTTCCCCAAGAATTCTTAATCAGATAGTATTTACTGCCATTCTGATCTTTCGCCGTTCCCACCATGTGCATTAAATGGTCTTCGGTAGATTCGTAATTATCGAAAGCGCTTTGGCGCATTTTCTGGCTTATTACTTTCTCTTTTACAGGATAATCGGAACCATAAGCCGATTGTTCCTCTCTGCTCATATCTTCCCATTTGGAAATTTCCGAATCGGCCATGTTCTTTATTTCTGTATCGGGAACCACGGCCACACCTTTGCGATACGAAAAACCATCCTCACTCACATCGCTTCCCCAGGCAATTGTATAGCCATAAGCTATGGCATGATCGACCACCTGCATCATTTCATCCACAGGCAAATTATACACTTCACCCAAAGACCAGTTGTCTGGACCTTCAAAAATAAATTTTTCGTAAAACGGATGATGAGTATAGGAAGTAATGGTAATGTAATCGTCCATATTCAAACCCATATCATCGCGAAACGATTCTGGAGAATATTCCTTGCCTTCGAAAGTGAAAGTCTCTGGAATCTCTCCTAAATAAGCATCCAGAATCCCATCAAATCCCTTCATCCACACCGGCGTAATTTTTTTGTTCTTATTCTTTACAATAGCATCGACATAGGCTTTTAAAACCTCATCCATTTCGCCATGCACCGGCATTGTTTCGCCAAAAGTATTTCCCGAATACGCTTGATGAGGAAGCAAACCAAATTGCCTGATCGCATTCAAAACATCCCATCCTTCAGCACCAGCCGAAAAACTCTTTTTCCCGTGATAACGTACATAATCAACCGCACGCAGATGATAGTTGCGATTGACAATAAACATCTCCGAAAGGTCTACTTCTCCTTTTCCCATTCGAATGAGTTCCGATTCTAAAAAGGAAATACTTGCAAAAGACCAACAAGTTCCCGATCGGTACTGATCCTTAACAGGCGTAGCTTCCAGTTGTTTTTCGATGGTAAACTGGTAGGTTTTTTTAGATTCTTCCTTCTTTTTGGCAGCAGCAAGCTGAAATAGCCCTGAACTTAGGAAGAGAGCCAATAAAATTTTAAATCTCATTACAGTCTGATTTTGTTGTTTAAATAAATTCAAAACTATCGTGTTAAGCCAATTAGCTCTTGATATTGCAATTCTTTGCACGTACTTTTGAGTGTTGTGATATGAAATCACAAGGTAAATAATATTACAAGAACCCAATCGTTCTAACAACAAGAACCTAACAACAATTTCTAACTTAAAATCTGATTGGAAAGATGAAAAATTTTGCATCATTCACCCTGCTATTTGCTTTTGCAATTAGCTTTTCAGCATGTAATGAAAAACCCAGCCAACAAGCCGAACCTTCTCCGATTCAAAAATTGGTAGATCAATATGCCGAAGTAGAATTGACTACTGACCTTAGCGTATTGACTGAAAAAGAAAAACAGATGCTTCCTATTCTTATAGAAGTAGCCGATATTATGGAGGAACTATTTTGGAAAGATGCCATTGGAGATAAAACTGAATTTTTAAGTCGATTGACAGATCCAGCTGTAGTTGCTTACGCAAGAATTAACTACGGACCTTGGGATCGTTTAGATAACAACAAAGCCTTTGTGAAAGCTTACGGCGAAAAACCCAAAGGAGCCAATTTTTACCCGGCAAATATGACCAAAGAAGAATTTGATGCTCTTCAGGATGAAAGGAAGACAGATTGGTATACTACAATACAACGCGATGACAGCGGACAATTGGTAGTAGTTCCCTTTCATATAGCCTATAAAGAACAAATTGAAAAGGCTGCCGAACTGTTGCAGAAAGCAGCTGAACTAGCCGAAAATGCTGGCCTGAAAAAACACCTTGAACTACGCGCTACCGCTTTGCTTACCGACGATTATTTGGCTTCGGATTTGGCTTGGATGGATATGAAAACCAATACCATCGATTTTGTGGTTGGCCCTATTGAAACCTACGAAGATGCCTTGTACGGTTACAAAGCTTCTCACGCGGGCCAAATTTTAGTGAAAGATAAGGTTTGGAGTGAAAAACTTTCCAAATTTGCTTTCTTACTACCTCGTCTTCAGAAAGCTTTGCCCGTTCCATTAGAATACAAAGCCGAAAAAGCCAATGCTAATGCAGATTTAAATGCCTACGATGTGGTTTACTCTGCTGGCGACTGCAACGCGGGAAGCAAGAACATTGCCATTAACCTGCCTAATGATCCTCGTGTACATGCTCAGAAAGGATCACGCAAATTGCAATTGAAAAATGCCATGAAGGCAAAATTCGATCAGATTTTAGTTCCTATTGCTAATGTATTGATAGATGAAAGTCAACTCAAAAACATCACTTTTGATGCTTTCTTCGAAAATGTAATGTTTCATGAAGTGGCACATGGTTTAGGAATAAAATACACCTTAAAAGATCACGAAAGTGTGCGCAAAGTACTGAAAGATACCTACACCTCTATAGAGGAAGGCAAAGCGGATATTCTGGGCTTATTCATGATAACAAAAATGGCTGAATGGGGCGAGTTAGATGCCGACAAGCTAATGGATAACTATGTGACTTTTATGGCTGGAATTTTTCGCTCGGTTCGGTTTGGTGCAGCTAGTGCGCATGGAAAAGCCAATATGATCCGTTTCTATTTCTTCGAAGAACAAGGTGCTTTCTCCAGGAATCCAGAAACAGGAACTTATTCCGTTAATTTCGATAAAATGAGAGTTGCCATGAATGAATTGGGAAAACAAATTCTGATTATTCAAGGGGATGGCAACTACGAAGCGGCCGAACAAATGATTGCCGAAAAAGGTTTTATTCGTGAAGACCTTCAGAAAGATTTAAATCGTGTGAACAATGCTGGAATTCCTAAAGATATTGTGTACAAACAAGGAGCAAAAGTTATGGGTTTGTAAAAATACCACCCTTTATCTCCTTTAAAAATCAAAAAAAAGCAAAAAGGCTGAATCGATATGGATTCAGCCTCTTTTATTTAGGTCATCACTACAGTTCAGTTCTCTGCATTAAGTATTTCCTGTTTACTTGCATAGGTTATGGAGTGATATCGATAATTACCTTCCTCCTTATCGCCTAACTAAAACCCGAAATCTTTTCCCTTTCTTTTGTAATTACTAAAATATTCCTCTATTTTTGACGAAAAGAAGATCCTTTTGTCTTCTTTTTGTGAGTTTTATTCAATTACTTAATTTGGAGTACACCATGATTAATCAGAAAACAAGTGTAGGAGATATTGTGAAGAGTCATTTCCAGACCATTAAAATATTCGATGATCATCAAATTGATTTTTGCTGCGGTGGAAAACAGAGTCTGCTGGAAGCATGTGCAGAGAAATCAATTGATCCAAACATGGTAATTACTCAACTAAAAGAAGCCATTAAAATACCTGTTTGTGTACCCAAGTTTGATGAAATGCCAGTAAGCGAGTTAATTCAATACATTAAAGAGAAACACCATTCTTACGTTCGCGAACAAGTTCCAATAATCTCTAAATTTTTAAATAAAATTGAACAGGTACATGGTGCTAAACATTCTGAAATTGCAGTAGTAAACGCACATTTTAAAGAATCGGTTCAAAACTTAATTCAGCATATGGGGCAAGAAGAAACTGAACTTTTCCCCTTAATCGAAAACCTGGTTAAGATAAAAAATGGAGAATCAGTCGCTAACTCCTCTTTCGAGATTGATGCAAAAGAAAGCATTTCATCCTTACTTAATGATCATGAAAATGAAGGTGCTCGATTCAAAGAAATATCTCGATTGACTCATTCTTATCACCCACCCGAAGGTGCCTGCACTACGTTTCGTGCTGCCTATGAAAACCTATTCGCATTCGAGAAAGATTTATACAGACATATTCATCTAGAAAACAACATCTTATTTCCTAAGGCTATTCATTTAGAATTAGATGTAAAGAAAAATATTTAATCTTACATCTAACCCTTTAATATGCTTTCAAAAACTGCCGAATATGCAATCCGTGCCCTGGTTTACATCCAATTGCAAAATTGGGAAAACAAACGTCCGGGGTTCAAAGAGATTGCCATAAACATCAAATCGCCAGAACATTTTACCGCAAAAATATTGCAGATACTAACTCGCTTCGAGCTAATTAAAAGCATAAAGGGGCGTAATGGTGGCTTTTTCTTCGATCCAAATCGTAAAGACCTGAGCTTGAACCAAATTATTATAGCTATTGATGGTGAAGAATTATTTACTCGCTGCAGTTTTGGCTTCGAAAAATGCGATGGGAACAACAGATGTCCCTTACATGATGATTTTGCCGAATTACGGAACAATTATGCAGTTCTTGTAAAAAAAAGAAGCGTTCAATCGCTGGCAAAAAAAATACTAAGCGGAAAAGCCGTTCTCACTCAAAACATCAGCTAACACAGGAGCAAGTCGGTGATCTATTTTTGGCTCCACTTCTGCAATTATATACTCTTGCATTTTACTAATTAATTCCTTCCACAATCGATCTATTCTATAACATACCGATTACTAATTAGGCTTTGTATCTTACCAATTCATTAAATTTGTCTGAATAAAACCATTTAGTATTGCCGATGTATAAGTTGCATATGAATAAAACGAGTCATATTCTTTGGAAAACCAGCCTTTTGCTTTTCCTGCTCTTGGTTTTTGGCTTTCAGGTTTCGGCTCGAAAACAAAAGGTGCTCGTTTTGCATTCCTATCATCAAGGCTTAAACTGGACAGATAATGTATCTGCCGGAATTCAATCGGTATTGGATCATGAAGATAATTTGGAGTTGATGTTTGAGTATATGGATACAAAACGGAATTCAAATCCTAAATACCTGCAGGAATTTGCCAACTTATATGGTCTGAAACATCTTAAAAATAAATTTGATGCCATTATTGTTTCCGATAACAATGCCCTGGATTTTGTTCGAAATTACTATTCAGAGTTTTTTAAAGATACGCCCATCATTTTCTGTAGTATCGATCAATATTCCAATGTATTGGTACAAGGAATTGACCATGTATCTGGAGTAACCGAAGAAATTGACTCCCGAAAAACCATCGAAACGGCTTTGCAATTGCACCCCGAGGCGAAACAATTGGTGGTTATCAACGACAACATCACAAAATCGGCCATACTCAACCGTAACAATATAAAAAAATTCTGGCCCGATTTACACACCAATGTTCAGCTCGTTTTTCTAGAGAATCTGCGCATTGATGAACTGGTCAATCAGGTGAAAAATTTAGATCCCAACAGTATTATCTACCTCATCAATTTTAGTCGCGATAAGGAAGGAAATTTTATTTCCTATCAGGAAAACATAGAGATCATCCGAACTGCCACAAAACTGCCTATTTACAGTAGTTGGGAATTCTATTTTAATGAGGGAATTGTGGGAGGTATGCTCACAAGTGGGTTTAAACAAGGAGAACTAGCTTCTAAAATTACACTTCAGGTTCTCAAAGGAAAAGAAGTTAATAACATTCCAATTGTGGAATCGGGCTATAACAGCTTCAAATTCGATTTTGAACAGATGAAACGATTTGGAATTCTTCCTCGCCAACTTCCCAAAGGCAGCATCATAAGCAATCAACCGCCCTCTATCGTTCGTCAATATCAAAATTCTTTGCTGGTAATGATTGCCTTTGCCTTAATAATTGCCATTATTTTAAGATTTTCGAAATTGAAGAGAGAAGAAAACGAGAAGAAACTAATCTCCGAAAATGAAGAGCTAGACAGAAGAGTTGCGGAAAGAACCAAGGAAGTGCTTTTTGCCAACGAAAAACTGGAATTGCAAACTGGCCAAATTATAAAACAGAATAAAGAACTGGAAGACCATCGACACAATCTGCTTGCTCTCGTTAAGGAACGAACCGAAAACTTAGAAGAAGCGAATCTGGAACTAAAAAGTAGTCGTGATCGACTGCTTAGAATGCTTGATGCCAATTCGGATGGAGTTTGGGAACACAATTTCAAAACTGATCAAATCTATATCAGTAAAATTATTTGGGACAAACTGGGTTACAAATCAGTGACCATTAGCAAAACCAAAAATTTACTTTGTGAACTCGTACATCCCGAAGATTTACAGATCATCAAACAAAAACAGCGGCAAAACAAGCTGGGGAAAAGTGAATTGTTCATTGTTGAATTCAGAATATTTGCAGAAGATAAAAAATGGATGTGGTTCAAAGCAAAAGGAAAAATTCTCGATTATGATACAGAAGGGAAACCACTGAATATTGTTGGAACATTAATCAACATCAGCCAACGAAAATTTGCCGAAGAAAAAATTAGAAATGAGGAACAAAAACTTCGTGTTTCTGAAAAAAGATGGCGCTCACTTATCGAGCAAGCATCCGACGAAATTTTAATTTACGATACCAATGGTAAAATATTGGATGCCAACTCGGCAGCTTGCAACTGGCTAGGCTACGACCCCAAAGAAATTCTCTACCTAAACTACAGCGAAATAGATTTAGAACACAGTAGTTCCGCATTACATACCTATTGGAAAAAATTAAATGCCTCTACTCCTTCCCTTTCTTTTGAATCGGTTCAAAAGCGAAAAGATGGCAGCAGTTTTCCCGTTGAAATTCATTTGAGTTTGATCGAACTGCAAGACAGCAAGCTCATTTTATCGGTGGTGAATAACATCAGTAAGCGACAGGAAACTGAGCGCAAAATCTTAAATGCCGTTATCAATACTGAGGAAAGTGAGCGCAAACGCTTTGCTACCGATTTGCACGATTCAATTGGTCCTTTGCTCTCGAGCATTAATTTGTACCTATCTTCTTTAGAGAAATTTAATTCCCAATCTGAGAAAAAAAACATTATAAAAGCCTCGGTTGATGCGGTAAACGAAGCTCTGGTGAGTATTAAAGAAATTTCGAACAACCTAAGTCCGCACATCTTGAACGATTTTGGATTAGAAAAAGCCATTCGCTCCTTTACGAACAAAATCAATCTATCACAAACTATTAATATCAGTTTTCATGCTGAAAATATGGAGGAACGCATCAATCATCAGGTTGAAGTTGTTATTTTTAGGGTTGTTAACGAACTAATCAACAACACCATTAAACACGCCAAAGCAAGCAATATTGAAATCAACTTATCGCGTGAAGGACAATTGCTTTCGCTAATTTACATAGATAATGGAATTGGCTTTGATGCCAAGCAAATTAACGCCGGCACCTCTACCGGAATGGGATTGTATAATGTTTTGAGCCGAATTCGTTCGCTACATGGTTCTCATAAGATAAAAAGCAATCCAAAAAGAGGAGGAATGATGGCAGTAGTTGAAATTAATCTGTAATAAAAAAAAACATGAGTGAATACAGAGTAATGATTGTAGATGACCACAAAATGTTTAGAAGTGGTTTGCGTTTTCTTTTGAATAATGTTCCCCACATCAAAATTGTTGGAGAAGCTTCAAATGGAAAAGAATTCTTGGAAATGGCCGAAAAGGTAGAAATTGATATTGCTTTAATGGATATTAATATGCCCGAAATGAACGGCATTGAAGCCACACGCGAAGCCATCAAGAAATTTCCAGATTTAAAGGTCATTGTACTCTCGATGCATGGCGAAGAAGAATACTACGATCAAATGTTAGATGCCGGCGTGAAAGGATTTCTTCTGAAAAACTCTGATGCCAATGAACTTATTTCTGCTTTGGAGGCCGTAATGGCAGGAAAAAGCTATTTCTCACAAGAACTATTGGTAGATATTCTCGATCAGAAAAGATTGCACAAATTACGCCAAGATGCCGTAAAACTATCGAGTCGCGAATTGGAAGTACTCAGATTAATTTGCGACGGATACAGCAATGCCGAAATTGCCGAAGAACTATTCATTAGTCAACGAACTGTTGACCGCCACCGATCGAACCTACTGAGCAAAACAGGATGTAAGAATTCTACTTCGCTGGTGATGTATGCCGTTAAAAACAAAATTGTTGAAATTGAGTAGATCGACAAGCTAATTTTTATTCTTCTTCTCAATTTGTATCTTGTATTTGGCTGAGTAAATTCCTTTTTTAGTCCAATAACTAATACCTATGAAAATTCAACTTAAGTCGCTCAAGCGAATTTGTATTTTCTGTTTCCTGATGCTAACCATGCTGCTTACTGCATCGGCCAGAAGACAGAAAATTCTTGTTCTTCATTCCTACCATCAGGGTTTGAATTGGACCGATAACATCACCAAAGGAATTCTTTCGGTTTTAAACCAACACGAAAACATAGAAATCCAATTTGAGTACATGGATACCAAACGCAGGTACGATGAAGAATACCTGGATGAATTTGTGAAGCTATACCGACTCAAACACAAAGGGATCCCTTACAGTTTGGTAATTGCTTCAGATAATAATGCACTTTACTTCACACGCGATCATCAGAAAGAATTTTTTAAGGATATTCCAATTGTATTTTGCTCTATCGATCAGTTTGACGATAGCTTAATTCAAGGGATGAACAACATTACTGGCGTTACCGAATTCATCGATTTTAAACAAACCATCGAGCAAGCTTTACGACTACATCCCAAAGCAAAAAACCTGGTGGTAATTAACGATAACATCACCACTTCGGCAGTTATCAATCGAAATCATATCATTGGCTTTTGGCCCGAATTACACAGCGATGTAAATCTCGTTTTTCTAGAAAATCTTTCCATTCAGGACTTGGTGAGCAAAGTGAAAAATCTCGATGATTCAAACGTAATTCTCCTTCTCAATTTCAGTCGCGATCAAGAAGGAAACTACATCTCATACCAAGAAAATATCGAAATCATACGTGAGGTGACCCAACTGCCTATTTATAGCTCCTGGGATTTTTATTTTAACGAAGGCATTGTGGGAGGAATGCTTACCAGTGGTTTTCGGCAAGGAAAATTGGCTGCCGAAATTGCTGTTAAAGTAATCGATGGAACTAATATAAACAGCATTCCAATAGTTACTGAAGGCTATAATAGCTTTCAATTTGATTTCAACCAAATGAAACGTTTTGGAATTGAGGCCAAAGATCTTCCCAATAACAGCCTCATCATCAACCAACCACCTTCCTTTCTATCCAAACATCGAATCAGCCTGATCATTCTCGTTGCATTCATTATTCTTACTATGCTGATTATAAGCTATTCAAAATTTAAACGCCAACAAAACGAAAGTCGACTAATTGCCCGAAACAAAGAGCTTAAAAGCAGTCGAAACCGTCTTCTTCGCATGCTCGACGCTAATTCTGATGGTGTTTGGGAACACAACTTCACCAAAAACACTACTTACATCAGTAAAAATATTTGGGAAAAACTAGGTTACAATGCCGATTTGGTTCAGAACACACCCAAGTTTATCGAAAAATTAATCCATCCGGATGATTTAGAAATCTTCCTGAAAGAACGAAGAAAATTAGAGAATGGTGAAATTGATCTTTTGGTGGTCGAATTTCGCATTCAGGGCAAGAATAAGAAATGTATGTGGTTAAAAGCCAAGGCCAAAATACTTGATTTTGAAAGCGAAAAACAAGCCATTAATCTGGTAGGCACTCTCATTGATATTACACAAAGAAAACTTGCCGAACAAAGAATTAAGGAAGATGAGAAAGAAATTCGAGCCTCGGAAAAACGCTGGAGGTCGTTAATTGAACAAGCTGCCGATGAAATTATTGTGCACGATTTGGATGGAAATATTTTAGATGCCAATTTTGCAGCCACAAAACTTTTGGGCTACATGCGCGAAGAAATTATTGGTTTAAATATTAGTCTTATCGATCATAAGCACAATCTTGATGAACTTCGTGGCTACTGGAAACAACTCAATACCGAACAAACGTCTCTAAAAATTGAATCGGTGCAAAAACGAAAAGATGGAAGTACTTTTCCTGTTGAATCTCACATTAGTTTAATTGATTTGGCCGATAGTAAATTAATTTTGACCGTAGCAAGCGATATCAGTATTCGGCAAGAAACTGAACGCAAAGTTTTAAATGCAGTAATTGAAGCCGAAGAAAACGAAAGAAAACGATTTGCAACCGATTTGCACGATTCAATTGGCCCCTTGCTATCGAGTATTAATTTGTACCTTTCGGCTTTAGCAAAATCGAAACTAAACGAAAGAAATGAACAAATGGTAAGTGCCTCGCGAGAAATTGTCACCGAAACACTGATAAATATTAAAGAAATATCGAACAACCTTAGTCCTCATGTTTTAAATGATTTTGGTTTGGTAAATGCCATTCATTCTTTCATCAATAAAATAAACCTTTCCAAATCCATTAACATTTCTCTGGATTCAAAAAATATGGAAGAACGCCTCAACCAACAAGTGGAAGTGGTGATTTATAGAGTGGTTACCGAATTAATAAACAATACAATTAAACACGCCGAAGCTAGCAACATTCAAATTAAACTTGCCAAAGAAAATAACTCTCTGAATCTAATTTACATTGACGATGGAAAAGGCTTTGAACCTCAGGATATCAATAGCGAAAACTCAGGAATGGGTTTGTACAATATTTTGAGTCGAATTCGTTCCTTAAATGGAACTCACAACATCCAAAGCAATCGGGAAACTGGAGGTATGATGGCCATTGTTAATGTAAAACTTTAAATGTCGGAAAAATGGAAGAACAAAAAATTATCATCGTTGATGACCACAAAATTTTCAGAAAAGGCCTGCGATTCCTCCTCGACGATATGGAGGGAATCAATGTAATTGCCGAAGCCGAAGATGGACACGAATTTCTGAATCTACTGGAAGTAAGCTCTCCTGACATTGTACTAATGGACATTAATATGCCTAAAATGAATGGAATTGATGCGACCATTGAAGCCATGAAATTTCACCCTAACCTAAAAATAATTGTTTTATCCATGCATGGAGAAGAACAGTATTACGACAAAATGGTTGAGGCGGGTGCAAAAGGTTTTCTGCTAAAAAATTCAGATGTGGATGAACTTTCAACCGCTTTACAAACCGTAGCTGCAGGCGGTAGCTATTTTTCTCAGGAACTACTCGTTGGCATTCTAAAAAAACGAAAAGAACAGAAAAATCCCACCGAAGTAGTCAAATTTACCGATAGAGAACTGCAAGTACTACAGCTAATTTGCAAAGGATACAACAACAACAAAATAGCAGATGCTCTTTTTATTAGCATCCGAACCGTTGAGCGGCATCGTGCCAACCTGCTCAGTAAAACCAATTGCACCAATTCCATTTCCATGGTGATGTTTGCCGTTAAAAATAACATTATCGAAATTTAATCTGAAAAAGAGGCTCTTATAACTCTTTAATTGTATTGATTCCAAATAGAACCATATAAAACTCACTATAAGCTATTTACAGTCTAAAAATACGTATTTACACTCATAGGCTTGTGAGGGTATTTTTGATGCAATTGCGCAAAACTACCCTTTTAGTCCGCAAACGATTCCATTTGTTTTGTATCAGAAAATTATCCAAAGGATAAATTAGTATTCATACAAAACAAATTTACTATGGTTACCTTTTTTATATGTATTGCGGCTTTGATTCTGGGTTATTTTGTGTACGGAAAGTTTGTAGAACGCAAATTTGGTGCCGACCCAGAGAGAACAACACCTGCCATTGCGCAAGAAGATGGTGTTGATTTTGTTCCTATGAACTGGAAAAGAATCTTCCTGATTCAATTCTTAAATATTGCCGGATTAGGCCCTATTTTTGGGGCCATTGCCGGAGCACTATGGGGACCTGTAGCTTTTATTTGGATTGTGTTTGGCTGTATTTTTGCCGGAGCAGTACACGATTACTTCTCAGGAATGCTATCCATGCGCCATGGGGGTGCAAGTATTCCCGAAGTTGTTGGTAAATATTTAGGCCCTGCCTTCAAAAATTTCATGAGAGTATTCTCGGTTATTCTACTGATATTGGTAGGCGTGGTTTTTATTAAAGGCCCTGCGAGTATTCTAAACGGTTTAACCGGATTTAATGTATCCATACTCATTGGAGCCATTTTTCTATACTATCTGATTGCCACCATGGTTCCTATCGATAAATTGATTGGAAAAGTATATCCATTCTTTGGTCTTTGCTTGCTAGTTATGGCTTTTGGTATTGCTGGAGCTCTTTTATTAGGAGATTTTCACATTCCCGAATTGATTCCTGCAAACATCGTCAATCTGCACGCCAGTCCTAGCAAATATCCAATTTACCCTCTCCTATTCATAACCATTGCCTGTGGTGCTATTTCTGGTTTCCATTCTACTCAATCGCCATTAATGGCTCGTTGTATTACCAACGAAAAACAGGGAAGAAAGATTTTTTACGGTACCATGATTGCCGAAGGTATTGTTGCCATGATTTGGGCAGCTGCAGCCATGACCTTTTTTGGTGGCGTACGTGAATTAGGAGATAGCATGTCGGTAACAGGACACAATGCTGCTTGGGTTGTGAACGAAATTTGCAACAGCTTACTGGGAAAAATTGGTGGGTTTTTGGCCATTTTTGGAGTGGTAGCTGCACCCATTACTTCAGGCGATACTGCCTTTAGAAGTGCTCGTTTAACCATTGCCGATTCGCTAAATTTTTCACAAAAATCAATAAGCAAACGTTTACTAATTACCATTCCTTTGTTCTTGGTCGGATTTCTGTTAACACAAGTCAACTTTGCGATCATCTGGAGATATTTCGGTTGGGCCAACCAAACTCTTGCTACTGTTGTTCTTTGGACAGCTGCAATGTATATGGTTACTAAAGGAAGAAGCCATTGGTTTATTTCTTTGCCTGCAACTTTTATGACCGCAGTAATTACCACTTACATTATAATTGCACCTGAAGGTTTTGGATTATCGCAACACATTGCTTATCCTATCGGAATATTTACAGCTTTGCTAAGTTTAGGAGTCTTCCTATACGTAGCCTATAAAAAATATTCCCCAAGTCTGAAAACGGCAACATCAATAAAGTAAACTCATATTCAATGGATCTCATACGCAAATAAATTAAACGTACTGAGATCCATAAATGAAACCTAAACCAACCAAACAATGAAAACTATTAAAAACCTATATCTTATTGCCTTACTATTATCAGGAATTCATGCAAAAGCCCAAGATAAACCAGTGGTTAGCCTGCACGGTTTTGTGGCTGCCGAAACCTATTTCGATACTCGAAAAACAGTAAGTGCTCGCGAAGGAGCCATCCTTCTTTACCCTAGTGCAGAATCGTTCGATACAGAAGGAAACGATGTGAATGATTACTCTGAATTTATGATGACAAGCATACAATCTCGCTTGAATGCAACAGTTACAGGTTTTTCGGCATTCGGAGCCAAAGGAACCGCCGTGCTTGAAGGAGATTTTGTAGGTACAACCAACGATCAAACCGGCCTCTTGCGCTTGCGTCATGCTTTCATCAAATTAGATTGGGAAAAAGATCAGCTCATAGCGGGTAAATACTGGCACCCACTTTTTATCGAATCAGCATTTCCAAGGGTTTTACACTGGGGAGCAGCCGTTCCCTTTGGCGTTTTAAACCGATCTCCACAGCTGAGATATACCCGTAAATTCGCCAATAGTAAGTGGAGTTTTTCTCTGCTTTCGCAGATGGATTTTAAAAATAGTGGACCCAATGGTTACAGCGTAGAATATGCACAGCAATCTGGTATTCCTGAATTCAACACTCGATTCGAAACTAAAATTTCCAATACTTTTTCAGGGGGAATTACTCTAGGATATAAAACCTTACAGCCTTTAACCGAAAATACTTTAGGTCTTTCAACCGATGAGAAAATCGGTAGCTACTACAGCGATTTATGGCTAAACATTACTGGTCGAAAATTCAAGTGGAACATTCAAAATATCTATGGCCAGAACATGAACAATTTCTTTTTAATTGGTGGCTATGGAGTGAAAAACGTAAAAGCCAATGGCGACTACGAATACACAAATACCAATACCTGGAATTTGGTTTCTGATGCATTTACAACCACAGGAAATGTTCGCTACGGCTTGAATGCTGGTTACAGCAAAAATCTGGGAACCGATGACGATTTAGCTAAAGAAGACGGTAGCTTTGTAGGATTATACGTTCTGGGTTCTAACATCGATTACATGTATCAAATAGCTCCAAGAGTTGAGTTTTTAGCTGGAAAAATGAAAATTGGTGGTGAAATAATTTACACCGGAACAGCTTATGGAACCACTCAGGTAGATGGAAGCGTTGCCAATTCGGATGTAATTAGCAGTACTCGTTTTTTATTACACTTTAAATATTCTTTTTAATCCTTTATCGACTTAGTAAATTGAAAAAAAGGAATCTTTCAAGTTCAGATCTGAATTTTTAAAAATTTGGATCTGAACTTTTATATTCTCTATTTCAATTGGATATCAGATAACTAAGCTTTCCGGAAACATCTTACATAAATTTGTATTCGTTTCCCATAAACATTTTGTATTTTTATTTTTCAACAAAACTGACTTTACAAAATGGAACGTAATTCGCAACTGGATCTGGCTCATAAGTTTGTACGTTATACAAACACCACCATCTTCTTAACAGGAAAAGCAGGAACCGGAAAAACGACTTTCTTACGTCAGTTAAAAGAAGAACTACCCAAACGAATGGTTGTAGTCGCTCCCACAGGAGTTGCTGCCATTAATGCTGGCGGCGTTACCATCCATTCCTTTTTCCAATTGCCTTTTGGTCCCATTTTACCCGGCCAAATTTTAAATGGCGACAAGAATTCCAAAGGAGAATCAAAATCACCGATCCGAAAATATCGAAAACAAAAAATTGATCTGATAAGATCTCTCGACCTACTAATTATTGATGAAATTAGTATGGTTCGTGCCGATTTACTCGACGGAATTGATGAAGTCCTACGCAAATTTAAAAATAGAAATCGACCTTTTGGTGGTGTTCAGGTTTTGCTAATTGGCGATTTGCAACAATTGCCTCCGGTGGTAAAAAATGAGGAATGGAGCTTGCTTCGAAATCATTACGAAACACCTTTCTTTTTTAGTAGTCGCGCTTTTCTAGCCTCTCAACACATTAGTATCGAACTAAAACATGTTTATCGCCAAAAAGACGAGCAGTTCATTAAAATATTAAATGAAATAAGAAACAGCCAGCTCTCGCAGGAATCATACAAGAAGCTGGAAGAACGTTTTTTGCCCGATTTTAATCCCGCCGATAAGGATGGCTACATTACCCTAACCACTCACAATGCTAGGGCTCAGAAAATCAACGATGAAAAACTAAAGCAATTAAAAGGGAATTCGAAGAAATTTACCGCAAGTATTACAGGAACATTTCCCGAATACTCCTTTCCTACCGAAGAACAATTGCAGCTAAAAGTAGGTGCGCAAGTTATGTTTGTGAAAAACGACAGCTCGCCCGAGAAACTATTTTTTAACGGTAAAATTGGTACTCTTACCGGATTTAATGAGGATGCCATTCTTGTAAAATGCGAAAATGATGATTTTGAAATCGAAGTATTTCCTGAAGACTGGCAAAACATCAATTATAGTATTAATCCCGAAAGTAAAGAGATTGAAGAAAGCATTTCGGGTGCTTTTTCGCAGTATCCACTAAAATTGGCCTGGGCAATAACCATCCATAAAAGCCAGGGTTTAACTTTTGAGAAAGCTGTGATAGATGCCAATGCTGCATTTGCTCACGGACAAGTTTATGTGGCACTAAGTCGCTGCAAAAGTTTAGAAGGTTTGGTTTTAAAATCTACGCTAAGTAAGTCGGGAATAATTTGTGACCGGAGCGTTTCGCAATTCACCCAAAATATAGAAGATAATCCTCCTGGAGAAAAAAATCTAGAGGAATCGATTCGTCATTACCAATTTCAATTGCTCGAAGAACTTTTCTCTTTTCACGATATTTATCGAATTTGCAATTACACAACCAAACACTTACAGGAGAATCGAAACAGCATACAGGGAGATTTAGCCGATAAAATGCAGGCTGCTTTGCCCTTAATAGGCGCTGAAATTCTTAATTTGGGTGAGAAATTTATTCCTTCGCTGAAACGTTACTGTTTCGAACAAACAGATCTTCATCAGCACAAGGAAGCACAGGAAAGAATCAAAAAAGCTTCGGATTACTTTATAGGCAAAGTAGAAGAACACCTGCAATCTATTCTTAAAAATTTCAGTTTCGATTCCGATAATCAAAGCATTAAAAAAATAGTAGAAAACGACTTGAAACAGCTCAACGAAATTACCAGCGTGAAACTAGTTTGTTTGACAAGCTGTTTGCACGGATTTATGACTAGCGATTTTCAGACGGTTCGTGCGAAAGCTCATTTAGAAAAACAAAATTTCCGTTTAAAAAAGCCTCGAGAAGTAGTTGATGAAAATGTAAAACACCCAAATTTATTTCAAATCTTAAAGAAATGGAGAAAAGAACTGGCCGATAGAATTAACGCACCTGTGTATTATATTGCCTCACAAAAAAGCATAGTGGATATTGCCAATCAACTTCCCTACACTGCCGATCAGCTAAAAGATGTACATGGTTTAGGTAAGGTGAAAATTGAGCGCTACGGCGCAGATATCATTAAAATGGTATCAGAATATCGTCAGAGTCAAAATTTAGGATTGCTGAACTTTATGGCTCCTGAAGTCAAAAAAGAAAAAAAAGCTGCCAAGCAAAACACCAAAGAAGTCAGTTTTGAGCTGTTTAAAGATGGCAGAAATATACGTGAAATTGCAGCGTTTAGAGACCTAACCGTAGCAACCATCGAAAAGCACCTGGCACACTATGTGGGACTGGGCATGTTGCCTTTGGAAGACTTTGTTGAAAAGAAAAAGATCAAAAAAATAAAAAAACAGCTCGAAAAAGATGGCTTTGAAAAGATAAATGATTGCAAACAAGCCTTGGGCAGCAAGTATTCCTACTCAGAAATTCGCTATGTGGAAGCCTTTCTAAAAAATGCAAAATCCTAACAAAATTCGCTCTTTTAAGTTTCCTTAACTTTTGTTTCAACAATTTTGCACATACATCACCTACATTTGTAGAGAAGAAAACAGAGTAGTTTTTTCATAGATTAGATTTAGGTTAGAATAAGGTTTAGAAAGTCTGGGTGGGGATCCAGACTTTTTTCTGTTTAAGACTTTCCTCATCACGCTCCTTCCACACTTTTAGCTTTCCTTAACTTTTCTTTCAACAATTTTGCAATGCTATCCCCTACATTTGTAGAGTAGAAAACAAAGAAGTTTTTTCATAGATTAGATTTAGGTTAGTAATTAGTGGTTAGTAGAAAAGTCTGGGTGGGGATCCAGACTTTTTTCTGTTTAAGACTTTCCTCATCACGCTCCT
>NZ_JBFHJW010000073.1:0-18835 GCF_041595635.1 Labilibaculum sp.
CCTTTCGATACTACTAATGCTTTTGCTCCAGCATCGTGGGCTTTTACGGCTGCAAATAAACCAGCCATTCCGCCTCCGATAACCAAAACATCTGCCTCGTTTTCGAGGTACTCTAATGCTTCCGGATCGATTTCGAGTTTGTTGGTAGCCCATCCGGCTACGCCCATGGAAGCCAGTGTTGCCATTCCTAACGCTCCGCCTGCTAATCCCATGAATTTGCGACGAGTCATTTCGTTTGAGTTATTTGTGTTGCTCATTTGGTTTCTCCCGATGGTTTTGATGATTTAAATAAATAGGTTTTCAAGAGCAGTAGTACACCTAATCCTGCTAAAGCAATGATGTATATTCTCATGCTGGAGTTGATGTGCCGTCCTAAATCTATGACATGCCAGGCAGCAATAATCAGAAAAGCAATGGATAATATTCCATGAAAAATTCTCCAGGTTTTGTAAGTCATCCCAATATGGTTTCTTAGCAATGAAGTAATTCCGATCACTACCATTAAACACCATGCTATCATTCCTAAAATCACGCCAGTGCTATTAAAACTTGTGATAATGCATGTGAAAGCATCGATTGGATCTACTCCTGCCTCAAAATATCTGGGTAGAACAATTAAAAAAGGATGTACAAAAAGAATAGTGACGAAGGTATAGCCAATAAATTTGTGGTATTTAACGACCTTACTCATTTTGTGAGCCTTTAAGGTATTCTTGTTGCTGCGAGCCAAATAAAACTGGGCTATCATCATGCAAAATGCAAGAATTGTTACCACTGAAATAGTTTCTTTTAAGCTGCTGCGTCTGGGGAAATCTCCAAGGGCCCAAAAAAGAATTGGCAATCCTATAAAAATGGCAATGGCCACAATGATGTTGTATGTTCTGATTCTTTTTTCCATAATTACCCCCATGAAACGATTACAGGTATTGATTTTTCCGGTGATATTGTAATGGCATCTACCGGACAATACATTCTACATAAGTGGCAGATTTGACAATCGGCCGGATATTTAATAATGGCTTTTTTTGTTTCCGGATCCAGGCGAATTACGTCTGTAGGACATGTCGTCACACACGTGCCACAGCCTATGCATCCGTTTATACTTTCTATTGACATCTTTTAGTTATTTAGACAATATTTATTATAAATCTTTGTGAAGTAAGATAATTCAATAATAAAATGGAAAAATGTTCTATTAATAGCCGTTTTTTATCGACGAATAAAGAGTTTTAAACATTTAGTGTTCAATTCTATTTTTTTTAGTGAAAGAGCGTTTGTGATCGTAGATCAAATAAGTAGAGGTTGGGTAAATTTTCAAGTATAAAAAAAGAGACTATCAATTAAGATAATCTCTTTTTCTCGTTTGTTTTCGATCTTATTTTTGAGGACCTTTCTGGGGGGCATTTTCTTCCATATAATCCTCAAAGCCTTCTTGTTGTTCCTCAGTTAAGAGAGCATTTACCTCTTCTGTAAAACTTGATTCCAACTCTTCCATATCTTCTCTACTTGGTCTTCCTGCACTCATTTTGTCTTCAACTGCTTCAAAATGTTCTACAAAAAGATCATAAATTTCAGAACTTTGATCTTCATTCAATTCCAAGCTAGTTGTTAATTCAGTAACCATCGTTTTAATTTCAGATGCAGTAGGAAGTGATGGTGGTCCTTGTTGTCCTCCTCCTCCTGGCTGAGCTTGTACTGTTTTATTACTTAGCAGCATGATAACTGCGATTGCAAATAAAGATGTTACTTTGATAATCCCCATGATATTAATTATTAGTTAAATGAATTATTTCTAAGTTATTTCTCAGTAATCGTATATTGCGCTAAAACTACAAAATACCTTAGAGATATGTTTTGTTTTTTTTAATGATGAATCAAAGAAATATTTTTTTGGTGCGCAAAGAAAAAGCAATCAATGAAATCTAAAATTTCATCTACGAATTTGTTTATTCCCTCTATATTGTTTTTGGGATTATAATTTAAGGGGTTAAATAAAAATATCTGGTAGTAGGCTTTATCATACTTAGTAAATTTCTATTTCGTCCTAGTTGTATTCTTCGTTGTCATTATTTTTAAATAAAATATTACTATGTTATTAGTATTGAGTGTTTGATCAACTACTAAGTTTTTTTGTAATGTTTTCAGTATTCTTTTCTTTAACAGGGACTAAAAAGAAGAAGGCTAGTCTCAATAGATTTTACAATGTTTAAGGCACATTAAAAAAGCCATCATTGTGAAATGAATTTCACAATGATGGCTTTTTTAAAACTAATTAGACACTATTCTACTTATGAAAATTCAAGCCAAGAACTTGCGTTTTGGTAATCTTCAATAGTTGTAACATTACTATTATTATGGTAAGAATATATTAGATTGTTTACATCTTGAATTATCGATGCCAAGCAGTTTTCAATTAAATCTTTTCGAAATCCTTTTTCTCCTAAATTGATGACCAAACCGGCAGACACAATTCTTGCTATTGTTTTTCCTAAATCAACTAATTTGCGTTGCGGTAAATCTGTAGTCAATGTAAAATCTGTTTGCTTTTTTAAATATTCTGATGCCTTTTGGGTTAATTCAAATTTTTTCAGAAATTGAAACAAATTGAACTCTTTTTTCTTTTTCATGAGTTTGATAAGCATCTCTGAAATTTGTGTATAGAGCATTTCGTTTGCTCCTTCAAATATTTGAAAAGGGCGACTGTCTACAATTCCTCGTCCTCCAATATGGCTCAATCGATAACCTTTTGCTCCAGATAGTTGAACCAAAGTTTGCGCCGATTCCTGCATCAAATCTGTTACTGTTGTTTTAATACTATTCGCTTCGATTCCATCGTTGGCTAAATTATTCTCAATTCCACTTTTTTCACTACTCCGGGAACAAAATGCAGAGCATATGGTAAATGCGCTTTGAATTTTTGAAATTTGAAATTGTACTTGATCGTATGAAATTAAATTTTTTCCGGCTACAATTCGATTTTTACACTGTTCTAGCGCTTCATCCATCATCCTTTTGATAAAGCCAAGGCCCATTCCAGGAAATTGCATTCTGCTACGATGTAAAATATCCAACATCATCTTAATTCCCGTAGTTTCGGGTTGTAATTTGAATTTTTTAGGGATTTGTAAGTCTAGTTTATTTCTCCCGTAGGGAATCATGTATAAACCTAAATTATCGTAGTATTCTTCAACAATCACCTGTTGATTTTTTTGGCTTACATCACAAATGAAAAAGTCAATATCGCGGCTTAATTCGCCATTTTGATTTTTTTGGCGCGAAGTAATTAACCAATAGTCAGCCAAACCTGTAAGTCCCTGCCAGTGTTTGGTTCCCTTAATGTGAAATTTGTTTTCTTCTTGAGTGTAGGAGGTTTGCATATTTAATGCACCACTGCCATATTCGGGTTCTGTAATCATTAAACCTCCCATGTTTTGTTTGTTTAAAAAGCGATGAAAAATGTCTTTTTTCACAATTTCATTCGCGTACTTAGAAACAGGTTCTAGAAAGAGACCTATGTTGATTCCAAAAGTGAGCGATAAAGGAAGTGATTCGTAGGCTGAAGAGGCAAGTATGCTCAAGCATTCTTTTACTTTACCACCTCGACCACCATAGTTTTCAGGAATGGCTACCGATAAAGGGTTTCCCGACATTACTTCACGCATAACTAGGGAAGGTAAGCCTCTGTTGGCACTAAATTTATTGATGTCGTCACGTTCGTGAAATACAGACTTAAGCGTTTTTTCGAAAGCCTGCAAGTATTCAGAAAAGTTTGTACTCATGATTTTTTGATCTGATTAATTTAATTAACTCCAAGAATGGAATTGATTTTTGAGTGAAAACCCAACTTCGTATTCAAATATTTGATATCAATTAGGATTTAAACCATATAAAAATAAGCTATTTAAACGAATAAATAAGACTAATATGTCTTTTATTATAGACCAAAGAGGATTAACAGGTTAGTAGGTAATGAAATTGCCTTTCATTTAGATAAATGAATTAGTGTGGTCTTTATAGATTAGTTCTTCAAATATAAAATCTTAAGTTAACTTAATTTAAATAAATATCACCTCGTAATCAATGTTTTGCACATGTGTTAGGTTTTGTTTTGGCTTTTAAACTTTTAGAATTAACTGAGACTCATAAGTGTGTGAAGTCTTTATTAAGATGCTTTTTTTTTTATTGATTAGTTTAAAATAAAGTCGTAATTTATAGGTCAACATTTTATTCATCATTAATTTACTAGCTATGAAAATTAAAATCACACATTTGTGCATTCCCATTTTGGCACTTTTTGTTTTTTCCTGTAATCCTAAAGAAAAAAAAATGGAACGTCCTCCTAAAATAGCATTAGAGGATTTCTTTAAAAATCCAGAAAAAACTTCTTACCAAATTTCACCTGAGGGTACAAAGTTTTCTTATCGAGCTCCTTATCAGGATAGAATGAATGTTTTTGTGCAGGAAATTGGTCAGGATGAGGCGGTTCAAATTACATTTGAAACCGATCGTGATATTGCAGGTTATTTTTGGGCCAATGACAATCGTATTCTATACCTAAAAGATGATGGAGGAAATGAAAATTTTAAATTGTATGGTGTTGATATTGATGGTGAGAATTTAGTTTGTTTTACGGATTTTGAAAATGTGCGTACGGGTTTAATAGATCGCTTGGACGATATTTCTGATGAGGTTATTATTTCCATGAATAAAAGAAATCCTCAGGTTTTTGATCCTTATCGTTTAAATATTGTGACTGGAGAAATGACAATGCTCTATGAAAATCCGGGGAATATTTCTGGTTGGCTTACCGATCATGATGGGAAATTGCGCGTTGCGCTTGCTGTTACCGATATGGTGAACACAACAGTGCTGTATCGAGATACCGAGAAAGATGCTTTTAAACCAATTCTAACAACCAACTTTAAAGAAAGTCTGTCGCCTCTTTTCTTCACCTTTGATAATAAAAAATTGTATGCAGCTTCGAATATTGGTCGCGATAAGTCGGAGATTGTAATTTTTGATCCGGAAACGGCAAAAGAGACAGAAGTTTTGTTTGCAAATGATCAGGTTGATGTGGGAAATTTGGCTTATTCTAAAAAACGCAAAGTGATTACCAAAGCATATTATACAACCGATAAGGTTCATTATAAATTTTTTGATGAAGAAAGTGAAAAAATGTATAATAGGGTGAAAAAAGATTTGCCCGATTATGATTGTTATTTTACTAGTACGAATACCAACGAGGATAAATACTTGATTCGGACCTATAGTGATCGATCATTGGGTGCTTACTATTTATACGATTATGTTACGGATGAATTAAGCCTGATTGGGGAGGTGAGTCCTTGGATGAATGAGGACCAAATGGCTCCTATGAAACCTATTCAATATACAAGTCGAGACGGTTTAACCATTCATGGCTATTTGACTTTGCCTGTCGGGGTTGAAGCTAAAAATCTTCCAATGGTTGTTAATCCTCACGGTGGGCCATGGGCTCGGGATGAGTGGGGATTTAATCCTGAGGTACAGTTTTTAGCCAACCGTGGCTATGCAGTTTTACAAATGAACTTCAGAGGATCCACAGGTTATGGTCGTGAGTTTTGGGAAATTTCTTTTAAACAATGGGGACAAAGTATGCAGGATGATATTACAGATGCTGTTCAGTGGGCCATTAATGAGGGAATTGCTGATAAAGATCGTGTAGCCATTTATGGTGGCAGTTATGGTGGTTATGCGACCTTAGCAGGCTTGGCGTTTACGCCCGATTTGTACACTTGTGGTGTTGACTACGTCGGCGTTAGTAATATGTTTACTTTTATGAACACAATTCCTCCTTACTGGGAGCCTTATCGCCAAATGTTTTACGAGATGGCTGGTGATCCTGTAAAAGATAGTGTGATGTTAGCAAAAGTATCTCCTGCCTTGCACGCTGATAAAATTATAGCACCCTTATTTGTTGCTCAGGGAGCTAACGATCCAAGGGTTAATTTGGCCGAGTCAGATCAAATGGTGGAAGCCATGAGGGCTCGTGGTGTTGATGTGGAATATATGGTGAAAACAAACGAAGGACATGGATTCCGTAATCAAGAAAATCGTTTTGATTTTTATAGGGCAATGGAAACATTTTTGGGAACCCACATGCTAAATGAGAAAATAGAATAGATTTTAGAGAAAATAAAGTAATAAAGGATCGTTTTAAGCAATTGGAATGATTCTTTTTTTTGAATGCAAATAGGTGAATTAGTTTGGAAGGGATTATCTCGTTTAGTAGTTTTTATTAGGTGAAAAAATCGGTTTATTTTAGTTGGAATGACTGTTTCTTCATAATCATATTTTGACAATTGTTGGTTTGGCTATGGTTTGTTAATGAATGAATAATATAGGCCATCGATAAAATTATTTTTAGGCTTAAGGTTTATTTTTGTTTTAATTTAGTTTGTTTTTCCTGATTTACTTAGAATAATTAGCTTGAATACATGGATTGTTCAGATGTGGGTAGAAATGGAATAGGCGGTAAGTAGCTAATAATTAGCGAGAAGTGTATTGGTGTTTTCTTTGTGTTCGATGTTGAGAAGTGTTGTTAAAATAATTTCATTTGTTGTTTGATATTAAAAGTTAAAAACTACATTTATGTGGTTGATTTGATGTGAGTGGTGCTAGTTTTGAATTGATAATTTTTAGCGTTTAATTCTTTAATAGAAACAAGTTTTTAGATTCTATTTTCATGTAATTATGATAATAAAAAATCAATAAATACAGTGTAATAAACATTTTCTTAAAGTAGCTGTTTGTTCATAAATTGTTGGATCTATTTAAGATGTGATGTTTAGTTTGTTTCATGTTGAATGTTTTTTTTATATAAAAATAATATTATCTAATAATAATCGCAATGGAATCTTATTTTCATTCTTTAAATGAACTTGTATCGAAATGCAAGTTGGAGTTTTCTGTTTATCCAGAAATTAGATGGATCAATTCTGCTATAGTAGCAGAGGTTCAGGAAAAAAGAACAGCATTATTATCTGCTTTGGATGGAAATTTGCTTTTTAAAAATACAAAACCATACTATAATCAGATTTCCAAAGGTTGTCAATATTGTGGTGTTGGTCTTTGGTCTTGTTTGTTTGTAACTGGTAAATGCAATGGTTCTTGTTTTTACTGCCCAGCACCGCAAGATTCTTTAGATGATGTTCCGACTACGCAAGGTCTTTTTTTTCCTACAGCAGAAAGTTATGCTGAGTATGTAAATCATTTTAAATTTAAAGCGGTTGCTTTTAGTGGGGGAGAGCCTTTATTAGTCGCCGAAAAAGTACTTAAGTATTTAAAAAGGATACGTAAGGTTTGTCCGCCCGAAACTTATACATGGATGTATACCAATGGAATTTTGGGCACTGAAACTATTTATAAGAAGTTGGCAAGCTTGAATTTAAACGAAATTAGGTTTGATATAGGTGCGACAGCTTATAGTCTTGATAAAGTGAAGTTGGCAAAAGGGATCATTAAAAACATAAGTATCGAGATTCCTGCAGTTCCAGAAGAAGTAGAACGATTAAAGTTGCTTCTTCCTGAAATGGTGAAGCTAGGTGTTAGTAATTTGAATTTACACCAGCTGAGGTTAACGCATCACAATGCAAAGCATCTTTTAAAGCGAAATTATACTTATATCCCAGCCGAAAAACCTATCGTTTTAGAATCGGAATTGGCAGCTTTGGAACTTATAAATTATGCTAAAGGAAAAGGCATACAAATAGGGATTAATTATTGTTCATTTTATTATAAAAATAGATTTCAGCAGGCGGGATTTAGAAACCAAATTGCCAATGCTTTGGCCGACTCGAATGATGTGATTACTCAAAGAGGTTTTATTCGATCCATAAATAAGGATTCTATTTCTTATGAAACAATGCACCTGTATAATTCCGAAACAGCTCCTGTAGGTGCTAAAAAATTAGATTTAAATTTTAAAAAATATGCTGTTACACGAAACAGAGAATGGCATCAGCAAATAGAGAATGTAGAAATGAATCATGAAATTAATAATTTGATTCTTAGTGAGCCTAAACAAATTCCTGAAGATCTGGATTTGTTTGATATCTGGAAATATGAATACATTGAGAAAGATTTGAGAGATTTGTAATAGAATGGAACTGAGAATTTACAGAGCGGACCAAAACGATTTTGTTTTTTTAAAAAAACTTGAGAAAATATGTTTTTCAAGTTGTCAACAAATGGCCGAGCGAAATTTAAGACACTCTTTGCACAGTAAGACGCGAACTGTTTTTGTTGCCAAAATAGATGATAAAAAGGGAGATCTTCAAGTTGGAGCTCTTATCATTCATCGCTATAAGAAAAGTGTGCGGATTTATTCTATTGCCATTCTTCCAGAATACAGAAAATGGAAATTTGGAAAGAAGTTGATGGAGTATTCTATGGATTTGGCCAAAAAAGAAGGTTTTGAACGAATCACTTTAGAGGTAATGGCCTCAAATAATTCATTGATAGATTGGTATTTGCAGTTTGGGTTTCAGAAAGCTAAATACTTAAAAGATTACTATGGTAGTGATGCAGATGCTTGGCAAATGAGCCTTACATTAAAAACTAACGAGGATAGACGTAAAGAAAATTTAATTGTTTTGGAAGGTTCAAAACATTCTTTGGTCAATATCGATAATGTTAGAATAGTCTCTGCAAAAGAATATATTTCTTCGGGTAAATATCAGAAGTTGAAGAATGCTCGGGTGTTTAATTTGTGTAATTCATATAAGTACCAGGGAGTTGGTTATTATGTTTCTTTGCTTGCAGCAGCAAGAGATCATCGGGTAATCCCAAGTGTTACAACCATTAGTGATTATCAAAACACTTCTGTAATAAAGACTTTATCTTATGAATTGGATTTATTGATTCAGCAAAGTTTTAATGACGTAAAAGACAATAAAGTACTATTGACAATTTACTTTGGACAAACAGAGAATTATTCTTATAAGCAGTTGGCTTCAAGTCTTTACATGCTTTTCGAATCTCCTTTATTGCAAATTAATTTTACCAAAAATGGGAAGTGGCAAATTGCAAAAGTCTATCCTCTAAGTCTCGATAAAGTTAATGACGAGGATATGGCTTTCCTGGAAAAAGCAATGTCCCATTTTTTTTCACGTAAGCGTTTCGTGATTCCACGATTAAAAAGTTATCGTTATGATCTTGCTATTTTGGTAGATCCAAAGGAGGTGAATCCTCCGTCCTGCACCAAGGCCTTAGATCGTTTTGTAAAGGTGGCTGATAAAATGGGTATTTATTGCGAATTTATCAGTAAAAAAGATAGCAATCGAATTTGTGAATTTGATGCTTTGTTTATTAGAGAGACTACGAGTGTAAATAATCATACTTTTCAAATGGCTAGAACAGCTTATGCCGAAGGCTTGGTTGTTTTAGATGATCCATGGTCAATCTTACGCTGTTCTAATAAAATTTTTCTTTACGAGCGAATGCTTTTAAATAAGATAAAAATGCCTTATTCTAAAGTCCTTTCGAAAAAGGAATTTAAGCAGGGTAAAATTTCAGACGTAGGATTTCCTTTGGTTTTAAAGCAACCTGATGGTTCTTTTTCTTTAGGAGTGAAGAAGGTAAATGATGAAAAGGAATTACAGAATGCCTTAAGTGAACTCTTTAAGACTTCAGAGTTGGTTATTGCTCAGGAATATATGCCTTCACAGTATGATTGGCGTATTGGAATTTTGGATAATAAACCATTATTTGCTTGTAAATACTATATGGCCAAAGGTCATTGGCAAATATATAATTGGGCAGAGCAAAACAAGGGAGTTGATGGTGATTCGGAAACCCTGGATGTAACCAATGTACCATCGAAGGTTATTCAGGTGGCCACAAAAGCAGCTTCCTTAATGGGCGACGGCTTGTACGGTGTAGATCTGAAAGAAATTAATGGTGAGGTATTTTTAATTGAAGTGAATGACAATCCAAATATTGATTATGGAATAGAGGATCTCATTTTGAAAGATGCTTTGTATGAAAAAGTAATAGATTCCTTTGTTCGACGAATTGAATTATCGAAAGATATGTCGAAATATGTATCGGCTGATCCAATATAAACTGAATTAGTAAGAATTCTAAGTTAGTCTTTCTTCTTTAATTTCATAGGTGTGTCCTTTTTGGATTTATCTGGCGGGAAAAATGGTTGGTTTTTTCTCGAGCAGATGATTCCATTGAAATTTGAAAAACAGAGAAGAGTTTCTTGTAGCTTTTTCCGACTTTGTACCTAGTTAATAAGTATGATCTAATCCACCTAATCCAAGTAAGGAAATGAGGTAGATTAGATTTTTTTATTAACAATATTTTCTGTTGGTATTTAGGTGGAAAGTGGGAATTGAAATATTGATGTAAAATCTAATGTATAGAGCGTATTTTGGGTTAAAATGAAAAATTTGAAAATTGGTTGACCAGATAGATAGTGTTCTATTTTCGATAAAAAAACAATAATTTTAATATTTTAACAAAAAAAAACAAAAAAAAACAACTTTTCGAAATCCTTTGCATACCCAATAAAAGTGGGGTGTAGATGGCTGTGTGAATTCTTTCGAGCTATTAGTTAACGTAAATTTATTTTGAGAATTTGAAAAAAGTTGTAACTTTGGTGCACCAGTTAGAGGACGAGCAGATGCTAGTCGACTGAAAGCTAAAATATGGAAATATTAGAAAGTTTTAAAGCAATAGAAGTAGAGAGTCCGGTGGATAAAATTATTCGTCAGATTAGAGACTTGATTATTTCAGGTTACTTAAATGCAGGAGATAAATTACCATCAGAGAGAAAGCTGTCTGAGAAGTTTGGAATTGGGCGTACTCATATTCGAAATGCAATTAAAAAATTGGAGTATTTTGGAATCTTAACAACGCTTCCTCAAAAGGGTGTTATTGTTAATGGCGCCGATATGGTGGCTATGGAAGGTTTAATCACTAATGTGATGAAAATTGAAAGTCCTGATTTTCACTCTTTGGTTGAGACTAGATGTTTTATGGAGGTATTTTCGGCACAAAATGCAGCTGTAAGAAGGACTGCAAACGATATCGAAAATATGGAAAAAGCACTTTTTGCTTTTGAAAACAAGGTGAAAAAAGGTTTACCAGCCGAGCATGAAGATTTTGTTTTTCATTTAAAAATTGCAGAGGCAAGTCATAATTCTGTAATTAAAACCTTGATGTTAATTGTTCTTCCTGACATTCTTGAAATTTATCGTAGAGAACATGTTTGTGTTGCTTCGGGATCTGAAAAATCTATACTAGAACACGAGAATATTTTAAAGGCTATAAAAGAACAACATTCGGATGTGGCTTCGAAATATATGCAGGAACATCTTAATGATGTTCTTGAATTTAGCAGAAAAAAAAATAATCTCTGATTTTGATTGTTGTTACTGTTTTTCGCTTCAGTAACAACAGTCAAATGACAATCAAATAGGAATCAATTTAATTTTGAATGCTTTTCATGTTGAAGTCTGTCGGATTGGGCCCTTGACTATAATTTCAAACTTGATGAGTGTTTTGTTTTAAAATCTAATAACTAACTAATTTTACTAAATTAAAGTGGAATGAAAAGAAAAATCCTAATGCTAATGATATTATTAACAGGGTTTTCCTCTTACTTGTTTGCTCAGCAAACGATTGAAGGAAATGTTGTTGATAAGACAGACAACTCGCCTTTGATAGGTGTTAGCGTGTATGAAAAAGGTACAACGAATGGTACTGTTACCGATTTTGATGGTAATTACAATTTAAGTGTTGCGGGAGCAGAGAGTGTCTTGGTCTTCTCTTTTGTGGGTTATACTTCAATTGAACAAGTCGTTGGATCGACAACTTCTTTTAATGTGATTTTGGAACCCGATACAGAAAGCCTAGAAGAGGTGGTTGTGGTAGGTTACGGAGCTCGTAAAAAAAGTGATGTAACAGGTTCTGTGTCTTCGGTTAAGTCTAGTGAGCTGACGTCGTTTCCTGTGTTGGATGCAGCACAAGCGATTCAAGGACGTGCAGCTGGTGTAGTTATTCAATCGAATAATGGTGGCGAGCCAGGTGCTCCTATCGGTATAACAATTAGGGGTAATACTTCTATTAATGCTAGTAGTTCTCCACTTATTGTTGTTGATGGTTTTGTTGGTGGTAATATGCCTCAGGCAGCTGATATTGAATCCATGCAGATTTTAAAAGATGCATCAGCAACTGCTATCTATGGATCTCAAGGTGCAAATGGTGTTATTTTGGTA
The DNA here is from genome assembly GCF_041595635.1 of Labilibaculum sp. GTDB lineage: Bacteria > Bacteroidota > Bacteroidia > Bacteroidales > Marinifilaceae > Labilibaculum. The sequence continues at coordinate 12,267 of NZ_JBFHJW010000073.1, forward strand.
ACTACAAAAAAAGGTGTATCAGGAAAAATTACTGTTGATTTTAGTGCTACCTATTCAGTTCAAAAAACAGCTAATAGTTTAGATCTGTTAAATGCTTCTGAGTTTTCTGATTATCAAAATCAGATAAGAACAAATCAGGGTAATAGTACTGCTTATACGCAAGGTGCTTATGATACGGATTGGCAGGATTTAATCTATACAACAGGAAGTACTCAGAATTATAGTGTTTCTATTTCTGGCGGTTCTGATATTATTAAAGCTTATGCCTCTGGTTCTTATTATAAGCAAGATGGAATTGTTATTAATTCTGATTATGAAAGAGTGTCATATTTAACAAATGTTGATGCACAAGTAAATGATAAGTTAAAAGTAGGTTTAAGTTTATCCGGAGGAAAGAGTGAAAAGAATGGTATTGCTACACAATCTGATGGTTCTGCTACAGTAGGTAGTGATGATGTTATTTCTTTGGCTATGAGATTTGCTCCAGATAAGGGAATTTATAACGAAGATGGATCTTACAGTACCAATGATCAAATTGGTGACGAAGTTGATAACCCTTATGCTGTTGCTTCTGAAAGAATTGATGAAACTGAAATCGAAAATTTTAGAGCAAATGCTTATTTGAACTATGAAATATTAGATGGCCTATCTTTTAAAACAACCTTTGGATTAAGTACTGAAAATGAGTTTCAAGGTATTTATATTCCAAGTACATTAACAATTACTTCTGGTGGTGTTGATGGAAGAGCGATCGTTTCAGAGGACAAAGAAAAAAGTATGCTGACTGAAAGTTACTTGACCTATGAAAAAGAACTTGGACCAGGTAAATTAACTGTGTTGGCAGGTTTTTCTTATCAAAAATCAACCGATAAAGGAATTTACTCTGAAGGTACAGGTACTATTTCTGATTCTTTTTCATACTATGGATTATGGACTGCAACAAGCTTAATCAATGGAGGAGATGGAGATATTTATGTAGAAGAAACTGAAATTCAATCTCAATATGGTAGGGTAAACTACGATTTTAGCGATAAGTATTTGGTTACTGCCACTGTTCGTAGAGATGGAGCTTCTAACTTTGCTGCAAATGAAAAATATGCTATTTTCCCTTCTGCAGCTTTGGGTTGGAAAGTTACAAACGAAAACTTTATGAAAGATTTTGAAGATGTTTCAAATTTAAAAATGAGACTTAGTTATGGTGTAACTGGTAATCCTTCTATTGATGCTTATCAATCCTTAGCTAGCTATTCAAGTGTATATGCTTCTAGTAACGGGGAAACAGTGAATGCTGTTACACCTTATCAGGCTGCTAACCCAGATCTTAAATGGGAATCATCTTACCAAACAAATTTGGGTGTAGATTTAGGCTTATGGGATAACAAAATTAAGTTGACTTTCGATTACTATAATATCGATACGAAAGATTTGATTATGGTTGATAATAGTATTCCTGATTATTTCGGTTACTATAATGATGAAACACTTACCAATGTAGGTGAAATTAATAATGAGGGAATTGAAATATCTTTGAACACTCAAAATATCGTAACTGATGATTTTAGATGGTCAACAGACCTTGTTTTCTCTAAAAATAAAAATACAGTTGTGGCCCTAGTAAATGGTACTGACTATTTCGGTAGTGGTGCTCCTAGTTACTTTAGTGTGAATAATAACTACATTCTAAGAGAAGGTGAAGAAGTTGGTCTTTTCTGGGGTTATGATTATGCTGGAGTGTATCAAGGTGGTGATCTGCCAACTGGTACTGCTTTACAGACATCCTCAGACGTTACTGGTGGAGAACCATTATTCTACGATTTAAATGGAGATGGTGAGATTGGTTCAGAAGATGAAACCATAATTGGTAATCCTAATCCTGATTTTACTTGGGGATTGACTAATAACTTTACGTATAAGAATTTTGATGTAAGTATTTTCTTCCAAGGTTCTCATGGTGGCGATATCTTCAATATGACAAACGTACAGTTGTATAATGGAGATGCGAATACTACTAAAGACTATTATAACAATGCATGGACATCTTCGAATACAAACACAGATGATCCTAGAGTTGGAAATGGAAGTTTTAGAGAAATGTCATCTCGTTTTGTAGAAGACGGTAGTTATGTTAGATTAAAGAACGTTTCTGTAGGTTATACTTTGCCTTCGTCTATACTTGAGAAATTTAACCTTGTTAATGCTCGTGTATCTCTTAGTGCTCAGAATTTAATTACATGGACAGATTATTCAGGTTTAGATCCTGAAGTAAACTACTACGGAGCTAGCGGTGATAATGATACTTCGAGCAATACTGTTCGTGGGTTCGACTTCGGTAATTATCCAACAGTAAAATCCGTAAGTTTTAGTCTTAATTTAACATTTTAGTAAGGATTTAAAAAAACAGATAAAATGAAAAAAAATAAATATATATTCTTATTGATGATCGGATTGTCAATGGTAGGATTGTCAATGACGGGATGTTCAGATCTAGAAGAAGATCCTGTAGGCCTTTTATCTCCTGATGGTTTCTTTCAAACTACAACAGATATTCAAACAGCAGTTGATGGAGCTTTAACCCATGCAATTAATGAAGAGGTTTGGGGAAGAAAACTTTCGATAGCTCTTATGCTGCGTTCTGATATGGTGGATTTGGCAACTACTCAAACTAGAAGGGTTGAAATGAACGAACACACTATTACAACTGATAATGAAATGGTGTATGATCCTTGGACAAGAATTTGGTTAGGAATTTCGGCTGCCAATACTGCAATATCAGGTGCTGAAGATGTTGATGTGAGCGACGAGACTAAAAATCCTGTTACAGCGCAAGCTTATTTCATAAGAGCGTTTTACTACTTTCATTTGGTAAGATTATTTGGAGATATTCCTTATTTCGATGCTCCAATTACCGATACTGAGGCAGCAGCATCTGTTGAGTTGACTTCGGAAGCTGATGTGTATGCACATATTATTTCCGATTTAGAGTATGCTGAAACCTGGTTGCCAGAAACGGTAGCATCGAGAGCAATCCCTTCTAAGGGTGCAGCTAGTTCTTATTTAGCATTAGTTTATTTGACTATGGCTGGAAATGATTCAGGAAGTGAGTATTGGCAAATGGCTTTCGATAAAGCGGAAGAGGTGATCAATAATGCTACAACTTACGAAATAGCATTAGATGATGATTATCAAACTCTATTCAATGCTAATAAAATTGATGCCTCTAATGAACCAATTTTTGCATTGGATTATAATAATGTTGAAGCAGATGATAATGCTTATGACCAAACAGCACCTATGACTGGGGTTAGAGGGGATATGTCTGATTATGACGATGATAGTGATGATAACGATGGGGGTTGGTCTGTAGCCGTTCCTGCCATGGCTGTTTACAATTCATTTGATGCAGCAGATTATAGAACAGGTGTTTGTTTCCAAACCGAAGCAATGATTAATGATGAAATTGTTGATTATACTGAGTTTACCAATAGTGGAAATTCCGCTGCTTTAAATCAACCTTATATTGCCAAGTATACTCGTTATCCTGGTGAGTACGCAAAAAGTAATAAAAGAGCAACAAGTCATAATTATTCAATGCTACGTTATGCAGAAGTATTGTTAATTGCTGCAGAAGCGGCTGTTGAAATTGGTGATAATGCTTCAGCACTTACCTATGTTAATATGGTAAGAGAAAGAGCTAGAAGAGGCGGTGAATCTACATCGGGTGGTTATGAAGAAGTTACAGTAGCTGCTAGTTCTGTTCCTGCAGATCTTACTGGAACCGTTACTGTTGCTGATGTACTTGAAGAACGTAGAATTGAACTAGCCTTTGAGTGTAAAAGATGGTACGATATTAAGAGAAGACAGCTAGGAGATGAGGTGTTTAGTGCTTCAGGTTACGAAGGAGAGAAACCATATTGGAGTTCTTCTGAGGATTATGATACACCATTTCCAGAAGATGAGACAGCAGTAAACGCTAATTTAAATTAGTAATGATATAATTATAGTGTGAATTAGGAGTCCATGAATCAATTTATGGACTCCAACACTACTCTTAGATTTTTAATTGTGATTTTACCTTTTACCAAAAGAGCAATGGTTGCATTCCTTTGTACATTTTTTGTTGTTTTTTTACTCTTTCAACTCAAGAATAAATAGTTATACACTATCATTTTTTAACGAATACGGTATTGGTGCATTGAAAAAAATACAGACTGCACCTGATGCAGGGAAATCTGTTTAAATAGATATAAAAACAAAACATACTTTATTAGATCATGCATAAATTTAAGATACATATTCTTTTTTTATTTTTTATTCTACTCAGCTGTAGTGTACATTCTCAAACTCATCCCAATTTAATTCTCACCAAAAAGGGAGTTGCTGATATAAGAGCGGAATTAAATCAATTACCACTTTTACAATCGTCGGTTCAGCAGGCTATCGATTTTGTGGATGGTGAAATGCTTAATGGGATAGATGTTCCTGTGCCTAAGGATATGGCAGGAGGTTATACTCATAATTGTCATAAGAAAAACTATTCATTGATGCAAAAAGCAGGTGCCTTATTTCAAATTACTCAAGATGAGAAATATGCAGCTTACGTTCGTGATATGTTAATGGAATATGCCAAACTGTATCCAACATTAGGATTACATCCCGCGAACAGATCTTATGCTCCTGGTAAAATCTTCTGGCAAAATTTAAATGATGCCAATTGGTTGGTATACACTAGTCAGGCGTACGATTGTATTTACGATTGGCTGTCGGCAAAAGAGAGAAAAAAATTAGAGAAAGATCTTTTCCGTCCTTTCGCAGATCACTTATCTGTTGATTCTCCTCAATTCTACAATAGAGTTCACAATCATAGTACTTGGGGTAATGCAGCTGTTGGAATGATTGGTTTTGTGATGAATGATAAAGAATTGATTGATCGTGCATTTTATGGATTGAAGTCAGATAATATAAAGGCAGATCAAAAGGATAATGATGGCGGTTTGATTAAAATGCCTGGGCAAAATCAGGCTGGGTTTTTTGCACAATTAGACCATTTGTTCTCACCTGACGGTTATTACACAGAAGGCCCCTACTACCAAAGATATGCCATGTATCCTTTTGTTATGTTTGCAGAGGCAATTGAAAATAATCGTCCGGATGTGAAAATTTTTGAATATCGAGATAACCTTTTGGTGAAGGCTGTTAATACTTTGTTGAATCTTACCGACGTGAATGGTTTGTTTTTTCCAATCAACGATGCTCAAAAAGGAATGTCTTACCTGTCAAGAGAATTAGTTTCCTCAGTTGATATTATCTATCATTTCGGTGGTCAAGATTCAGGATTGCTTTCTGTTGCTCAAAAACAAGGACAGGTAATGATTGATGATAGTGGCCTAGCAGTTGCTAAAGCAATTAAGGAAGGAAAAGAAAAATCTTATCAAAAAAAATCGGCTAATTATAAAGATGGAGCTGATGGAGAACAAGGAGCTTTGGGAATTCTCAGAGCAGGAAAGGGTGAGAAAGAGCTTTGTCTTGTTATGAAAAACACTTCCCAAGGAATGGGACATGGTCATTTCGATAAGCTCTCGTTTTCATTGTATGATGATAAAGGGGAAGTTTTACCTGATTATGGTGCTGCCAGATATGTGAATATTGAGCAGAAGTTTGGTGGAGGATATCTACACGAAAATAACACTTGGGCCAAACAAACAATAGCTCACAATGCACTTGTAGTTAATAGGATATCTCATTTTGGAGGTAAAACAGATATTGGAAATGAATTCCATTCTGATCCTTATTTTTTCGATTCTGATCGTGAAAATATTCAAATAATTAGTGCCAAGGAAAATAATGCTTATCCAGGTGTTAAAATGCACAGAACTTTAGCCTTAATTAACGATGAACAATTCGAAAAACCATTGTTGCTAGATGTGTTTCGAGTAAACTCGGATTCGGTTCAGGAATACGAATTACCTTACCATTTTATGGGCCAGTTGCTTTCTACTAACTATGAATATCGACGTCCTGAGGTTTTATCTAAAATGGGAGATTCTAATGGATATCAGCATGTTAGATTAGAAGCCGAAGGACAGGCAGATGGCAATAATGCAAAAATAAGCTGGTTTGTGAATGATCGTTTTTATTCTTTAACAAGTTATGTGAGTCCTGAGGATAAGTTGTTGCTTATACGCTCCGGAGCAAGCGATCCAAACTTTAATCTTCGAACAGAACCTGCTTTTGTAATTCAAAAAAACAAAAAGAAAAATGCAGTGTTTGCTTCTGTTGTTGAAGTTCATGGAAGTTACGATAGAATTACTGAATTTGCTGATAATGCTTTTAGTAGTATCTCTAAAGTTGATGTTTTAGAAAATACAGATGATTATACTGCTGTTAGTTTTGAGGATGTTAATGATAATGAGTGGATTTTGATTATTGTAAATACAGATGCTTGTAAGGAAAGCAAACATCAAGTAAAAGTAAAAGGAGTTGATTATCAGTGGAGTGGAGCTTATTATTTCATTCAATCTAAACGGTAAAAGTTAGTAAGAAAAATGATTTTAGTCCTTCTAAAATCAATA
>NZ_JBFHJW010000074.1:0-18696 GCF_041595635.1 Labilibaculum sp.
CAAACTCGAAATCGATCCGGAAGCATTAGAGTACCTCGAAAACGAGGCAGATGTTTTGGTTATCGGAGGCGGAATGGCTGGTTTATTTGCAGCCGTAAAAGCCCACGATGCTGGAGCAAAAGCATTAGTAGTATCGAAAGGCAGACTCGGTTCCTCGGGACAAACACCATTTGCAAAAGGGATTTTTGCTTTCGATCCGAGTACAACAGAAATGAGCCTCGACGAATTTACCGATAGCGTTTCTCGGTCGGCAATTGGCACTAACAACCCAATATATACACGGCAAATGGCCGAACATTCTCTTGCAAGAGTAAATGAACTTAAACAATGGGGATTCTTCGATTCTGCTTTGTACAACAAATCATTCAACAATCCGATAAAGGAAAGGAATATCGATGTACTCGAACGAATTGTAATTACCAGTTTAATCAAAGAAAATGGTAAAATTTGTGGAGCTGCAGGATTTAGTCTCGATGAAGAAAAAGTATATATTTTTAAAGCCAAAAGTGTTGTGCTATGTACTGGTGCAGGAGGTTTTAAACCCAATGGCTTTCCCATTTGTGATTTAACTCACGATGGAACCATTATGGCCTACAATATTGGGGCTAAAGTAACTGGTAAGGAATGGAACGATGGTCATCCGGGACAAGCAACAAACGCAGCTGCCTGCTACGACGGCTGGCACGGTATGTTTGAACGTAAACCAGGAACTACTGGTGTAGAAATTCACCATGATTTAGGTGTTGACTTGAACTACATAGCCTACGCCAATGGAAATCCTGTATCAATGGGACCTCCAGGTGCTGGCGGAAATAAAAAGGTAAGTGGTGGTCCATACGTACCTGCTGAATTTAGTCGACAAGGACAAGAACACCATGACGACCGACCCAAAGATGGTCCTGAAGGAGGCAGACCTCCACACGGAGGTAAAGGTGGAGAGGGTGATGCACCTCCGGGAATGGGCGGTACCTCAGTAGGTGGATCTTCGGCAGGAATGTCCATACACAAATCGGAAGGACTGGTTCCTATCAACGATAAGTGTGAATCGAACATTCCAGGCTTGTATGCTGCTGGTGATGCCCTGGGTTCCTATATGGCTGGTGCCATTTACACTCAGATCGGATCATCTCTGGCCGGATCAGCCGTTCAGGGAGCCATAGCCGGCGAAGCTGCTGCCGAATATGCAGCAAATAATGCGATGCCATCCATTCCGAAAGATAAGATAAAGGCAATACAAGAGGAGATGCTTGCTCCTTTGAATCGGGAAGCTGGCTACAGTCCTGCCTGGGTTACACAAACCCTGCAAGGAATCATGATTCCTAACTTTATTATCTACATAAAAAAGGAAGGACTGCTGAAAGCTGCCTTGGCTTACATCGAGGAATTAAGAGATCATCACATGCCAATGCTGAAAGCTGCCGACATGCATGAACTAAGGTTAGCGCACGAAACCATGAATATGATTGCTACTGCAGAAATGAAGCTAAAAGCATCTATTCTTAGAACAGAGAGTCGCTGCAGTCATTACCGTTTAGATTATCCGGAAATGGATCAGGAAAACTGGCAAGCCTGGATCAACATTTTTAAAGGTGAAGATGGTAGTATGAAGTTTGAGAAGCAAGCTTTTGATAGTTGGCCGGCTTCAGGAACACCTTTGGAAAACATCTAAAAACAGATCGACAACTCTATTTAAATCTGTTTCGATCACACACATTTAATAAGTACCAACCTCTATTCTTGCTTCTGTAACAAGAATAGAGGTTTTTTTAATAATTAAATTACAATTCAGAGTGCTTTCTCCATTAGTTGAGGAAATACAACTATCTGTTGAAAATATTTTACTCTTTGCAGTCTATTTTCTTCCTTTATTCCATTAAATTTCACAAAAAAGAAGATTTATACGGATACTTTTACTGCAAACAAATTCTAATAATGAAAATTACACAAGCACGAAGTGCAAACTTTATCTATGTATTACTCTGGTTACTCGTTTTAGCCTTTCCGGTATTTACATTAAAAGGTGACAATACATTTAACTGGGACCGGGTATTTTTAGAATGGTTTAGAGTCCTCCCTTTCTTGTTAATTTTCTTTTTCAATAACAATTTATTAGCCCCCAAACTATTATTCCGACAAAAATTGCTTTGGTATTCCTTATCAATTCTAAGCGTAATTATTTTATTTTCATTTTTCAATGAGCTTCCAAAGGTAATCCACAACTTTTTGTTTCAATACTCCGAAACACTCGAAGGACCAATGCATCACAGAGGTACATTAATGCCTAATGATCCAAGGGGACACTTTCCCCTTCCCCCAAACAATCATAACATGAATATGAATGAACGGTCTTTTAGCTATCTAATTTTCGAGAACATCATTATCTCTTTTTTAGTAGTTGGCTTTAATAACGCTATAAAACTAGGAATCAGAAGACAAAAAGAGGAATTACAACGAGAAGAAAATGAAAAAATTCATCTGGAAACAGAACTCTCTTTCTTACGTCAACAAATTAGCCCTCACTTTTTCATGAATACACTTAATAACATCCATGCTTTGATAGAAATTGACCAAACACAGGCACAAAAATCAGTCATTGAGCTATCAAAACTAATGAGATATTTACTGAATGAATCCCAACAGGGAACAGCAACCATTAAAGCCGAAATGGAATTTTTAAACTCCTACATCGATTTGATGCGCATTCGCTATTCCGACAAAGTTAAAATTGATATACAGATGGATATCAGTCAGGATCAAAAAAAAATCCCCTCTCTTCTCTTTATTTCACTAGTCGAAAATGCATTTAAATATGGCATTAGCTACACACAAGATTCTTACATCTCTATTCACGCCAAACAATCTTTAGAAGATTTCTCTTTCGAGATAAAAAATAGTATTTCCCCAAAAACGAATAGCCTAAAAGGAACCGGAGTTGGTTTGGTTAATTTGCGCAAACAACTGGATATCCTTTTTGATGGACAACATGTTTTTGAAATAACTAAAAGTGAAAAAGATTATCATGTAAAACTTATTATACCTTTACACTATGATTAAATGTATTGCAGTAGACGACGAACCTTTAGCCTTAAAACAGATTTCTAGTTACATTGAGAGGACCCCTTTTCTTGATTTGCAGGCCAGTTTTGACAATGCCATGGATGCATTGCAATTTATTACAGAAAATAAAATTGACTTAATATACTTAGACATACAAATGCCTGATTTAAATGGCATAGAGATGGCCAAGTCTCTAAGCAATGGACCTCAGATCATTTTTACTACTGCTTATAGCGAATATGCGATTGATGGCTTCAAAGTAAATGCCATCGACTATATTTTAAAACCGCTTGACTATGCAAGTTTTTTTAAAGCATCTCTAAAAGCTCAATCTTTTTTAGAGCGAAACACCGCTTTCAGCGAGAACCTGCAAGCCAACTCTAATCATTTGTTCATCAAATCAGAATACAAAATCATCAGAATTGAAATTGGAGATATTTTATACATTGAAGGAATGCGCGAATATGTGCGAATTCATCTAGCCAATGCCAAACCACTTATGACATTACTGAGCATGAAAAAAATAGAAGAAAAATTACCTTCGGCATCTTTTATGCGAGTGCACCGGTCCTATATTGTAAACTTGCAAAAAATTTCAACCATCGAACGAAATCGCATCATTTTTAACGATGTATACATCCCAATAAGCGATCAGTACAAGGAAAAATTTCAGAGCTTTATTGATAATAATTTCCTGATCTAAGCGATCAGGAAATAAACTTCAACTCAATCTCATCTTCACTATCTGCTTTTTGCTGCAATTGAAATAGTCCTTTCTCAGCAATATGAATTTTTTTAGTAGTCGCTAAATCTTCAATTCTACCCCTAATATTTTCCATCGCATCGGTATGCAAAGTTTGGTTAAAATATAGAAAAAAAGCATTTGCTTTTTCATCATTAAACTGAATTAAAAAAGCATTACTATCCACAAATAACAAGTCATCAAAAGGATATGAAATAAAAAATCCCAACTCCTCAATCAATTCTTTTATTTTTGTTAGTTCCCGATAAGTCGTAGTCATAATTTTATATCTGTTAGTGGTACAATTAAATCAAGCAAGTGTTTTACATTAAACAACTTGTCAGCCTCTTCGGCAAACTGGCATTGTGTATGTAAATAATTAAAGGCCTCTTCCAATTCAAAAGCCGAAAACTCTAGATTCTCACGAATCTGAAAATCTTCAAAATCCTTAGCACTATCTAATTTGTAGAGAGCTTTTCGAAAGCAGGAATCATTATCGGTTTTCTTCATAAATTTCACGGCATTTGCGATCGACATAAGCGTTAATTTTACATTTTTGTTAGACAATCAGAAGCATCTATCACATTTATGTAGGAAAACTCCTTTCCTAATTGTTCCTAAAATCCAGACAATTCGTCTTTACTGGGAAATACTTCCATTTTATGTATTAGTATAAACAATCACCGTACCATTTAAATAAGCAGATGAACTACCTCAAAAGAAGGATTGTAAGAAAGTATCTTTTTAAATCTCTGCCTGTTGATAAAATATGGCCATTCGTTGAATACATCTGTAGACCTATTCGTTTTGTAATATTTTCGAAACATCAAACAAAACAACAACCAATGGACACCACTTTTTTTACACCGATTCAACTCAAAGAGATGGATAAAGTGAAATTGATGAACAGAACCGATCAAAAATATTGGTTTCACATCGATTCTCTTTCCGAGCTTTTACAGGAAATTCAACAAGAATATTTTCTGCTTCACATCAAAGGAAATAATCAGTTGCCTTACACAACAAGCTACTTCGATACTGCAAATAACAACATGTTTGCAGCCCATCACAATGGCAAATTGAATCGCTATAAAATTCGCCGCAGAACCTATGTTGATTCGCAGATTAGCTTTATGGAAATAAAATTCAAAAGCAACAAAGGTCGGACGATCAAAAAAAGGATTCCAACTACATTCTGTAATAATGGTTTTACTGGTACCGAAGAACAATTCATCAGCAACCAATCTCCCTTTTCAACTTGCGAATTACACAAAGTTTTGGTCAATCGGTTTTCCCGCTTAACCTTAGTCAATAAAAACTTCAAAGAAAGATGCACGATTGATTTAGATATCGAATTTGAAGTCAATAAGCAAATTATTCCTCTGGATAGATTAGTGATTGTGGAAATCAAATCGGATGGCCGATCGAACGTATCACCCTTAGCCAAGGCATTGCAAAACAAAAGAATTAAATCGAGCGGTTTTAGCAAGTATTGTGTTGGACGAAGCGTTACAGACCCGTTTCTTAAACGTAATGCATTCAAAGCTAAAATCAGACGTATAGAAAAAGTGACCCAAACAAGTATTCATCTAATTTAAAAAATCAATGCTCAACTTAGTACAAATTACCGATACCATTAGCAATACTGTACCTGCCCTAGCCGAAGCTACTGTGTGGGAAGAACAATTACGATTTCTTGGCATTAAAATTATTAATGTAGCAGACTTTACCGAACTAATTGTCCGTTTCCTATTTAACACCATTCTTATTTTCATTGTAACACATGGAATGTATGCAAAAAACAGTAATCGAAAAGATTTCTACTTCAGCTACTTAGCCATTGGAGTAATCGTATTTTTACTTTGTTTCCTTTTAAACAGTGTAAAACTAGAATTGGGATTTGCCTTGGGACTCTTCGCCATTTTTGGCATTATTCGCTATCGTACCGATGCCATTCCTATTAAAGAAATGACCTATTTGTTCATTATCATTGGAATATCGGTAATGAATGCCCTTTCGAACAAGAAAGTTAGCTATGCCGAATTGCTACTCACCAACTCATTGATCATTGGAGGACTCTGGTTTTTAGAAAAAAGACTTATGCTAAAGCAAGAGAAATCAATCAAGTTGATTTATGAGAAAATAGAAAATGTTCAAAAAGAGAATCAGAATGATTTAGTTTCCGACTTGGAAAAAAGAACAGGAATACAAATCAATCGATATGAAATTGAAAAAATAGATTTTTTAAGAGATGTAGCCGAAATAACTCTTTTTTACAATGCCAATGGCAAAAAATAATATTTACCTCAAACAAGCAAATATGAAAACTATCATAAAAAACACCCACTACCTCATTTTATTCCTTCTTATTTTTGCCTCATCGGCAAAAGCTCAAGATACTGAAACCAATGATGTTGAAAATGATTTTGAATCAAGAACAGCCTTCGAACTTAACAGTAAAGTTGCTAAAAACTTAAAAGTAAGTATCAGTCCCGAGTTTCGTTTCGACGAGAATTTTTCCCTTGACAAATATCTATTAGAAGGAAAAGCCTCTTACGAAATTATCGATCATCTTTCCCTGGGAGCGGGCTATCGTTTTTACGCCAACAAAAGAGATACTAAAAGCACCGAATACGACAATCGATTTTTACTAAGTGTCAAATACAAAAATTCAATTCAGCGATTCGAGCCATCGATAAAAATGAGCTATACCAACGATTCTGATGATGATTCAAGCAGTAATCTACTTCGCTACAAAGGCGAAGTAAAATACAACATCAGAAAATGCAAAATAACCCCATGGATTGGCGCAGAAGCCTTTCATGCTGTCGACGACGGAGATATAAGCAAAATGCGCTATTTCCTGGGTATGGATTATAAAATCTGCAAAAACAATTATATCGAAACCTCTTACAAGTTTGATTATTTCATGAACGAACTAAAAAACAAACACATTATAAGCATTGGATATAAGATCAAACTATAAAAACCAAACACTATCTAAACCAAACACTATGAAAACTCACTACTTGTATTTATTCCTTTTGCTAATTAGCCTCAGCTTTTCTTGTCGAACCGACGAAGATGTAAGCGATGAAACCGAAGTTGTTGAAGACGAGGATGCCGATGTTGTTGTTGATACCGAAGAGTATCCAGATTGGACAGAAGCAACACACGGCGATGATGCTGATTTAGATTATTCCGTTGTGTTTGCCCAAGATACGGTCTTGCGCTTCGATATTGTAATCGATTCGGACGACTGGTCGGATATGAGATCCGATTTATCCTCCAATTATTCCAACATCACATCATCAGATTATACACCTGTTTGGGTGCCTTGCTCCTTTACTTTTGATAGTACCGAATGGTACCATGTTGGCATACGCTACAAAGGAAATTCCAGTCTACAAACAGCTTATGCAGCTGGAAATGGAAAGCTTTCCTTTAAACTTGATTTTGATGAGTTTGAAGATGACTATCCATCCTTAAAAAATCAACGCTTTTATGGATTTAAACAACTGAACCTAAATAACAATTACGACGATGAATCCCTTATGCGCGAAAAAGTAGCAGCCGATTTATTTCGTGATTTTGGTGTACCTGCATCACAAACCACTTTTTGTGTGATCTATATCGATCACGGAAACGGCCCTCAATATTTTGGTGTTTACACCTTGGTGGAAGAAGTTGACGATACGGTAATTGAAACCCAGTTTGACGATGGTGGATCAGGTAATTTATACAAACCAGATGGCGATGCTGCCAGTTTTGCAAATGGTACCTATGATACAGATGAATTGGAAAAGAAAACAAATGAAGATGAAAATGACTATTCTGATGTAAAATCGCTCTACACCATTATTAATAGCAGCGATAGAACTAACGATACGGAACAATGGAAAAGCGACTTGGAAGGCGTATTTGATGTAGACCACTTTTTAAAATGGTTAGCTGCCAATACTGTAATTCAAAACTGGGATACTTATGGTAACATGACCCATAATTATTTTCTATATAACGATTCTACAACCAACCAGCTTACATGGATTCCATGGGACAATAACGAAGCCTTTCAATCTGGAAAACAAAGTAGTGCACTCAGCTTTTCAATGAACGAAGTAAGTTCCTCTTGGCCACTCATTAAATACTTAATCAATATCGATGAGTACGAAGAAATTTATGAAGGATATTTGTACCAATTTGTGAACGAGGTATTTGCTTCATCAGAAATGAGCACTACCTATAGCTCCTACTATAATTTACTAAAAGATTACGCTTACGCGGAAGAATCGGGCTACACTTACCTCGAAAGTGACTCCGATTTTGATTCTGCCGTAAGCACATTAAAATCACATGCTAAAACAAGAAACTCCGCAGTAACGAGTTACTTAAATTAAATATTTAACAATAAAAATTGTCAGATGAAAATAAGAGAACAATTTTTCTTCCTATTTATTTTATTCGTGAGCTCATCACTTTTTTCCTGTGAACGAGATTCCGATACCGAGGAAGAGACAGAAGATACCGAAGAGACAAGTGAGGAGGTAAGCTCTGAGGCAAGTGACAATTCCGATGATTACACTTGGGAGAGTTCCGAAGAAATCGCGGTAAGCTTAAGCGACAGCTCTATTGAATGTGATTCAACAGGAGTAAGCATCTCAGGAAGCACCCTAACCATAACTGCAGCTGGCACTTATCTACTAAGTGGGAGTCTTTCCGATGGTCAAATTATTGTAGACAGCGAGGATGAAGATTTAGTAAGAATCATTTTAAATGGAGTTGATATTAGCTGTTCCTACAATTCGGCCATTTATGTGCGAAATGCAGACAGAACAATGATTGTTCTCCAGGATGATACAGAAAATTACCTGAGCGATGGTTCAAGCTATACTTACGCAGAATCGGATGACGATTCCAATGCTTGTATCTACAGTAAAGACGATCTTACCATTTATGGCGATGGCTATTTGAATGTAAGCGGAAATTACAACGACGGAATTACAAGTAAAGATGGACTGATTATCAACTGTGACCTAATAGAGGTTGATGCCGTAGACGACGGAATAAGAGGAAAAGATTATTTTTATATTACAGATGCTGATCTCGTGATTTACTCAGGCGGGGACGGATTAAAATCAGATAACGATGAAGATCCCTCGGTTGGTTACATCACCATTGAGACAGGTAATTTTGACATTACAGCGTCTGGAGATGCTATTGCCGCCGAAACAGACCTGACCATTACCTATGCAGAAATGAATCTTATTTCTGGTGGCGGAAGCAATGGTAGCTCATCAAGTTCAACAAAAGGATTAAAGGCAGGCTCATCCATTACCATTACAAATGGGACTTTCGATATTAATTCGGCCGATGACGCTATCCATTCTAACGGAAGTATCAGCATTAGCGAAGGAAGTTTCGAAATTGCCTCTGGCGACGATGCGATCCACGCTGATTCCGATTTGGATGTCAATGGTGGCTACTTTAACATCACAGAATCTTACGAGGGACTAGAAAGTGCCGAAGGCGATATCAATATCTACGATGGGGAAATTTACATTGTTTCCAGCGATGATGGTATTAATATTTCGGCAGGTAATACTTCATCGGGAAACGTTGGAACAAGATCAACCAGCAGCTATACGCTTACTATCGAAGGAGGAACAATTTTTGTGAATGCTAGCGGAGATGGTTTGGATTCCAACGACGATATCACAATGAGCGGAGGAACCGTGATTGTGAGTGGTTCAACATCCAGTTCGAATAGTGCGTTGGATTACGATGGTTCTTTTTTAATTAGTGGCGGTTTGCTTGTTGCCTCGGGCACAACCCAAATGGCCGAAGCTCCTGGAACATCATCATCACAATACTCAGTAATGATCTCATTTAGTTCCACTCAAAAAGCGGATCAAATGGTTCATATCGAGAGTGCCGATGGCGATGATATTGTTACGATCGAACCCCAAAAAGCATTCCAATCTCTAGTCGTTTCATCTCCTGATTTTGAAAAAGGATCTACCTACAACATTTACTTGGGTGGAAGCTACAGTGGAACTGAAGATAATGGTTTTTATACCGATGGAACTTATAGCGGCGGAACCAAATATTCAAGTTTTAGCATATCAAGCACAGTTAGTTATGTAAATTAAGCCAAAATATCAGTTATATAACCCAGATATCACTCTAAAAAGTGGAGCCTCTAATGTAAATCAGGACTCCACTTTTTTATTCTCCCAAATTTATCGCGAGCTAGTCCCTTTTCTGATAACTTGTCGAAAACAACAGACCATTCGCTACTCTACTAGAAGAGAAACCAAACTTCTACATACTTGGATTTAGGCTGTCTTCAAAAAACAGATAGAAAACAGTTGTAATTCACAATCAAACAATTAAATCTATAAAATTTTATAATTTAGACACGAAACAAAAATTTATTTATCAATTCTAAATTTTAATTGGCTTTTTATCTTCTGATCTGTAAAAAAAACTATTTTTATGCCGAAATAATAAAAATGATGAAGAGAAAATACAAAGTATCGGTTATTCAATTAAACCTGAACGACCACCCAGAGAACAACCTAAAAAAATGTGTAAGCTGGGTAAGAGAAGCTGCTAAACAAGGTGCAGAAGTAATTGCATTGCCTGAACTTTACAGTAGTCATTATTTCTGCCAAAGTGAAGATGTAGATAACTTTGCATTGGCAGAACCTCTGTACAGCACATCGTTTACCGCTTTTAGTGCTTTAGCTAAAGAACTTTCTGTTGTGATTATTGTCCCTTTTTTCGAAAAAAGAATGGCCGGGATCTATCACAATAGTGCCTATATTATTGATACCGATGGATCGGAAGCTGGTTTGTACCGAAAAATGCACATCCCAGACGATCCACATTTCTACGAGAAATTTTACTTCACCCCAGGCGATTTGGGCTTTAAAAGCATAACTACTAAAAAAGGAAAAATTGGCACCTTAATTTGCTGGGACCAATGGTATCCCGAAGCAGCACGACTCACCGCACTTCAGGGAGCCGAAGTTTTGTTCTACCCAACAGCCATTGGCTGGGCTCCTCACGAAGTAGAGGAATTTGGAGAGAAACAATATGGTGCCTGGATGAATGTAATGAAAGGTCATGCCGTGGCCAATGGTATTTTTGTAGCTGCTGCCAACCGCATTGGTCTGGAGAAATATGTGCCCAACACCAACGGAATTATCTTTTGGGGAGGTTCTTTTATTGCCGGACCTCAAGGAGAAATACTAGCGCAAGCTTCGCACGATAAAGAAGAAATATTGATTGCTGAAGTTGACTTAGATTTACAGGAAGATGTACGCCAAAACTGGCCGTTTTTTAGAGATAGAAGGATTGATGCATTCGGAGATATTACCAAAAGAGCAATTGACTAAAATGAACCTACCCAATAGAAGATTCCCTGCCGAATGGGAAAAGCAACAAGGTATTATTCTTTGTTTTCCTCACAATGGAAACGACTGGCCTGGAAAATATCAGGCCATTCAGTGGGCATTTGTCGAATTCATAAAAAAAATAGCCAACATAGAACAAGTAGTACTTGTTGTTGCCAGTGAAAAGCTGAAGCTTAAAGTAATTAATATGCTTACAATGGCCCATGTCGAGCTTAACAATGTTAATTTTGTAATTCACAAAACCAACCGCAGTTGGATGCGCGATTCGGGACCTATTATTGTTAAAAATGGAAAGAACTCGCGAGAGGCAATTAATTTTAACTTTAATGGTTGGGCAAAATATAAAAATTACCAATTAGACCGATTTGTACCCAAAACCATTGCTTCCTTTCTCAAGATGCCCTTATCGCAAGCCACTTACAAAGGAAAAAATGTTGTTTTAGAAGGTGGAGCCATTGATACGAATGGAAAAGGAACACTATTAACCTCTGAAGAATGTTTGCTCGATCCTGCAATTCAGGTTCGCAACCCAGGTTTTACCAAATCCGATTACGAAAATGTTTTTAAAGAGTATTTAGGCATTACCAACACCATTTGGCTAGACAAAGGAATCTGTGGAGATGATACTCATGGTCACATTGATGACTTGTGTCGATTTGTGAACCCAAATACTATTATTACAGCTGTTGAAGAAAACAAAAAGGATGAGAACTACCAGCCCTTGCAGAATAATTTAATTAGACTAAAAAGTGCTAGACTGGAAGACGGAACATCTCCTATAATTATAGAGTTACCTATGCCAGGTAAACTGGAGTTCGATGGAATTAGAATTCCAGCGAGTTATGCCAACTTCTTAATTCTGAATAAATGTATTCTTGTACCTACTTTTAACGACAGCAAAGACAGAATTGCATTGCAAATAATTACTAATTGCTTTCCCGACAGGGAAGTAATCGGCATTAGCGCCATAGATTTTATTTGGGGTTTTGGGAGCTTACACTGCCTAAGTCAGCAAATTCCAGAATAAAGTCATAGTAAACTTAAACTGAGAACCACTAGATAGCCTAGTGGTTTTTTTATACCTTTTTATTAGCACATCTAACTTAATTATATATATTTATGTAAATTTATTAATTACATTAATAAATTTATTTTTGGGAACTATATTTTTGAATAATAGGAAAATGTAAATCTCTTAAATTATTGTACAAATAATTGATCACAAGAAAATATAAAACACACATCCACACTCAACACACTAATGATTATGGCAATTAAGCGAGTGTGCCTGTTAAAAATTAGTTCATGAAAAATCTTAATTTGACACAAAAATTCACCCTGTACGGATTTGCTTTTGGCCTCCTATTTCCATTTATGGCTTTCACTTTTGATTTACAAATGAAAGACCTTCCCTTTACCCTAATGAGCATAAAACAAATACACTTTGTTAACCCAATTCATTATATAATCGATACTGCTCCCTTCATTATTTCAATTGTGGCATTTTTGGTTGGTCGACAAGTATACACACAGGATATGAAAGCAAAGTTAACGATCGAAAAACAACTACTAAAAATCAATAAAAAAAATGAAGAACTTGAGGTACTTAATTCGGAAAAAGACAAATTTTTTTCCATTATTGCCCACGATCTTCGCAATCCATTCATTGGATTATTAGGACTTACCAAAATGATGTCGGAACAATTTTCTATTTTGACAATGGATGAAATGAAACACTTTGCTACGAATATTGAGAATTCGGCTACCGTTCTTTTTCGTCTTCTCGAAAACCTATTAAATTGGTCAAGAATGCGACAACATTTAGTGCCTTTCGAACCTCAGAAAATTTGTTTATCCGAAAATATAAATGAATGCTGCGAAGCTATTATAGAATCAACCAAAAGTAAGGCAATTGAAATCTCCTGCGATATAGAGGATGATATAAAAATTTATGCAGACAAAAATATGCTTCAATTGGTCATTCGAAATTTAGTTTCCAATGCCGTAAAATTCACTCCCAAAGGAGGTAAAATAGTAGTTTCTGCCAAACTTTATGGAGCAGAAAAAATGGTAATATCGGTTAAAGATACTGGCATCGGTATGACTACCAAAATGATCGATAATTTGTTCCGACTCGGCGTTAAAACCAACAGAAAAGGCACTGAAGGAGAACCAAGTACCGGACTCGGCTTATTACTTTGCAAAGAATTTGTAGAAAAAAATGGGGGCAAAATTTGGGTAGAAAGCAAAGAAGGAAAAGGAAGTATTTTTAAATTTACCCTACCTACAATGAATCATATTGAAGAGCCGAATAAAAAACCCATTGCCGTGTCGTAGTTACTTCTTATCCACAAATATCCTAACACAATACACTCCTCTCCTTTTTACATATAGAATTAACATTAAAAACTGATAGCTTTGCACATCATAGCATGGGCAATTCAATTAAAATTATAATACATCTCTATCCAGTGGGCTAAAAAAAATCCCACCACCCAAATGAAGTGCCTCCAAAAAGGGTAGCAGGATTTTACTGTTGATTGTTAATTAATTTAAAGAATGAGATCAATCAAAAAATAAATTCTAATTTAGCTCGATTCAAATTTAAAAACCGATTCCCAAAATAAGGTTAGCTGTTTCGGCCTGAGGATTAATCCCCACCTTAGCCCAGGCATTTAAAGAAAAGTTATCGTTTATTTTAATTTTGCGGGAAGCCGATGCTCCTACATTTACGAATCCGAAACTATCGCCATAAACTTGATCCTCGAAAGCATTTAAACCTGCAAATAAAGAAATATTCTCACCCCCAATGGTCACAGGATATCCAAATTCTACATAAGTAGAATAGTTTTGATCGCCATCATCATCCAAATCGCAACCGTAAAGCATCGTACTCCAACTAACACTTAAAGGAAATTGTTCTGTAAAGTAGAAATTTAAACTTGCATCAATTAAATGGTTGGTTGTGCTTCTATCGAAATCCAAATAATTGTGATCATCAATTGAAGCTTCAGCACGATTGGCAAATAAATCCCAAACAGCTACATTAAAATGATCGCTAAACTTGTATCCTACATGAAAATCGAATTCAGAATATGTATTATCAAAAGCATATCCTCCCCAGGCTCCGAATGTAAAGTTCTCATTTGTATAAACCATATCAGCTTCGAAATTAGCCGCATCGCTTACCATGATACCTCTCCAATAATGACGTGTAGTTATTTCTGGATTAATTGTTACTTTTCCCTGTGCATTAACCGTTAGGTTTGAAGCCATTATAATCATTAACACAAGTAGTGTTGATAGTTGTAAGCTAATTTTTTTCATCTTTTTTTTGGATTAAATTCTAAAGAGATTTAAAACTAGATGATTTAAATCTCTTTAGTAGTTTTGTAATAATGTAGTGATTAGTTAAATAAGTTAATTAGAGGACATGATGCCGAAGACAAGAATAGGTATAACCAAGCTGATAAAGCTGCGCCAACAATAGGAGCAATAACCGGAATTAAAGAATATGCCCAATCGCTAGTTCCTTTGTTCTTCATTGGTAAAATTGCGTGCATAATTCTAGGTCCTAAATCTCGGGCAGGATTAATTGCATATCCTGTAGTTCCTCCAAGAGATAAACCAATGGCAACAATCAATAAAGCAACAGGTAAAGCACCTAAAGTACCTAAACCGATTTTAGCATGCTCAATGCCTTGTCCTTCCAATGATGGTCCAACCAAATAAAAGATCACGAATACCAATACAAAAGTTCCAATAATCTCACTGATTGCATTACTTGTATAGTTGCGGATAGCTGGTCCTGTAGAGTAACAAGCTAATTTAGCATCCCCATCTTCTGTTTGATTGAAGTGATCGCGATACATCAACCATACTAAAAATGCACCGGTTGCAGCACCCACCATTTGAGCAAGAATAAAAAGTACTACTTTTGACCAGGCAAATAGTCCTGCAATGGCCAAACCAATCGTTACTGCTGGGTTAAGATGCGCCCCTGAAACAGGACCTGCAACAGCAACACCTACAAATACGGCTAAGCCCCAACCAAAAGAGATCACAATCCAACCACTATTATTTCCCTTTGTTTTATTTAATACAACGTTTGCAACTACTCCATTACCTAATAGAATCAGTAACATTGTCCCTAAGAATTCTGCAATTATTTCACATATAAAATTTAAATCGTTTTATGATTAAAAATGAAATACCAGATTCCCACTTCTCGGATCATGACACACAAATCTGGTATTCGCACAATTTGTTTCTTACTATATTTATTCTTCTATATCCCAACTTTTGGCACGACCTAAAGCTTTATCCCAACCATTAAGTAATCTTTTCGATTCTGTTTTTTCCATTTTTGGTTCGAATTTTTGATCCATTTCCCATTGGCTCTTAATATCATCTATACCATCCCAATATCCTACGGCTAAACCAGCTAAGTAAGCTGCACCAAGAGCAGTAGTTTCAAGAGTTTTTGGACGGTAAACAGGAGCATCAAGAACATCAGACTGAAACTGCATCAATAAATTATTAATTGCTGCACCACCATCAACACGTAATTCTCTAATTTCTATTCCCGCATCAGCTTCCATAGCCTTCAATACGTCTCTCACCTGAAAAGCGATTCCTTCCAAAGCAGCTCTGGCAATATGCGCAGCAGTTGAACCTCTGGTAAGACCAACGATTGTTCCTCTGGCATATTGATCCCAATGAGGAGCTCCTAAACCGGTAAGAGCAGGAACCATAAATACTCCACCATTATCCTCCACCGAAGTAGCCAAAGCTTCAACATCTGCCGATGATTTAATTATTCCTAATCCATCACGTAACCATTGAACAATTGCTCCTCCCATGAAAATACTTCCCTCAAGACAATAAGTAGTTTCACCATTAATTTGCCATCCGATGGTTGTTAGTAGATTATTGTGAGATTTTACTGGTTTATTACCTGTATTGCAAAGCATGAAACAACCTGTACCATAAGTATTCTTAAATGTTCCAGGCTCTATACACATTTGTCCGAAAGTTGCAGCCTGCTGATCTCCAGCGATACCTGCGATAGGTACTTTATGAGCAAATAAAGTAGAAGTAGTATAACCGTATATTTCAGAAGAAGACTTAACCTCTGGTAACATGCTTGCTGGAATAGTTAACAGCTCTAGCATTTCAGTATCCCATTCCAAAGTATTAATATTGTAAAGTAAGGTTCTACTAGCATTAGTCACATCGGTAATATGAACTTCACCTTTAGTCAATTTCCAAATTAACCAACTATCGATGGTTCCGAAAGCCAATTTACCAGCTTCTGCTTTTTCACGAGCACCTTCTACATTATCAAGAATCCATTTTACTTTAGTTCCAGAGAAATAAGAATCAATAATCAATCCTGTTTTATCCTGAATCATCTCAGAATGACCGGCAGCCTTTAATTCATCGCAATATTTTGCAGTTCTTCTATCTTGCCAAACGATTGCGTTGTAGATCGGCTCACTAGTTTCGCGATCCCAAACAACAGTAGTTTCTCTCTGATTTGTGATACCAATAGCGGCAATACTTTTACCATCAACACCTGCTCGTGTAATTGCTTCTGCTGCAACACCAGCTTGAGTAAACCAAATTTCTTTTGGATCGTGTTCTACCCACCCTGGTTTAGGAAAAAATTGAGTAAACTCTTTCTGTGCAGTACTAATCATTTCACCTTTTTTGTTAAAAACGATTGCACGTGAACTTGTTGTTCCTTGATCAAAAGCTAAAATAAATTTGTCATTCATAACAATTGTAATTTTAGATTTTGTTGTTATTAGTTTGTTGATTTGTTATTTATATTAGTCCAAAGCATACAATTAAATCGTTTGCAATAGACTTTAAAAAAAATCGAAATAGTAGATGTTTTTAATGAACCTATTTGATTTTTGTGTTTTTTACTTTTATTAGAGGGAAGATAGATGACTCTACACACCTACCTTCCAAGTGTAATTATAAATTTTGCTTTGAGATGAGTTAATTTTGTGCCAAAAACTAACCAATTAATATTATTCTTAACTAATATGAAATCTTTCTTTTCCCATCACAAAACCAATTCACAATTACAAATTATTTCAATAAATACTGAGATGCCAATTCTTTATATTGTTTAACCTGATGTGCTTCCCATTGCTTATCGTATCCCAATTCTTTTGCTAACAATTCTGCTACCTTCGGTGCCATTAACTGACTCTCTTTAGCATCTAAAAGCAAGCATCTTGTTCTTCGCGACAATACATCTTCTACACTGCGAGCCATTTCATTTCTTGCAGCCCAAACAACCTGTGCAGCAACCACTTTCAATTTTTTACTTACAAACTCCGACATACCTGTTTCCGATTTTGCCAAGTTTGTAATTTTCTCCTCATCGGCCCCGTAGAAATACAATGGATTCTTTAAATCCACATTTTTCTTGTATCCATGAATTTTGAGATTTCGGGTTACTGATTTTTTCTGAGGAAGATTCCCTGTCTTGGCAACAGTATCAATTACATCTTCGGCCATTTGACGATAAGTTGTCCATTTACCCCCAGTAATTGTTACCAATCCCGATTCGGAAACCACAATTTTATGTCCTCTTGAAATCTCCTTTGTCTTTTTACCTTCTCCACTTGGAGCCGCTAAAGGTCTTAATCCTGCAAATACACTTAAAACATCTGATCTTTTAGGCGGTTCAATTAGAAAGCGTCCTGCTGTTTCTAATATAAAATTCACCTCTTCCTCCAGAGCGTGTGGCTCTAGTTCTGGCTTTTCCTTAAAAACATCAGTTGTTCCAACCACTACTTTATCATGCCACGGTACAGCAAACAAAACACGCCCGTCATCGGTTTTGGGAATCATGATAGCATGATCACCAGGTACAAATTTCTTATCTAATACCAAATGAACTCCTTGGCTAACTTTTACGATGTCTCTAGCTGCTGGATCGTCCATTTTGATGATCTCATCAACAAATACTCCAGTAGCATTTAAAATCACCTTTGCTTCCAGAGAGTATTTCGAACCGCTTTCCATATCGCGAACCAAAACCGTATTAACTTTCCCATTGGTTTTTTTGATTCCCTCCACCTTCATATAGTTCAGAGCAACACCTCCATTTTCAACAAATGTTTGGCATAAATTAATCGCTAAACGAGCATCATCAAACTGTCCATCGTGATATACTACGCCACCGCATAGATTTTTCTCTTTAAGAGTAGAAATATATTTTAAAGTCTTTTTCTTTGAAAAAGGCAAAGAGCGACCATAGCTTAATTTTCCAGCCATTAAATCATAAACAGTAAGTCCTAGTGTATAGTAAGGAGTTCCCCACCAAGTGTAATTTGGAATTATAAAGGACTGATCTTTAACAAGGTGTGGAGCATTCTGCTTCATCAATCCCCTTTCTCTGAGAGCTTCCAGCACAAGAGAAATATTTCCTTGTGCTAAATACCGAACTCCTCCATG
>NZ_JBFHJW010000075.1:0-18449 GCF_041595635.1 Labilibaculum sp.
GCAGCTGCCGAAGCATCTTTTGGTGCATTAGGAATTGATGGATCGTCGAAATCCCAGTATGGCATTTGATCTTCCGATAAACGATTGATGAATACATCGGCCAATTTTTTAGCAGTTTCTAAAAATTTCACTTTTCCAGTTTCGCGATAGCACATGGTGTAACCATAAATTCCCCATCCCTGACCTCTGGCCCATTGCGAATCATCAGCATATCCCTGATGGGTAACTCCTTTTATAAAATGTCCGTCGATGGTATCGAAAACAGCAACATGGTAGGTAGTAAAATCGGGGCGAACAAGTGTAGTCATGCAAGTTTCGGCGTGTTTCACAGCCATATCGTACAAAGACTCATCACCACCATTTTTCGAAGCCCAAAACAAAAGTTCTAGATTGATCATATTATCAATGATCGTATTGTGAGGCCAATTCATTTTTTCTCGCATAGCAGGCCAGGAAAGAATAGTTCCTACCTTTGGGTTGTATAGGGTTGACAAAGAATCGGCTGCTTCCAATATAATATCATGATAAGCTGAATCCTGCGTAAGGCGATATCCATTTCCGAAACTACAATACAACATAAAACCTAAATCGTGATTGTCCACAGGAACATCAAGAACCCCATGCAATGGATTTGTAAAATCTTGTGCTTTTTTTAGAATGGTAGAATCATTGGATGCTTCATAAGCATACCAAAGTACTCCTGGCCAGAACCCGCAAGTCCAATCCATTTTTCCAACTTTATTCCATTCCTTTTGTCCAGGGTAAATATTCCTGGGTAAACTGTCAACATCATTTAAACCCTTCATTGTTTCTTGTGCTTTATCCACACAATACTCCAACATTCTCTGAGTATCTAGTTTTTCTATCGCTTTCTTCTCATTAGAACATGAAACAGTTGTAAGTAAGATTAAAAAAGCTGTTATCAAAGTGTTCGTCCTCTTCATTAATTGCTATTATTTGATGTTAACAAAGGCTTTGACAAGAAAAAATTCCTTCTCAAAATGTTAAACTTTATTTCTACTCTTAATTAATTGTTTATATGCTTCACAGACCAAGATCCATATGTTGCATATACAACAATACTTAGTGATACATTAAAAAAAGCCAGCAGCATCAATAAAGATCAATCTGCTGACTTTTTTATAATTTTTATTAATTCTATGATTTCACAAATTAATAACCAGGATTCTGCAATAGATTTTCATTCAAATCCAATTGATCAATAGGAAGTGGGAATAAGTAATGTGTTCTTTCAAAATTACGAATAGAAGAAGGATCAACAATTACTGCATCAAGTAATCCAAGTGGTGTTTCAATTGCTTCACAACCATAAATATAGTCGTCAGGATCATATAAATCTAAATCATCTTCATATTCAGTTCCTTCTACGATAGGACCACAAATAGATTCACTAAGTGCATCCTCAGCTAATCCCAATCGTTTCAGATCAAGATAACGGCTATTCTCTAAATAAAGCTCAACGGCACGTTCTCTCAAAATCTCCTCATAAATATCCATACCATTTTCAGCTAAAGTGGCATTAGTAATACCAGGCAGCCCTGCACGTTCTTTAACCAGATTAATGGATTCTTCCATCTGAGCATCAGTTAAGCTACCATTCAATTCATACAATGTTTCTGCATATATTAAATAAACTTCTGCCAAACGAATTATTGGATAGTCGAATGATTCTTCTTCTCCAGATCTATAGGTTCCATAGTTGTAAGAATAAAACTTTCTGTTTTTCCAACCAACTCCGCCTCCATCACTTGCTCCAGGTAAAATTAAAGTACCGGCAGAAAAGATATCCCAGACATCAACATCAACATCGGCAAAATAAGATCTCATACGATAATCGCGATTTTCAAATTCCGTTGCACATGTTGCATAGCCTTGGAAGTCATCTGAATCGAAAATTGTTTTTCCATCAAGGCATAAAAACATATCCATAAATTTACGAGATGGTGCACCACGGCCATACATTACGTGTGAAATTATCTCGCTCCCTTGATATAGATCATAATCAAATTTTTGATAAAGAATAAACTCATTATTAGAGGCTTTCTCTAAACCGGCGGGATTAGAGCCTGCATCTTCCAAATCGAAGAGATATAGATTACTTAAATTATCCAAATCATCATTGTGATTCCAAAGGCTGTAACCTCCATTGTCCATTACGTCTTTAGCTAAAGCATTTGCCATTGTCAACATTTCTGTCGTAGACATATAGTCAGCAGGGACAGTAAGCCCGGCTCCATTAGAAACACCATCTCCATCTGTAGTGGTTCCAACATTTTCTTCCCATGTGCCCTCAAAAAGTAAAGCCTTCGCTTTAAAAGCCTCAGCTGCATATTTACTAATCTTACCTTTATCTGCAGTAGCTATTTCATCTTCAGTTGGCAAATCTGCAATGGCCAGATCCAAATCCGCAAGTACTTGTGCAAATACTTCATAACGAGAATTTCGAGCTGAAGATAAAACATCACTGTCAACATCCAGAACTTCTGTTACAATAGGTACTCCACCATAACGCTGTAATAGGAAAAAATGATGATAAGCTCTAAAAAAATAGGTAGCAGCCACATACTCTTCAATATCGCTTGCGTCACCGTCATATTCTTCAGCCTTTTCGAGAATTGTATTCGCATCTCGTATATATTCATAAGTATCGTCCCAGAAATCATCCGATTCCGGAACTTCATCATCACCTCGTCCATAAGACTGTGCGAGTCCAGTTAAATCAGTTCCAAAATCAAAGTATTCCACTCCACCCCAGAGCGTTCTCCAACCTCCTAAACCAAGATATAAGTAATTTGAAGCTGCTTTAAATTGAGCAGCAGTTGTATAATATGCAGCTTCCGTAACGGAATCCTCAGGATCTAAATCTAAATATGTCTCCTGACATGCTGTAAGCACCATCGCACATGCTAATAATATAAATAATATTTTTTTCATCTTTGTAGTTTTTTTATTGAATTTCCAAGAGAACAATAAATACTTAGAATTTTTAGAATGTTAGGTTAACACCCATAGACCATGATCTGGCAAAAGGATAAGATGAACTAGAACTCTCACCAAACTCTGGGTCATAACCATCCTTAATACTGGTAAATTCAAATAAATCATTTCCTGAGAAATAAATTCTAAGCTTATCGAAATTAACGCCTTTTACATCAATATCTTTAAATGTATAACCTACTACAAGCGACTTCAATCGAATATATCGACTGTTCTGCATCATGAAATCGTTGTTCGCCCAGTTCCATGTCGACCTGGTAGGATCGAATGTCATCCTTGGATAATCAGCACTTGTATTTTCTTCTGTCCAGGTTTTGCCAATATATGCATTTGTTTGATTTGACCATTTCTTAGAAAATGGATATGCCATTTTACCAGTCCTTACAACATTTTGGCTTAAAACTCCTTGAAAGAATGTAGACATATCCCAGTTTCCGTAATGCAAATTAACGTTGATTCCAAAATTATAATGTGCCTGACTGTCACCCATACATTTCACATCACCATCTTTATCTGTTGTAGTACCAGAACTGGTAATTGCACCATCGCCATCTAAATCAACCTTTTTTGTATCTCCAACCCGAAGTTTTTTAGAGCCATCATCATAGTCAGGCATGTTACCGCCAGTTCCATCACTCGAATCATAATAATCCTCAACTGCATTATCGTCTACCAAGAAACCGTCCGTTTTATATAAAAAGTAAGAATTTAGAGCATAACCTTCCACGTTTTCATTCAGGCCGGCAGAATAAGTATTAACGCCTTCCATACTAACCAGTTTGTTTCTAGAATCGCCAATATTACAGGAAACATTATACTTAAGTTTTCCAACCTCTCCACGATAACCAAGAGTTAGCTCCCATCCATCAACCTTAAGCACTCCACTATTGGTCTCTGGTGCAGTGTCTCCAAGTACACTAGGATATTCAACTTCGACAAGCATACCGTCGTTCTTCTTCCAAAAATAGTCGAACGATCCATATAGTTTATTGTCGAATACACTAAAATCAACACCAATGGTTGTATTTTTCACACGTTCCCAGGTTGTTGAAGTTGTTGTCATCCCATCAACATAAGAAGCATCCTGTGCTGCGGCATTTGTTGTTCCAAAAGATACAGACGAAAACCCCATCTCTGATATGTCAGAATAAGTATCTATGCCCTCCTGGTTCCCTGTTACACCATAACTGGCACGAAATTTCAAAAATGAAACAAAATCTAAAGATTGCATAAAATCCTCTTCACTAATAATCCAACCTAACGAACCATAAGAGAAATTTGCCCACTGGTTCTCGTCACTCATTTTCGAAGATCCATCTCTACGAAAAGTACCTTCTAACAAATATTTATTTTTATAACTGTAGTTAGCCCTACCTAAATATGAGTAAAGCCCCCAATGATTTGACCCTCCTTCATTCTGTTCACTTGACTCTTGTGAAGCAATATCGAGGTCGTACACACCATAATCATCAAGCCCCGAACGATAACCATAAAGTCTGCTGTATTCATATAATTCACCAGTTACACCAGCCATTGCTGAAAAAGAATGGTCGCCCAATTCTTTTTTATAGTCTACAAATCCACCAAAAGTTTTATACGTTTTTGTTTCATTTTCCGCACTCACATAGGGTGAACTATTTATTGAAGTACTAGCCAGAGTTCCATCCCATCCGTAGGTAAGTACCTCTAAGGTATAAATATCAGTATCAAGAAATTCTTTCTCAAACGAAGCAGTACCTCTTACCGACAAGTCATTGGTGATATCTATTGTGGCAGCAACATTTAGGCGAACCTGATCGCGAGCAATGTTTTCTTTTCCTCCTTCGGAAGTGGCCGCAACTGTATTTTTATTTCCCGCTGCTGCTCCAAAGTTTCCATACCAAAGTCCATCAGGAGTTTTAGAAGGGAAAATTGGAGGATCCTGATCAATTGACCAACTACCAAAACCTGTTGATGGATTATTGGTAATCGTATTCAAATACGAAAATCCACTCTCAATTTTAAACCAATCTGTCAATTTATAATCGTAATTAAATCGAGCATTATATTGTTTTTGACCATCGTATGCAGTCTTCAACATACCTCTATTCTCTGAATAACCTGCAGAAAAACGATAATTGGTTTTGTCTGAGGAGCCTGAAATACTAACATTTTGTTGGTTCGATACTGATGAGCCATACATTTCATCAAAACGAGGAGCATTAGCCATCCAAATATCTCCCCATGCAGTATTATAATACTGTGCTGTATTTGCTTGCATAGCCACTAGGTTATCTTCAGTATACCAGTTCCAATAGTTCGCATAGATACCATCCTGCTCCGCAGCCTCAAGAAAAACGGTAGCATATTCACCCATGGTAGGAGATGTAGGACGAATCCCAATGGTTTGAACACTAATATTACTGGTAAAGTTAACCTTCATGGCACCTTTCCCCTTCTTAGTTGTTACCAATATAACACCATTGGCAGCACGGGCTCCATATATAGATGCAGCACCATCTTTTAGCACACTCACAGACGCAATATCATCTGAGCTCATGTTTAAAAAAGCCTGATCGCTAATGGCAGGTACCCCGTCAATTACAATAAGAGGATCACCACCATTTACAGAAGTTGCTCCACGAATTGTAAAATCAAACTCCTCATTTCCTGGTCGAGATGAACTCCGGGTAACAACTAAACCTGGAGTTTGTCCTTGTAAAGCCAAAGCAGGGCTAGCTGTAGCCTTATCATTAAAGGCATCTGAATCTACCTGATCAATAGCACCGGTTAAGGTTGCTTTTTTCTGTACACCGTACCCCACAACAACTAACTCCTCCAAACCAATGGAACCTTCTTCCATAATCACTTTGAATGAATCTTGTTTCGTGATATCCAACTCTATATCCGTCATTCCAACAAAGGATAACAATAAAATTGTAGCATCTGAAGGTACTGTAATAGAAAAATCACCATCAATTGTCGTAATGGTTCCTAATGTAGTTCCTTTTACAATAACCGAAACTCCTGGAAGAGTTTGTCCATTGTGATCAAACACTTTACCGGTAATTTTTTTGTTTTGCTGGGTAGCTGAATCAAAATTACCATTTTCGTTAGTTGGGGAATAATGATTCGCATTTGCCGAGATCTGGAACAAAACCAGAACAAACAAAAGACTGAAGCATTTTAAACCACCTCCAAAGGTAAAATACCTTAAAAACGATTTTTTTTTCATAAATTTGTAAGATGTATAAGTTATTATTATAATGATAATATCCTTGATTAGATATTATTTTACGAGAAATGTTTGCAGCATTTCTCGTTTCTTTTTATTCAAACATAACACCTCATTCTGAAGCTCTTTATACTCTATAATTAAATTCTTTTTCATTTCGTAAAGCTTACTATTAATAATAAAAATTCATTTTTCGAAAACGTTTCCTAAAAACAACAAAAAAAAAAGTTATTCATTATTATAAATCACCCCATACTCAAATGGATTTTATTTCATTAATCAAAAAACAAGTAAATCATCAAGCAAATATAAAGAGCAATAACAACCATATAAATATATGTGGTGTACTTGTTTTTACTTATTGCCTTAAGCTTGTTCTTCATGAATATTTTCATGCAATAAAACTATTCATACATTATTCAATTCAATAGGAAATACGTTTCAAATTATAGGATTCTCGTTGCATATAAAGCGCTAACGCTTGAACGCCAGTGTTTTGCATTATTTTAAAGATTGAGTAATTTCCCTGTTTTTCGACAAAAAAAATATCATTTTCTTTCAATAATCTTTAAAAATAAATGCTAAATCATCAAAATTAGATATTAAACTAGGCTAAGACTTATTCGTTTTTCTACTAATATGAATCCAAATAGACAAATAGTCCTCTCTCAAAAAGAGATCGAAAAACAATCGCTTTCACAATTACAAAATCAACAGAATTAAGAAAGTTGAGGAATCTACTTAATTAACAAAAAGAAATAAAATTTCTTACTATTTGCTTGTCTTTGATATAATCAATAAAAATAACAACAAAACAACAAGCATTTACGCGACTGCTTTTTTTTACAAAAGCATTTACCTATTTTTGATGAAGCTGCGGCCCTCGGGATACATCGGAATAAAATAGCAGTTCTATTGACCCAATAACCGCATAACCTGACCAAATCGACCCAATATGAATAAAAAAGCTATCTTGCTATTTTTAGGATGTATATTTCTTTCGTTTTTATCTGTAATTGGCAACAATTCAATCCCCTTCAAACATTACAATTACGAGAACGGCCTAATTTCCAACTGGGTAAACTCCATCATCCAGGATCAGGACGGCTTCATATGGATCGGTACAGCTGATGGTTTGTGTCGTTTTAACGGATATTCATTCGACAGTTTTGAAAATATACCTTCGGACAGTAGTGCTTTTGCTGATAATTTTATTTCCTCCATAGCTGAAGATTCCACACGCAATTGCCTTTGGTTGGTAACTTCAACTGGAATATCTAAATTCGATAAAACCTCTTATCAGTTCAAAAACTACGGAACATTCACCACCACTAATTCTACCTACAGCCCTTTTGCCCGAGGATCGGTTTGTGTTGATAGTCATGGAAACATTTGGGTAGAAGGATTTAACAAGGGATTTAGTGAAGGTTTATTCACCTACCTCCCCAAAGAAGACAAATTTGTGAATGTTTCAAAGATCAATAAATCGGTCCCAAAAAATCTGACAGCCATTTGCGAAGACAAAAATCAGCGTCTGTGGTTCGGTTCAGAAAATGGACTCTACTATTACCTTCCGGAATCAGATTCCTATCATGAAATTAAATACCGCTTAAAAAATGGAGATCCGCTTCATATCACCACTTTATATGTAGATTCTAAAAACACATTGTGGATTGGAAGTAAGCAGAGCAATTCCATATATATCTGTGTAAACGACAGTATTTCCAAGTACTTCGAACCTGTAATGGAAACGACAGAATACAATTGGATTTCGACCATAACCTCCTATAACAATGACGTTATTCTGGCCGGAATAAAAGATTTAGGTGTTATGATACTTAACCAAAGCACCGGAGAATCTGATTTTCTGCAACCCGACCTTTATAATCCCAAAGGCTTGCAAAGTAAAACTCCAAATGTAATGTACACCGATAAATTTGGTAACGTTTGGATTGGTAGCTATAATAATGGTCTCAATTTTATTGATAAAAACAGAAAGCTATTTGATCATTATCATTTTAATTATACCAAAAGTGGATTGCTAAGCAACTGCGTTAGAGCTTTGTTTGAAGATTCGGATGGAGAATTGTGGGTTGGCACAAAAGAAGGTGGTGGAATCAGCAAATTCAATTCGAAAGAAGGACTTTTTGAAAATCATAAAGCAGACAAATCGAAACAAAACTGGATTAATAATGATATTGTAATTGCAATTAATGAACTGGAAGCCGGTAAATTATTAGTGGGTACATTTGGCAGTGGTATTTTCACTTATTATAAAAAAGAAAATATCTTTTCCCAGTTTTCCAAAGCAAATCAATCAGGGAATTCCATCTCCGATAATAATGTATACGCCATATATAAAGATTTCGATGGTAAAATATGGATAGGAAACAATTCCTATACGGATATTTACGATCCAAACACAGAGCAATTCTCACATGTAACAAATGCTACCTACGCCAGATGTTTTCTCGACCTGGGGGAAAACGTTCTAATTGGGACATGGTCCAATGGTGTATACAAATACAACAAAACAACTAAGCAGGTGGAAAATTACCCACTTACTGATTTCAACTTACCGCTGGATAAAAAAACCCGCATCAATGACATTGCTCAAGATCGTAACGGAACTTTATGGTTTGCAAGCAATAAAGGATTGATTCAACACAAGCCTAAATCAAAAAAAACCAAGTTTTACACCGTAAAAAATGGATTGAATAATGATAACATTTGTGCCCTCGTAATCGACGATAACAATAACGTATGGGTAAGTACAAAAGGTGGCATTTCGAAATTATCGGCCAATGAGAATACCTTCAAAAACTACGACAAACACGATGGACTGCAATCCAATGTTTTTGAAGAATTTGTTTCTCTAAAAACCAAAGATGGAAAGCTTCTGTTCTCGGGTACCAATGGCTTTAATATTTTTCATCCCGATTCGATAAAAGACAATCCAAACATTCCGAATGTAATAATTACCGAAATGCAGGTTTTGAATGAACCTGTAAAAATAGGAGCTCCAAATTCACCATTGAGCAAACACATTAGTTTGACCAAAAAATTGGAGTTAAGCTACGAGCAATCCTCCTTCTCTTTTGAATTTATTGGCATCAATTATACATCGCCTGAAAATAACCAATACCGATACAAGCTAGAAGGATACGATGACAATTGGAAGGATGCCAAACACAGCAGAATTGCCACCTATACTCATTTGCCTGCCGGAGATTACGTTTTTAAAGTGATTGCTTCCAATAATGATGGCTTATGGAACAAAAAAGGAGCATCTGTTGAAATTATTGTATGGCCTCCATTCTGGAAAAGCAAAACAGCCATAGTCATTTACTTTATTCTTCTGATTGGACTCCTTTT
The DNA here is from genome assembly GCF_041595635.1 of Labilibaculum sp. Classification (GTDB taxonomy): domain Bacteria; phylum Bacteroidota; class Bacteroidia; order Bacteroidales; family Marinifilaceae; genus Labilibaculum. The sequence continues at coordinate 9,608 of NZ_JBFHJW010000075.1, forward strand.
TCTATTTACAGCCATTATTACTTACCGCACAAATCATGAAAATAAATTGAAAGCCGAAATTCTAGAAAAACATAGAATTGAAGAAACAGATAAAAATCGATTGAAATTTTTCACCAATATTTCACATGAGTTAAGAACCCCACTTACACTTATAAGTGCCCCATTAGAAAAGATTATTCATTACGACATTCAAGATCAAAAACTAAAATCGCGTCTTCTTAGTATGAACAGAAATGCGCAAAGGTTACTTCGTCTTATTAATCAGTTAATGGATTTTAGAAGCATGGAAGAGAATCGAATTCCATTAAAAGTATCGCAAGGAAATATCATCGAAGATTCACAAGAAATATTTAATAGTTTTGATTATTTAGCCCAAACTAAAAACATTGAATTACACTTTACCAGTGATCAAAAAAGTAAAAAATGCTGGTATGATTGTAGTATTTTAGATAAAATACTATTCAACCTTCTTTCCAATGCAATTAAATTCACGCCCAAAGGCGGCAACATCGAACTTTCTCTTTGTGTTGAAGAAAATAAAGCCATCTTTAAAGTAAAAGACAGTGGAGTTGGAATACCGGCCGACTCATTACTTAAAGTCTTTGATCGATTTTACACAACCGATTTTGCTGGTCAACAACATACAGGAACAGGAATTGGATTGTCCTTTACAAAAAGTCTGGTTACACTTCATAAAGGAAGCATAGGAGTAGAAAGTGAAATGGAGAAAGGTAGTTGTTTTACTTTTGTAATTCCCATCGCAAAAAATTCCTTCGACGAAAAAGAAATTTGTACTGATACTCTAGACAAACCACAAATTGCGAATGAAACTAAAGTCCCTACTACAATTCCAATATCAATACAGAAAAGCAAAGTTGTGGAAAAAAATGAAACCTTAATGATTGTTGAAGATCACGACGATTTACGAGAATATCTGATTTCTAGCTTTAGCGAATACAATATTATTGAATGCCCAAATGGTAAAATTGGAATGGAACAAGCCAAAGAGCAAATGCCTGATCTGATTTTATCGGACATTATGATGCCCGAAATGAATGGTTTGGAATTGTGTAATGCCATCAAAACCAGCTTTATTACTTCACACATTCCGGTTATTCTTCTAACTGCCAGAACTGCTGACGATCAAAAATTAGAAGGCTTTAAACATCATGCCGATGCTTATATTGAAAAGCCTTTTAATATTGATTTACTCAAAGTTCAAGTAGAAAACATGTTACAATTCCGTGAAAATATCAAGAAAAAATACAAACAAAAGATCAGTAAGAACAAAACAAGAATTGATGAAGTTGCTGAAACTATAATTCCACCTTTAGACAAAATGTTTCTTGATAAAGTATCAGAATTAATTCGTTCGAAAATTTCTGATTTTGATTTTTCAGTGGAAAGTTTAAGCTCTGAACTAGGTATGAGTAGAAGCCAATTGTTTAGAAAATTTAAAGCACTTCTCGACACAACACCCAGCAAATACATAAGAGATATGCGCTTACAACACGCTGCAAATTTATTAATCCAACAACAATTTAATGTAAACGAGGTTACTTTTATGGTAGGATTTTCTGATGTTTCCCATTTCATCTCTCTTTTTAAGAATCAATATGGACAAACACCAAAACAATTTTCCGAAAGTCAACTAAAAAAACAAATTCAAGAAAGTTAAGGCCTTCAGAAAATAATAAGCATGAAAAACCAAACTCTTATTTCCTTCAAAAATACCAGCATAAAATCTCTTCAACAAAACATTCTTAAAGATGTTAATATTACAATAAAAACAGGAGAACAATGGGCTTTAGTTGGCGAAAGTGGTTCAGGAAAAAGTGCGCTTTTAAAAGCCATAGCAGGAAAACTTTCCCCATGTCAGGGAGAATTTACTCATCCATTACTGGATAAAATAGCCAGGGATAAAAATGAACAAAACCCTTTGTTTAACTGGAAGAATCTAATCAGCCAGGTTTCCCCGAAGCATAACTTTGTGAACCTTTCAAACACAAATAACTTTTACTATCAGCAACGATTCAACTCTTCCGATTCAGAAGATATTCAAACTGTGAAACAATATTTATTGAAAACAGAAGTATCCTCAGACTCCAAAAACTGGACTTACAATAGAATTCTTACCCGATTAAACCTAACAGATCTACAAAATAAACACCTGATTAAACTCTCGAATGGGGAAACCAAACGCCTTCTTATTGCAGAAGCCTTGCTTAAAAATCCTCTTTTACTTCTACTAGACAATCCTTTTACTGGTCTTGATGTTGAAACAAGAGAAAACTTCAATCAACTCATCGGTGAAATATCCGATTCAGGCATTGGCATTGTTATGGCAAGCTCGCCCGAAGAGATTCCCGATTCTATAACTCATATTGCAGTTTTGAAGGAAGGAAAAATCGCAAAAGTTCTTTCTCCTAAAGAGTTCCGACCTGAGAAAATGAGATCAAAATCCTGTCGAAAATTCGACATGCAAGAACTTCAACAACTTCTTGCCTGTTCCAAAACCGAAATGTTCAAGAACATCGTTGAAATGAAAGATGTTCGCATTAAATATGGCGAAAATGTAATTCTTGATCAGGTAAACTGGAACATTAAACAAGGTGAACGATGGGCACTTTTAGGTCACAATGGCGCTGGAAAATCGACTTTACTGAGTCTGATTAATGGAGACAACCCACAGGCTTACGCCAATAACATTTCGCTTTTTGATGTGAAAAGAGGAAGTGGTGAGAGTATCTGGGAAATTAAAAAGAAAATTGGCTTTGTATCGCCTGAATTTTTTCAATATTTTCCTCATGGGAACACCTGTTTACAAGTAATTGAATCGGGATTTTACGATACTTTAGGACTCTTTCGCAAATCGAATCCTGAAAAAGCAGAAATTGCCAAACGATGGATGCGTCTGTTAGAAATTGAAGAATCGGCAAACCAACGATTCAAAGATATATCGGCCAGCACTCAACGTTTGTGCCTACTCGCCCGTGCTCTGGTAAAAAATCCACCCTTACTGATATTCGATGAACCCTGCCAGGGATTGGATACGCATCAAAAAAATAATTTCAAATTCATCACCGATAAAATCTGTGAAAACAGCAGGCTTACACTAATTTATGTAAGCCATTACACCAAGGAGATCCCTAATAGTGTTAAGCATGTTTTGCATCTGAAAAATGGCAAACCGTTCACAAAATAAATAATAACAAATATCTGCATACAAAATTGCCACAACTAAGGAATTTGAAATCCTGTACTTGTGGCAATTGACCCTAAAATATAAACTAACCTTCTTTTTTCTCGTCCTGTTCATGCATTTTGCACAACAGAAAGTATAAATATCGATGAACGGTTCGATGCTTTGAACCAGCCCAATCCTAAACTATAATCATTTACTTCTTCCATAATTTCATGGTTGCTTCTACATCCAAAGCTTCGGCAATAATTGAAATGGGATGCTCCACTTTTTTAGTGGTTGACATCTCTATTTGCCATTTACAGGTTTCACAATCTGTAGCCACAAAATCTACATTTGAACTTTCGATCTGATCAAATAATGGCTTACCAACTCCCTGAGAAGTTTCGTAATTCTCCTTTTTAAAGCCATAAGTACCTGCAATACCACAACATCGCGATTCCAAAGCCATAAAATCAACTCCTGGAATCATTTTTAACAGGGAGGTAGAATATATCGACCAGCCCAATTTTTCCATGTGACATGGCGTATGGTAAGCAATTCGCTTTTTGTAAAAATCTTTAAAAACCAATTTCAAATCTCCTGAGTCGATCAGACGAAATAAGAAACGAGTTGCTAATTCACTCTGATCACGAATTTCATCATTTTTCACACCCAACAAATGTGGATACTCATCGCGAATGGTAAATATACAGGTCGATGATGTCGATATTACAGGCATACTTCTTCCCACAATAGACTTTTTGAATGCTTCTACATTGTGCTTGGCTTGTTTGGTAGCCTGCTTAATTAAGCCATTGGAAATTAAAGCTACACCACAACATTTTTCTTTTTCAAGAAGATGAACACCATAACCAGCAGCATTCATAATCTTAATCAAATCTTTACCCTGCTGCGGAAAATTATAATTCACATAACAACCATGAAAATAGCTGACATGTTTCTTGAAATCATTCTGTTTCTTTGCAGCATATCTTTTGTACCAAGTCTCAAATCGCATTCCTGAATATTTGGGAAATATCCGGTGATGATCAATTTTCAAAACCCCATCCATAATACGTCGAACAGGTTTCAGTGCCACCATTGGATTCACAATAGGGGCGAATGTACTAGCCATAGTTCCTACAATATCGGTGTTGGCTAGGATCATATCCCTAACTTTAGGCTTTTTCTTACTGTGCTTAATTCGAGCCAACTGAATGATATCCCCAATTTTTACTCCATGAGGACAAGCAACCTCGCAGCGCTTGCAGTTCATACAAAATTTTAACGATTCATCGAAAAAGCTCGGATCCTTTAGGCGTAATCGCTCCCCATCGGGACCAGACTGCTTCGGTCCAGGATAATCTGGATTTACTTCCAGAACAGGGCAATAAACGGTACAAATTGTACATTTCACACACTGTTCAAAATTATTATCGCTTATATTGAATGGTTCAAATATCTCCTTTTTCATCATCCTCTTATTTTAAAAGTTGTCCAGCTACATGCAAGGATGTCAACAAACTGATACCAGCTCCACTACCTTCTTTCAGAGCATTTGCCCCTCCTAGTACCGATCCTGCTACATATAAATTCTCTATTGGCTGCCCTTTCAGCAACGCACGAAATTTATTATCGGTTTTAACCCCATAATGCATATAAGGCTGATCCTCAAAAAACTTTTCGTCGAGCCATTTTGAGCTATCAACATCTCCATCTATATCCAACCCAAAAATTGGTTCATAAAGCTTATCGCGCGCTGCCACAACTCCCTTACTATAAAAACTTCCGCTGGCCAAAATAAACTGATCCGCTTTCAATTTTATATCCCCGTGGTTATTGGTCTGAATGGAAACTAATTTCTGATTCTCAATGCATCCTTCTTCTACATTATCGCCCAAGAAATAAGTCCCTCCTAATTCTTCAAATCGTTTCCTCAACAATATCTGACTGCGGATGCCTGGTACCGAAGGAGGAATTGCAGGTACTAATACAACAGACTTGTTAATTTTTAATTTTAACTCAGAAGCAACCTCTTTGTTGAATAAACCAAACACCGCGGGAAGAATAACTACGTCAAAACCTTGGCTAAGCTCATTTACCTTTTGAACAAATTCTTCCAAAGCTTTGCCTTGATCGAATACCTTGGCAATATTTGTAGATCGCATTTCACTGGGATTGCGACGTATGGCCTCAAATTCCTTCATGGCAAAATTTTTCACCTGCGCATCTATATCAAACTTCGTAAGCCCATCCTTTATAAAAAGAGTGTGAAAATCAAGAAATCCACTAAAATTTAAAATAACAGCTTTCTCCCAGGGAAACGAATCTTTGTGATCGAAACATGTAAAATCCTCTATGGTCAACCAAGTCGGCTTCATAATTCCCATGGGCGTAAGTACAAAATGGTTTTGATTTGCCTTACCCGAAAAATTCAATCCAGCACGCTTCAATAATTGCGGAGCTTCTTCGACCAAACGAGCAACATTTTCCAAACCAACACGCTGATATGGGTGATTCTTTGCTAAAGTCTTCATTCCGTCAAGCGGATTTTTCACTTCTTTTCCATTTGCCTTTCCAAGCAAATCGTAAGAACCAGAAAAAAAATGGATTGCACTCTGACCGGAAGAAATAATTGCGCACTTTCGCCCTTGTTCTGCCAGTTTAATTCCACAGGTGAGCCCACTTAACCCACCACCTATAATAATGTTATCGAATTTCATACTAATTCTCTCCTTAATTATTGTCTGGTTTTAGTCCGTATATGCCTTCATATATCCACGAAGTAAACTGCACTTCATTGATCCCTTCTCCCCAGGTAATTGGCAACATTCCCTTCCATCTTTCCTGAAGAAAATTAGCCAAATCATCTTTTGCTTTTCCTGGTTTCTCCGACGATTCGCATAGAAGTCCTGCAGCACGACAAGCACATAACTCACCCTGACAAGTTCCCATGCCTACACGAGTACGACGTCTTAAATCGACCAGATTATTTACATGCAATTCATTAATAGCATATCGTACTTCTCCTATGGAAACGCCTTCACACTCACAAACCAATGAATCATCATTACTTCCTCCGTTGGAAGTTTTGTGTGCTAAAGACCCATGACGATCCAGTGCTGATTTCTGAGCAATACTAGCATTAGAATAAATTTTTTGGGAAGCATCCTTCAAACTATGATCACTACTTTCAGATCCTGGTAAGGCAATCTTAGCCGTTTCACATTGCTTATTAACAGCCAATTTTTTACAAATTAAATCAGTAGCCTCTTCTGCCATCAATCGGTAGGTCATCAACTTTCCTCCAGTAATGGTTATAAAACCAGAAAGTCCATCTCGTTCTTGATGATCTAAAAGGACAATTCCACGACTAATATTTCGCCCACTCGGATCATCATCTGCAGCAACCAAAGGGCGCACACCAGCATAAGCCCGTAAAATACGAGTCGTAGCCAAAGATGGAGACAATTTCACCCCTTCCCGTATGAGAACATCAACATCCTGTTTCGATACAAACATATTATCAATCTGATCATAAGGAATGTGTTCTGAAGTGGTTCCTATCAAACAAATGGTATCTCCTGGAACCAGGATATCAGCATTAGCAGGCTTTCTACATCGATTAAGAACCATCTTATTAACACGATGCCCGAAAATTAGTAAAGACCCTTTAGCTGGAAACATATTAATTGTAACTCCAGCAAGATTTGCGATATGATGTCCCCAAATACCACCCGCATTTACAATTACTTTAGCGTAGTATTTTGCTTTTTCTTTTAGCTTGTGATTAAACAATTCAACTCCAACAACCCGATCCTGCTCTTTTTCAATGCCTATAACTTCGTGTTGAGTCAAAAGCTCAGCTCCATGAATTTTAGCATCCAATGCATTCGAAAGAGTTAAACGGAACGGATCTACTGATCCATCAGGCACTTTAACAGCACCTATAATATCAGGATTTGCCGATGGTTCCATTCTACGAGCTAAATCTGGATCGATAACTTCTGCATTGATCCCGGCACTCGAACAGGCCGTAACAAATTGAGATTGAAAAGCCAGATCATCTTCTGGAAGAGTTAAAAATAATCCATCATTCTCCTCTACGCAATGGTTTGCGATTTTCCGCAAGATCATATTCTCTTTTATACATTCTGAAGCGGATTCATGATCGGTTACAGCATATCGTGCACCACTATGTAATAAACCATGATTTCTTCCTGTAGCACCAGTAGCAAAATCATGACGTTCTACAAGCAAAACACTCAGACCCCTCATGGCACAATCTCGTGCTGTCCCTGCACCGGTAGCTCCTCCACCAATGATGATCACATCGTACTCTTTGGATTTATTATTGTTCATGATGAATTTTATTTATCAACATTTTTTTTTGGACATTTACCTGATAAAATAGTTCTCTTTTAATCAAGTCTCCATTTTCTATTCCACCGCTCAACTACAATCAGATAAAACTTTCTTTTTTTAGAAAAAGCATAAACAGAATTCTCTTCGAGTCATTTTTCTATTGCTATTTCAATCCTTAATTTGATTATTTCTCAATATTTTAAGGCTTTTACAGCAATTACTAATATTTCTCCGGAGCAAATATAAATATTTTACCTAGCAATGCAAAGTACATACTCTATAAAAGTATTTTGCATTATATATGCGTCGATCTAAAATCAAATTTCCACCCTAAAAACATGGACCTATCAACTTGATTTACCGACACTAAACCTTAAGTGAAATTATTTGAAAAATAATTTTATGTTTTTGGTACAACAAGGGCAGGAAGGAAAAATATTTTGAAGAAAGAGAGAAATTGAATGCTACAATTATTCCAAATGGAATACATTGCGATTCTCTATGTCCTGATTCAATAACACTTGTTTACACCATAAAATTATTTATAATCTTGTTGGTCTAAAAAGTAGGAAGAATCTATACCATAGGGAAATTTCAGCCTAAAAAGACCATTTTGATATCCTAAAACAAAAAATGTTCCTAAAGCTAGTCCCGACTACACATCACATTAGTAAGGAATTGGAAAATTTACACCTAAGAATAAAAAGTTAATTCATCATTCTAGATCAATTTTCTCACATAATCTTTTATAATCTGACATTTTATTCTACTTTTGTGCCGCACAATTATCCTAATGGATATCGCTTGGAGAAATGACAGAGTGGCCGATTGTGCATGCTTGGAAAGCATGTGTACCGCAAGGTACCGGGGGTTCGAATCCCTCTCTCTCCGCCAGTATTTACAAAGAAAGCAGCATTTTAGAATGCTGCTTTTTTGTATTAAACAATCTTGGGTTGCAACATAGTTGCAACATTTTATGCACTTTAATGCTCTAAAAAGCAAAAAGCTGCCACAAAGTCAGTAGCAGCTTAAAGAAAAGTTTACTTTCGAATTTTAGGTCAGCATGACCGATTCATGCTGATCGGAAGAATATTCACTTCCATCCGCATTGCCAAAATAAGCATAGACCTGAACCAAGCCCATACTAAATGTAAGGGTTATGTCAGCTGTTTCGGCAGAACGCAAAACACCTGGATGCAAAACCTGAACATCATCATCCGATGTTAACACCACCAGGTGCAAAAGATCATCGGCTTCGCCAACTCCATTTGCACTATCGTCTGTCCAGGAGAC
>NZ_JBFHJW010000076.1:0-18239 GCF_041595635.1 Labilibaculum sp.
GATAAATGATTTAAGGTGTCTATAGCAACGGGGTTCCACCTCTTCCCATTCCGAACAGAGAAGTTAAGCCCGTTAGCGCCGATGGTACTGCAGAGATGTGGGAGAGTAGGTCGATGCCAACCTTTAAAAGAGTCTTATTCCAACAGGAGTGAGACTCTTTTTTGTGTTATATTTAACTTTCTAATATAGATGAGTTAAAAGTGATTTTATATCAGATCAATTGTATCAGAAATCTGCGATACTTTAACTCTTTCTAAGGTTTTTTAACCTATATTTTAAATCAATTCAATCAACTTAATAACAGTTTGTTTATCTTTGTTGGCTATGAAACAATCCTTTTTACTTATTTCATTTTTGATTTTTCTTTCCCTGAATTCTTATTCTCAATCTAACATTAGTGAGTCTGATAAAATGGGTTCTAGGAGTGAATCGGATAATGAGAATAGCGAACTTGATAGTTTGGGGTATAATAGTGTTAAGTCTGTAATTACTACCTGGAAGCTTATAGATTATTCTACCAGAAAGGACTACGTGAAATTGGATACCGTTTTGGGTTCTCATCAAAATTATAATCCTATTTTTCAAAAGCGAATATCTAATACTTACCTTGGGAATTTAGGTTCCGCGTATGAATCTAACATTTATAAAGATCGTGCAGAGGATCGATTCTTATTTTTTACACCTTACCGTGATTATATGCTAAAACCTGAGGATATAGTATTTTATAATACTACAACTCCTTATACAAGTGTTTCTTATGAAACTGGTGGTTCTAGCGGACAGGCTGAAAATTTATTGAAAGTTTTACATACGCAGAACATTACTCCAGATTGGAATTCTGGCATTAAATATGATCTTATTTCTACCGATGGCCAATATCAGAATCAGGCCACTAAATTGTATGATATCAGTTTTTTCTCTACTTATAAGAAAGATAGGTATGATTTGAGTTTCGTCATGAACCAAAACAATATCACTAATGAAGAAAATGGTGGTTTAGTTGATGATAGTGATCTTGAGGATAATGAGGATCCTGAAAATTTAGAAATTAGTTTGGATGATTCAAGTAGTAAGTTGACCAATTATAACTTATTTATTAATGGATCCTATGGTATTGGCGAAGGAAGTGAAGTTGTTAATGGCAAGGATACAAGTTATACTTATCCTATAAATGTGCTTTATAATGTGAAGTATGAATTGGATAGTTGGCGTTATAAGGAAGTAATTGACGATACAACTTATTATGATAATACTTATTTTGACGCAGACACTACATTTGATAAGGTAAAATATTCTAATGTTCGAAATACCTTTCAGCTTGTTTTTAATGAAAATAAAAACAAATGGATACGATTAGGTGCTCGATTTGGTATTATTAGTGACTATGGTAAGTACAATTCGCGATTAGAAACCAGTTCTATTTCGTGGCAACAGACGGATACCAAAATTCACAATAATCAACTAATAGCTGGTTTATTTAGTAACGCTGGTGCCTTTATGAATTGGAATGCAAGTGTCCAATATGTTTTTGAAGGCTATAACCAAAATGATTTGCACTTGAATTATGACTTAACCAAATGGATCGGCCAGAAAGATTCAGTTCAACATGGTGTCTCAGTTAGTGCTAAATTAGATTCTAAAACCCCTAGTTATCTACTTACATTGTATAACGGGAATCATCAACAGTGGGATTTAGATTTGGACAAAACGACCGAATTAGAGCTTGGAGTCAAGTATTTTAATGAGAAAAGAAAATTTAAATTAGGTGGACAAATTAATCAAATTGATAATTACACCTATTTTGGTACTGATGCAATACCTACACAATATGAAAAAGGAATTACAGTATTAAGCGCCTATTTGGATAAAAATTTTAAATTAGGAAACTTTTATCTCAATCAAAAGTTAGTTGGTCAAAAAAGTTCTGAGGATCAAATATTGCCATTACCAACTTTTTCAATCTATAGTAATAATTACTATAAAAATACATTTTTTACTGGAGCACTTGGTCTTCAAGTAGGTTTTGCACTTCATTATAATACAGCTTTTAACGCCCCAAACTATATGCCATCAATTGGTCAATTCCATTTGCAGAATGACGAAGAAATTGGCGGTTTTCCTAAGGTTGACATGTATTTTAATATTAGAATTAAAAGGACGCGCTTCTTTTTTATGTACGAGCACTTAAATTCATCCTTAGGAAGTAAAGACTATTTTGGAGCTCCACACTACCCTCTCAATCCAGCCATGTTTAAATATGGATTAATCTGGACTTTTTACGATTAATAATTTTATAGAAGAATCAAGAACAGGAATCAAATATTTCTAGGTTAGAGATCTGTTTTTTTCTAATTTTTAATTAGGAAAGGAAAATGTTATGTCTGGAATAAAATATTTAAAATTAATTATACCTGTGATTTTTATGGTATTGCTCCAAACGTGCAACCAAAACCGAGAATTGGTGCGGTTGGAAGTTCAGGACAAACCCATTGTGGAACTAAAGCATGTAAAGCTGAGAGGAAAACTTCGGGTCATCACAGATTATAATTCGACTAATTACTTTGTATATAAGGGTCATACTATGGGATTTCAATATGAAATGTTGAAAGCTCTTGCAAAGCACCTTGGGGTAAAATTGGAACTGAGTGTGAATAATGATCTCGTATCCTCTTTTGCCTCTCTTAAAAGAGGCGATGTTGATTTATTAGGAATGAACTTGGCGGTTACTGCGGATCGTATGGAGAACTTTAACTTTACCATCCCTCATAGTCAGTCTGCACAGGTAGTCATTCAGCGGCGTCCTAAGAAGGATTCGGTAGGTTTTATCCGTAATCAGTTTGATTTAGAGGGAAAACGTATCTATGTACCTGCAGGTTCTTCTTTTCAGGAACAACTCAGTGATCTTTCAAGCGATATGGAGCATCCTATTGATATTATAGCTGTAGATACGGTTGAAATGGAGGAACTTATTTCTAAAGTGGCCAATGGTGAGATTGATTATACCATTGCTGATGAGAATGTAGCCACTGTTAATTCAAACTACTATCCTAATATCGAATTTGCTACTACTGTAAGTGTTCCGCAAAATTTAGCTTGGGCCTTAAGAAAAGGTGCCAATCATCTTACTCAAGATATTAATATGTGGTTAATTGAATTCCAGAAGACCCGTGAATATCGACGAATTTACCAACGGTATTTTGAAAGTAGTAGAATGGAGGCGATGATTCAAAGTGAGTATTTTACTGTAAAAAGTGGAAAAATATCCGATTACGATGATCTCCTAAAAGAAAAAGCTAAAATAATTGGTTGGGATTGGCGATTGCTTTCTGCTTTAATATCTCAAGAATCTAATTTTAATCCGAAAGCACAATCGTGGGTGGGAGCCTTTGGATTGATGCAGTTAATGCCTGAGACTGCTTACCGTTACGATGTAGATTCGCTTTCTTCACCTGAAGATAACGTTGATGCAGGGGTCAGGCACTTGAAATATTTAAAAGGAAAGTTGGATAAAACACTGGTGGATAAGACGGATGAATTAATGTTTTTACTTGCTTCCTATAATGTGGGATTTGGACATGTGTTAGATGCTAGGCGTTTGGCTGAAAAAAACGGTAAAAATCCAGATCAATGGAAAGGAAGTGTTGATTATTATTTATTGAATAAATCCAAACCTGAATTTTTTAACGATCCTGTTGTGAAGTATGGTTATTGTAGAGGAGCTGAGCCTTATCAGTATGTGATTAAAATATTAGACCGTTACAGTCACTATCAAAATATCATATTAGATCAGAGCAGCTCGTAGTAGAATTTCTCTTAATTCGGACAAAATCATTGCAGTAGCTCCCCAAATTTTATGCCCTTTGGCATGAAAAAAAGGAGCTGCTATTCTATGACCATTTTTGTTTATTATAAATTCACTGATATTATCCTTCTGAAGGAGTTCAGTAAGTGGCATTTCGATTAGTTCTTCAACTTCGAATTCACTCAAAGTAAAACTAGGTCTTTCGTCGCTATATGCCAGTACGGGAAGTACCATAAAGTTACTAACAGGAATATATAGCTCGGTTAAGAAACCTAAAATATTTATTTTTTCGCATTCAACGCCCAATTCTTCATTGGTTTCTCGAATAGCAGTTATGGTTCTATTTGCGTCACTTTCTTCATATTTGCCACCAGGAAAACTCATTTGACCACTATGGTTCGTATTGCCTGTTGTTCTTTTAATAAAGGGAAGATGCAGTTGTCCCTCCTTGGGATAAAATAGGAGCAAAACACTACTATCTCTGGCTTTACTTGGATCGCTCTTTAATAGCGCTTGTTCCCGAGAGGAAGGAGACATTAGTTTTTGTGCTTCAAAACCAGGTAATCCAATATTTAGTTCATCGTTTAAAATACGTATAAATGGTTCAAGCTTTGTGATTTCTTTTGAGATGCTCATAAATGTTTTTCTCTAGTAACACTTAAATATAGCAATAATGTTAGCCTCAAAAATGAAAAAGAAGTAATCTTTTTATATAAAAGTGAAGTTCCGAGAAAAATTGTAAGAACTTAATGATTCAAGCTTCTTCTTGTTAACTATTTTAATCCGAGCTTGTAAAATTATCTGTCTATTTTCTTTATTTAAAGAAGGTATTGATGTTAATTTGTTCGAATAGGTTTTCGGAATGGCTAGTGAAAGATAATCAATACACTAAGGAGTAAAAGGTAATCTTATTTTGAAACCTTTACTTTCTATGTCGGCTTTAATTTTAGCTGCTATAGCTTGTCCCCAATTCATTCCAACTTGCATGCTTTCACTTGATATTTTCGGTATTTTCTGTGCAATTCTTTTGCCAGCATCAGTTTCGTAAAACTCAATCATGGCTAGAATATCTTCGTGGCTTAAATTTCTCGCATAAATGGGAATTAACATTTTCACCAAATCCTGTATTGAGGTGTGCATAAATTCTTCCGATGTGCGATTCCAATATTCTTGCGGTACATTTGATTCCTGATTTTTAAAATGGGTGAGAATTGCTTGCATGCTTTGTTGGTAACTTGCCTCAGAACCATTTATTTGAAAAAGATAGAGTACATCTTCATTGTAAGAATTTCCTTTTTTATGAGCAGTTGAAATCAGACTAGTTAATATCAGCATGCTTAGAATTAGTGATTTTTTTAGATTTTGCATTTTTTTTAGATTAGGATTTATTTCCTGTGTAAACAGGATCTTAATGTAAATGGCAATTGCATAATAGGTTTGTACTCGTTATCATATAGAGATTGATTTTTTCTACAACTGTATTTATCAGGATAGAACTTTTTCGGAAAGCTTATTTTGATTTCGATAAACAAACCAAAAGAAGATGATGCCTGCCAAACATAGAATCGTAGCCAGAATAGATCCTTCAAACCCAAATTTACCACCTGTTAACCATTCACTTCCTGTTAAATTTTGCGAGAGTAGGGAGTCAAGATTGGTTCCACTTACTTCATAACCAAAGATTGGTCCCTGAATAAAATTCCAGCTAAAATGGAAAGCTAAAGGAAACCATAGATTTTTAGTGAAAATATAACTTATTCCTAAAAGAATTCCTGCGAGAAAAACATTAGTCATTCCTACAAGTGATACATTTGGATTTAATAGATGAAGAGCCATGAATAGGAGAGATGATAAAAATAAGGCAATATATCTGTTCATCGAATCCATAAAATTGCGAAGCATATAGCCTCTAACCAGTACTTCTTCGTTTACTGAGACTAGAATAAGTAGAAGAACGGATTGAGATAATCCAATTAAATTAAAGCTAATGGATTTGAATTTTAGGTTTCCAGATAGATATAGAAATAAGCTTCCTGTACCTATCATGAGAAGACCAGCAAGTAATCCGTAAAGGATATCTTTTGTTTTGTTTTTAAAGGAAAAACCCAAATCAATCATCTTTTTACGGTCGATAAATCGCATAAAAATCCAAATGATTAGTAAAGTACCAAAAGTTGTAAATGCTTGTATAATTAAAAAGGCGAGATTTGGATTGTTGGAATTACTTTGCAGGACATCCATGGGATTCTCACCCGAAATGAAAGCCCAAAAGAAACCACCTATAGCTTGAAAAAAACCGGTGATTAGCAAAAAAGGAAAAATGATGAGTATTGCTCGAAGCCATCCTCTTTTTATAGAAGGTGTTTTGGGGAGATTATTCATTATTTTGGGTATTGGTTAGGAGTCGGCAAAGTTAACAAAATCTTTTTGTTTAGAAAGTAGGATTTTTTTGGTTTTTAAATTTAAGAGAACATGAAAAAAGGTTGTGCTTCTCAGCACAACCCTAGTGTAAAAGTAGTTATAATTATACAATTCCTTGAGCAATCATGGCATTGGCAACCTTAACAAAGCC
Organism: Labilibaculum sp.; assembly: GCF_041595635.1. Lineage (GTDB taxonomy): Bacteria > Bacteroidota > Bacteroidia > Bacteroidales > Marinifilaceae > Labilibaculum. The sequence continues at coordinate 6,375 of NZ_JBFHJW010000076.1, forward strand.
ACCAATATTAGCTCCGTTTACATAATTAACATATCCATTTGGAGTTTTACCGTACTTAACACAGGTGCTATGAATGTTTTTCATTATTCGTTGCAATTGTTCATCAACTTCTTTGCGAGTCCAGCTTAGACGCATTGCATTTTGCGACATTTCTAAACCCGAGACAGCAACACCTCCCGCATTGGCAGCTTTACCGGGACCATATAAAATTTCATGTTCCAAATAAATATCTACAGCTTCTGGAGTTGAAGGCATATTGGCTCCTTCCGATATACAAATGCAGCCATTATCGACTAATATTTGTGCTTCCTCAGCATTAATTTCATTTTGGGTTGCACTTGGCAGGGCCACATCGCATTTTATATTCCAAGGGCGTGCATTTGGATAGTAAGCTACACCATATTTTTTTGCGTATTCTTCTATTCTTCCTCGTTTGATGTTTTTAAGTCTCATCACATAAGTGAGTTTTTCTGGGTCAATTCCATCAGGATCATGAACAAAGCCTGATGAATCGGATAGTGTGACTACTTTACCTCCTAGTTCATTAACTTTCTCGACTGTAAATTGAGCTACATTTCCCGATCCTGAAACAGTAACAATTTTACCTTTTAGACTATCGTTTTTTGTTTTTAGCATTTCTTCGGCAAAATATACATTGCCATAACCGGTAGCCTCTGGTCGGATAACACTTCCTCCCCATTCGGCACCTTTTCCTGTTAATACTCCAGTAAATTCGTTGCGAAGACGCTTGTATTGGCCAAACATAAAGCCGATTTCTCTGCCGCCAACACCTATATCTCCGGCAGGAACATCTGTGTTGGGTCCAATGTGCTTACAAAGTTCTGTCATAAAACTTTGGCAGAATCGCATCACTTCATTATCTGATTTTTGCTTTGGATCAAAATCAGATCCTCCTTTTCCTCCTCCCATGGGAAGGGTAGTTAAACTATTTTTAAAAACTTGTTCGAAAGCAAGAAATTTAAGGATTCCTAAGTTTACCGTTGGATGAAAGCGTAAACCTCCTTTGTAAGGACCAATAGCGCTGTTCATTTCAATTCGGTAGCCTCGGTTTACTTGAATTTCGCCCTTATCATCAACCCAGGGAACCCTGAAAATTATAATTCGTTCCGGCTCTGATATGCGTTCCATGATTTTAGCCGTTTTGTACCGTGGATTTTCTTCCAAAAAAGGAAGTAAAGATTCTACAACTTCGTGAACTGCTTGATGAAATTCAACTTCTCCAGGAGTTCTACTTTTTAACCTGTCCATAAATTCCTTGCTGGAAGGAGCTTTTAACATAGTAGTCATGATAATGAATGTTTACGTTAGACATGAATAAATTGGGTGTGAATGATGGCAATTCTAAAAAAATTGCAGTCATATTTAAAGGTAATAAAGAATTCCCTTAAGGTCAAGAGCTTAGCTTTGACTTAAATTGTTTACATTTAAGAGAGTCTGCCAATAGCAGGGAAACAAGCATAAACTTTTTACAATTTTTTTAATGCGTCTAACTTACTAAGTCGGGAATGTATGAAGCCAAAATCGAGTAAAGAGCAGGGAATTAGAAAGATTATTGCTGAAAATATTGAGCGATTAAAAGAACTTTCGGCAATTAATCAAACAACAAGTATTATTAAGGAGGGAAAATCCATAGCAAATACTTTGCAGCAAATTTGCTTTATTCTTCCAGAAGCGTGGCAATATCCCGAATTTACTGTTGCTCGAATTATTTTCGAAGGACAGGAATATTTAAGTCCAGGATTTCGTCTTTCACAATGGACATTAACTCATGAATTTTTGACCATAAATAATAGGAGCGGGCGAATAGAGGTATGTTACGTTAAAAAATTTCCCTTAGCTGATGAAGGACCTTTTTTGAAAGAAGAAAGGCACTTAATTGAAAATATTGGAAATATTATTGTTGGTTATATCAATAGTGAAACAGGAAAAGAGTTATTGAGTAAAAGCAGGATAGATGAGCCTAAAAAGAAGGAAATAGTTGGCCCTTACGTACCGGTTACCAATCGTAAATTACTTCAGAATTTTTTAAATAAGAACAATGCCGATCGAGATATTTATCACGATTTAATGCCTTTTAAGGTTAAGGAAATATTGTTGATTGCTAATTTGTACGATGCCTACTGCATTGAGAGGGAAGGGCGGTTTTCGGAACAAATTTCCAGCGAATATCATCAGCTGAATTTAACTTCTATGCCTCGTGTAACAGGGGTTTCGAACATAGAGGAGGCCTTGGAGCAATTGCATTCCAAACATTTCGACATGATCATTATAATGGTTGGGGTCGATAAAAATATTCCCATTGGACTTAGTGAACGAATTAAAAAAGAATTTCCATATATTTCCATATTTTTATTGTTAAATAACGATGCTGATATTGCTTTGTTCGAAGAGCAGCGAGCCGAGTTGACTTGTGTTGATAAGATTTTTGTTTGGAACGGTGAGTCGCAAGTGTTTTTTGCCATGATTAAGAGTCTAGAAGACAAGGTGAATGTCGAAAACGACACAAAAATAGGTTTGGCTCGGGTGATTTTATTGGTAGAGGATTCGGCCAAATACTATTCCAGGTACATGCCAATGCTTTATCAGAGCGTATTGGCTCAAACCCAACGAATAATTAAGGATGTTAGTACCGATGCTCAATATAAGATTCTTCGTTTACGGGCGCGACCCAAAATATTACTGGCTTCCAATTACGAGGAGGCAATGAATATATATTATCGTTATCGGGACTATTTGTTGTGTTTAATTTCTGATGTGAAATTCAGAAAACAAGGAATTTTTCTGGAAGATGCTGGTTTAAGTTTGGTAAATGAAATCAAAAATGCATACCCAAATCTTCCGGTAATTTTGCAATCATCCGATGTGAGCAATGCAACTCATGCTTTTCGATTGAAGGCTAGCTTTATCAATAAAAATTCTGAAACGCTTAGAGCAGATATTCGTTTGTTTATTCGACAATTTTTGGGCTTTGGCGATTTTATTTATAAAGATGCTGATGGAAAGGAAATTGCTACAGCAAAATCCTTGAAAGAATTTGAGGAATATCTGTATCATATTCCAGGCGAATCTTTGGTTTATCATGCCAGAAAAAATCATTTTTCTTTGTGGTTAATGGCTCGTGGCGAAATTCGCGTGGCCAAAATGATTGCACCTTATCGAATCAATGATTTCAAATCGGCCGAAGATGTTCGAGATTATTTAATTAATGTGATTCAGAATTATCGCAACGAAAAAAATAAGGGAAAAGTGGTCGATTTTAATGCTGAATTTCCCCTTAATTCTAAAAATATTGTCAGCTTGTCTACAGGTTCACTTGGGGGAAAAGGAAGAGGCTTGGCTTTTATCAATAGCATGCTTTTTAATTTGAATCTAAGCCGATTTGTACCTGGAATTAATATAAAAGCACCTATGACTGCGGTAATTGGTGTTGATGAATATGAATCCTTTCTTGATCGGAACAATCTTTTAGAGAAAATAAAGGATCTGAAATCTTTTGAAGAAGTGCAACGACTTTTTCTGGCTGCAGATTTAACGCAACGTTTGGTGCAGAAAATTAAAATTATTTTGATGAATTTTGATCAACCATTGGCGATTCGTTCTTCTGGATTATTTGAAGACTCGCTTTTGCAACCCGTTGCTGGTGTATTTCAAACCTATTTGTTGCCTAATAATCATGAAGATTTACATATTCGGGTAAAACAGGTATGCGATGCGGTTAAATTGGTGTATGCTTCTATTTTTTCGGATGATTCGAAGTTGAATGTTACAGCTATGAATTACAAAATTGAGGAAGAGAAAATGGCTGTTGTTATTCAGGAAGTGGTAGGAAATCAGTATGGAACGACTTTTTATCCTCACATTTCGGGAGTGGCTCAATCTTATAATTACTATCCTTTTGGTCATATGAAACCCGAAGAAGGATATGCTGTAATTGGTGTTGGTTTGGGCAAATATATTGTAGATGGAGAGAAAGCTTTTCGTTTTTCTCCTATTTTTCCAACTATTGAAAACAATAGTGCGAAGGATCAATTTAAAAATTCTCAAGTGGAATTTTATGCTGTCGATCTGAATAAAAAAAATTTGGATCTTTTGGAGGGTGATACAGCAGGACTTATTCGGTTAGATATTGATGAAGCGGAAGAACATGGTAATTTGTTGCATTGTGCTTCGGTTTACAATGCCATAAACGATACCATAAGTCCTGGATTAGATACGATGGGACCCAGAATCGTTAATTTTGCTAATATCTTAAAATACAAATACATTCCTTTGGCAAAAACCATCGAATTGGTTCTCGATATAATTAAGGAAGCAATGGGCTCGCCTATCGAAATTGAGTTTGCAGTTGATTTAACCAAAGACAAAGAAGGAAAAGCTAGCTTTTATTTACTTCAGATAAAACCTTTAATTGGCAATATTGACGATTACACCATCGATTTGGAAGATATTGATCGTAGCAAACTAGTGATGATTTCTGAAATGAGCATGGGAAATGGATTGGTAGAGGAAGTTGTTGATGTTGTATACATCGTTCCAGAACTTTTTCAAAAGGATATGACGCCCGAAATCGCAGAAATAATCGCAAAAATCAACCAAGAGCTGAGAGAAGAGAAAAAACATTATGTGTTGATTGGACCAGGACGATGGGGAACTCGGGATAGATGGATTGGAATTCCTGTGAAATGGAATGATATTTCCTTTTCCAAATTAATTGTGGAGACCAGTTTTCAGGATTACCCTCTGGAAGCATCTTCGGGTTCGCATTTTTTTCATAATGTAACTTCTATGAATATTGGTTATAGTTCTATTAATCATCATTCCGAAAGTTGTTTTATAGATTATCAATTACTTGGCAAACAAAAACTTATTGGTGATTATGGATGCGTACGTCATGTTCAATTTGCAAAATCACTAAGCATTAAAATGGATGGTAAAAAACGGATTTCTGTGGTTAGTTGGGAAGAATAGCCTCTAATCAAGCGATTGAAAATGAATAATTTTGGTTTTAAGGTTTTGTTCCTGATAACCAGTAACCTTTACCAATAATTCAAAATGAGTGGGGAATTTTTTTAACTCTGGATATTGAGAATAAATTCTTTCAGACAGGTGATCACTTGTGATTAATTCCATTAATCCTTGATTTCCTATGGAATGAGAATCTGAAATAATCATTAAATTTTTGCCTTTGGGCGTGGAAACTTTTACTAGAAAAGCATAATCAGTATAAAAATCATCGTATGATTTAATGGCGGAATATTTTAGCGTATCATTTTTAGTCATTAGCAAAAGACTCAATCCATTTTTATTCGGGATTCTGATGGAGGTTTCAGCCAGAAAATTTCCAAAAATACCAATTGATTTCAAGCTGGTAATGGCTATGGTATTGTTGTTTTTAATATCATCTAAATTGATATTGTTGCTTGTTTTTAAGTGAATAGCATTGTCGGTTTTGTGCAAGGCTTTAAAAAGCAAGGGTAAAGAACTTACATTGTTGTTGGCAAAATAGGAAATATCGCTTTGTTTGATCTCATATTTATCTTTGGAGAACAGTTTTTGAGAATTGCCAAGCTCCTCTGTCGAATTGATATTGAAATTTCGAATCACCAAAGTAGAATCGGTTTGTAAATCTCTGATGGTATAAAAAAATGGATTACTAAGCATCAGGTTGATATCTTCTTGTTCGTTTAGGTAGTCGACCCAGATTGGATTTTGCGTTTCTTGTTTTGAGAATCCAAAGAATCCTGCAAGGATGATAAGATTTAGTAAAAGAAGACCAGAGACTGAGTAAAGAACTGTTTTAAAAGGAAGTGATTTTGGCAATTTTGAACTTTTCAGACTTGTCATCTGGAAAGTCAGTTCGTATTTTCCTTTTGGAATTTTCAAGATGATTTTTTCGTTCTGCCCCTCCTTTTCGTAGTAATCGGCCAGTTTGTTTCTTAATTTATGCACATAAACGCGGGCAATAGTTTCATCGTTCTCTTTAAGTTCTCCCTTTCGTTGCATCAGATCAATGGCAATATTAATGGCTTTTACTTTTCCATTGTTTTGATGTACTTTGAATAAATAATTTAACAAATCCCGTAGCATTTCTGACCTTGAAAAGGTCTTCGAATTCACAATTTTATGAATTAGTTTTTGTTTTTCAGTTTCGGGAATGTTCATTTGTAAAAATCAGAATTATAGGAGTTTGATGCAATTGGTTACGGTAACCAGTTACCGTTATTAACATTGTGTTTCAGTAACTAATTTCTAAGATTGTTTCAATGTCGAAAGATATTACAATTTACCTTTTAATTAAAACTTCCGATTGTGAATTGAAGTTTTGAATGTTTAAAAATACAAATTATGAATAATTGGAGTCGAAGTGTATTGGTTTGTTTAAGTCTGCTGTTTTACTTTTCAGGTTTCTCTAATGCTCAAGAGAAAAGAACGACCTATTCCATCAATAAGAACGATTGGAAATTTATAAAGAAAGAGGTTAAGAATGCCTATAAAACTTCCTGTAAGGACGAAGATTGGCAAACGGTTCATATTCCTCACGATTTTAATGGAGGAAGCGATGGTATAAATAGCGATGTTTTTACCGGACGTTTCGATTTTGAAAACGATGTTCGTACCATGTATAAAGGTCCGGCTTGGTATCGTACTCGTTTTACTATTGATGAAAATCAGGAAGGAAAACGTGTCTTTATCGAATTTGAAGCCGTTTCTCTGGAAGCTCAGGTTTGGGTGAATGGGAAAAAGGCTGGAACTCATCGGGGTGGATATACTGCTTTTTCTCTTGATGTAACCGATTTCATCAAATTTGGAAAAGAAAATACGTTGGCAGTGCGCGCTGATAATTCGAATAATTCGGGTATAGCACCTTGGATGTTCGATGAAAGAGGATCTTTTCCTTTTAGTTTCGATTATGCTGTTTATGGTGGAATTTATCGGGATGTTTGGATTCATGTTACGAATTCTGTAAAGATTGAGAAAGTTTTTAACACGCCAGTTTGTGGAGGACAAGCACCTAGTGTTTTGTCAATATCAACAAAGGTTAAAAATTATTCAAAATCAGCAAAAAAAGTAAAATTAAGTTCTAAAATTTATTCTCCAGAAGGCGAATTGGTAGCTGATAAAAAAATGAGTAAGACCATTGAAGCTGGTGATGAAGTAAGTTTTCGGCAATCGGAATCAGCGTTGGGTTCTATTCAGTTTTGGAGTGTTGATGATCCGAAACTTTACAAGGTAATCTCTACCATTAGTTACGATGGAAAGGATGTAGACGATTTTGAGAGTACTTTTGGGTTTAGATACTATACACTTGCCAATCACGAGGCTTTTAGTTTGAATGGTGAGCAGATGTTGTTGCGTGGAGTGAATCGTCATCAGGATATGGAAGGTTTTGGGTATGCATTGCCAAATGAACAGCATTTTGCCGATGCACAAATTATTAAGGATGCTGGATTTAATGTAATTCGACATGCACATTACCCTTGCGATAGAGAATTTGCCAAAGCATGCGACGAGTTGGGCTTGATGTTGTGGTTGGAAATTCCATTGACAGGAAGTGTTTCTGAAGATCCTGAATTTTTAGAGAATTGCAAGCAACAAATGCAGGAAATGGTAGAGCAGTACTACAATAATCCTTCAGTAATTGTTTGGGGTATGGGTAATGAATCGGATCGTTCGGGAGCAAGTGAATCGGGTTCGAACAAAGTGTTTAGCGATCTGGTTGCATTGGCCAAAAAATTAGATCCTAACCGACCAACTACTGGTTGTAATTGGAAATTTAAATCCAACCAGAATATTGTAGATGTTTATGCGCCTCAGGATTGGAGTGGTTGGTATGTTGGACAAATTGGCGATTACAATCCGAATTGTATCATTGGGGAATATGGTGCCGATATGGATTACAACACGCATAGCAACGAAAAATTTACAGTGAGTAAAGATTATGGATCATCCGGAGTAACCGATTTTTGGTCGCAGGAATATGCTTGCTTTTTGCATGAGTACAAAATTTCGAAAGCTGAATCGCAGAAAGAAGCATTCCCAGGGCATTTTGTTTGGGTAGCCTTCGATTTTGCATCGCCACGAATCGGCCGTGGAACGAATCCAATTCCCTATATGAATCAAAAGGGGTTGATTATGCACGATCATAAAACCAAAAAAGATGCCTATTATTTGTACCAGAGCATGTATCGAAATGCGAGTGACTATCCAATGGTTTACATTGTTTCCAAGTCGTGGCCCGATCGCTTTAAAGAAGCAGGAAAGAAAGATGTTTGGGTGTATAGTAATTGCGACTCGGTTGTGCTTTACAACGATTTCAAAAAAGAGGTTTCTTACGGATCGAGAGTGAAAAATGCGGGTCCTCGGGGCGATACTCGTTTTCAGTGGGATTCCATAGCTGTAGATCGGGATGTTTTGTATGCCGAAGGATGGTACGGAAATAAAATTGTAGCACGAGATACACTTCAAGTAGGAAAATTACCTGAAGAAGAGAAATAAAAATCAGAGTAACGAAGGGCAGGAAATCATCCTGTCCTTTTCTTTTTAATCGAACTTAATGGCTTTTGCCGGAGTTATTTTAGTGATTAAATAGGATGGAATTAGCAGCATAGATACTGTGGCTATTAAACTACCAGTATTCAGTAAAATAAGATGACTAAGTTTTAGATTGATTGGAACCGTATTTACATAATAATTGGTTGCATCGAGAGGAATTATTTTAAAGTAATGCTGAAGCAAGCATATTGATATGCCGATAATATTCCCCCACAGTAAACCATTTCCGATAAGTAGAGAGGATTGGTACAAAAAGATTTTGCGAATGGACCAGTTGGTAGTTCCCAAAGCTTTCAGAATACCAATCATATTGGTTTTTTCGAGTATGATGATGAGCAAGCCCGAAACCATATTAAAGCCAGCAACCAAAATCATTAAGCTTAAAATAATCCAAACATTCATATCAAGCATATCAAGCCAACTAAAAATTTGTGGGTATTTACGCACAATGCTTCTTACTTTTAAGCCAGCTCCTTCATCGGTAAAAGAACTTGCTGTAATTCCCTTTACTTGTTCTTCAATCAGGTCTAGTTTGTTAAAATCATCTAAAAATATTTCGTAGCCACTCACTTCATCATTGCTCCAGTCGTTTAGTTTCTGAATGTGCTGTATGTCACAGACAACAAATAGTTTGTCGAATTCTTCCATTCCGGTATTGTAGATGCCGGCAAGGGTAAATTTTCGAAGTCTGGGTGGTTGTTGAATAAAATAAACCGATAATTGATCACCTACCTCTACTTGCAGTAGTTTCGATAGTTTCTCCGAAATGAGAATATCATTACTTTTGGTGCTATCGTTTAAAGAAATTATATTTCCAGCTACTAAATGTTTATTAAAAAAGCTCCAATCGTAATCTTGGCCGATACCGTTTAAAACAATTCCCTGTATGTCTGATTTTGTTTTTAGGATTCCTGGTTTTGTAGCAAAAGATTGAATGTGTGAAACGCCAGGAATGCTTTCAATATTGCTTATGGGAATTGTATTTTTACTTACGGGCTGAGTTTCGAATGAAGAGTTGTTGTCGTAATTGGTAATTTGAATGTGAGAACCAAAACCAATTACCTTTTTGGTGATTTCAGATTTAAAGCCAGTAACAATGGCAACCGCTAATATCATGACCGAGATACCAAGAGCAATGCTAATCTTGGCAATGCTAATAATAGGATGTGATATATTACCATCTCCTTTTGTGTTGGTGGTAATTTTTTTAGCTATGAAGAGTTCTAGATTCAAATTGAGGTTCTTTTTTTACAGATTAGTACAAAAGTAGTAATTTCGGGTTTACAGATGAGAAAAATAAGGTAAATGAGAAAAATAAAACAATGGAGTAGGTATTCGGTATTGTCTTTTTGCTTTTTGTTGCTGCAGATTCTAAGTTCCTGTGCACAAAAACCTAGTGCTGAATTAAGATGCGGGGCCGAACGTTTCAAGGAATATCTCCCTTTTCTGCAAAACAAGAGAATTGCTCTTGTTGCCAATCAATCTTCCTTGGTGAATGGGGAACACTTGTTGGATGTTTTGCTGGGAAAAAAGGTGCAAATTACCAAGCTATTTAGTCCCGAACATGGCTTTCGCGGAGAAGCCGATGCTGGCGAAAAAATTAGCAATGAAACGGATAGTAAAACCGGTTTACCAATAGTTTCTTTGTATGGAAAACATTACAAACCTTCGGTAAGAGATTTAAAAGGGATCGATCTTGTTTTGTTTGATATTCAGGATGTAGGAGTGCGTTTTTACACCTATTTATCTACTTTGCACTACGTGATGGAAGCTTGTGCCGAACAGGGAAAAACATTCATTGTGCTCGATCGGCCAAATCCCAACGGACAGTACGTGGATGGTCCTGTTTTAGACATGAAATACAGCTCGTTTGTAGGCATGCATCCCGTTCCCGTGGTGTATGGCATGAGTATTGGCGAATATGCACAAATGATTAATGGGGAAGGATGGTTGAAAAATAAAACTCAATGTGATTTGCGTGTTATTTCCTGTACGAATTGGAATCGGGAAGATGCCTATGTTCTGCCAGTAAAGTCATCTCCAAACTTGCCCAATCAGCTCTCGTTGAGTTTGTATCCATCGCTCTGTTTTTTTGAAGGAACTGTGGTAAGTGCCGGACGAGGTACTGATCATCCATTTCAATGTTACGGACATCCTGATTTTACCAATGGCAATTTCGTGTTTACGCCTAGAAGTATTCTTGGTGCAAGTAAATACCCCAAATTTAAAGGAATGAAGTGTGTCGGATACGACTTGCGAAAACTAAATGTGAATGAGTTTCGCGAAAAGAAGAAATTGGACCTGTCTTTTTTGTTAACAGCTTATGGAGAACTGAAAAGTAAGGATGTGTTTTTTAATTCTTTCTTTGTTCAACTTGCCGGAACAGATAAGTTAAGACTGCAAATAGAAAATCACTTTTCGGAAGAAGAAATAAGAAGAAGCTGGCAAAATGATTTGCAAAAATTTAGTACCATTCGGGCGAAATACTTACTCTATCCCGATTTTGGTAAAAAGTAAAAAAAGAAACAGATGCATCGGTGTGAAGGAAAGAAGATTAACTTAATTGCAATTCCGATGATCTGTTTCTGAGGGGATTTCTGTATTCTGCAGCAAATTTATCTATCATTGTAAGAGGAGCAAGTTTACGTAATAGGAGCTTGTTTGTGATGAAGTAATTATTAATTATCTGTTACTAAATATTTAGGCAAACAACCATATATGGGGCTTTTTATCCTTGAAAAGTGTGCTATTTATTTAGAATTTATCAAAATAATGGGTAAATTTAGAGTAGTGTTTAACTCTTAAAACAAATAAAATGGCATTTACTCTTCAGATTAACGATAAGGCTCCTGACTTCGATCTGATTGCAACTGATGGTATTCGATATAAATTGAAGGATTTTAAGTCATCGAAACTCTTGGTAGTTTTCTTTACCTGTAATCATTGTCCGTATGTGATTGGTTCCGACGAAGATACTAGAGCTATTGCTGATAAATACATTCCTACTGGAGTGGAATTTATTGGGATTAATTCCAATTCTGCTAATACCTACGAGGAAGATGATTACGATCATATGGTAACCAGAATGGAAGAGAATGATTTTCCCTGGGTTTATTTGTACGATGAAACACAGGAAGTGGCTATGAATTACGGAGCACTGCGAACTCCCCATTTCTATTTGTTTAATGAAGCTCGAAAATTGATTTATACAGGTAGAGCGGTTGATAATCCCAGAGATACCTCAAAAGTGCAGGTTCGCGATTTAGAACGAGCCATTGATGAATATTTGGC
>NZ_JBFHJW010000077.1:0-17163 GCF_041595635.1 Labilibaculum sp.
AGCAATTCCACGACTGTGGCATTCATCTACAAAATCTTTATAATCTGTTTTTGTTCCATATGCTTTATCAGGAGCAAAATAGAAGGATGGGTTGTATCCCCAGGAACTATTTCCTTCAAATTCGTTAAATGGCATTAGTTCTATGGCATTAACTCCAAGTCGTTCCAGATAATCGAGTGTATCTTTAACGGTTTTGATGTTACCTGCATCGGTAAAATCGCGTACGTGCAATTCGTAAACTACTAAATCTTCCTTATTCGGAGTTGTAAAATCTGAATCGGACCAAGTGTAGGCTGTTTGTGCAGTTTGAAAAACACTGGCAATTTCGCTTGTTTTATCGGAAGGATAGGAGATAAGATCGGGATAGGTACTGTCCGAAATGTATTGGTCATTATACGGATCGAGAACTTTATCAGCGTAAGGATCAGCAATTCGGATATCTCCATCAATCAGGTATTGAAAAATGTATTCCTGACCTTCGGTAAGATTATCGAGCGTAATCCAAAAATAGTCGCCATCCTGATTCATTAGGTAGTTATTGTCTAATTCCCAGTCGTTAAAATCACCAATTACAAAAATGAATTCTTTTTCTGGAGCATAAATCGATAGTGTTACACTTGTGTCGCTTGTGTAGTTAATTCCATCTTTAGTATTGCTTGGTTTTGCTGCAGTTGGTGTGTTGGAACGAACAAAAAATTGAATGGTATCCCTGGCTTCTTCGCTTCCTGCGCCTGCAACAGCAACCAATTGGTGATAACCAGCTTCGCTAGCTGTTATTTCGGTGTTAATTTTGGAAAGGGTAGTGCTTTCTTCGAGTTCCCCATCTACGTAAAGGCTTAGGGTTTCATTTTCTGCCGCATTTACCTCAATAGATAAGCTTTCTCCAAGTGCAAATACCTCACCATCGTTTGGTGCGGTAAAACTTACATTTAGTCCTTCTTGATAGATGGTAATAAATAAATCGGAAGTTTGTTCACTTCCATCCGATGAGCGAAATACTAGTGCTATATCAGTTACAATTTCGCCACTTGTAATTGAATAGTAGTCGGTAATGTTAGGTGTAATTACGAGGCTATAGGTGCCGTCGTTGTTGTTGGTTAGTTGAGGTTGAGTGGTATTGTCTCCCCAGCTACCAATAACGTGTTGCCATTCGGTATTTCCTTCGATAAGAACACCCGTGTGGGCGTATAAATCGCCAGTAAAAGTTCCTAAGCTTGATTCTTGTGAAGAATCGAAAGTAATAGTGATTTCTGAATCAACGTATGGAAATTCGGGGACTGTAGTAATTTGCCCAATACCTATTGAAGGAATCAGTAGGAGAAAAGAAAGGAAATAGGTGTATAGTTTTTTCATAGTTGATTTCTTTTCGTGATGTAATTCTTTGGTTAAAATTTATTAAGTAGTAAAAAAAGAGCATACCATAAAGATATGCTCTTTTTATAAAAGAATTATTAGTTTTTAGTAACAGTAGCTACTTTTGTCATTGTATTTAATGTGATGGTGTAGTTACCAGCTTCTGTATTTGTGAAGTTATCGCCATCTTGGCTTAATGCGCTCAAGTCGCCTCCAAAGTTAACAGCCCATTCATCATTAGCTCTAAATTTAAAGTCACCTTCAATTAAATCAAGAGTTACTGTGAATACTTCATTGGTTTCATCCCAGGTCATATTGGTATCAGTATCCCATCCTCCAGGAGTAGCCGCACCAATTAATCCCCAACGGTTAGCCATATAAGTGTATTCATTAGGAGTACTTAAATCAAGAGTGAAATCGTAATCAGCTTCAACATCATTTGCGATGTTTTCACCGCCTGCATCTAGAGTTGTACCATCTGCAACAGTACTACCATAGTTGTAATCCCAATCATTGTTAGCTCTGAATTTAAACGCATCAGCAGTTAAGTGAACTGTTCCTCTCCATGTTTGAGAACTTGCATCATATGTTAATTCTGTATCGGTATCCCAACCACCAGGAGTACCACCACCAACAACTCCCCAAACTGTAGAAACAGCAGTGTAAGTCATTGGAGAAGTAGACATGTCAACATTAACTTTGTAATATCCGGCAGCAGAAACAATATTCGCACCATCAGCTCCTAGTGTACCATCTGCATCATCATCACCATAGTTTGTTGACCAAGTATTATCTGTTGCAAATTTCCATTGGCTATTATCATTTGCCAGGTATAAATATCCTTCTAAACTTGTTGGGTTGTCTTCAGTATTCCTTACGAAAGGAGAAGATTCAGGAGTCCAATTTGCATAACCGTCGGTAGGGTAACTATCAGCAACATAATCACCAGGCATGTACCAGGTAGTAATATCTGCAATAGTCGAGAATTCAATATTTTCTCCATAAGCAGTTCCTTCGCTATTGGTAGCAAAAGCTCTTACATAGTAGGTAGTTCCCGATTCTAATCCGCTTAATGCAGCAGTCATTTCGCCAATAGTGTTGGCAGCATCAGTGATTTTAGTATCAGTAATGGTAGGATTTTCAGCCATAGCCAATACAAAACCTCTTTCTGTAATATCAGCACCACCGGTAACAACTACATTTCCGTATACATTTGCTTCTGTTTTTGTAACATCTCTTACGCTATCGGTTGTTAGAACAGCAACACCAATTTCAGTGGTGAAGTTAATTTCTTCGCTATATGCTGTTCCCATTGCGTTAATTGCATAAGCTCTTGCATAATATGTTGTTGCAGGTAGTAGGTTATTAAGGTCAGCAGTAAACTCTCCAGTATCGCTTCCATTTACTGTTGTGTCGTTTTCAATAGTAGGAAGAGTTTCTAGGTTCCAGCACATACCTTTTGAAGTTACTGTTGATTTTCCATCATAAGGGACATCAGCGGTTATTTGTGCAAAAACATCTGTAATTCCACTTGCTGCATTTATGCTTACCGTAGCTATGTTGGCAAGGGTTGTAAAGGTTGCATCTTCACCATACATTGTTGTACCATTATCCATAATGGCATATGCTCTGTAATGATAAGTTGTTAAGTGCTCCAGGTCTTCAATAGTTACCCAATAAACAGCTTTGTCCACTTCTTCAGCTACAGTTTTATTATCATCAGTAGTTGGATTTTCTGTTGTAGCCCAAGCTACTCCATATTCACTTATTCCATCTCCTTCTGCAACTATGATTCCACTTATTTCAGCAGAAGTAGATGTAATTCCGTCGTTTTCCCAGGTTGCCATTTCGGCATCTAGTTTTACAAGCTCATCTTTATCGCAACCTACCACTAAAAATAATGCGGCAAGAAGGAAAGCTGAGACTCTGAAAAATATATATTTTTTCATACTTATATGTTTAGTACTAATATATTATTAATAGTTTGAATAAACTCGGTAACCATTGGGGTGCACGTGTGATGGCACCCCTTGGATTATTCTGGTATTAATTTTTAACAACAGTTGCTACCGATCCATCAATGTTGAGTGTAATGGTGTAATTACCTGCACCATCAGATACTGGAATGTTTTTTCCGCCCTGCTCTAGCTCAACAGTCATATTATCATCACTGTAGTTATCGGCACTACCATCTTCGGTTCCAGTTCCACCAAGATTCCATGCCCATCCATCGTTTAATCTAAATTTGAAATTGGCATCAGTTAAATCAATAGTAATTTCCCAGGTACCATCTGTAGAGTTATAATCCATTTTTGAATCTGGCGTATCCCATCCATTTGGAGTTGCATCACCAACTAAACCAATATTATATGATTCTAACGTGTAAGATAAATCATTCGTATTGGCAGTTAACAGATACCACCCAGCGTCAGCAACTGTAATGGCTGCACCATCTACTGCAATTCCAGATGTACCAGAACCGTAATAAATAGTATTGTCGGGATCAAGCAATGTAAATTCATCGCCAGCATCAAATTTCACATATCCTTCGTAAATACCATCGCTATCTGGAGATTGGATTTTTTGTGTGTCTTCTCCATCAATTAGAACATCCAAACGAAGAAGACCAAATAGGGTTACATCGCCAGTTTGGGTTTCTGAATAGTATACATAATCATCAACTCCAAGTCCTGCATCAGCTTCTAAAACGCATTTGATTCTAAAATCTACAGATGAAGTTGCATCTTCAGGGAATCCGTCAAGTAAAAGTGAATTTAGTTTATTTACAGTAAATTCAATGTTATCGCCGCTTTCTGCATAATAGATTTGTGTTATTGTTTCAAAATTATCTCCCGCAGGACATGCCTGAAGATAATAATATGCTGAAGCAGTAAATCCAGGATCTACGGGAGTGCATTCAAAAATTACACTGTTGCTACCATTTGCTCTTACTAATGTTAAATCGGGTAAGGTAAGGGTAGGCACTATTACGTTATCGCTAAATACTAATTGATCGCCATCTTCATCACAACTCGTGAAAAAGCCTAAAACGCCAACCAATAAGAATAATATGCTATAATATTTTTTCATTTCTTTTTGAGTTTAAATGATTAATAACCATCATTTTGTGTGATGTTTGGATTGGCAGATATTTCGTCTCCTGGAATAGGGAAAAGATCTCTATAGCTACTTGTGCTTGTACCTTCAGAAGTATTACCTTTCCATTGCCAGTTATAATCTCCGTCGGTAAACTGACCAAACCTTACTAAATCGGTACGTCTTTGTCCCTCGTAGTAGAATTCACGAGCACGTTCATCAAGAATAAAATTAGCATCTAAATCGTCTACACTAATATCTCCACTATCATCGCCATAGGCTCTTTCTCTAATGGTATTAATGTCAGTTACGGCATCTGCAGAATTTCCTGAATTAAATAAAGATTCAGCTCTCATTAGATAGGCATCTGCTAAACGGAATATTGGAAAATCCGTACATGCATAGGTCGAACTATAGTTGTCTGCTTGAGTACCGTCTACATTTTTAGCAGTAAACTTATAAACACCAACTCCGTAGTCACCGCTTGAAGATGCAGAAGGAATATCAATTGAACGTTTTTGACGAAAGAAGATTCTTCCATCAGGACACTGAGCAAAGATCGTATCTGTCTCCGGTACAGAAGTATTTCCATAAACAGTTAATGTATCAACTAAAATATTCATTAAATCTTTTCTTGCTCTGTTACCATTCCAATTGGTATTATTGGTAAGTCCATGATAATCTTCAGCAGGAATGTAGGTTGCATCGCTTGAAGATTCAATTATAAAAGTAGTACCACCGTTTCCTTGAGTATATATACCGTCTTCAGCAAAAGCGAAAATCATTTCATTATTACCATGATCTCTGTCATTGTCAGCAGAAAAGTTTTGTCTGTACTCATCAGCAAGAGAGTAAGCACCACTGTTTATTACTTTGTCACAGTATGTTTTGCAGTCTTCCCAATGGGCAGTACCTGTATAAACTTCTGCATTTAGATAAATTCTAGCAAGTAACATCCAACATGATCCTTGGTCTGCCTGAGGGTAAGAAAATCCAGGTTCTCCTAAATCACTTTCAATTGTTTCTAATTCGCTTACGATATAATCGAATAAATCAGCTCTTTGAATTTGTTCAGGATAATAAGTACCCACACCATCTTCTTCTGTTGTAAATGGTGGATTTCCAAATAGATCCATAAGATAATAGTATGCTAAAGCCCTTAAATATCTTGCTTCAGCTCTGTATTGAACGATATTTTCATTGTCGCTATCTTCAGAGGTGTTTAAAAAGTCGTTTGCATAGGTAACGCTTAAGCTTAGTCTTTGGTAAGCTGCAGTAAGAAATGAATTTTGAGCACTCCATGTTTGAGTATTCAAATCAGAAATACCTGTATCACCCCAGGCGCATATTCCTTCATCTGTGGTAATTGTTTGTAAATTCCAAAGAGCACGCATGGTTATAAAAAAACCATCGTCATCCGATGTTATATCAGCATCGCCATCAGCCTGTCCTGAAATAATGAAACTAGCATATATTTTTGCTAAAGCTTGTTCCATGTATGCAGGGTCATCCCCAAGATTACCTGCTAATATTTGATCAGGATCGATTGGTGTTACATCTAGGTCATCTGTACAAGAGGTATATACCAGAGCAGATGCCAGAATTCCTAATATTAAATATTTTATTTTCATTTTTTGATTTTTTAGAAGGTTAAGTTTACACCCATTGTGAACGTGCGTGGTCTAGGATAAAAGTTATCATCCATACCACCATCAACTTCAGGATCCAGTCCACTGTAATTTGTGATTGTAAATACATTCTGAACAGTAAAGCTCACTCTTGCTTGTATATTCTGACCAGCAAAATTGTCAAATGAATATCCAGCACTGATATTATCCATTTTCAGGAATGATGCATTTTCAACAAAATAATCTGAAGTAAATTGTCTTTTAACAAAATTTGTTTCGCTAAGGGCAGTTGGCATGTTTTTCCAGTAGCCGATTTGTTGCATTTGATCGTAAGAAGATCCGGATGCAACCTGATTCATTACATAGTTACCGATATTAGATCTTAAAGAAGTTGACATATCGAATTTTTTGTAATTAAATCGGGCTGAAAAACCTAAGATATATTCAGGAGTAGGACTGTGATAAACGTATTTGTTAGAACTATCACCATTTATAACACCACCTTCTCCGGCCAAATCTTCATATAAACCTTCAATAGGATTACCATCGGCATCATATATTTGTTTATTCACAAAAAATGAATAAGCTTCTTCTCCAACACGGGTTATTTGTGTGATACCAGTCATAGCACTACCATAAGTTACGCCAATATAATCTGGATCATCTGAAATTAATAATTTAGTTACCTCTTGAGTGTTGTGAGTAAAATTGAAACCAATATTTAATGACATGTCGGGAGTTGAAATAGGTACAGCATTAAGGTTAATTTCGTAACCTCTATTTTCCATGCTACCAACATTTGTTAATAGTGTGTTAGAAAAGTTACTTCCACTAGGTATGGTAACTTCATTTAAAAGGTCTTTAGTTTCTCGGAAGTAATACTCTATAGAACCGCTAATTCTGTTGTTTAAAAAACCAAAATCTAAAGCGATATTTTGAGTTGTTGTTTCTTCCCATTTGATATCTGGATCGTATGTTTCTGGTCTCAATGTAGCAGAATACTCTCCATTAATTGGATAGTAATATCCTTCTTGAGAAATTGTGTATTTTGCTTGAGATGGATAATCGTCTCCAATGTCTTGTTGACCGGTTATACCCCAGCCTAACCTAAGTTTTAAATCTGAAAGAAATCCATGATCCTTTAAGAAATCTTCTTCATTAATTTTCCATGCAAAAGCTGCAGAAGGAAAGAATCCCCATCTGTTGTCTTCTGCAAAGCGTGAAGAACCATCGTAACGGAAGGTACCAGTAAGAAGGTATTTGTTTTTTAAACTATAATTTAAACGACCAAAGAAAGAAACCAAATAGTTTTCAGTAGCCGATTCAGAATCATCGTCCACGACTAATGGATGATCTTCATCTACAATAGATCTTGTATAACTATCGCTTTCTCTTTTAAAATGTTGCCAGGAATAACCAGCTGTTGCATCAAATCTATGATCTTCATTTATGTCTTTTTTATAGTTTAAATAGAAATCAAGTAGATTGTTTGTGTTTTTACCTGAGTAATCACTTAATTTTCCCCAAGATGAAACTAACGTGGATGGAGAAGTGACTGGACGGTTATTTACACCATCACTTTTAGAGTAATCAGTTGCTACATTCAAATTAGCTTGAAGTTCTGGAATGTAAGGAATGGTATAGTTTAGTTGTAAGTTACCAACAAATCTTGTAACCTCAGATGTATTATCTACTGCAAGAGCTTGTTCAACTGGATTTGCAGTACCTAAGGAAGCGCCATAATTTTGCCATTGAAAATAACCGTCATATGCAGTAGCACCTTCGTCATAGATGGGTTGTGTTGGATCCATTGAAACGGCAGATGCAATAGCACCCTCATCTCCAAAATTATTGTCAGTGCTCATCAACTTAGCATTAACATTAACTTTTAAAGCGTCCTCAAAGAAACTAGGGCTCAGGTTAACTGCAGCAGTGAGTCTTTGCATATCGGTATTTCTCAATATACCTTCTTGATCGGTATATCCAATTGAAACTCTATAAGGTAAAATTTTGTATGAACCAGAAACTGATACATTGTGATCATGAGAGATTGCTGTTCTGAAAATTTCATCTTGCCAATCTGTATTTTCAGTACCAAGAGTATCGTAATCACTAGCATCAAATAGTCCCAAGTGGTCATAAGCAATTTGTCTAAACTGATCGCCAGAATATACATCTACGTAATCTTCAGGAGTTGAAATAGATATATTTCCACTATATGAGATTTGCATAGGTTTACCTTTTGCACCTTTTTTTGTGGTGATAATGATAACACCATTAGAGGCACGGGAACCATAAATTGCGGTTGCCGATGCATCTTTAAGTACGGTGAAAGTTTCAATATCATTTGGATTAATAAATGAAAGAGCATTTGCACTACCACTTACATTGTTACTAATACCCTCAATAGGTACACCATCAACAATAATTAATGGATCATTTGTTGCGTTTAATGAAGAACCACCACGAATACGGATAGTAGATCCGCTTCCTGGAGCTCCTCCTGAAGAGGTAATTACAACACCTGAAGCTTTACCAACTAACAAGTCTTGTGGGGAAGTAATATTACCTTTGTTAAAGTCTTTTGAGGAAACACTGGTTACAGAACCTGTTTTGTCTTCTTTTTTAACAGTACCGTAACCAATAACTACTACTTCCGAAAGGTCTTCGGTTGCAATACTCAAAATCACATTAATTTGAGATTGTGCTCCCACTAGAATCTCTTGTGGATGATAGCCTACAAAAGAATAAACGATGGTCGCATTTTCGTCTACGGTCAAAGTGTATTTTCCGTCGATGTTAGTTGTTGTACCAACAGTTGTACCTTTTACAACTACAGAAACACCCGGGATACCCATGCCATCGTTTGCATCGGTAACTAAACCAGTAACTACTTTTTCCTGTGCAAACACTATGGTAAATGAAAATACCATAACTAGCATAAGAAGTAGTTTTCTAAGTCTACTAAAGTTAAGTTCCATAAATTAGAAATTTAAGATAAATTATAAATTAGTTAAAATGTTAAGGTGCTTATTGCTAACCATATGAACTCGTGTTTCCGACTTGGGTTCTTCCTTTGGTAGTGTTTTAAATTACCTTAACGTTAAGTAAGCCTTAATTCATTCTATAACCAAAGATATATGTAGATTCAAATTATTTTCAAACGTTTGTGTATTATGTGTAAATAATTCATCGCAAACGTTACCGCAAACGTTTGATATTTAATTATACATATAATTGAATTCGTTTTAATTAATACTCTTCATAATAAAAGATTTGTTTAATTTTTTTTTATATTTACAAAGCGTGTATTAAGCGTGTATTGTTTTTGTAAGACTTTTTCAATCATATGGTTGTGAGTTTTTTAATGATCAGTATTCATGTTTTTTAATTTAAGAGGTTTTTATGAGAAGTGGGCAAGTGACAATTAAGGATATCGCCAAAGAATTAGGTATTTCGGCTTCAACAGTATCCAGGGCACTTAAAGATCATCCAGATATTAGTTACCAAACCAAGGAAGCAGTTAATGAATTGGCTAAAAAATGGCATTATAAGCCTAATGCAGTAGCTTTAAGCTTACGAAATAGTAAAACCAATATTATAGGCGTAATTATTCCCGAAATAGTACATCATTTTTTCTCTTCGGTAATTAGTGGTATCGAAGAAATCGCATCGAAGTCAGGATATAATGTAATGATTTTTCAATCCAATGAATCCTATGAACGTGAAATAGCCAATGTTCAGGCTTTACTTTCGAGTCGCGTCGATGGCGTATTGGTTTCTATGTCGAAGGAAACAAAAGATTATGGACATTTTCGTGAATTAAGAGACAATGGAATTCCAATAGTGTTTTTCGATCGGGTTTGTAACGATATGGCTTCTGATAATGTAATTGTAGATGATTTTGCTGGTGCTTTTGCTGCGGTAGAGTATCTCATTAAAATTGGCTGTAAGCGAATTGCGCATTTGTCGGCTCCGCAACATTTATTATTGGCTCAGAACAGACAAAAAGGCTATCGACAGGCAATGCTAAAATATAAGGTGCCTATTGATGAAAGTTTAATAATAAAATGTGATAGTTTTGATGAGGCGCTATTGAAGACTCCTGAATTATTAAGCCTACCAAAACCTCCAGATGCAATTTTTGCTGTAAATGAGCTGACCGCAGCAGGAGCAATGCTCATTGTTAAGAAATTTGGATTGCGTGTTCCTGAGGATATTTCAATTGTTGGTTTTACCGATGGTTTGGTGTCAAGAGTGACAGATCCTTCACTTACCACACTCGAGCAGCATGGACTCGAAATTGGATTGAAAGCTGCTGAAATTTTGGTAAAAAGAATTTCGAGTGGGAATATGGATTACGAACCGGTAACAAAGGTGGTTAAAACAAATTTGATTGTAAGAGGTTCCACAAAACACATTTAAACATTGAACTACTACTAGATAATAAGGCTACTTGAGTAGCCTTATTTTTTTTACGTAAAATTCGGAATGAGTACGCTGAAATTAGCTGAGAATAGAGGTTTTGAAAAATAATATCGTTTTTTTTAAAATTTGTTGCAAACGTTTGTTATAGGCTGTTTCGTCTGTTTTTACTAGAAAATTGACTCTTTTCCAAAATTTCGATTTTGATAGATAGTTTTTTTTTCTCTATTTTTGATCCGGAGGGAAACCTCCATTCCGACTTAAATAATAAATACTTCCTTTCTAAATATGATCTCGTTTCCTGGTAAAATGATGGAAATGATATGGATCAATGCTTGATTAAATACCTTGGGTATTTACTAATTAAATTACATCCTTCTTATATCATAGTTTTTTCTTCGTATAAGAATTTATCACTCCAAAATTTTATTGCTAACAAAAATTGCTTTTTACATTCTCGCTTTTTAAAGGAATGGAATCTGTGCTATTGTTATGGATATCACGAAAGCAATTTAATTATTTTAAGTAGTAACCGTCGCGAATTGACTGGACGGACATAATTTATCTATCACATGAAAAAACAGCCTCGATTAAGTTTTTGGCAGATCTGGAACGTAAGTTTTGGATTTTTAGGAATACAAATGGGTTTTGCATTGCAAGGAGCAAATGTAAGCCGGGTATTATCCAGTTTAGGAGCAGATTTGCACCATTTATCTCTATTTTGGCTAGCAGCACCTGTGATGGGTTTAATTGTGCAGCCCATAGTCGGCGGGGCAAGTGATCGCACCTGGAATCGTTTTGGCCGAAGAGGCCCTTACATTTTAGGTGGTGCGATTATTGCTGCTTTAGCCATGTTTTTCATGCCTAATGCAGGTATTGCCGTTGCAATTATGCCACCGCTTTTATTTGGGGCAGTAATGTTTGCCTTAATGGATGGTTCTTTTAATATCACCATGCAGCCTTTTAGAGCGCTTGTTGCGGATATGACTCCCGAGGACCAAAGAAATGCAGGATATTCGATTCAGAGTTTTTTAATTAATACAGGAGCTGTTCTTGGATCAATATTGCCTTTTGTACTTACAAATGTACTTGGGGTAAGTAATGTTGATGCAGATGGTGGGGTTCCTTCGTCGGTGATTTGGTCTTTTTACATTGGAGGAGGAATGTTACTTCTCTCTGTACTTTGGACTGTATTTCGGACCAAAGAATATGCACCTAAAGAATATGCTGAATACAAAGGATTAGAACCTGTAAATCAAGAAAAAAAGAAAAATGAAGGTTTAATAGGTTTCTTTAAATTGGTAAAGAATACACCTAAAACTATGCTACAATTAGCTGTTGTTCAGTTTTTTTCATGGTTTTCTCTATACCTTATGTGGGTATATACAACCTATGCTTTGGCTCAACATTCCTGGGGATGTCCAATTACCGATGTAAAATCGAAAGCTTTTCAGGATGCTGGAGATTGGGTTGGTATTTTATTTGCTGGTTATAGTTTGTTTGCGGCTATCTTTTCTATTCTCATGACAAAATTAGCGAACCGCTTTGGCCGTAAGTTGGTGTACTCTTTTTCTCTACTTCTTGGAGGAATTGGATTCTTATCTATGTATCTATTTAGTGGAGGTGAATTAATTCATTTGAATCTATTAATTACTCAGGTTGATGTGCCATTGAGTGCTGCTTTATGGATGCTACCAATGGTAGGAGTAGGTATTGCTTGGGCTGCAATTTTAGCCATGCCATATTCTATTTTGTCAGATTCCTTACCTGCCGATAAAATGGGTGTTTACATGGGTATTTTTAATTTTACAATTGCGGGGCCTCAAATTATTAGTGGAATCATCGCTGGAGAGATTTTAAGATACTTTTTTGCTGGCGAGGCCATTTATATCATGGTAATTGCAGGAGTGTCAATGCTATTAGGGGCAATTTCTGTTGCCTTTGTGAAACAAAAAAAAGCTATTAATAAATAATATTTGTTTGAAATGGGAACAATAAGTGCATGTATTTTTGATTTAGATGGAGTAGTAGTGGATACAGCAAAGTATCATTATATCGCATGGAAAAGGATAGCCAATGATTTGGGATTTGACTTTACCGAAGAGGATAATGAGAGATTAAAAGGTGTGAGCCGGATGACCTCTTTAGATATTCTTTTAGAGATTGGAGGGGTGAAATTGGATCAGGAAACGAAACTTAAATTGGCCGATAAGAAAAACAAAAACTATTTGGAATACATTTTAAAAATGACTCCGGAAGAAATACTACCCGGTGTGAAAGACTTTTTTAAAGAACTAAAGTCGAAAAATATTAAAATCGCTCTGGGGTCAGCAAGTAAGAACGCAATGACAATTCTAAATCAGTTGGAACTTACCAATTATTTTGATGCAATTGTTGATGGAACTCATGTGAGTAAAGCAAAACCCGATCCTGAAGTGTTTTTGAAAGGATCTGAGCTACTAAAAGTGACTCCTGCAAATTGCGTGGTTTTCGAAGATGCAGAAGCCGGTGTTGAAGCAGCGATAAATGGAGGAATGAAGTGTGTTGGAATTGGTTCACCCGAAGTGTTGGGAAAAGCAAATAAGGTAATACCTGGATTCATAGGGTTTTCTGTAGCTCAATTGAACTTTTAAGATCAGTGGTAGGATTAATTTTTAAAGAAATTCAAGATGAACGAGTATTTAAAACATGATGAGTGGTGCATTATTGAGGAAGGATTTACTCCTGAGAATCATCGCGCATCTGAAAGTATATTTAGCTTAGGAAATGGAAATATGGGGCAAAGAGCCATGTTTGAAGAGCATTACTCCGGAAAAAGCTTACAGGGAACTTACGTAGCAGGTGTTTACTATCCTGATAAAACCAGAGTTGGTTGGTGGAAAAATGGTTATCCAGAATATTTCGCCAAGGTGTTAAATGCGCCAAATTGGATTGGTATTGATGTGACAATTAATGGAGAAATGCTAGACTTGGCAAAAGCTAAAGTGAGTGATTTTGTTCGTACTCTTAACATGAAAGAAGGAGTTTTGGAACGTTCATTTGTTGCCGAAATGTCGAATGGCAATCAGATAAAGGTAGAGGCAAAACGATTCTTAAGTATTGTTACATCAGAAGTAGGAGTAATTCGTTATTCTGTAACTGCACTTAACTGTAAGGCTAAAGTCAGCTTTACACCCTATATCAATGCAGATGTTGCAAATGAAGATTCCAACTATGATGAGAAATTCTGGGATATACTCAATACTAGAAGCATACATGGAGAAGGTTATGTAATTTCACGAACCAAGAAGTTAGATTTCCATGTTTGCATGGGAATGAAATACGATGTATTCAAAGCTGGACAGAAATTGGAAATATATCCTTCAATGATAGAGGCTGATAAGTACATTGCCAATACGGTTGAATTTGATGTAGAGCAAGGTGAAGAACTATCTATTTATAAGTATGCCGCAGTGCTTAGTTCTTTGAACCACAACAAGTTGGACATTATGAGTAAGACTCAAAATGTAGTTTCTGAGGCTTACAAAAAGGGATATAATGCACTCTTGAAAGAACATGTGGCTGCCTGGGCTGATAAATGGGCTCATAGCGATATTACCATTGAAGGAGATGTGGCTGCTCAGCAGGCAATTCGATTCAATATCTTTCAATTGAATCAAACCTATACCGGCGAAGATGAACGATTGAATATTGGGCCTAAGGGTTTTACTGGAGAGAAATACGGAGGTAGTACTTATTGGGATACCGAGGCTTATTGTGTGCCTTTCTACCTAAGCACTTCAAAACCTGAGGTAACTCGGAATTTGTTGATTTATCGTCACAAACAATTGCAAAAGGCAATTGAAAATGCTACAAAATTAGGATTTACCAATGGTGCTGCTTTGTATCCAATGGTAACTATGAACGGAGAAGAGTGTCACAATGAGTGGGAAATTACTTTTGAGGAAATTCATCGTAACGGAGCCATTGCTTTTGCCATTTACAATTACATCCGTCACACTGGCGATCAAAAATATTTGGAAGAATATGGTTTGGATGTTTTAATAGGAATTTCCCGATTTTGGAGCCAACGAATTACTTTCTCGCAAGCGAAGAAAAAGTATGTAATGCTTGGAGTAACAGGACCTAACGAGTACGAAAATAATATCAACAACAATTGGTACACAAGTACCATTGCTAATTGGTGTCTTAAGTATACCCAGGAAGCCATGGCTCACGTGAAAGAGACCAATTTGAATCGTTACAATGAAATTATAAAAAATCTGAATTTCAATTTTGTAAAGGAAATTTCGAAATGGAATGATATTATTGAAAATATGTATTATCCGGTTGATGAAGAAACAGGTGTTTTCTTGCAGCAGGAAGGTTATATGGATAAGGAACAAATTTTAGCTGCAGATTTAGATCCTGCCGTTCGTCCAATCAATCAGCATTGGTCATGGGATCGTATTCTGCGTTCGTGCTTTATTAAACAAGCCGATGTGTTGCAAGGAATTTATCTGTTCGAAGATCAGTTCGATTTGGAAACAATCAAAAAGAATTACAATTTTTATGAACCTAGAACTTTGCATGAGTCATCTTTGTCTCCTTGTATTCACTCAATTTTAGCCTCTAAAATTGGTGATAGTAAAGGAGCTTACGATCTGTATCTGAGAACTTCTCGTTTAGATTTAGATGATTACAATAAGGAAGTGCACGAAGGACTTCACATTACCAGTATGGCAGGAACCTGGATGTCGATTGTTGAAGGTTTTGGTGGCATGAGAGTGGTGAACGGTAAATTGGTTCTGAATCCATTAATTCCTGAAGAATGGAAATCGTTCTCGTTTAAAGTTCGTTTTAGAGGAAATTTGCTGAATGTAAGAGTTTCCGATAAAGAAGTTGGTGTAATCAACGAAGAAGGAGAAGATATTTCTGTATTTATAATCGATGACGAATATGTAATTGAAAAAAGTAGTAGCTTGGTAATCGAGCGCGATTAATAGATCCAAAAATATTTCAGGATAAGGGGGATTCCTCTTATCCTGATTTTAATTTAGACCTAAAATTTTTAGAATGAGAGTTTTTCTGATTTCAATAGTGATAGTTTCATTTTTTAGCCTGAATACTTTTGCCAGTAAGCTAAAAATTGAACGTGTAGAGCCAATGTTTTGGTGGGTAGATATGCAGAATCCAAACCTGCAACTTTTAATTCATGGGGATCAAATTTCAGATTACGATGTCTCCTTAGATTATCCGGGAGTGAAAATTGAGCGAACCATTAAGACTGATAAACCAAATTATTTGTTTGTGAATTTACTGGTTGAAAAGGGAACCAAAGCTGGGAAATTTGATTTGGTTTTTTCGGAAAAAGGAAAAACAAAAGAAACTTATTCCTATGAATTGAAAGCCAGAAAAGTAGATTCGGCCAATCGGAAAGGCTACGATACTTCGGATGTGATGTATTTGCTGATGCCTGATCGATTTGCAAATGGTGATCCAGAGAATGATTCCGTAGATGGAATGGTAGATAAATTGGATCGCGAAAACCCAGATGGTCGACATGGTGGTGATATTCAGGGAATCATCGATCACCTGGACTATCTGGAAGATCTCGGAATTACGGCTCTTTGGTGTACTCCACTGATGGAGGATAACCAACCTAAAGTATCCTATCATACCTATGCAATAACCGACTACTACAAAATTGATGCTCGTTACGGAAGCAACGAAGATTATGTTCTTTTATCTGCGGAAGCAAAAAAACGGGGCATAAAACTGATTATGGATGTGGTGACGAATCATTGCGCATCATCGCATTGGTGGATGAAGGATTTGCCTTCCAGCGATTGGGTGCATACTTTCTCCGAATATACACAGTCGAATCATCGTAAGAGCACAACCAACGATCCTTATGTTTCTCAAATAGATTACAAAAAGAATTTTGATGGTTGGTTTGTACCGACAATGCCCGATTTGAACCAAAAGAATGATCTGTTGGTGACCTATTTTGCTCAGAATATCATTTGGTGGATTGAATATGCCGATTTGCAGGGGATACGAATTGATACCTATCCTTACAACGATAAAAATGGAATGGCTACAATCTGTAAATCTATTATGAGCGAATATCCACAAATGAATATTGTTGGTGAATGTTGGCTGGATACTCCGGCAGAGCTTGCTTACTGGCAGAAGGGAACAGATAATTATGATCATTTTAACTCAGAATTGCCAGCGGTGATGGATTTTTCGCTTTACCTTTCAATTCTTAAAGCTTTTAATGAAAAGGATACATGGAACGAAGGATTCATCAGTTTGTATAATTCCCTTGCTCAGGATTATTTGTATGGCGACCCTTATAACCTTTTAGTATTTGCTGAGAATCACGATACCGATCATATCATGTCGGTATTCAAAGGGGATATCAATAAATACAAAGCTTTAATGACTTTTTTGGCAACAACAAGAGGAATTCCGCAACTTTATGTTGGAACAGAAATCTTGCTGGAAGGCAAAAAGAGCGATGGTGATGGTAAAATGCGTGTTGATTTTCCTGGAGGATGGGAAGGCGATGAAAGGAATGCATTTACTGTAAAAGGAAGAACCGCAAAGGAAAATGAAGCTTTCGATTATCTAAAGAAATTACTCAACTGGAGAAAGAAAAATCCGGTGATTCATA
>NZ_JBFHJW010000078.1:0-17105 GCF_041595635.1 Labilibaculum sp.
AAAGGATTATCAGCAGGAGATAGAATCGTAACTGAG
The DNA here is from genome assembly GCF_041595635.1 of Labilibaculum sp. GTDB lineage: Bacteria > Bacteroidota > Bacteroidia > Bacteroidales > Marinifilaceae > Labilibaculum. The sequence continues at coordinate 37 of NZ_JBFHJW010000078.1, forward strand.
GGAATCAACTCCCTGCGTAACGGTTTAACAATTCAAGTAAAATCTGATACATTGTAAATTATGAAGTTTGATAAATTTATAACACGACCTGTTTTATCCTCAGCAGTATCCGTTTTCATCGTCATTTTAGGGGTGCTGGGATTAGTTTCCCTACCTATTTCGCAATACCCTAGTATTGCGCCACCTACTGTTCAGGTAGAAGCCACCTACACTGGTGCCAATGCACAAACCGTACTCAATAGTGTGATTGCGCCCTTAGAAGAGGAAATTAATGGTGTAGAGAATATGACTTATATGACCTCTACAGCAACCAATACGGGAGATGCCAGCATAACCATCTATTTTAAGCTGGGTACCGATCCGGATATGGCAGCCGTAAATGTGCAAAATAAAGTTAGCTCAGCCGAAGGCTCATTACCTTCTGAAGTGACCGAAGTTGGAGTAACTACCAGTAAACGTCAATCGAGTATGCTGATGTGTTTTGGCCTTTACAGCGAAAACGATCAGTATGATTATTCTTTTTTAGAGAACTATGCCGAAATCAACTTGGTCCCTCAAATTAAACGAATAACTGGTGTTAGTAGCGTTTCCGGAGCAGGATCAAACTACTCTATGCGCATTTGGCTGAAACCCGATGTAATGGCACAATATCAACTTATGCCCAGCGACATCACAACAGCTCTCGACGAACAAAATATCGAAGCCGCTCCCGGACAATTGGGCGAACAAGGCAACCAGGCATTTCAATATGTATTAAAGTACAAAGGTCGTTTACAAAGTGTAGAAGAATTCGAAAATATTGTTATTTCAGCCACAGAAGACGGTGAGATATTACACCTTAAAGATGTAGCCAAAATAGAACTGGGACGTTTATCCAATACAATGACTACCAATGTGAATGGTCATGCTGGTATCACCTATATGATTTTCCAAACAGCTGGTTCTAATGCAATGGATATTAACAATAGTATTGCTAGTTTCCTAGAAGAAGCAGAAGCAGATTTTCCTGATGGCATAAAATCAGCTACTCTATTGAATACCAACAGCTTTTTATATGCTTCTATTTGGGAAGTGATAAAAACACTGCTCGAAGCTTTTCTATTGGTTATCCTGGTTACTTATATCTTCCTGCAAAATACCCGTTCCACACTTATTCCTACCATAGCCATTCCGGTTGCCTTAGTGGGTTCGTTCTTCCTAATGTGGATATTTGGCTTTAGTGTGAACTTACTTACCTTATGTGCTATGGTGCTTGCCATTGGTACGGTGGTGGATGACGCCATTATTGTAGTAGAAGCGGTGCAAGCGAAATTAGATGCAGGTTACACCTCGGCGCGTCAGGCTTCTCTGGATGCCATGAGTGAGATCTCCAGTGCTATTATTTCATCTACTTTAGTGATGATGGCTATTTTTATCCCCGTTAGCTTTACTGGTGGAACAACAGGTATTTTCTTTCAACAAATGGGATTAACCATGGCTTTTGCTATTGGTATCTCGGGAATAAATGCACTTACCTTAAGTCCGGCATTGTGCGCGCTTATGCTAAAACCGAAGGATAATGATGGCGAAAAGAAGAAGACTTTTGCTCAACGCTTTCACTCCTCTTTTAACGATAACTTTAAACGCTTAACCAACAAATATAAAAAAGGAGTAAGCTTTTTTACCTCTCATAAACTGATGAGTGGATCGCTTGTTGGCATCGTAATCATTGCTTTTGTGTTTTTATTACGTATCACTCCTACTGGTTTTATTCCCAATGAAGATCAGGGAACTATTTTTGGTGTTCTATCTATGCCTGTGGGCACTTCGTTAGAAGAAACTACAAAAGAAATGGATAAGGTATCAACATTGGTACAAAGCATTCCTGCTATCGAATCGTATTCCGTTAATAATGGTTATAGCCTTGTTGATGGTTCTGGGAATACCTATGGAATGCTTATTTGTAAGCTAAAAGACTGGGACTTTCGAGGCGATGGAGAAAGTGTAGATGAGATTATTTCTCAGCTATATAGAGAAACCGGTAAAATTGTTAAAAATGGCAATATGATATATCTGGCACCTCCTATGGTAGCAGGATATAGCGTAACCAATGGCTTTGAGTTGAAGTTACAAGATAAAACAGGTGGTGATTTAACCAAATTCGAAACGGTAGCTAATGATTTTATACAGAAGCTTAACCAACGTCCTGAAATAGAAAGTTCACGTACTTCCTTTAGTGCATCTACACCGCAATATATGGTCGATGTAGATGCTGAAAAATGCAAAATTGCCGGAATCAGTCCAGATGTCATACTATCTACCTTAGAAGGTTATTATGGTGGTATTTACGCCTCTAATTTCAACCGATTTGGGAAACTGTACCGTGTGATGATTCAGGCAAGTCCGGACTATCGTACCAATACCGAAAGTTTAAATAAAATCATGGTACGTAATGGAACAGAAATGGCGTCCATATCGCAATTTGTAACGCTTCGAAAAGCTTATGGACCTGATAACATTAGCCGTTTTAATATGTATACCTCTATCAGTATTACAGGTTCGCCTGCCGGTGACTACAGCTCTGGGGAAGCCATTAATGCCATCAAAGAACTGGCCAAAGAGCTGCCCACAGGTTATAGCTATGAATTTTCAGGCATGACGCGTGATGAAAGTAGTACTGGTGCCAATACTACGGCTATTATTCTGGGAATTGTATTTGTATTTATCTACCTCTTGTTAAGTATGCAATACGAAAGTTATATCCTTCCTATCATCATTATACTTTCCATTCCAATGGGATTAGCAGGAAGTTTATTGTTTGCCAATATAATGGGAGTCGACAATAACATTTATTTGCAAATAGCACTCATCATGTTGATTGGACTAATTGCTAAAAACTCCATCTTAATTGTGGAATATGCCATAGAACGCCGTCAACAGGGATTATCGATTAGGCAAGCCGCTATTGAAGCAGCAACAGCACGTCTTCGTCCGATTATGATGACTTCGCTTACGCTGATTGTTGGTTTAATGCCCATGATGTTTGCAAGTGGAGTTGGCGCCAATGGAAATAGCTCTTTAGGTACAGGTGTTATTGGAGGAATGCTTATTGGAATGATCTGTCAAATATTTATTACACCTGCATTGTTTGTCATCTTCCAAAAATTTCAGGAGAAGTTTAAACCTGTTAAAGATGATTTCAGTCAAGCTATTATTGACACATCAAATTTGACAAAGTAAAAATTACAAAATGAAACAACCATGACTAAAGAATTGAAACACAAAGGAAAATAATTAAAGTCCTTTGTCTTGATTCTTGTGTCGTGGTTCTAATTTTAAACGAATGAAAAAGATAATCATATTTTTTATCGGCATGGCCCTGCTAAGCGGTTGTTCGGTATATAAAACCTTCGAAACACCAGAAGTCACAACAGAGAATCTCTATCGCGACACAACTTCCGTTGATGCTGTAATGCCAGAGGATAGTGTGAATTTAGGAAACCTTCCCTGGCGAGAACTATTCACAGACCCTCAATTACAGGCACTTATTGAACAAGGACTGGAAGCCAATGTAGATTTACAAACCGCATTGCTTCGAATAGAGCAAGCCGAAGCATCACTTTCATCAGCTCGTTTAGCTTATACACCCGATTTATCTTTTTCGTCAACGGGGACACTATCTGACTACGATGGCTCCACATCAAAATCATATGATTCAGGGCTTTCATCAAGCTGGCAGATTCCCTTGTTTGGTGGTTTGCGCAATGCAAAAAAAGGAGCTGAAACGACTTTGGAACAAAGCCTGGCGTACAAACAAGCCGTACAAACTCAATTGATTGCCAGCATCGCAGATGGTTACTATTACTTATTGATGCTAGATAAGCAACTGGATATTACCGCAAAAACAATCTTAAGCTGGGAAGACAGAATTGAAAGCATGCGAGCTTTAAAAGAAGTAGGGATGACCGATGAAGCTTCCATTACACAAAGTGAAGCAAGTTATTACGAGCTAAAAACCTCCTATTCCGACTTACAACAGTCGATACGTGAAACAGAGAATGCACTTTCCATCACTTTAGGACAAGCACCTCAGACCATAAAACGGGGCGAGTGGCAGACCCTAAAGCTTCCAGAACAGATATCTGTTGGTGTTCCTTTACAAATGTTAGCGAATCGTCCTGATATAAAACAGTACGAAATGGCCTTAGCTACAGCTTTCTATAATACCAACGTAGCACGATCAGCTTTTTACCCCAATATTACGATAAGTGCTTCTACAGAGTGGACCAATAGTAATGGCGGAATAATTGCCAATCCTGGAAAACTTTTATCTAGTGCCATCGGCTCGTTAACGGCTCCAATTCTTAATCAAGGAGTAAATAAAGCAAATTTAAAAATAGCGAAGTCTGAACAGGAGGAAGCCTTACTTAATTTTAAACAGAGCCTTTTGAATGCCGGCAGCGAAGTCAGCAATGCTCTGTTTCAATATTCTACCGCCATACAGAAACAAGAAGATCGTAACAAACAACTGGAGGCCCTCGAACGTTCGGTGCTCTATACACGTGAGTTATTTCAATTGGCATCTTCAACTTATTTGGAAGTGCTAACGGCTCAGGAAGATTTGCTGGATGCGCAATTATCTGAAACAAACGATTGGTACGATCAGGTACAATCGGTCATCAATTTGTATCAGGCCTTGGGTGGAGGAAGAGAATAAAAAATAAATTCAGTTAGTTAAATGTCAATATACATCCGTTTTCCTTCACTCAGGGGGAAACGGATGATTGGCTGAATACAAATCAGTAAATTAAAATAAGAATAAAATTAAATGAGTACCACACAATATTCTCTGAAAGAAAGTTCCATTCCAAAGCTACTTTTAACCTATGCCGGACCGGCTGTTCTTGGTCTTTTAATAAATGCTCTTTATAATATCGTCGATCGAATTTTTGTAGCTCAATATATAGGAGCACAGGGCATAGCGGCAGTGACATTAAGCTTTCCTATTTCTCTTTTTCAATTTGGTTTTATCCTCTTATTCGGCAGCGGAACAGGAGTTCTAATCTCTAAATATTTAGGTGAATCACGCCCCGAGAAAGCAGAAAAAGCATTGGGAACAATGATGGCAGGTCTTTTGATTACGCTTGTCTTGTTTACTTCTGCGGGATTGCTCTTTTACAAACCTTTACTACACGCCTTCGGTGCTCAGGGAGAACTTCTCAAGTTATCAGGCGAATATCTACAGTTAATCATATTTGGCTTTCCCCTTTCCTTTTTTATTGCCTTGGAATTCACCTGCCGTGCCGAAGGAAATCCTCGTTTACCAGCGGTACTAATTTTAATTTCATCGCTAATAAACCTCACTCTTGACCTTGTATTCATGAAATATTTCCACATGGGGATTCGTGGAGCAGCTCTGGCAACAATTATCGCACAAAGTGTAAACGCCATTTTTTTACTCCGATACTACTTCAGTGGTAAAAGTCTGATTCAAATAGACTGGAAAAATATTAGAATACAAAAAAATATGATTCTTTCCATTTTTTCCCTGGGCTTAGCTCCCTTTATTATGGATGTTGCAAGTAGTATACAAAATATAATCGCCAACAATTTGCTACTCCAATCGGGAGGAACTTTTGCTGTTACAGCCATGGGAATTATTTTTAGTGTAAATATTTTCTTTCTGATGACTGCTCTGGGAACCGGTGACGGTATGCAGCCCATTGTGAGCTTTAACTATGGTGCGAAACGTCCTGATCGCAGTTATAAAACATTACTGTACTCCGTGGGTCTGGTTAGTTTAACTGGATTTTTAGGCTTAATTGTGCTGGAACAGTTTCCCAATTTAATCATCGGAATTTTTATCGACAAAAATCAGAATATCATTCATATTACCCAAATAGCCTTACGTATTTTCGCTCTATCCATCCCTTTTTACATGGTTCAAATAGTGGCTACACGTTATTTTCAAGCACTACACAAAAAAAAGATTGCTGTCTTCTTTGCTATTCTAAGACCTGTTCTACTATTTATTCCTATTGTTTACATTTTAAATGGAGCATTTGGTTTAAACGGTATCTGGAGCTCATTTGTAGTAAGTGATAGTTTGGCTGTTTTGATTACCCTCTATTTTATTCGAAAATATTAAGTTTTATTCAAATCAGAAATAAGCTCTTTATTCTCTTGTAATCACTTATTTTTCATACGATCAAGAATTTCAACAAAAAATCTGCTTCTCGAAACACTAAATTTTCATAAAGCTTTTTTATGCTTAAAAGCTGATACTGGTTGAATTACAACCAATAATTCATTCATTTTTCCTTGAAAAATATATATCTGCTAACATATATTATGCGTAAGTTTGCCCTGTAAGAAAAACAAAAAATCTATTTACGAATTGACAAATAGATAAATACCACAAAGTTGGATTCATAGCAGACCTTCTTCTGTCTATGCGTGAGCATTTCAAGAAAAAGGTAAAAACAGTATCTGGTTTAAGAAATACCAAATATACGATGTTCATTTTCCAATTTTTTTACACGAACCTGAATGATCTCCTAAAATAGAGATTGTACAAATTTATAGTAAGAATTTACAAATAGTTATACATATGAAATACAGGAAATTAGGAAATACCGATCTAACACTTTCAGCCATCACATTTGGTTCTTTTGCAGCTGGCGGTTGGTTATGGGGAGGTACGGAACAAAATGAATCCGTGAAAGCGATAAAATCTTCATATGATTTAGGTGTAACCTCTATTGATACTGCTCCAGTATATGGACAAGGATTTAGTGAAGAAATTGTTGGACAGGCCATAAAAGACATTCCTAGAGATAAAGTACAAATTCTTACCAAATTTGGAATGCGTTGGGACTTAGAAAAAGGCACACACGTTTTCAAAACAGAAGATAACAACGGCAAAGCAATCGATATTTACAAATATGCAGGTAGAGAAAGTATTATACAAGAATGCGAAGCTAGTTTGAAACGATTAGGAACAGATTACATTGACCTTTATCAACTTCACTGGCCAGATGTTACTACTCCTATTGAAGAAACAATGGACGCACTTAACCAGCTAATCAAAGAAGGAAAGATTCGTTATGCTGGTGTTTGTAACTACAATACAGAACAATTTGCTGAAGCAGAGAAATACATCAACCTGGCTTCAAACCAGGTTCCTTACAGCATGGTTTTGCGCGATATCGAGAAAGAAATCGTTCCCTATTCTCTCGAAAATGGAAAAGGAATAGTAGCCTATAGTCCACTCGAAAGAGGATTGTTAACCGGAAAAATGAAACCAGGCTATAAATTTGGAGAAGGCGATCAACGTGCAACAAGAGCGTTTTATAAAGATGAAAACCTTCGACGTACCAATGAATTTCTTGCCAAAATTAAACCTATTGCTGATTCAAAAGGATTGAGTCTGGGACAGCTGGTTATTTTATGGACATTGGAACAACCTGCAATTTCGATTGCTTTGGTAGGGGCTAGAAATGCTGAACAAGCTATACAGAATGCTGAAGCTGCTCAAGCAAGTCTAACAAAAGAAGAAATTGCAATAATTGATGGTCACTTGAACCAATTGGTTTTAGTTCCCTAATTTATAGATTAAACAGACTTTGCGAGTGGCAAATACAGCTTGCTCCAAATAAAGTCTCGACAAGTTCAACAAAAAGGGATGTATTCAAGCAATACATCCCTTTTTTTGGCATAAATTAATTCGAAAATCAGTAAAAAAACTAAAATCGAATTAAACCTTTATCTAAACAATCAATCAAATCATTTCAATTCACTACTAAATTTAAAAAATGATTTCTCTGAACCTAAACCAAACTAAATTCCTAAAAGTTAGCTTACTTTCCCTGTTTCTACTTTTTGCTTCCTGCAGCAAGGATAGTTCAGATGATATTGATGAAACAAGTGAAGAAAATTTGCCTAATATATCCGCTTATCCTATTGTGGGCACCAATCTGTCCGCAGCATTTAATAATTACACAGAAATCACAATCCCCAATTCGGATGGTGATTTTTATGGTCAGAATGCCAACTATCCGGGAAACGAACCCTCCTACACCAATAATGGCGATGGTACGATTACCGATAATATAACAGGACTAATGTGGTCTCAAACTGCCGATTTGAATGGTGATGGTATCATTGATGCAGATGATAAATTATCGCTAACCGATGCCATTGAAGGAGCTGAGACTTTTTCTTTGGGTGGCTATAACGATTGGCGATTACCAACAATTAAAGAAGCCTACTCTCTGATTATTTTCAACGGGAAAGATCCAAGTAGCTACGAGGGAACTTCAACCGAAAATTTAATCCCTTTTATCGATACCAACTATTTCGAGTTTGGATATGGCGATCAGGATGCCGGCGAACGAATTATTGATGCACAATATGCCAGCTCCACAAAATACGTGGATTATACCATGAACGATAACGAAACCATGTTTGGGGTCAACTTTGCTGATGGTCGCATAAAAGGATATCCTATAAGTATCGCAAATGCAGATAAAACATTTTATGTAGCTTATGTTCGGGAAAATACAAGCTATGGCGAAAATAGCTTCACCAATAATGGTGATAAAACCATTAGCGATGCTGCAACAGGATTAATGTGGATGCAAAATGATAGTGAAACAGATGGTATGAATTGGAAAGAAGCGCTTATCTACGCTGAAAACTTTGAATTTGCAGGCTATTCCGACTGGCGTTTACCCGATATAAAAGAACTTCAAAGTCTAGTAGATTATACTCGCTCGCCACAAAGTACAAATTCGGCTGCCATTAATGCCCTTTTTAATTGCACCGAAATACTAAATGAAAACAATGAAACCGATTATTCCTACTACTGGTCGAGCACCACTCACGTTGCCTATTCATCGGAGCAAAATGGAACGTCGGCTGCCTACCTCAGCTTTGGTCGAGCAATGGGCTACATGAGTAGCTCCTGGATAGATGTTCACGGAGCGGGAGCACAACGTAGCGATCCTAAAACTGGAGATCCCGACGATTATCCCACAGGCTGGGGGCCTCAGGGGGATGCCAGAAGAATTTACAACCAAGTGCGTTTGGTTCGGAATATCGAGTAAGACTCAGAATATTCTTGATTGTTTATTCCTAAAAAAAGTGTACAAATCCGTAAAGAAAGGTGCAAAAACTTATTTCTTACGGCTTTCGGCCTGATATTATTTACAATTCTTAAGGTATTCGTTAGCAAATCGAATGCCCAACTTCCTCTGACTCCGAGAATCAAAATGAAGATAATCGCCTCGATGCATGAAATCGGCAGTAGGAATAAGGTAAGTATTCTCCTGATTGTCTGCATAATGTTCTATTTGCTCATTAATCAGCAACCAACTGCGTTTATTATTTGAATAACTGCCCAATTTTCCAACAAATATGGGTAAGTTCTTATTCCCCGAAAAACGTCGAAATGTTGAAAATAAATCACTCAATCTGTTCTCATATTCAGGAATACAATTCTTGTTTGCATCACTTTCTCCCTGATGCCACAAAATTCCTTTGATTGCTCCATACTTTTTTGCCAAATCCATTTTCGCCTTAAAATTAGTAAGCAATTGCACATTACGATGAATGGAATCACCCACCCACTTACTGATGGAACTACCTCCCACAGCAGTTGGAACCAATAGAACAGACACCTCATCGGGCACCTGTTTTAATAATTCTCTGGCAAAAGAAAGACCACAATCCAGACCTTGCATTTTCGGTTCGTAAAAGCTCAAAGGTTCCTTTGCTAAAATTACTTCATTCTGACTATTGAGGGTTAAAATTCGCTGAGAAGGAATCGTATCCTGAACTTCTACAAAACCACGCCCCGCCATATTCGATTGTCCGGCCATGAGAAAAACCCAAACCTCTTTCTTTTTAGGCATTTTATCTGGATAGGCTGTCTTTTTAGGAAAATTCATACACCTTTGAAACTTTCTAATTCTGTTCGTCTTCAACAAGCTATTCAACCATTTTTCTGCCAAATCAGGCCAGGTTTTTGCAGCAATATTTCCCTTACGCAAACCATAGCCATGTCCACCCTCATTTATCAAATGCAATTCTACAGGGATTTTATTATCGCGCAAAGCGGTCGTCATCACCAAAGCGCTGTTCCCATAGCTATCGTCAGCGGTACTAAAAATAAAAAAAGGTGGTGTAGACTCGCTCAATGTCAGTTCCGGAGTCAGACTTCTGTTCTCGCCTTTGTCGAGGTAAGCAGGATAAATCAACATAGAAAAATTCGGACGGCAAGAGAATTCGTCTATCGAATCGCTTTTCGCATAGGAATCATAGGAGAACCGAGTAGCAGCACGAGCGCATAAACTCGCTCCGGCCGAAAATCCCATCACGCCAATTCTTTCTGGGTAAAGGTGATAATCGTAAGCCTTTGAACGAACCAGGCGAACCGCTCTTTGAATATCTTTTAAAGCTCCCTCCTGTTTTTTAGGCACCCGATATTGCAGCACAAAAGCAGTGTAGCCAAGAGAATTCAACCATTCAGCAATCTCATATCCTTCCTTATCGATTGCTAGAATATTGTAGGCACCACCCGGACAAATAATGATTCCTAAACCAGAGTCGTTTGCTTTCTCGGGCCGATAAACAAGTAATGCGGGATTGGTAACTTCGGACAAACGAGTAACATTTCCGCGGGTGACATCAGATACTACCGCGGCATGCTTTGCTTTCTCTTCACCAGGAACCTTACCTGGCCACAGGTAAAGAGTATCTTGAGTTTGAGCCTGACTAAAGGAATAAAGAAAAATTGCGAATACTGTAAAAAGGAACCTCATGCTAGGAATATTAAAGTTGTTACTAGTTGTTTGTATTTTGATGGATACAATGATGGAGTGCTTCGGCAAATTTTTCACCTAAATCGATAAAGCCGGCACTATTGTAATGCCATTTATCGGAATATTGATAAGATTTTGTACTTCGCACAATGGCAGCATTCACATCTAATCTCACAAATTTCTCCTGTGCATACTGAACCAATTCACCGTACTCCCAAATTTTACCTTCAGCATTATTTCCCGAATCGGAAATTTTTCCCAAGACAATAGGCAGATCGGCAGAATGAAAACTAGCACGCAATAGTTCCATCAGTCGTTTCAAATTCGGATAGTAGCGTTTTGCCACCTCCTCATCGTGCGCATCGCTTTCGCCCTGCATCCATACAATTCCTGATAAAAGGAGATAATCCTCCTTCCCATCCGCATTAATATCTTTTACTTTGAGAGCATTACGAACAGTCGTTAAAAAATGATCGTACTGGTTGATATCCGTTTCACTTTTGTAGCTAGGTTCCCAACAACTGTTCTTTCTAGAGGTTTCCGAGTCGATAGAAGTTCCTCCTTTGGAATATTTTATAATTGCTATTTTACTGTTTGGATAAAGCGCTTGCATTTTTTTTGCAAAAGATAGTTCCACACCAAAACGATTGGATAACTTATTCTCCTTGCCATTTGATGAAAAACCAGCTCCATGTCCAGCTTGCAAGACTTCCCACTTTCCTAAACCTCCATTTTTCTGATCATCTTTCACAGGATTGCCGTGAAAAATATAAATATTCTCAAAAGGCTGATTCAATGAATCCGGCAGATCTTTAGAGTAACCGTATCCATCCATATTCGATTGTCCGCCCAAATAGAAGACACGGATGGTATCCAATGCAGAATTTTGACTGTATCCCAAAACAGGAATACAAAAAAGAAATAGAAATTTAAGTAGCTTGTTTTTCATAGATTGATGATTTTAATCAATATAAAAGTACCAAAACCGATACCTCAAAAACACGAAGATATTGTGTTTTTTGTAAGCTTTCCCCCACAAACCACACAATATCCTCAATGTTTTTATATTATTTTATCGCAACAGCAATTAGTCACGTTTTATCAGCAATATATTCATGCCTTCCTTTAATTTCACGGCTTTCACATCACAATTCATAAGTCGGTTATTCAAACGCACTTCCGTTTTACTTCCCACAATAACAAACTCTCCATCCATATTTTTAGGTAGCTTTATTTCGTAACGTTCTTCCTCCTCTGTTGTCAGGCTATACTTTCCCTCAATGATTCCGTGTTTACTTGGAACTTTTATTTCTGAAGAATTCAAATCGCTCAATTGAGGTTTAATTTGAACACTTGTAAAACCGGGTGTTTTTGGAGTTACTCCCCACATGTAGCGCGTAATAATATTTAAAGGAGCAGTTCCCCAAGCATGATTCCAATCCGAATTCGGTTTGTATTTCATATCCCAGGCTTCCATAGCCATGGTAGAACCAACTTTAATCATATTCCACCAGGAACGATCACTTTCTGTTTCGGTAATCAGCTGCAAAGCATATTCCGATTCGTTGGCATTGTATAAACCCTCCAACAAATATTGCGCTCCATAAACACTACAAGCCATCCCTCTTGTTTTAATAAATTCGGCTACCGATTTTTTGTATTCTTCTGGCACAATATCAAATGCTAAAGGCAACATATTGGCATGCAAAGCAGCATGTGTTGAACCTTCTCCATCAACGTAAATTCCTCTTTCCTTATCGAATAATTTTTCGTTAATCACCTTTTTTACATTTTCTGCTTTCTGCTGAAAAAACTCAACATCATCGGTTTTACCCAAGTAACCAGCGATCTCCGCCATCAAGTGCATATTATAGTAGTAAAATGAATTAACTACGGTGTTGATTTTCACCATTTCGTAGCCATCGCGTTCCCCCTCTTTGGTTGCCAATTTCCATCCTGTATCCTTTTGTCCGGCAGGCCAATCTACAATATCTCTTACATTTGTATTTGGGTTCTTAAAACCTAATTTTGTTTTTAATTCAGCATTTAATTTAGGCGATTTAGAACTTATCAATCCATCCTCACGTTCCAAATCCATTAAAGTTCTTATTTTAAGAACATCGTAGTATTTTTCGAGCAACTTTAAATCACCTGTGTACATATAATCCTGGTAAAAAAGCATAACGGTATGCAAAAGCCATTCGGTAGGCCAAGTAGGATGTTGAATAAAATATTCATTGCTTCTTTGCGCCAGGGAATATACATTATCGCAAGCATAATGACTTAACTGATTGATATAAGCATCGGCTTCGTAAGGAATACGTTCCCGATCACCATCTACATAGTAACCAGTAAAACTCGTTGCTTTAATAGTATGTTTACACAGGTCCCAAACTGCATTCAAAACCGTATCCGAAGAAGTAAAAGTTCCTGCTTCGTCGTTAAATTGATAGTAAAATGCTTTTTGGCTGATTTCGATTTCCTCGATCGGAATTTGAAGATTTTCTAATTCGCAATATCTAAAAGGCATAATCACACCAAATGATTCGGGAAGATGAATCGCAACAGGTTTGGTATTTCTTTTATCCGGGCGCAAAGCTACCACGACATCCTCATTAGCTTGGAGCTGATCGAGTTTAACTTGTTGGTAACGAATTGTTCCTCCCGGCTTTCTGTCGATCTGATTCGATGCAGCTAATTTTTCCCCTAAACGAACAATCAGACTATCGCTCTGTAACTGCTTAGAATGCAAGACAACCGTTCCAAAATAAGCTTTTCCAAAATCAATAAAATAGTGTCCTTCGCCTACTTTAATTACTCGCTGTGCTTTGATCAATTCCGTTTCAAAATCCTTCTCTGTAGGTACATCAGTAATTTGAGCCTGAACCCAAGTACAGGATAACAGCAGGATAAATTGCAAAAGGTAAAATTTACTTTTAGATAAGATCTTCATTATTCCGTTTTTTAATCAGTATGCCTATTTTTTGATTTTAAAGGTTTTCTTTAATCGAATATCGCTCAATGATGCTCCTATCATAAACTCAAAATCTCCTTTCTCAAAATGCCATTCGCGGCATTTTTCATCCCAAAACATTAATTGTTGTACTGGAACTTGAAATCTAATGATTTTCGATTCTCCGATTTTCAATGAAATTCTCTCAAAAGCGAGCAATTGTTTCAGTGGTCTTTGTCCCGATGACTTTACATCTTTCACATAGAGTTGAACCACCTCGTCGCCTTTATAATCTCCTGTATTTTCTAACTTCATTGACACCGCAATACTATCATTTTTTTTCGTAATTACCATATCCAGGTATTCGAATAGAGGAACTCAAGCCATAGGTAAATACATCAAGCTACTACCCCTACAATACATATTGATAAATTATTCCAGTAATGATTTTGCAATCGCTTATTAGAGGTAATAATCAATTTCACACCTAAAATACACTTTTTACTACTCCCATTTTTCATGAAAAGCGCATGATTAAGTCATTACAAGCTTTCAAATATCAAAGCTTTTCTAAAACAATAAGCATTCCTTACTCCCGTTGTTATATCATATTCACTCTAAAAACCTTAAATCATAAAATAAATACAAAGCTGGGAAGTTTTACTTCCCTTTCGCTGATAAATTTCCCCTATTTGTTGATTCCATTTTTTAGACCTACAAATTTCTTTAATTTTGAAAAAAAAATTGGAGTAAGCCCTTAAACAACATTAATAATTCGATAGAATAAGCCAAAAACACTTTAATAAATGAGTCTTAAAAACTAAGCCAATTGAACTATAATTAAAATCTAAAAAGCCATTAACAGTAATAAAATCAAGATGAAAATAAATCGTATAATACAAACAATTCCTCTCTCGTTTCTACTTCTTCTCTTCCTTTTCCCATCGTGCCAAGACGATGATATTTCTGAAGAATCAGAAATCAGCGAAAGCAATACAATTTCTACCAATGCAATAGAAGGGATTGTCCGGATAAAACTAAATGCTGAAAATACAAGCACTTTATCACTATCCGTAAAATCAGATTCCATTAGCACTAACCTTAGTAATATAGACAGTCTTCTAAGTTCTATCGGCGCCAAAAGTTTCAAACGAACCTTCCCTTACTCTGGAAAATTTGAAGCACGAACCATTGAAGAAGGATTGCATCTATGGTATGACGTTACCTACGATACAACGGCCGTTTCTCTAAGTAGCCTAGTTAGTGAATTCGAAAGTTTAAGCGAAATAGAAATAACAGAAACCATTAAAAGCATTAAAAATGAGAAATGCAGCTATGAAAAAATTGGTCCATTTCCTATAGTAAGCTCAACAACAAAAAGTAGTCTATCCATTTCGGATTATCCATTCGACGATGAATACCTATCCTACCAATGGCATTACTACAACGATGCTTCGGTAACCGACGCCATTGAAGGGGCTGATGTTAATCTTTTTGATGCCTGGCTGAAGCAAAAAGGCAGCGAAGAGGTAATTGTTGCCATTGTTGATGGTGGAATAGATTATGATCATGAAGATTTGGAGGATAACATTTGGATAAACGACTCCGAATCAAATGGCAGTAGCAGTAACGATGACGATGACAATGGCTATTCAGATGATGTTTATGGCTATAATTTTGTTTCCAATACTGGAACAATAGAACCAAACGATCATGGAACACATGTGGCAGGAACCATAGGTGCAATGAATGGAAATGATGTGGGAGTTTGCGGAATTGCTGGTGGTGATGCAGATACTCCGGGCGTACGACTTATGTCCTGTCAGGTTTTTGAAACCGATGAAAACGACAACGACACCAGTGCCGAAAATTTTGAAGAAGCTATTAAATATGCCGCCGATAATGGTGCTGTAATCTGCCAGAACAGTTGGGGATACGATGGAGCAACCTCATTGCCAGAAAGTATGCAGGACGCAATTGATTACTTTATTAAATATGCAGGATATGATGAGAACGGAGATCAAACTGGCCCAATGGCTGGAGGAATTGTAATCTTTGCCGCGGGTAATGATGAGACCTCAACAAATGCCTATCCTGCCATGTACAGCGAAGTGGTAGCCGTTGCTGCCAGCAACCCCGATTATACCATGTCCTACTACTCAAATTACGGAAGTTGGGTCGACATAACTGCTCCTGGTGGCACCGATGAACAAAATGGTTTGTATGACGACGACTGCTTAATTGCTAGTACGGTAAATGACGATGGTTACGCCTATATGGGAGGAACTTCAATGGCTTGCCCTCATGTATCGGGGGTTGCAGCCTTAATTATTTCGGAATTTGGCGGATCGGGTTTTACTGCCGACATGCTTAAAACCAGATTATCGATGGGCGCGATTGATATCGACAGCTACAATAGTGGTTATGAAGGAATGCTTGGAGATGGCTTGATAAATGCTTCAGCAACTCTCTCAGACTACGACAGTACACCACCAGAAACAGTAGATGACCTATCGGTAAGTGCTTCATCTAATAACGCAAGTTTATCATGGTCCGTTACTTCTGACGATGACGATGTAAAACCTACTGGATACAAAATCTATTATTCTAAATCCTCTGATGATCTTGATGCAAGCAGTAGTTCGGTTTCTTCCTCAGCCGTTTTAGTTGGTCTTCTGAGTGTAGGCGATACAATCACGGCAAGTATTAGCGATTTAGATTTTTCGAGCACCTACTACTTTACTGTTGTTGGATATGATGTTTTGGGAAGCTCTTCAGATTATTCAAATATCGTATCCGCTACTACAGATGCCAATTCTGCACCCATTATTACTTCTGATGATGGAGATACTTTTGAATTAGAAGCCTACGAAACCAAAACTGTTACGCTCACCATTTCAGAACCCGACGGACAGGATTACACTTGGAGTTTTACGGATGAATCAGGAAATGCAAGCGCCTCAGAAAATGATTCATTAGTCGAGGTAACCATCAATGGATTAAGTGCAGATGCTGGTGATTACACTTCAACATTAACAGTAACCGATAGCTATAACGCAAGTACAAGTTTCACTCTTAACTATACTGTGCTAGAAAATCATACTCCAGTTGTAAGCGACACCATCGAAAATTTATACATTGGTGACCCCGATGCAACAACAACAATTGACCTTAGCGAGCATTTTTACGATGAAGATGGAGAAGATTTGAGCTATGAACTTACTTATGACTCAGACATGTTAAGTGGATCGGTTTCTAGTGATATTTTATCGCTTACATCGGAATCAAACGGACTTTCAACCTTTAGCCTTACA
>NZ_JBFHJW010000079.1:0-16903 GCF_041595635.1 Labilibaculum sp.
AGCGACCATAAAATGGACGATGCCGATCCAAAACTGGGGAGTGATACTCAATCAGTTTTTAGCTATATTTGAAGAAAGGGTCAGACTTAACTAAAGTCTAACCCTGGAAATATCACTTACACACTTTGCGGGACAGTGTCTTTTTATGGCAAGTGCATTTACCCTTTTCATGTCTCATGAATATCATTTATTTAACGAACGGTTTGTTAATTCAAATTTCTTTATTCGAAGAATTTTTAGAATCGCACCCATGTATTTTTTAGGTATATTTTTTTTTACATGGAAGAATGGTTTCGAATCAAATGGAGTTCTTATATCCAATTTTTTATTTATCCATGGAGTTAGCCCCTATTGGATAAATGATTTGGTACCGGGTGGCTGGTCTATAACTGTTGAAATGACTTTTTATGCTATTGTTCCATTATTAGTAAGCAGAATAAAGAACTTTGAAAAGGCTTTAATATATACTATAACAACAATGTTTGTTGCGTTTTTTTTTAAGTTTTTATTTATACAGTATCCACTAATCAATTCAGAAGAGCTTTGGGGGCAATTTTTATATTATTATTTTCCAAACCAGTTACCCATATTTTGTCTTGGAATAGTTGCATATTTTCTTATTGTGAAAAAAGATTTTATTGTTGAAAAAAGGAATACTATAATCGCTAGTGGCATTATGTTGATCTTAGTTTTACTTATGGGCTATCTTAGATATAGGATAGCACTACCTCTACATTTTGTTATATCTATAGGCTTTTTTGGATTAATTTGGATGTTATCTAGAAAAGAATATTTTGTTTTTGTAAATCAATTCACTTGTTTTTTTGGTAAGATTAGTTTTAGTGCTTATTTAATTCATTTTGCTGTATTGGGAGCGATGGCTAAATTTAAATTTGTCGATTTTATAAAAGTTAATACTCAATTTGATACGATCCTTAACTTTGGAATAAGGTTAGCTTTTGTTATTGTAACAACAGCGACTATATCTAGATTTTTCCATTCACTTATAGAAGTCCCTTTTCAAAATTTAGGAAAGAAAATTATTCATCAGAATGAAAAAGGAGCGAAAGGATATTTTGATTGGAAAGTAAATCGAACAAATTGAAGTACAAATCAAAAGGTGTAAATAGGCATGTATGATATTACTAATAAACATTAAAAAACCATTATGCAAGCAGCCAACCGGGTAGCTAAAAATACCCTGATTCTCTACGCCAGAATGGCGATTACGGTTTTTATCTCTTTATATGCCACACGACTCGTTTTGTTGGCATTAGGAGCTGCCGATTTTGGGATATTTAATGTAGTGGGTGGTGCCATTGCCATGCTCACCTTTTTAAATGCTGCCATGGCTTCGGCAACACAGCGCTTTATGTCCTATGCGCAGGGAGAAGGAAACCACCAAAAGCAGAAAAGTATTTTTAATGTGAGTGTCCTCCTTCATTTTTTCATAGCTCTTGCAGTGGTTGTGCTTTTAGAAGGAGCAGGCTATTTTCTTTTTAATGGTGTACTGAAAATAGATCCTGAGCGAATGGATGCTGCCAAATTGATTTTTCAGTTTCTGATTGTAAGTACTTTTTTCACCATTGTATCTGTTCCTTACGATGCTGTAATCAATGCCCACGAAAATATGCTTTTTGTCGCCATTCTTGGGATATTGGAAGCCATTCTAAAACTCAGTATCGCTTTTTACGTGACTTATACTCACTTTGATAAATTGGCAAGCTATGGTTTGCTAATGGCTTCTCTTGCGGTTTTGCTACTGATTATTCGACGTATTTATTGTCATCGAAAATACGAGGAAGTAGAAATTAACATTCGAAAATACTACGATAAAAGCCTGTTTAAAGAGATGACCAGTTTTGCAGGTTGGTCCTTTCTGGGGTCTTCTAGTAGCATGATTGCCAATTATGGGCAAGGCATTGTGATTAACATGTTTTTTGGGACAGTGGTGAATGCAGCGCAGGGGGTTGCAGGACAAGTTAGTGGTCAATTAGGCGTTTTTGCAAATGTTATGTTGAAAGCATTGAATCCGGTAATTGCAAAAAGTGAGGGAGCGGGGGATCGGAATTTAATGCTAAAAGCATCCTTGTTGGGAAGCAAAGTATCCTTTTTTATGCTCATGTTTTTTTACATTCCAGTGTTGATTGAAATGCCTCTGATTTTTAAATTTTGGTTAAAAGATGTGCCGGAATATGCGATCATTTTTTGTCGCTTATTACTGCTTAGAAATTTGATTGAACAGTTGTTCTTGACTCTTTCTTCTTCTATTGCGGCAGTGGGGAATATTAGACAATTCCAGATTGTTAAATCAGTTTTGAACTTTCTTCCCTTACTTGTCTCTTATATTTTGTTTTCATACAATTATCCACCTTATTTTTTATACTTAGTTTTTATTACTTACTCAATATTTAATGGTGGTATAATTCTTTTCTTTTCAAAAAAATATTGTGGTTTATCCATTTTATCCTTTTTGAAAAATATCCTAAGTAGAGTTCTTCTTTCATTCACTTTAACCGCATTATTGGCAATCCTGCCTGTTTTATTTATGCCAGATGGATTAGTACGCCTCTTACTTGTTTCGGGAATTAGTTTTATCGTATTTCTGCTTACTGTATGGTTTGTTGGATTAAGAAATGAAGAGCGAGAGATTTTTGGCAGAATGATAAAAAATATAAGCGATAGAATATTTTCAATAATCAGAAGGTACGCTTTCAATCAATAACGGTTATAATAAGAATACAATCAGAAATGAATTTATCTGAAATTAGATACAAAATTAAACGTAAAGTTTGGAGCAAACTTGTTAGAAAAACACGCACTAAAAGCTATTATCCCAAATTTTATAAAGCCTATTGGTACGCCCATTATCACATGCCGAAAAGTAATAAAGAAGTAAATTATTTTACTGCGATTCCCAATCGAGGGGCGGGTATTGGGCATCAAATGGCCAATTGGATTGCAGGCTACTGGTTTGCCAAACAGTTTGGTTTGCCATTTGCACATATTCCTTTCTCCACGCAAAAATGGGAAGATTTTCTTGGTTTTGGGGCTGGAGAAGTCCTAGCGAACGAGTTGATTAAGAGTCAAGGATACAAGAAGGTTCGTTTACCACTATTCGATGAAAAAAATACAGATGAAGTGGTAAGTATACAAAAAATTATTGCTTCTTATGGGGATCAGAAAGTAGTTTTTGTTTGCGAGCAAGATCAGTTCTATCGCGATCAGTTTGGGGTGATGGAAGAGATCAAACAGAAATTTCACCGAGCCAACAAGCATAGGAAAGAACAACTTATTTATACCAAAGAGAATTTCAACATTGCCATACATGTACGCCGTGGAGATATTGTTATCGGACAGGATAACAAAAATCCGAACCTGATGATGCGTTGGCAAGATAATACTTATTTCGAAAAAGTTCTTTCCTCTGTGGTCGAAAATGTAAAAACAGACAAACCAATTGCGATTTATCTTTTTTCGCAAGGAGTACGGTCTGACTTTCCTGAATTTGAAAAATTTGAGAACATTCACTACTGTTTGGATATGGGAGCACAAGATTCTTTCCTTCACATGGCATGCGCCGATTTGTTAGTTACCAGTAAAAGTTCTTTTTCTTATAAGCCCGCACTATTGAATAAGGGCATAAAAGTATGTCCTGCTAATTTTTGGCATGGCTATCCGAAAACGAAGGATTTTGTGATGGTTAATGATCTAGGTGAATTTGTTATTAATGATTTGAACTAAAAAAATAATGAAAGACAGAATAATCTTTATTGACAGACTTAAAGGGTTTGCAATTTTTTTAGTTGTCTTTGGTCATATAATCCAAAAGCACACTTCTGACTCTGTATTAAATCCTTTATTTGAAGCAGTATACTCTTTCCATATGCCGTTTTTCTTTTTTTTAAGTGGTTATATTGCTGAAAAAACAACGAAAATTGACACCTTAAAAAATTATGCTACATTCATGAACAAAAAAGCGATTAGTCTTCTAATCCCTTTCTTTATCTGGCCAATTGTTGTAAAACAATATATTATTAATCACAATTTTACTTGGTCAATATATGAACTAAGCACCGAAGCATTCCATCAACTTTCTCAACCATCCATTTGGTTTCTGTTGTCTCTTTTTAAAATCATGATAGTTTTCTCGTTTTTTGTTGTTATTGCAAAAATATTGCGAACGCAAAATAAATTGGGTATTGATTTTTTAGTCTTGAGTTTTTTAAGTCTAATAGTTTTTATAAGTAATCCTTATGAATACAACAATATTATTTTTTTAATACATACTATTTTCTTTTTTATAGGTGTCTTTTTGTCAAAACATGCACTAGTTTATAAAATATTTAATAATAAGTTGATTTTCCTAAGTTCAGCAATATTATTTTTGTTGTTGATTAATTTTTATCAATCAACTGCACCTGCTACGAATTTATTGAAAGGCCTTAAAATTTTGTTAATTGGAATTCTGTCATTATGTGCGACCATCACACTTTATAATTTTGCTAAGGTTTTAGAATTGCCTAAATGGCTGGATAATTTTTTACAAGTTATGGGATCGGCTACCTTGGTAATATATGTAACTCCAATTAATATAATTCCTGATTCTTTTGTGTTTTCAGCAAATTACCCCTTACTACTTATAGCAATGGGAGCTACATTAATTGCTGTAGTACATATGTATATCAGTCTTGGTATCGGGAAAATAGTAGCATGTTTACCAGTATTAAACTTGCTACTATATGGTAAACGAATTAATATAGATAATGTTAAAGTAAAGATGCTTAAATATGTTCCAGTAATGAGAAAATATTCCTGATTAATAAATGGTCCCTATTCCTATAACCAGTTTTACTATTAAAGATCATAAAGTCTGTCCTGCAAAAGAAGATTGGATTTTAGTAGTTGATAATGGAGAGTTATCAGACCATCATTTGAAATATTACAATTATAAATAGCCGATGAAACAGCGATTAGAATATGTTGACCAAATGAGAGGAATAGCGATTATTGGTCATTTGATCCAATTTAATGATTTGGCAGGAGGAACACAGAATCCTTTGTTTGAATTTATTTATTCATTCCACATGCCATTGTTTTTTATGATCAGTGGTTATATTGCAAATAAAGTTACAAATATTCATAATTTCAGATCCTATGGAAATTTCATTTTAAAGAAATTTCGGACGCTCTTAGTTCCTCTGTTTGTTTGGTCATTAATAATAAATAAGTTTTTTTTTAGTGCTCACTGGAGCTTTATTACCCTAGATGATATTAAGAATGTAATATTAAATCCCGGCTTGTGGTTTCTTAAAACACTATTTGAAATTTTTTTAGTCTATGGTTTGTTTCAATTAGTTAGCATGCGGATTGATAAACAGAATAAACTATTTCTTGATATTTTTCTTTTAGTTATAATTCTAAGTATCCTTTTTGGCGGTTATCTATTAGTAAACAATTCTTATTTTGGTTCTTTACTTTTATATACAATATCTTTCTATACTGGTGTTTTTATCTCAAAATATGCATGGATTGAAAAATTGGTCATGAACAAATGGGTGTTTACAATTTGTACATCAGGATTTATGATATTTGGTTGTCATTGGGTTTTTGGTGGCAATATGATTGATGATCTTTACAAGATTATTATTTCTGTAATGTCCTTTATTTCGATAATGAATATATGTAGACGGATTAAATGGAAGCCAATAATTAGTAATCAATTTATTTTGTTCGGAAAGGAATCATTGGCTATTTATATCATCCAATTTTATTTAACAGATTGGAAGCTTGAGAATGCTGGACTAGGTTCAAT
This sequence comes from Labilibaculum sp., assembly GCF_041595635.1. Lineage (GTDB taxonomy): Bacteria > Bacteroidota > Bacteroidia > Bacteroidales > Marinifilaceae > Labilibaculum. Next base: position 5,816 of record NZ_JBFHJW010000079.1, read on the forward strand.
TAATTCATTTGTCTTATTAACTATTTTATTTAGCACCTCTGTTTTTATAGCATACCTATGTGTCGGATTCTCCAGAATAATAGCACTCATTCCATTTTTTAATTATACTATGCTTGGCAGAAAGGATATATAATATTTACATTAAAAGGCATAAGAATTTTTTGCTAGATGTTTGATGGCTATATTCAAAGGAATAATGGTTATTGGCAGATGATGAAGGAAATTTTGAAAGAAACGAATTGAGCTAAATAATAGTAACAATCAGTAAGTAATGAATAAACTCACGATCAATACCCTTAAAGTACTCCGAAAGCTTTACGCAAAAACTCTTGGGAAAGAAGCCTTAAAAAAGCCAGAATGTGATCAAGATCCAGATTCTGTATCACAAAAAATATATGAGGCTTTGATGGCTGATGAGCCATGTATGATTGCTCGTTTTGGAGGTTTTGAACTTTCAATATTGGTAAACTATTTGGGTGTACAAAAGGGACCTAAAAATATTATTAATTACATAAAGGGCAACGAACTGGATTGGTGGTGGAATGAAAAACTGATTGGATTCATGAATACCAATGCGGGTTTTTTTCCTCCTACAGTTGATAAAATTGAAGAGTTTTGCGAATTGATGGTTCAAGATATTAAACAGGTTAATATTTTAGGTTCTTGGTTGCCAGAAGAAAGGATTTTTAGCAAGGAGCTGGGGAACTGTAAGAAAATTAATTTTGAGCTTTTAAACCCTTATTTCTCTAAAAACCCTTGGACAAAAGCATTAGAAGGAAAGAAAGTATTGGTGGTTCATCCTTTTGTAGAAACTATAGAACAACAATATCAGAAAAGAGAATTATTATTTGAAAATAACCTATTACCTGCATTTGAATTGAAAACAATCAAAGCTGTTCAAAGTATTGCAGGAGAAAAGACAGAATTTAATGATTGGTTCGAGGCTTTGGATTACATGAAATCTGAAATCGATAAAGTAGATTACGATATTTGTTTGATTGGTGCTGGGGCTTATGGTTTTGCCTTAGCTGCACATGTAAAACGGATGGGTAAAAAAAGCATTCATTTGGGGGGTAGCTTGCAACTTCTATTTGGCATACGAGGGAAAAGATGGGAGGATGAGAACTACAACCCAACATACAATTATGCTCGTTTAATTAACGAACATTGGGTGAAACCCGGAGATAAAGAAAAACCAAAGGGTGCAGCGAAAGTTGAAAGTTCTTGTTATTGGTAATCTGTTCACAAATAAACAAATAATTTATGCATATAGGAATATCAGGTCCCATTTATATCCCTTCCATTAATATACAGTACACTGGTGATAGATCTAAATGGCCGGTAGGCATGGGTGGTGTCCCTGTTAATCATTTGATAAATGCTCTTCTTGAATTAGGTCATAAAGTTTCGGTGTTTTCTTCATCTCCTGAAATTAAGGTTGGAGATTCTTTTGAGTGGCATGAAGATAATATTTCAATTTATTTGGGACCTTTCAGGGATAGAGCAAAACACAGATGTCTTGATTTTTTTGCTGTCGAGAGGGATTACATTACAAAAGCCATAGTACAAGCACAACCTGATTTTGTACATGCCCATTGGCAATACGAATGGGCATGGGCTACCTTGGATAGTGGATTACCGACGCTTGTAACTTGTCATGATTCACCGTGGCATGTTTTTAAAGCTCAAACTGATTTTTATCGTTTTTTTAGAATGATAATGGCTGCCATTGTTTTATTTAAATCTGAAAAATTAACAACAGTTTCAGAGACTTGTGCAATTGGCTTAAAAAAGCTAACCTCAAAAAAGATACAAATTATACCAAATTTTGAGCCTGATGAAGTTTTTGGTTTTTACGAATCAATAACCAAAAAGGAAGAAAGCAGATGTATCGCTATGATAAATAATGGTTTTACATCTCTAAAGAACGTAGAGGTCGGAATTGAAGCATTCATACGTCTTAGAGAAAAAAACTCCAATGTAGAATTGCATCTTTTTGGTTCTTCATTTGGTGTAAATGAAAAAGCATATACTTGGTGCAGAGGACGATTTGATATAGAGAACATACACTTTCATGGATCTTTGCCATTCAAGGAATTAATGCAATGCTTATCAGGTATGGATATTTTTCTTCATACCTCTTTACAAGAGTCTTTTGGAATGGTATTAGTTGAAGCTATGGCAATGGGGATTCCAGTTATTGCAGGGAAGAGTTCTGGTGGTCCGGAGTGGATTTTGAAAGATGGTGGAGGCTTATTGGTTGATGTGTCAAGTGTTGATGCTGTAAAAAATGCCTTAATCAATTTAATGTATTCAAAAGAATATAACAAATTTTCAGTAAAAGCTCGAGAAGTTGCGCTTAGTCGCTTTAGTAAAAGTAAGGTTGTTGATCTTTACTTAGATGCTTATAAGGAATTGAACTAAGAGAGTAAATTGAAATGTTAGTGTCTTAGTAATATTATAGAAAAAATAAATAATGAAAGTACTACACCTTTTTAATGAAATCCAATTTTCCGGAGCTGAAATCATGTATGCCAATGCGGCTTCCCTTTTTCAAAAAGAGGGAGTTGAACTGTTGGCTTTTAGTACAGGAAAAGAAATGGGGACTTTTGCTCCTGTTTTTGAACGTGAGAAAATTAGAATATTTCATAAACCAATCGATTTTAGACCTTTTTCATTGAAAGGATTTATGTATTATACCAGCTTATATCGTTTTCTAAAAAAGGAAAAGATTGATGTCCTACATATCCATCGAAGTAGTTTGAATTTTGTTGCTTTTATTGCTTGGCTAGCGAATGTGAAATGCATAAAGACACAGCACAGTACATTTCAGAATCGAAAATTTACCAGACCTGTAGCCATTTTAAGACGTTTAATTCTTAGAAAATGTTTAAACGTTACTTTTCAGACCATTGGAGAAAGTGTTTATGAGAATGAGTTCCATTACTACAAGAATCCTTCGGTACGAATTAACAACTGGTTCGATTCAAAAAAATTTTTTCCAGTAAAAGATGAGCTAGAAAAACTTGCAATTCGTAAAAGCTTGTCCATTCCTGAAAAAGCTTTTGTTCTTATTTCAACAGGCGCTTGTACTGAAAACAAAAGTCATAAGGATATCATTCGGGCTTTGGCACTAATTAAAGATCAAATGAATGTGATTTATCTTCATTTGGGCACAGGCGAGTTAGAACAAGAAGAAATAGTCTTGACCAAAGAGTTGGGAATTTCAGATCAAATTCATTATATGGGGAATCAACAAAATGTGAGGGATTTTTTGGTTGCTTCAGATGTATATCTGATGCCTTCCAAATTTGAAGGATTGGGTAATTCTGCACTAGAGGCCATGGCGTGTAAAGTCCCCGTGATTTTAAATGATGTAGCTGGATTAAGAGATTTAATTGAGAATAATGATAATGGATTTTTAATTGCACCTGATTATAGGTTAATGGCTGAAAAGATTCTTTACTATTTCGAAAACCCTTTGGTAGCTAAAGAAAAAGCAGAGAATGCCTATTCCTTTGTAGTTAGTGAATTTTCTATGGAAAAGAATGCTACTAAAATGATTGACTTGTATAAAAAAAATGAAAATTCTACCGTAACATACGGTAGTGCAAAGCAATATTAGAACATAAATTGTATTCTTAAAATGAAGAATTTTATTCTATATATAGGTATTCTGATTTATATTTTTTTATCTACAAGTGTTGCTGCTAAAATCGGAATAGGAATGGTGGGTACATTTTCTTCGCTCATCATTGTATTGTTGTTTATTCACAAGATAATCGAGCAGGACTTTGATCAATTGTTTCGTAGGTTTAAAACAGAGTTTTTGATTATTGCAATTGGATTATTTATTATGTTGTTGAAATATGCTTTGGGGGATATTCAGGCAATAAAGCAAGTGCTATTTTTTATCCTAGTTCCAATGATACTTTCAATTTTAATAAAAACTAAAGATGGTTTTACTAAGAATAAGTTGAGAAACATAGTCCTATTTTTTTTCGTATCGGAATGCCTTTTGGCAATTTTTGAACGTACAAGTGGAATTAATGTTTTCCCGTATGTCCAGGAATTGTCAGATTCTATTTCTACTCCAGCTTGGGATTTTAGGAGTACTGCTTTTTTAGGTCATCCTTTAGGGAATGCCCTAGTAGTATCGACAATTATGGGTTTTGTTTTAACAACAAGTATGAATATTAGGAATAAGTTGTTTTTTGTATTACTTGGGTTTGTTGCTTTGCTATGTTTTAACGCTCGGGGAGCATCGCTTGCATGGTTTGTATTGGCATTCATTTATCTGATTTATATTTTGGTTAATTCAAGACGGCTGAAAATATCACCATTTTTTATTATTGGCTTCTCAATAATTGGTGCTTGTTTTCTTGGATATTTGATGATCGAGTATGGCTTCGGTGGGAGATTGTTGCATTCTGATATTTTAGATGGTAGTGCACAGACGAGATTGGACGTTTTTCAAGCTTTTTCCTTTATTAATAGTTCAGATTTTTGGTTGGGTAATTCTTCAAACTATCTAAATGTAACGGAGAAATTAGGTGCTGCAGGGGTTGAAAATTCATACGTTGTTATTATTCTTAATTATGGAATTGTAATGTTTTTGCTTTTGTTTGTTGCCTACTTTTTTTGGATGAACAGACTTTTAAATACCTATACTTTGTTTCATAAATTCTTAATTATAGCCTCATTTATAGTGGTAGGTTCAATGAATAATGCTTTGGCAGGTGATATGCCTTGGGGTTTTTTCATAATATGTGTTCATTCTTTCCCATTTCTAGGTAAATCAGAAGTAAAACAAATAATAATTACTCAAAATTTAATAAATACTAAGACTCCAATTATAAGATGAATAACATAGCCGTACTCCTCACCTGCCACAACCGGAAAGAAAAAACAATCACCTGTCTAACATCTCTATTTGAGGCAATATTACCCGTAGGTTTTTCTTTGGATGTTTTTTTGGTAGATGATGGTTCTACCGACGGAACAGCTGAAGCCGTCAGTAAGAATTTTCCAGTCGTGAACATCATACAAGGAGATGGAAATCTTTTTTGGAATCAGGGCATGCGTTTGGCATGGGAGGCAGCAGCAAATCATCAAGCTTATGATTTTTATTTGTGGTTGAACGACGATACCTTACTCGATAAAAATGCCATTATAGAATTGCTTGCGACATATTCGGTAGCATTAAAAGTTGATCAGTCAGAGAGTATTATAACAGGAGCCTGTCGGAAATCAGAAACTGAAAATGAATTTTCTTATGGAGGGAGAACAGAGATTTGCCCGGTAATTCCGAATGGAGAACTACAAGCCTGCAAGTACATCAATGGAAATGCTGTTTTGGTTCCCAAAAACATTTATAATAAAATAGGAATTCATTCTTCTGACTATACGCATGGTATGGGAGACTTTGATTATGGTTTGCGTGCTTTGCAAGCAGGTTTTAATTGCTATACTACAAAAGAATATATCGCTATTTGCCCTCCTAATGAAGGAATTCCTGCCTGGTGCAATCCAAAGACCCCACTAATGAAGCGTTTACAACTATTGTATTCTCCTTTAGGCTTAAATCTGAAAGAGTACAATACTTTTCGTAAAAAATTTTGGGGTTGGAAGTGGATGATTTTTGCAGGGAAAGCCTATGCAAAAGCATTGTCTCCATCAATTTATCAAATTATTTCAAAATAGTATCCTTAAATTATTTTATAAGCAATGGCAAAAATCGCGCTTGTATGTAAATATATCCCTTACTATCGTTTGGGCGTATTCAATGAACTTAGTCTAATCAAGGAGGCAGAATATGAAGTGGTCGGAGATATTAATGGTCGTGAAGGAATCGAAACAATCTCAACTGATATTTTAAAAAAAACCGCTAAAGATGGGGGGATTACATGGTGTTCCTCTAAGAGCTATTATTACACAAAGAGTCTTCAGCTTTGGCAGACTAATGTAGTATCCAAGATCTTTTCAAAAGAGTATGACCTTTTTATTTTGGATGGTGCTATTTCGCATCTTTCAACTTGGATCTTTTCCCTTTTATGCAGAATTGCTGGTAAAAAAATACTTTTTTGGTCTCATGGTTTTAAGGGGACCGATAGAGGTTTAAAGAAATTGATTCGAACTGTTTTCTTTAAATTTCTGCCTCATGGGCTTCTTTTATATGGCAACTTTTCTAAAGGTATTATGGTAGCTGAGGGTTTCGATCCATCAAAAATATTTGTAATAGGCAATTCTCTAGATTACCAGAAACAAAAAAAAATAAGAGAAGAATTATTAAAAGATCAATCAAGTCTACAAAAGCTGAGAAAATCTATTTTTAAAGAAGATCATAAAACCCTCGTTTTTATTGGTCGGCTTGTTGCAAATAAAAAAGTAGATAAGATTATTCAATCTTTGTATAAGCTTAAAGGGGAAGGTTTGAATCTAAATTGCATTGTTATTGGAGATGGGCAAGCTAAGCAGCAGTTAATTGATCTAGTTGATAAATATCAATTGCAAAGCCAGTTTCATTTTACAAATGCGTTGTATCAAGAAGAGGATATAGCCAAATTCTTTTTAATCTCAGATTTAATGGTTTCTCCCGGAAATGTAGGACTTAATTGTATTCATGCGTTGGGATATGGAGTGCCTGTTTTAACACATGATAATTTTAGTGAGCAAAATCCAGAAGTAGAAGCTATTGTGCACGGTAAGAATGGATTCTTGTATAAGCATAATGATTATGACGATATGACAATTGCAATTAAGAATTGGTTCATAAAAGGAAATGTAGATGCCTTTTATGAATGTACTAAGTCAATTGAATCAAACTTTAATCCCCAAAAGCATTCTCAGAACATCAATAGTGCTGTTTTAGAAACAATTAAATAGTCAGAACATAACTTTTATGGGAGCTAAAAAAATGAAGATTATCCAACTGATTACTTCCATCAACTTGGGTGGTGCTGAAAATGTTGCTTTTAATTTATCGGAATTCTGTCAAAAGGATACTTCGGAGAGATTTGAATTTACGATTGTTGAAATATTTCAATCTAAAAATCAATACGCTCAAAACAAAAGAAAGGGACTGATCTCTAAAAACATACGAATTAAAACCCTTTTTCGTGGTTCTAAACGAATCAGTTTACTCTTTGCACCTTTCAAATTATTTTTTCTCCTATTAAAAGAAAAACCACAACTGGTTCACTCTCATACTGATCTCCCAGATTTTGTATTAGGGGTAGTTCTTAAGATGTATTCGTTCTTTAGCTTTAAGAAGCCTCAAATAGTTAGATCAATTCATAACACAGAACTGTGGTCAACGCATAGGTCAATTGGGAAATTTACAGAATCTGCTTTTAATGATGATTTTATTGTAGGCGTTTCAGATGCCGCCTTGAAAGCATATCAAGAAATTAGAGAGTCTTGCAAGTTGTCACAGTCAAAGAATCAACAAGTCATTTTTAATGGATGTGATATTCCAAAAGAAGAACCTATTAAGCTAGTAATTGATTCTACTAAAATTAATATTGCTTTTTGTGGGCGGTTTGAATATCAGAAAGGAATTGATATTCTGATGGAAAGAATTGTTGAAATAAATAATAAACACGAGAAGCAGATTGTTTTTCATCTTATTGGTTCCGGAACTTACGGAGAAAAGCTTTTAGATCTTTCTAGTCAATTTTCAAATATCAAAATTCACGGTCCTATTGATAAAATTGCCAATAAATTACATGTTTTTGATTATTTAATTATGCCATCTCGCTTCGAAGGTTTGGGTTTAATGTCACTTGAAGCATCCCTGGCAAAGCTGCCCATAATTGCGGCAATTGCTCCCGGCCTTTCAGAAACATTACCTGAAAATTGGCCTCTTTGTTTTGAATTGAATGATTCTTCATCATTGCTTACTATTATTGATAAGTTAGTTAATGAAGAATACAATTTGGATGAGTTAAAAGAGCAAGCATTTGAATTTGTTTCCAATAAATTTTCTTTCGAAAATATGATTTATAAATATTCAGAACTTTATGCTTCTATTAAATAAGTTTTTGTTTGTGAACCGATTAAAAGATAAATTTTGAAAATACTCATCATACACAATCACTACAGCAAGTTTAGTGGAGAAGAAGCGGTTGTAGAAGCACAAATTAAATTATTGCAAGAGAGCGGGCATACTGTAAGCACCTATTTTCGGAAGAGTGTCGAAATTGAGACGATGCCTTTGGGCAAGTTGCGTTCTTTCTGCTCGGCCTTCTATAATCCACGTTCAGTAAAAGAGATCAAGCGTTTACTAGTCTCAGAGCAGCCCGATTTAGTACACATTCACAATCTATTTCCCTTAATATCACCAGCCATTTTGCCTGTCATTAAAAAAGCAGGCATTCCCATTGTTATGACGGTTCACAATTACCGTTTGGTCTGTCCCAATGGATTGTTTTTTAGCCAGGGAAAAATATGTGAAGCTTGTGCGGGCAAAGGAAAGGAATGGAATTGCATTGCTAAAAATTGTGAATCTTCCCACTTTAAAAGTATGGGTTACGCCTTGCGCAACTGGTGGGCTCGCAAACAAAAATACTATTTGAAACATGTGGATGCTTTTGCCTGCTTAACGGAATTTCAGAAAGAGAAGTTGGCAAGCAATGGTTTTGCAGCTGAAAAATTGTTTGTCATTCCGAACATGTACAGTGGGAAAGTGCAAAAAGAAAAAAAGATTGCTTCAGGAAACACGAAAAAGTACATTGCTTTTGCAGGTCGAATTAGTCCGGAAAAAGGAATTGATGTTCTTTTTGAAGCAGCCAGATTGCTACCACATATTCCTTTTAAATTAGCAGGAGGTGTTCGGGAAGATTATGAATTGCCTGTGAAGCCAACTAATGTTGAATTGGTCGGGATGTTAAAAGCAGATGAACTGAATGAATTTTATCAGGCTGCGTCTTTATATGTGTTATCTAGCATTTGGTACGAAGGTTTCCCCATGGTATTTCCTGAGGCCATGAATCATTCTTTGCCCATAATTGCGCCCAATATGGCTGGTTTTCCAGAGGTCGTTAGAAATCAGGTTAATGGTTTACTATTCGAAACGGGCAATGCAAGCGATTTGGCAAAACAGATAGAAAGCTTGTGGAGCGATCCGCAAAAAGCAAAAGAATTTGGTGAAGTGGGTTATCAAAAATTACAAGAAAAATATACGCCTCAGCAATATTCTCTCAATCTGCAGCATCTCTATCAGCAGGTTCTTACCACATCCGCGCAAGCGCAAACAAAAACAAACTTATTTTAAATGATGCATACTTCTAAGGCAGAAGTCCTGGGCTATGAGGTCTATGGCTCAGACTTATCGAAAATTAGGATTGGAAACAGCTCGGTTATCAATACCCTCAATGGACATTCCTACAATGTTGCCAAGGGCGATCCGGAATTTCGGGAGGCTTTGCAGGCTTCGGACATCCTCTTACCCGATGGCGTATCGGTGGTTTTCGGAGCCCGGGTATTGAGCGGACAGAAGATTCAGAAGATAGCCGGTTACGATATCTTCACCCATCTATTGGAACAATTGAACAAGCAGAAGGGATCGTGTTTTTTTCTGGGGGCCAGCTTAAATACGCTGCATCTGATTGGGCAACGTTTGGGCAAAGAGTTTCCGAATGTTAGGGTCGGTTCTTTTTCCCCTCCCTATCGGGCACAATTCTCCGAGCCCGAAAATAAAATGATGTGTGAGCAGGTGAATGAATTTCATCCAGATGTGTTGTTTATCGGCATGACCGCTCCCAAGCAGGAAAAATGGGTACACGCAAACAAAAGCCGCTTAAATGCGGGCATCATTTGCTCCATAGGGGCGGTATTCGATTTTTATGCCGGCACCACCCAGCGTCCAGCCAATTGGGTCATCAAATTGAAATTGGAATGGCTGGGCAGACTGCTAAAAGAACCCAGGCGCATGTGGCGCAGGTACCTGCTATCTACACCCGTCTTTTTTATTGATGTGTTTAAAAGTAAAGTCAAAAGGTCTTTAAAAGTCAAATAGTCAAATCCCGATACTCGGGACCAGCAGAGCTGGAGGAAAAAAGGTTAAAGGATAAAGGAGAAAGGTTAAAGAAAAGCCCAAATTCCACAAATTTCACAAATTAAATATTCCTTGAGAAGAGTGCTCTCAACGCACAATGTTGAATCAGGAGGATTCGGAATTTAGTCCGGAGACCGGGACCCATTTAGTGAAGAAGGCGTGAAACAAAAGACTGTGTGAGCGAAGCGAGTTTCTTTTGTTTAGACTTCGAGCTTTAATGGGTGGTTGAGGACGCCACCGAGGATTTTTGGCTTACTTTTTCATCGGAAAAAGCTAAGAGCCCCTCCGGCTTGAGGAGAAGAAAAAAATACCTGGACGCAGATAACGCAGAAAGAAATGATTAAAAATGATTTTGCAAAATAGAGACAGATTGCCACGTCGTACCTCCTCGCTACCGAGCTTGCGAGATCTCCGAAGGTCATGACAGCAACAGTGGAGAGGGGAAGAGGCGAAAGAGCGAAAAGTTCGCAGGGTGATCATTAGCGGCTGTCATCCTGAGGGAAGCGCAGCGACGAAGGATCTGCTTATTAATTAAGAATTAACAATAAATAATTAAGAATTCGAATGCCGAAACAGGGCAGCTCGACATGGACAAAGCAGGTGGGGCCCCTTAGAGAGGAAGAGGCGAAAGTGCGAAAAGTCCGCAGGATGATGATAGATGAGCTGGACCCGCATCAGAAAAAAGAGCGTGAAGAAAATCCGAATTCTTTCACGTTAAGAAACCTGACTTGTTTGAGGAACGTTAGACCCGAAGCATGAGGGGCTAAAAGGACGAGTTTCAGGTTTTAGAGAAATAATTTGATTTTTAGGTCTTTTATCTGCGCGGTAGATTTTTTATTCACAATAATAATTTTCACGGGTGTTCATGATCTCACTTCGTTCGGTAGTTTACTTTTTTATCAATGGAAAAAGTAAAAGTCTGTCCGACTTGAGGACAAAGAAAAAAATACCTGGACGCAGATAACGCAGAAAGAAATGATTAAAAATGATTTTGCAAAATAGAGACAGATTGCCACGTCGTACCTCCTCGC
>NZ_JBFHJW010000080.1:0-16596 GCF_041595635.1 Labilibaculum sp.
ACATCTTTAAAAGCACATGTGGGTCCATGAAATAGTTCCAATGTGTTCACTCCGTCTTCAATTGGCACTACAGGAATTGGAAAGTTAAAGACTTCTTCTGTTATTTTTCTCAATTCTAAATCTGAAATATCATCACCTACAAAATGTTTGGCTACCTCGAAACCTATTTCGGCCATACTCAATTCAGGTAATCTCTTAAAAAATTCATTTCCTAATCTGGGAATTGAAACCGGAAAAAACAATCCATTATCTGGCGCAAGCCCTTTAATTACAGCTTCCTTAAAGCTGTATCGTATCTCTGGGTTATTTGTACTAAAATATTTCACAAGTCTAAGGTTTTCATGTTTTCGAATCAAAAAATATTCAATTCGTATTTCCTTTTCTATAAAATTCTCACTCCATCTTCACTCACTTTGGATACATATATTTTGTAATCCAAACCAGTTCTTTTGTACACCGTATCCATTGCGGCAGCTATTAGATCGGCCGTTTCCCTTCCTTTTGCCAGAGCAAATACCGAAGGACCCGAACCTGAAATACTGCAACCCAGGGCTCCAGCCTCCATAACCGATAATTTCAATTCATCAAAGTCTGGAATCAGCACTTTTCGCTGTGGTTCAACAATACGATCTTCGAGCGAACGACCAATTAAATCGTAGTTAGAAGTGTAAAGACCAGACATTAAACCTGCTACATTCCCCCACTGACGAATGGCTGTTTTTAAAGGAACTTCGGGAGATAATATCTCTCTTGCTTCCTTGGTTTTAATTTCTATCTGAGGATGAATAACGGTGCACCACAATTCGTCTGGAGCTTTGATATGAATCACATCCAAAGGATCGTATCCACGGATCAGACAAAAACCACCCAAAGTTGCTGGTGCCACATTATCGGCATGAACATCACCCGAAGCAACTTCTTCGCCTTTCATGGCAAAATCAACCAATTGCAATCTAGAATATGGCTTGTTCAATAACTCGTTAACAGCTACAACAGCACCAGCAGCACTTGCCGCACTAGAACCAATGCCACTACCTGGTTTAATGTTCTTGATAATTTCAACATCAAATCCCTGATTGCTACCCAAATCATCGAGCAAAGCCTGAATAGCTACACCAGCCACATTCTTTAGTGGATCGGTCGGTAGGTTCTCATAATCTTTAACGGGATGGATTCTTATTTTTTTCTGATCATTCTTAGCAATAATCATTTCGTCGCCCACTCCATCGATGGCAAATCCTAATATATCGAAGCCACAACCAACGTTAGATACGCTGCCTGGAGCAAATACTTTTACACTATCTGACATGTTTTCCATTTTTTTGTAGCTAACTAATTACTAGTAATTCTGATGATATCCCCAAAAATACCCGAAGCGGTTACTTCTGCACCTGCTCCAGCACCTTTAATAATTAAAGGCTGATCGTTATACCACTTTGTTTTTAATGAAATTACATTGTCTTTACCATGGATGTCATAAAATGGATGATCCGGACTTACCTCTTTCAGACTCACATTTGCCTTGCCATCCGTAAAGGAAGCAATGTATCGGTATCGGATATTTTTTTCAGCCATTACCTTTCTCCAAGCTTCAAAATGATCGTTATGTGCTTCCAAATCGCGCAATAAATCCTCTGCTGTTTCACCGTTTAAACACGATAAAGGAATCATTGGCTCGTGTTCCACGTCCTGTTCTTCGAGTTTATAACCTGCTTCACGCGATAAAATCAGTAACTTTCGTAAAACATCCATTCCACTCAAATCAATTTTAGGATCAGGCTCGGTAAAACCTTGTTCCATAGCCAATTTAACAGCTTCAACAAATGATTTGCCGCTATTAAACTCGTTCATAATAAAGTTTAAACTCCCCGAAACAACTGCATCAATTCCCACTATTTTATCGCCGGTATTAATCAAGCTATTAATGGTACTAATTACTGGCAGACCAGCCCCAACATTACTCTCGAACATGAATTCGACATTGTGTTTTTTAGCTGCCGCTTTAATTCTTAAATAGTTATCGAACTCGGAAGAGGCTGCGATTTTATTGCAAGCAACGATGGATACATTAGAATTTAATACCTGCTGATACACCTTACTTACGGGTTCGCTAGCAGTGATATCGATAAATACAGAATTCCTAAGATTAGCCTGATCCATACGTTTTACGAATTCCTGCAAATTGGCTATTTCCGACTCATCCTCCAATTTTTGCTTCCAATCCTGAAGCATATTTTCATCGGTAGCGAAATACATTTTTCGACTATTTGTCACCGCGCGAACCACAAGTTGTAAACCTTTCTCTTCGAGCAGGTAATCGTATTGTTTTTTGATAAACTCTAATAATTTTCCGCCTACATTACCAACTCCTGCAATGTATAAGTTTACCTTTTTATAGGTTGATATAAAGAAATCCTCATGAATGATATTTAGAACTTTTTTCACATCAAAAGTGCGAACCATAAAGGTAATATTCAACTCATTACCTCCCTGAGCCATCGCCCGGATATTCACTCCATTTCTGCCAAGTACACTAAATACTTTACCAGAAATTCCTGGAGTATATCCCATATCTTCACCCACAACAGCCACAATAGATAGATTCTCCTCTACCGCAGGTTCGTTCACCAAATTCATTCGAATTTCCATTTCGAACTCGGCACGAACCGCTTCAATAGCCAATTCCCGATCACTTTCGTTGATACCAACACTCATGCTATGTTCCGAAGAAGCCTGTGTAATAAGAATTACATTGATCTTGTTTTGAGCTAAACAGGTAAAAAACCGGGAAGCAAATCCACTTATTCCTACCATTCCACTTCCCGAAAGGGTAAATAAATTGATTTCGTTTACCGAAGAAAGACCTCTTACAATGGAACGATCACTTTTAGGAGTATCGGTAATCAATGTTCCCTTTTCGTCGGGTGCGAAAGTATTTTTTATGCGAACATTTATTTTATTCTTTAACACTGGAATTAAGGTGGGGGGATAAATCACCTTTGCCCCAAAATGAGAAAGTTCCATAGCTTCATGAAAAGACATCTGTTCGATAGGTAATGCCTGTGACACCAATCTTGGGTCGGCAGTATACATTCCACTTACATCGGTCCATATTTCCAGCTCGCTGCAATGCAAGCCTGCGGCCAAAATAGAAGCCGTATAATCCGATCCTCCACGTCCGAGCAAGGTCATTTCACCTTTTTGACCAGAAGCTATAAATCCAGGAAATACGGCAACCTGAAATTTTGAATCTTTAATGGCTTCTAGATTTTTATTGGTCTGCTTGCTATTTAAGAATAAACCCTTCCCATTTTGAGTTTTAATAAAATCTCTGGAATCGAATAAAAGTGCATCCATTCCACAATATTTTAAGTAAGCCGAAAAAATAAGTGATGACAATATCTCTCCAGAGCCCATCACTGCATTTTTCACTTTCTCCGAAATTTCCTCCAATAGATAAACTCCTTGGAGAATTTCTGCCAATTCATCAAACTTATTTGATGTTCCTAGTGTAATCTCCTCTGGCAAATTAAGTTCGTTAATCACTTGAAAATGCCTCTCTTTTAATTGCAAAATGGAATTTTCATACTCTTTACTTCTTTGACTCGCTAGCTTAATGCATTTTTCTAACTCATCGGTAACACCACCAAATGCTGAAACAACTACAACTTGCTTACAGTTGGCATAATCCCTTTTAATAATCTCCTGAACGCGCTTACAATTTTCCGAATTGGAAACTGAGCTCCCTCCAAATTTTAAAACCTTCATTGACTAAATTCTTAAGATGGATTCCTTTCCGTACAAATGTCCATTTGTCCATCGGTTGATATAAATTTTGGTTACTAGTTATTCTCCTAAATCTTACTATTAAAGAATGCCCAAGTCATACAAACTAATGCATAACCAATTACCTTACAAGGCACAAATTACCTGTTTTTTTTTGAGCAATCAACTACTCACCTGTGGCGATATGAAAAAATATAACCCCCTAAAGGGTCGTGATTGTAGTTGTGATTATTGAAGGAATAGAAATTTCAGACATAGCCGTTGTCATGTTGGTAGTCAACATGTACATTTGCATCGCTATGTGATTAATCTGAATCAAAAAACCATTCCCCATCTTTAAGAGCTTCAAATATATGTTTTTTTCGCTTATCTGCACCATATCTAAAGCATTCTTTCGAAGAATAGTTTCATTTTTATGAGTAATCTACTACGCATCTATCTTTTTACAGTTCCACCAAATATAGATATCGTTGAAATTCAACTGATTATAATTTCAATTGAAAACTATTTAGAAAAGCATGGATTAACCCATAAGAAATGGATACAAATCATAAGAAATCCTGATTTCATCTTCATAAACGATGTTTAAATCCGATAAAATCAACACCATTCCTAATACAAAACAAATAAATTGCTTTTTTGATAACTAAAAATAAGCAGTCTTCTCTTTGCAAAGCTTAGTCGAGTTTCCAATATTTGTACTTCGTAAATTTTAATACATATTGTAATGATAAAAGGAGTTGTTTTTGACCTTGACGGTACCCTTGCCAATTCAATTGAAGACCTGGCAGATTCGATGAATGCAGTTTTAAAAGAAAAAAAATTTCCAACACACGACTACGCTACTTTCAAAACCTATGTAGGCAGAGGTTTACAATCGATGGTAAAAAATGCCTTGCCCGAATCTTCAAGTGATGAAGCTACTCTAAAAGAGTGTTTTGACAAAATGATGGAGCTATATGATAAAAATTGCATCAACAAAACTTGTTTGTATCCAGGCATTCCAGAACTACTCACAGCTCTACAAAAGAAAGGAATTAAAATCGCCGTATTCTCGAACAAAGCCAACGAATTAACCCAAAAAGTAGTTCAAGACCTATTAGCAGATTGGCCTCTTGCCCTAGTGATTGGAGCAGGAGGAGATATTCCCCGAAAACCAGATGCTAAAGGAGCACTATTAATTAGCGAAAAAATGGGTTTTACACCCGAAGAAATAATTTATGTAGGCGACTCGGGTGTGGATATGCAAACTGCTCACAATGCTGGAATGTATGCAGCTGGAGTTCTTTGGGGGTTTCGAGACATGGAAGAATTACTTGAAAATGGAGCCCAAACACTTGTTGAAAACCCAATGGATTTGCTTGAATCTTTCAATTAATATTATCCTATGGAAAAAAAGCATGTTAATGCACATGCTTTCTTTCCTGACTTACCATACTTTCATCCTTGCAGGAACCATTTAATTCTGGCTGCAGTGTTACATGATTTATTTCAAACTCATCGTGAAGCATATGTTCTAGCTTGCTCATGATTTGCTTCACCTCACTCAACAACAAATCCTCTTTAAAACTAATATGAGCTTCAAAATTTATTTGTTTGTCGTCAAGCTGCCATACGTGAACATGGTGCATATTCTCAATCTCATCTATGGCTTTCATTTTTTCCTGAATTTGCTTCAGATTGATTGAATGAGGAGCAAATTGCATCAAAATTCGAATACTTTCCTTTATCAACCCCCAACTAGAATACACCAAATAAATTGCTATGGCGATGGAAAGAATACTATCAATCCATGGAATATGCCAAAGATACATGGCCAATCCTCCTAATACAACAGCAATTGAGGAAACCATATCAGACAACAAATGAAGGTAAGCCGAACGCATATTCATATTCTGTTTTGCATCCTTCTGAATTAAAAGAACACTTAATCCATTTAAAATAATAGACAATCCACCCAAAATCATGACCAAACCCGATTGAATATCTTGCGGTTCCATGATTCGCTGAACAGCTTCCTTTAAAAGATAAAAAGCAATTATAAATAAGGATATCGCATTAAATAAAGCAGCAATCACTTCGGCCCTTTTATAGCCAAATGTCTGCTTCGGGGTTTGTTTTCGCATCGATAACCTACTCGCAAACCAACTCATCAGCAAAGCCAAAACATCGCTAAAATTGTGCAAGGCGTCCGACAAGAGAGCTAAACTCCCCGAAATAAAACCTCCTATAACCTGAATAAGCGTAATGCCTATATTTAACAATATAGCAATCCCTAGATTTCTTCCTTTCAATTCACCATGATGGTGATGTACATGTGCATGACTTCCTTTTTCCATCTTCTCAAACTTTTAACCCTGCCATAAATATAGTAATCAATTCTTCTTTTTAATCAAACTAATTATAAATAAGACGATCTAGCCCAACAACAAAAAGGAATACAGCTCAGAACAACACTAATAAAACCCTATCCTATTGGCACATCCGAAAAGACAAAAGATTTTAATTTTTCTTTCAATTCTATATTCTTTTAAAATTCTTACACATACACATTTATAGATTCATTAATATTTATATCTTTAGCCTATTGATAAATATTATCTCCGAGTTTATCGTTTCTGCCCCATTGTAAAATGGAACGAATGATAAACCGATGGGTAAATTTGGAAACGAATTTGCCTCCCGCAGGGCTCAGACCTAAAATTGGAAAGGAGTGTTTTAATTTAGATTTTATAGTTTGTTGAGTAAAACTACTTGATTGATGGTTTTGTACAACAATCTGGCTAAAGATACAAACCTCCAATTCAGAACTGAGTTGGAGGTTTTTTTATAGCTAAAGCATGACAAACAAGAAACAAAATATACTACTAATTGCAGGCACTGGCAGAAATGTTGGAAAAACCCTATTTGCTTGCCAATTAATTGAAAATGTATCCTGTAAAAATATAGTCAGCATAAAAATTTCTCCTCATTTTCACTTGCTCAACAAAGAAATTGAAATTATAAAAAAAACCAAAGACTTTGTAATCGCTAAAGAAAATCAGAAATCAGGAACAAAAGACAGCAATCGAATGCTACGTGCAGGAAGTAAAGAAGTGTATTACGTTCAAGCTAAAGATAAAATGCTCCCTGAAATTCTTAGCTATTTCGAAAAGAAACTTAAACCTGAAGATCCTATAATTTGTGAATCGGGTGGATTACGAGACTTTATTGAGCCTGGCCTATTTTTAATGATCAATAAAAAAAACAATGAGTACATAAAACCCAGAGCATTTGCTTATGAGAAAATAGCAGACAAATGGATTGAGTTTGATGGTGAGAACTTCAATTTATCTGCAAAAAATATTTCTTTTATCAATCAGCAATGGAAACTAATAAACCAAACAATATGATTCCGTTTCAAGAGGCTTTAGAAACCGTAAAATATGCCACGAAAAAGTTAGATTCAGAAAGAATCGATCTTGCAGACTGCTTAAATCGAGTACTCGCACAGGATGTTCTTTCCGACATGTCGATTCCTCCATTCAATAAATCGGCAATGGATGGATATGCCTGTAAAAATGCTGATTTAGATGAAAATTTGGAAGTATTAGAAATAATTGCTGCAGGATCTTGCGCCACAAAAAAAATTGGAGACCATCAATGTTCTAAAATAATGACTGGAGCAAAGGTGCCTGAAGGTGCCGATACGGTAATTATGATTGAGCACACAGAACGAATTGACGACAAACACATTCGATTCACAAAGCAGAAAACAAAATCTAATATTTGTTTGAAAGGCGAAGATATTCAAGAGAATGATCTTGTTCTTAAAAAAGGAACTCGCTTAAAAGCTCAGCACATTTCTGTTTTAGCAAGTGTAGGCTGCTCAAACCCTCTTGTTTACAAACAACCAAAAGTAGCCATTTTGGCCACAGGAAGCGAATTAGTGGAGCCCAATCAGAAACCAAACACCTCTCAAATTCGAAATGTAAACTCATGGCAGATACAGGCACAAATACAAAAAACAGGCATTAAATGCAATAACAAAGGCATTGTTTCTGACTCGAAAGAAACCACAAAAAAAGCGATGACAGAATGTCTGGAAAAGAATGATGTTCTTATTATGTCAGGAGGTGTTTCGGTGGGTGATTATGATTTTGTCCCACAAATACTGAAAGAATTAGGCTTTAACATCTGGTTTCACACCCTTTTGGTAAAACCAGGAAAACATACCGTTTTTGCTGCCTGCAAAGGAAAATATGTATTGGGTTTGCCTGGAAATCCAGTCTCTTCCTTTGTACAATTTGAACTACTAGGGAAACCTTTACTGTACCGATTAATGGGTCACGATTACCATGCTCCCATGGTACGAATGCCTATTGCCTCGGATTACAAGCGAAAAAAAAGTGAGCGGCTCGAATTTATACCTGTTCGTTTCAATGCAGACAATCAAGTAGTGCCCATTCACTATCACGGATCGGCACATATAAACGCATTTACTGCAGCAAATGGGATTATGTTAGTACCAACAGATGTTGATGAATTTATGGAAGGAGAATTTGTGCATGTTAGACAATTATAACAGAAAAATAAATTACTTACGCATTTCGGTTACAGATCGATGCAATCTTCGCTGCAGCTATTGCATGCCCGAGGAAGGTATTAATTTGATAGCGCACGATGAAGTACTCAGTTTCGAACAAATAGTCGATTTTGTTAAGGTAGCTGTTGCCAAAGGAATCAATAAAATTAGACTCACAGGAGGCGAACCTTTGGTAAGAAAAGGAATTGTAGATTTGGTGAAATTACTCTCTGAAATTTCAGGTATTGATGAAATAGCCATGACCACCAACGGAATATTACTTGATAAATTTGCCTCACAATTAGCCGAAGCTGGATTGAAAAGAGTAAACATCAGTTTGGACACAATGAATGCTGAAAAATACAAAAGAATAACCCGTTTGGGGAATATTGAAGATGTATTTAAGGGAATTAAAGCCGCTCAAAAAGCAGGTTTGCGACCTGTAAAAATAAACTGTGTACGAATGCCTGATGCTGATTTAGACGATTTAGAAGCATTGCGCCAATTCTGCAAAATCAACAATCTTCAACTACGATTCATTAAGCAAATGGATTTGGCAAGTGGCGAATTCTCAGTAGTTGAAGGAGGAAAAGGAGGAAACTGTTCGGAGTGCAACCGGATAAGACTCAGAGCCAACGGAAAAGTAAAACCCTGCCTCTTTAATCAGAGCGAATTCGACATCAAAGAATTAGGAATTCAAGAAGCAATCGACAAATCTATCCATCAAAAACCAAAGGCTGGAACAAAAAATAAAAATGGCAGTTTCTACGGAATTGGCGGTTGAAACAATAAACAGTTATTAGTAAAAGAAATTTAGTTTATGGAAGAATTTAGTCATATCGATAAGGATGGAAAAGCCAATATGGTTGATGTAGGAAACAAAACCCCACAAATAAGAGAAGCCAAAGCATACGGTATCATACAACTAACGACAAAAACCATTGAATTAATACAAGAAAATGCACTTAAAAAAGGTGATGTTTTAACAATTGCCGAAATTGCAGGTATTCAGGCAGCCAAACGCACCAGCGATTTGATTCCTCTCTGCCATACCCTTCAGATTACAAAGGCTGAAGTAAAATGCAGTATTATTGAACAGGGCGTTCAGGTAGATACCCGAGTAAAATGCATTGGACAAACGGGCGTAGAAATGGAAGCCTTAACTGCAGCCAGTGTTGCTCTGCTGACCATTTACGATATGTGTAAAGCCGTTGACAAATCAATGGTATTAGGTGGAATTACGCTTGTAGAAAAAACAAAAACAGATTTAAAACAAGAAATCCGATGAGCATGAACACAAAAGAAGTAGCCGTTCTCTCTGTCAATATATCTGAGAAAAAAGGAGTAATCAAAAAGCCTGTTGATTCTATAGAATTGAATTCACTGGGTGTTCTAAATGATGCACATTCGGGAAACTGGCACCGTCAGGTTAGCTTGCTGGCCAAAGAAAGTATCGATAAATTTTCGAAACAGGCCAAACGTACAATCAATTTTGGTGAATTTGCCGAGAACATTACCACTGAAGGACTACTACTTCATAAAACCGCTCCTCTCGACCGTTTTCGTGCTGGAGATATGATTTTAGAAGTAACTCAGATCGGTAAAAAATGCCACGGTGATAATTGCAGTATTTTTCGTGAAATTGGAAACTGTGTAATGCCTAAGGAAGGGATTTTCTGCAGAGTGATTCAGGATGGTAATTTAAAAGCTGGAGATACTCTGACCTATCAGCCAAGAGTAATTAAAACAATGATTATTACATTAAGTGATAGAGCTAGCCGTGGCCAATACACAGACAAAAGCGGTCCTTTACTGGAAAAATTAGCCATTGATTTTTTCCAATCCAAACACCGCCATTACCAAATAGAAAAAAACATTATTCCCGATCAGGAAGAAGAACTAAGCAAATTACTAAATAGAGCAAAAAAAGAAGACTTCGATCTTGTCTTTACAACTGGTGGAACTGGAATTGGACCTAGAGATATTACTCCTGATGTTGTGAAAAAACACATTACAAAAGAAATACCGGGAATTATGGAGCTCATTCGTGTAAAATATGGCATGGAAAAACCAAATGCTTTGGTAAGTAGAGGAATCGCAGGAGTCATGAATGATACTTTAATTTACACCATGCCTGGAAGTCCAAAAGCTGTAAATGAATATTGCAATGAAATTTTTAAGACCATAGAACACTCGCTTTACATGATGAATGAGTTGGATTTACATGGCTGACAAAAATAATCAAACTGATAATCAAACTCTTTGCAATTAATTCGTATTGGAAGTCATAAAATGTTTGGCTGACCGTTTTTTTTATTATACATTTGCACCCGTTATCACAAGAGATAGCAGAGCAAGTAAAGCTCAAAACGTATTGGAGAGATGGCAGAGTGGTCGAATGCGGTAGTCTTGAAAACTATTGTGCGGCAACGTACCGGGGGTTCGAATCCCTCTCTCTCCGCCATGCAGAAATGCAATAGAAAGAAAAGCCTTGTAAACCTAACGTTTACAAGGCTTTCTTCATTTAATGCCAAGGCAATCTAAACACAAAAACAACATTAAAAGGGTGTAGAATTCGGTGAAAATAAGAAAATTTAATTCTGCTGCACCAATATAGATGCTAATATTTTAAAGTTCAACATCTTGACCTCTAATAAAATCACTCGTTTACTAGTTTGACAAATCCTTTTAAAACATTAAAAAGAAATTGCATTGAAGTGTTGATCAACAAAAACGTAAGAACCCATTCAGCTATGCACACTTTTGCAACTACAATAAGCTTAACCAATAGTGTACCTATTGAATCTATTCGCTTTATACTTGAATATAAAACATTTAGCACCCTCAAATTTACTCCAAAGTAATAGATGAAAAAGTTCGCAAAGACATGGGTAAACTAAAACGAAATCTAGAATTATAGTCTTAAGAGATATTAATAGCTCCTATACACTCGAATGGCATTTAAAACGGCTTTCCCTTTAACAGGATGAAATTGTATCGTAATGCCTTTACCATTTGACACAACTATTTCATACTTTTTGGTGATCGCTCGTTCCGCACCGTATTGTTTGGTTAAATTGAGTTCTTGCTCTACGATTTCACCATTTATAAGAACATCAAAAACACGTTCTCCGGCTGCTTCCTGTATTTTCTCATCTCCCAAATTATAGGCTGATTTTTCATGTTCTATGTCCGACACGAGCTCAGCCCAGAATAGAGAAATCGTATATTTTCCATCGGGAACATCCATTTTATAAGCACTTATATCCACTTGCTGCGACTGAAAGATCGGATCCTTATCGGTATCTTTTATGTCGATATCAGAACAAGGAAAGCTGCCATATTTTGTTTTGTTTTTATAGGGCTCTCCACCAATATACCCCCAACTTCCTTCCTGATATTCTTGCTCGGGGATCCAAATTAAATCGAGTAGTTTATCTTCAAAATATCGTTTCGATCCGAGAAGTACATTGACCTCTGTAAAGGGAAGTGTTTCACTTTTTAAGTTTGAGGCAATCAATCTAAAATCGATCCTATTTCTGTCGCGATAGCTTTTACCCTTCACCCGCCCCACAGCTTCCAATATATTTTCTCCCTGAACAAAAGGGATAGCCCAACTTGCCTTATAATCCTGTACCGGATGTATCCCCATGCTCTCTCCATTCAGGAACAATTCAACTTTATTGACATTTGAATAAACATGAACCGCTTGTATGCATTGGTCGCTGTTTTCTGTGGCTATGCCTCCTCGTATTTTCCATTCTTTTTGTCCAAGCTCCACAACAGGATCTTGATGCAAAAGTGCTTTGTATAGCAAGTAGTTGTCTTTCAATTCCCGATCTAATCCTACAATTCCTTTACAGTTTACCGTAGGACGAGCATTTCCTCTTCCCGAAGAATAGAAATCGGCCAGATTCCAGATCGCAGCACCTGCCACAAATGGACGATCCATAATGGCTTTTAAATAATGCTCGTGATACAGATTCCCGTACTCCACTGTGTAATCAAACCTTTCAGGCTCGAAAGAATGCAAGCAAGAATGTACATCGGCACCATACTCCGTGACAATAACTGGTTTATTTGGGAGCTCGCTACGGTGTTTATCAAGGTATTTATCGAAATCTGGGAATTCACCACCATACCATCCCTGATACAGATTCCAACCAACGATCATGGGTATTTGTGTGAGCTGTGCATCCTTATACCTGTCGAAAGCACCATGATTCGGAATCATGGTATAACGAGAAGGATCTGCTTCTCGAATTACATCTTCAATTTGTTGAGCCAGAGCTGTTATATTTTTCACATAAACGCCATAACGTTCTTCGTCCTTTTTAAAAGGAGGACGTAGTAAAACCTCATTCATATAGGCCCAGATAATAACTGAGGGATGATTAAAGTTTTGGTAGACCATCTCTTTAGCCATGTAAATACAATTATCCGCAAAGGCTTGCGATTCGGTAATTTTATCAACGATGGGAATTTCAACACTCGTTAAAATACCTAGCTTATCGCACATTTCCAGTACGGTTGGATCTTGTGGATAATGGGATATACGAAGAAAATTGCCCCCCATTTCTTTCACCAATTTCACATCACGAATATGCATTTCGTCGGGTAATGCATTGCCCATTTTTAGATAGTCCTGATGACGATTGGTTCCGATCAGCTTGAGATGTTCTCCATTGATAAAGAAACCTTTTTCCGCCGAAAACTCAAACCACCTTAGCCCTAAGGGATGCATTACTTCATCCAGTACAGCTCCTGTTTTTACATCCTTAATCTGAGTACATACTGTGTACAAATATGGATTCTTAGGCGACCATAAATTGGGTGACTTAATTTCAATATTATCACTTCTGATTTGCTTACTTTCCTGCTTAGCCATACTGATTTTTTTGCTGCTTGCATAAACCGCTTCACCAAACTTATCTTGGATGGTGTAGCAGATATTTACCTTCGTACTACTCTCTAGTTCATTGCTGATAACGCTACGAATAGTAACGATCGCCCTATCCTTGGAAACTTCTGGTGTAGTGATGAACACGCCCGATGAAGCGTGCCTGCTATTGTCGAAATGAAGATCATGGGTATGTACCAAATAAACATCACGATAGATTCCTCCCCAGAAAGTAAAATCGGCCGATAAGGGAGGAATATCCGCGTTATGGCGATTATCCACTTTAACTGCAATTGTATTTTTGCCATCGTACTTAATCAAGGAAGTAATTTCAAAGTTAAACTGAGTATAGCCACCTTGATGTTGCCCCACAAATTGACCGTTTACATATATATCAGCTATTTGATTTACGCCTTCGAAAAATAAATAACTATGCTTTTTTGCATTTTCCTTTGCAATATAAACCGACTTTCGATACCAACATACTTTGCGATCGTAGCCTTTAACTTCGTCAATTGCATCTAATTTATTCCAGGTATGAGGAAGCGTAATACTTGCCCAAGCTGAATCGTTACAATTTTCGGTATAGGCTTGCTCATTATTATCTCTATAGAATTTCCAATCCTCATTTATCGATTGTTTAATCCTATTGCCCTGTTGGGCCATGGTGTTAAAAACAATACCCATCAATAAAATAAAAGCATGCAGATTTTTGTAGTTCATAGTTATTCTTATAATCAAATTTTACATTTAGAATAGAATCTGGTAAAATACTTTATTGATTTACAACCAGAATTTATTGAATGTTGCTTATAACTAGCGCGCTTTATCCAAGCCAAATAATCGGTTTTAAACCAAATATTTATTTATATTAAAACCCTTGATATGATCATTCTTCTACTCTAGTAATCATTTCTCTTATCTTCTTTAATGCAACAGCTTAATCATTTCTTTAGCATACCTTCTTCCCATTTCTCGTTGGCTGCCACTGTCGAAATGGGTCTTGTCAATCGTACTTGTTTTTTCTGATGTAACTACACCCACACAATCTAGTTCCTGTGGTAAAGTCAATATCATTTTGTTGAAATCTTTTCGAGCTTCTTTATCTGCTGATAATTGTCCAGCCACAAAAGGTAGATCTGCCTGATTAAATTCTGTACGTAAAGCTTTTATTAGTGCAGTAATTTGAGGCATGTATTGTTTATATTTAGAGGAATTTGCCTCTCCCTGATGCCAAATAATTCCTTTTAACCTTCCGTTTTTCATGGCTTCTTTGGTGCGAGCAACCGCCTCATTGAAAAAATCTGTTCCAGGCGCCCACAGTTCAATTTTGGTTCCCCCTTTTGCATTTACAACCAGTCCAATTGGTCTTTTACTCTTTAAAGCTATTTTTTTAGCAAAAGTATAACCCGGATTTAACTTTTGTAGTTCCAAACGCTTACGAACAGAAGAATATGCATTCAAAGGATTTGCTGCCTTTTCCCATTGCTTCTTGGCATTACCTGTGAATAGGTAAACATTTCTCAATGTGTCTTTATCCTGCTCCTCGATGGGTGCTCTTCCGGCCATATTCGATTGTCCAATCAGTAAGTAAATATCCAGACTATCCGCTTTATTGCTTGCTAGTTCATCAGAATTTAAATGATGTAATCCTTTACAGCTCACATAAAAAATACAAACAGCTGATAATAGTATGATTAAATTTATTTTTTTCATTGTTGAATTTTCAATTGTTATGAATGATTTTATAAATTATGAACACCTATACATGGGTGCGTTTTATCTTGAATTTTATTGCCAAAAAAATCCAGTTCAGGACAAGTATTGATGTGAGTTCCTGTATTTTTGGCTGGTGAATTCCATTTGATTTTAAAAGCTTCAACCGGAGGCGTTCCCCTAAAATTTGTGATTTCGAATAGGGGATCCTCCTCCATTTTATCGCGAGGTACATCTCCTTTAAATTCTCCCCAAAATAGATTATCCGAAAAGGAATTCCCTTGACTACTTGCCAAATCGATGGATAATTTTTGTTTGGCAGAATAGAAGATATTATTTGAATAGTAGGTATTGAAAGGATACGCACCCCAGTTCTTGTGCCAGATAATTTCGGCAGAATTTGCGTCCACAGCATAGTATACCACATTGTTGTAAATATGGGTGTTATCAGGTTTTCCTGAGATACGAAATACATGGTGTTGGTTATTGGCAAAAATATTATAGCATATCTGCGTGCCAACATTAAATCGACTTTCGCTACCTCCCTGGCAACAGACTAAAACTCCTCCATATTCATTATCGTGACTAAAATTATATTGAATCACCGTGTTTTTACATCTGTAGTCACTATCAAAACCTCCCGCATCCACATCGCCTACATTGTATTTCGTGTAACGCGCTTCGTTGTATTGCCATAAAGCATTGTCGCAATTGAAAGGAAAAGAGGCATTTCCCGATTGCTTAATGGCGCAATGATCAAATAAATTGTATTCGACCCGTGGCGATTCGGCCACTATAATAATTAATGCATTGGCACCGGTACGCTCAAATACATTATTTCGAATGAGTATATTTTGCGAGGGTGTCCAGTTTGTATTTGAGTTTAGCGTTCTTTTATTCCAGCTCGATCGGTTTGAAATACCACTACGATCAACGTCATGTATAAAGCAATCCTCAACTAAAATACCAGAAAACCAAGTGGGTACTTTATTCCCTGTAATTTCAAAAAACATTCCACCATTGTCCTTATCCGAAATATCTCCATTTACACCATGTATTTCAAGCTTCGAAAAATGAAAATGCTTCAATTCGCCTGCATCTTCAGCTAAAATCAGAATCGCTGACTTGTTGCTTCGAGATGCTGTATCCTGAGGCAGTTCCTTCCCCTCTGCCCAGTAATTATTGTTCTTAGCTTCCCATTCGACAAGGGAAATCTGTTCTTCTGATTCGTGATAATTACATATCTCTAAATTGTTGATTTCCCAATATTGTTGATTTTCGAACTTGAGCGTGTACTCTCTATTGTTACCCGAAATAAGGGGCGCTTTGCCTTCGCCATAACTTGTAATGAGTATGGGTTTATTTTCGGATCCTGAACCTTTTAATGCAATTGCAGTAGGCCATTCCGATCCTGCTTTTAAATTGATAGATGCTCCCGCTTGCCAGGTGATTTCATTAAGACGACCCAAACTTTTCCAAGCCGTTTCTACTGAAACTCCGTTGTTCTCATCACAACCATTTACCGAATCAAAATAACGAGCCTGATCAACATTAATCGTGATTTCCTGATTACCTGCACAGGCAATTATCATTTGAAAAAACAGAAGTATGCCTATTCCATTTGAGAATC
>NZ_JBFHJW010000081.1:0-16469 GCF_041595635.1 Labilibaculum sp.
TTATCTGAATCTTTTATGGCTCAATTATTAAGAATGATTCATAAAGAAGCTATTTTGAAGCAGAATGAAGTAATGAATAGAAAATAATTATTCTTTCCTTGTACTGTGGTTCGGTAAATTTACAAAAAATGTAGTGCCAACATTCACTTGGCTATCGAACCATATTTTTCCATTGTTTTTTTCTATAAAATACTTGCAGAGTTTCAAACCAAGTCCGTGTCCTGATTCTTTATTCTGTCCCATTGTGGTATGGATTTGATCATCATCAAAAATCTTCGATTGGTCGGCTTCTGAAATGCCATTTCCAGTATCGTGAATCGAAACTGTAAAATCCCTCTTGTTCTTTTCTATTCCAATTTCGATTAGCCCTCCTTTGGGGGTGAATTTTAAGGAATTGGAAATCAGATTACGAATCAACATTTTTAAGATATTCGGATCGGAGTAAATCACAGAGTCTTTTGAACAAGCAGGACGAATTTTCACTTCTTTTTCTTTCGCTGTTGAATCAAAAAGTGTTAAAACCTGCATTACTAATTCATGAAAATTAATAGTTTTCAATTCTGCTGGAGCATCGGTTAGCTGTTGTTTGGTCCATAGTAAAAGATCTTCCACCATATTTAAGGTGGCTTCGGTTTTTGCCGTTGTTTCACCAATTATTTCTTCTTGTTCATCTTCTGATAATTCTCCAGCATTTAGGAGGAGAAGAAAATTGTGCAAAGCAATTAAAGGACTTTTTATATCGTGCGATACAATGGAAAAAAGTTGATTCTTAAATCTATTTTCCTCTTGCAGTGATTGATTACTTTTGTTAATCTCTTTATTTTTTAGACGTAAAATTGAATTTATTTTAATTTTTGTTTGGGTTCTGTAGTAAAGTAGAATAGCTAGTAAAATGAGCAACAGAAGGATGAAAATTTCAAAGATAATAACCATTTTCTGATATCTTATTTCATATTCCTTTTTTTCAATATGTTGATTTTGCAATTGGTTATTCAAGAGTAACTGCTGATTTACAGCTTCTTTCTTTTGAAGTTCATACTGGTAGCCAAATTTTTGATTCTGTTTTTTATCAATACGCTCCTGATATTTAGTTTGGTACTTTTCATGCAAACTATAGTATTCCGCGGCTTTACTATATTTTTTAAGTCCCCGATAAACATTCCCCAATAAAAGTGCCGATTGGTAGGTGAAATCAAGGTTTTTCTTCTCTATAGAGGAGTTCAGTACTTGTAAGGCATAGTTTTCAGCTTTTAAATAATTTTTTTTCTCGTAATAAAGCTGTGCTAAATTTAATTTAGATTCATCAAAGGCATGCGATAAGTGAAGATTATCGGCTATGGTGAGTGACTTTAAGAGGTAGGTCTCGGCTAATTCAAGTTTCTTTTTTTCTTTTTCAAGAATCCCTAAATTCAAATATAGAATAGCTTGATAATAGGAATCTGGATCGTCTTTTAGTAGATCCAGAGCTGTGTATGATTGTTTTGCAGATTGATTTAAATCATGCATTTGAAAGTATAAGTTTCCCAAGTTTATGAGAGCCATGCATTCATATTGCTTGTGATGATTCGCTTTAGAAATCTTGTAAACTTTATTGTAATTGAGTAGGGCCAATGAGTTGTTTCCCAGTTCGGTGTATATATTGGCCAAATTGTTAATTGTGCTTACTGAATTTAATTCATTACCAATTTGTTCATGAATTTCCAGTGCATTTGTATAATATTTAATAGCTTCTGTTAGCTGAGATTTCTGGGCCGATAAAATCCCCAAATTATTATTTATATCTGCTTTTTGTAAAAGATTGTTTTTGCACAAAAGCAAGGCTTTCTTTAAAAGTTGTTTGGCTGTTGTATCTTGTGTTTTGAGATCTATACTGGAGGCCAAATTGGTGAGTCCAGAAACAAGTGTTGTAGTATCCTGATATTTTTCACTAAAGGCAATGGTTTTTTTATAGTAGTAAATTGCGGAATCTAATAAACTTTTATTTCTGAACACATTTCCCTTATACAAGTAGATGTTGCCGTAGTCTAAAGAGTCTTTATACTCCTTAGCCAATAAAATTGCAATTGAAAAAATGCTGTCAGCGATAGTACTTTGTTGATTTTTCGATTCTTCGGCAGCAATTCTTGTGTAAATATTAATGGCATATTTTTTGTTTTCTCCCGAAAGCTTTCCCAAGGACTCAAGTAATTTTACTCGGGGAATTTGTGCGGAATCGTGATTTATAGTTACGGCATGCAGGTAAGTCTGTTTTTCTCGCTGTAGTTTATCAAGAAGTAAATTTGAATTTGTTAGGTTCGAAGTGTCTTCTTTTTTATGATGTGTACTTTCGCAGGATACAAAAAAGCAAGCAATTATAAGAAGTTGAAATATTCTATTCATTTTTTATTTTGATTCAATTATAGGATTTTTAGGCGTAGGCTCAAAATAGTAAGCAGAGAAATCATTCACCTTGTTTCTTACTGAAAAAACGCCTTATTGGTTGTGATTTATACGAAAATGGAATATTGTTTAGGTTGATTCTACTTAGTGGCGTTTGTGTTTTTATCTTAACTTTAGAGTTTTAGTAGATTATGATTATTATTTTTTCGAAATTAATATTTTTATTGCTTGTAAATCTACTTTCTTTTATCCTTTAATTAGTATCAAGGGAGTATTGTACGTTGAGCAGTATTGCTAAAGTTGACAGCAAATGTAAGTAAAAATATAAAAATGAAAGAAATGTTTTCTGAAACAGAGGCAGATTCTCTTGAAGTAGCCCAAAGGAAGGCCTATCCAAGCATTCATCAAGGATGGGGAATTATTGGTATTTTACTTTTGGTTACAATTGGTTACGCAATACCAATTGGGATGCTTGCATTTTTTAATATTGATGTGCAGAAAGGCCCTTTTCAACTCGTTAATTATGTTATACCATTGATCATCCTAATCTTTATCACAAGGCGATGGTGGAAAAACAATCCTCGGAATACCGAGGTTCTTACACTTCGATCTTTTCCACTAGTTCTTTTACCTGCAGTTATTTTGATGACCTGTGCACTTGTTATTTTCACTTCTGAAATTGGCAGTTGGATTCCCACGCCCGATTTCATGGATGAATTTTTTAAAGATATGTTAGCTGCAAATATCTGGGGATTTTTAACAGTAGTTGTGGCAGCTCCCATACTAGAAGAACTTTTGATACGAGGAATTGTACTGGATGGTCTTTTGCGTAACTACTCACCTTGGAAAGCTATTATTTGGTCTTCGGTATTTTTTGCTGTGATGCATCTGAATCCGTGGCAATTTATTACAGCCATGATTATGGGAGTGGCAATTGGTTACTTGTATTGGAAAACAAAATCGCTGTTTTTATGCATGTTTATTCATGCTTTGAATAATGGAATTGCTTTTTACTTGATGGTTCGTTACAGCAGTTCTTCTGATTTGGCTCATATTCTGAATGTTGGAATTGTGGAACGAGCTGGATTGTTTGTTGCTGCTGCTCTTGTAATTTTTGGATTGTACCGATATTTCGAGAACTATTTTAAGAAAAGTAGGTAGGAGGAATAGAAATAGGAAAAAGGTTAAAATGAAACCATCATTTTAACCTTTTTTTATTTTGTATCTGCAAAAAACAGTTGTTTTATTCTTTGTTACTCATGTTGTCAATCAACGAGAAGATGATGTAAACAAAAAGAATCAAGGGAACCACTAACCACTTAAGTAGAATGGCTATTACAACTAGCGTCATTAAAAATAGGTAACGAAGCTTATTGTCTTTCCAGCTCAGATTTTTCACCTTTAAGGCAAACATGGGAACTTCAGTTACCAATAGGTAAGAGGTAACTAAAATGGCAGCTAATAAAACAAATGGATTTGCCAGCCATCCTTCAATAGTAGGATAATTCCCAAAATGCATTACCAATGGAAGCGAAGCCCAAAACATAGCGTTGGCTGGAGTAGGAACGCCAATAAATGAAGTGCTTTGTCGGGTGTCGATATTGAATTTAGCTAAACGCAAAGCCGAAAAAATTGGAATAATAAAGGCTGATAAAAGTAGAGCCCATTGTGAGTAAGTTAGTTCTGTAGGTATAATATCTGCGGAAACACTTCCTAGAACTGCTGCTTTTACGTAGGCAAGAGCAATTACTCCAGGAGCAAATCCAAAACTTATCATATCGGCCATGGAATCTAACTCTTTTCCCATAGGCGAGTAGGCATGAAGAACTCGAGCAGCCAAACCATCCGAAAAATCAAAAATAGAAGCAACAAAAATGAGTATTGAGGCTCCAACTAAATAGCCTTCCATAGCCAATAAAATGGCAATGCATCCCGATAGTAAGTTTAAACAAGTTATGGTATTGGGGATGTGTTTGAAGATTCCTTTTGCTTCTGACATGAAATTTAATTTTGTAAAATATCATGCAAAAATAATGGTTTTTTTTGAAATTTCTGATTTAATAAGACAGTATGCGTAAGTTTTAAAAAAGCATACTATTTTTGTGTAACTATGAAAAGTAAATGCAGCCTTAAATTAATTGCTTTTTTATTTTGTTCCTGCATGGCAAGTGCTCTGTTCGGACAAACTTCAACGCCAACTTATAGCAACGAATTTTTGTCCATAGGAATTGGTGGGCGGGCTTTTGCTATGGGAAATGCTACGGCCGCTTCTCAAAATAATGTAGAGGCAGTTTACTGGAATCCTGCCAATTTGGTCGATTTATCCACAAAATTTGATGTGTCGGCAATGCATGCTGAGTACTTTGGTGGTTTGTCGGCCTACGATTACATCGGATTTGCCATGAAAATAAATCACGAGAGCGCTATTGGCCTTAGCTTCATTCGCTATGGTGTTGATGACATTCCCAACACTTTGGAACTCATCGATCAGGATGGAAACATTCGTTACGACTTGGTGACTACATTTTCGGCTGCCGATTATGCTTTTTTATTTTCCTATTCGCGAAAAACGAAAATCGAAGGACTAAGCCTTGGGGGAAACGTGAAATTAATTTACCGGCACACTGGTGACTTTGCCACGGCTTATGGTTTTGGTTTCGATATTGCAGGAAGTTTTAAAACCGACAAGTGGCGATTCGGAGCTGTGCTACGCGATGCAACCAGTACTTTTAATGCTTGGGTGTTTAATACCGATGATTTAGAAGAAGTTTTTGAGTTGACAGGCAATGACATACCAACCAACTCAACTGAACTTACGCTGCCGCGATTAATTCTTGCCGTGAGCAGAGATTTTCCCATTTCGAAACAATTTTCTTTACTGGCCGAATTAGATACCGACATTACTTTTGATGGACAACGAAATGTCTTAATTCAGGGCGATCCCATGAGTATCGATCCTCATTTGGGGCTGGAAGCTTCTTTCAAAAAGTTGATTTTTCTGAGGGCTGGTATTTCAAATTTGCAAGAGGAAACTGATTTTGATGAAAGTAAAAACTGGACTTTTCAGCCCAATTTAGGACTTGGTATTTACTACAAAAACTTCCGTTTGGATTATGCGCTTACCGATATTGGCGATCAATCTATTGCCAAATATTCCAATGTATTTTCTCTTTCTTATGCTTTTGAATAGCTAAGAAAATCTTTTAGCGACTATTTTCCACTAATTTCGGCAGCACAGCTCAGCATCCAATCTGCAAAGGATGGGTCTTGTTCTTTTATTCGCGACAAGAGCTCCTGTTTAAAATTGCCTTCAATTAAACCATATCGCGAAGGCCAAAGCTTAAAAATAATTCGAATAAATTGTTTCTGATCTTTGTTGATGACTGGATTCTGAATGGTGGTTTTGCCAATAAAATAAGATGAGTACTGCTCCTCGTAATCTGCTACCATTTCCGCTGCAATATTGATAATAATTTGGGTCTGTTTGGCTTTTGGGGATATACGTACATCTACATAGTAGTGAATATTGCCTTTTGAGTAGTTAATTACGTTGCTGATGCTTCGGTTGGGAATGTATACGCTTGCTTTGTTTGAATTTTGAATGGTGATGAATCGCATGGCAATGTTTTCTACGTAACCAGTTTGTCCACCAATCTCTACCAAATCACCTATGTCTAGTAAATCTGAGAAAACAAGTGTAACACCTGTCACCACATCCTGAACAACTCCCTGAGAACCAAAAGCAACCGCCAAACCAATTACCGAAGCAGAGGCAAAATAGGTAGTTAAGGAAATATCGAATTCCTTTAAAATTTGTCCGAAGGCAATAAAATAAATCATAAAAACCAGTATGCTTAGACCTAAACTGCTTAGGCTAAGCCATTTTGTTTTTCTTAGGTTGTGGGATTTTCTGATTATTTTGCGATGAATTTTTTTCACAATCAGAGCAATTACATGACCGCAAATTGCGATCAGTAGAATGATAACAATTTTTTTAATTTCGAAGGGAATATTCATCATGAATTTTTGTGAGTGGCTAATGACATTAAAAATAGATATTTTAAAGATGAAATAGCAAACAATTTGTATTTTCACACTTAAATAATGGCTTGTATGAAAAATACAAAGGAAATAATTATTGCTCATCGTGGCGAATCTTACGATGCTCCTGAAAATACTTTGGCAGCAATTAAGCTTGCTTGGGAGCGTGGTGCTGTATCGGTTGAAGTCGATGTGCACATGACCCAAGATGGTCAAATTGTTGTCATTCATGATGCTGATACCTCGCGGGTAGCTAATCGGAAAATGATTCTTAAAAAATCCTTATATGCGGATCTTAAAAAATTAGATGTCGGTTCGTTTAAACATATTAAATGGAAGGGCGAACAAATTCCTTTACTTCAAGAAGTTCTTGATACTGTGCCCCATGCTGGCCGTTTGATCATTGAAATAAAAAGCAATGTAGATTTGCTTCCTCGCTTAAAAATTCTGCTCGAAAAATCGAAGTTGAAAACGGATCAAATCGAAATAATTGCTTTCGATAGTAAAGTTTTGGCTGAAGCAAAGCAAATAATGCCCAAGTACAAAATGCTCTGGCTGCTCGATTTGGATTACTATTTGCCTTGGTGGTTGATTTTTATTTCTAAAAAGCGATTGATTAAAAAAGTGAAAACGCTACATTTGGAAGGGGTAAACGTTTGGGACGGTAAGTTGCTGACCAAAGATTTTATTTGTAATTTTAAAAAAGCCGGTTTGCTTGTTTACACCTGGACAGTGAACAACCCGACACGAGCCAAGCAGTTAATCGAATATGAAATTGATGCTATTACCACCGATCGGGCCGCATGGATAACAGAACAGATAAACAAACAAATAAAATAGTAGTAGAATAAATGGCAAATGTAATCGTCGAAATTCATGGTCTGGGTAATAAACCTCCCCGAAATTTATTGGAACGCTGGTGGAAATTAGCAATGATAGAAGGATTGCGAGCGAATGATTATGAGGTAAAATTGCCTAAATATGAAATGGTATATTGGGCAGATATTTTGCACGACAAACCACTTAATGAATTCGAAAAAAACGAGAAAAGTCCCTACTATTTAGATGAAGTGTATGTGAAACGAAACGGATTTTTGCCTCGTGAGAACCACGATACACGAAAAAAGGTGATTCATTTTATTAGTAAACAGCTAAATCGTATTTTTTTGAATGAAGATTTTAGCTTGAACTACTCTTTTCTTACCGATGCTATTTTAAGTAACTATTTCAAAGATTTAGAGACCTACTACAAAGAGGAGCGAACCGATAAGGATGCCATTGCCACAAAGACTAAGGATCAGATTCGATTACGCTTACTTAAGGTTTTGGAAAAATACAGAGGTGATGATATTATGCTTGTAGCTCACTCCATGGGGTCCATTGTGGCCTTTGACGTTCTTACCTTTTTGGCTACAGATATTCCCATTCATACCTTGGTTACAATAGGTTCGCCATTAGGACTTCCTATTGTGGTGAGTAAAATTGCGGCTGAACACCGCCAGCGTATGAATGGTAAAACTTTCATGAAAACACCGCCAACAGTTCTAAAAAACTGGTATAATTTTTCGGATATTTTGGATAAAGTAGCCTTAAATTACGAATTAGGTGATGATTTTTCGGAGAATGAACATGGGGTGAGACCCATTGATTTTTTGGTAGAGAACAATTACCAAATTAAGGGAGTCGCTAATCCACATAAATCATTTGGCTATTTGCGTACCCCCGAGTTTGCCGAAGTATTGAATCAATTTATTCTTTCGGAAGAACTTAGTTTGGGACAAAAATTGGCGCGTAAAACCAATCAAATTCTTAAAACAACAAAAATACAACTCAGCGTGCAACAAAGAAAAGTGCGAAGCTGGTTTCGGAATTAATTTTCAGGTTCTCTTTCAATGTGTTTATTGCATTGATTCACTCCAATAACCAACAAATACAGCTGGTTTACTTATTTATGCAATTTATTTTAGTGCAAACTAGCTTGTCCGAACAAGAAAGTAGCTTGTCGGAGGGCCAATGCAAGCTGTCGGAAGAATATTAATTCGAATCTGGCTAGTAGCATACCATTTTGCAGCTATGTCCTAAAGTATTGCAATATCCCCAAAAGGAAATTAATGCGCAAATTATGAGTTCAAGTCTGAATGTGTAAATATGCTATTCTTATTTTAAAGTACCGCATGCTTTCCGAGTAATTCGGATTCTCGCCAATTATAGGACCTGCTTTCTTACCACATAACCGTGTAATTATTCTAGAGATTGTAGTAAATTTAGTAGGAGATGTTTTACCGTTTACCATTTGCTTGGCAAATAATTATAGACGGGGTCAACCTCTAAGCTATATTAGCATAGCAAAGGAATAGAATATTGAAATATTCCCATTAGGGATAAACACGAACAAAATGAAAGCAGGAAACTATACTCAATTGTATGTTCAAATTATTTTGGCAGTAAAATTTCGAGATGCATGTTTAGGCAAAAACATCAGAGAAAGGATTTTTGCCTATCTGTCGAGAATTATAAAAGATATGAAACACAAGTCTATTATTATTGGAGGTGTAGAAGACCATGTTCATATTTTAATTGGCCTGAATGTGGATAAATCCATCGCAGATACTGTTTATAATCTCAAAAGAAGTGCGTCGCTATTTATTAATAAAGAACAACTTTGTATGGGGAAATTTGCATGGCAGGATGGATATGCTGCTTTTACCTATAGTCGATCGCAATTGGATAAGGTATATAGTTATATCCTTCGTCAAGAAGAGCATCACAAAACAAACAGTTTTAGAAGTGAGTACATGCAGTATCTGAAAAAATACGAAGTAGAATTCGATGCAAAGTTTATTTTCAATTTTCTGGATGAAATATAAGTACTAGGGAATAGAAAGCACTGGGTGCTCTATTGTTTCAATATATCTACTAGCAATTCGGATAAGAGATAATTATGGACTTTGCCCTCATATCATAGAGTAATAATAAAATGTAGCTAGTAAATGTGATATTGATTCATTCTCGAAGGTGATCAACAAATAAAAACCATCTCAAAAGAAACTGAAACTTTGAGATGGTTTATTTTATTCTGAAATTGCCAATTGAATTATTTTACCTGATAGGCAACTACTCTGTTGTTTCGGAAAGTAGGCACTAAAATAATTTTCTCTTCGGGCATATAACCCAGATCCGCCGCATTGATTTGCTGTTCGGCCGAACTTAGCACTTTTTTAATTTTTCCCGAATCAATGATTTGTATGTTACCAGCCCAATCGGAGGTAATCCATGTATTTTCTCCTGCATTTAGCAAGCCATCAATTGGTTTGGTGTTTTCTACTTCGGTATGAATAGCCTGAGAGCCAGGATCAATGCTCAAAATGGCATTAGCTACACCAGCATATAGACGATCATTTTTGTAGCACAGACCATTTACACGAGCTAATTTTTCATGAGAAAGCCATAGTGTAAAATGTCCATTTTTTAGTCTGTAAATTTTATTATCGTGTGAATCTGAAACGTAAATAGTTCCGGTTTTTGGATTGATACTCACATCATTTAGGAAGATGGCTTCGGGAGCCGAATATTTCTTAACAATTTCACCTTTAGTAATATCTATTACTGCCAATCGATTGATATCGCTCACAAAAAGGTAGTTGCCATATTTCGCCATTCCTTTGGGAGCATGAAGGCCAGTGACCCATTTGTGAGTGATTATTTCGCCTTTCAAATTTAGTTTTGAGAGGTAGCCATTTTCATCCTGCCCGTCGGGGGCTCCTTTAATATTAGAAACATAAATGCATGCATGTTCTGCATCAAAAAATACCGATTCGGGTATTTCAAGCGTGTTATCGCTTTCCCAAACAAATTCAAGATCCGAACTTAGAAAGGCAGGAACATCAGTTTGTTGACCAAAAGCAACAGTAGCTGGCAGAATAAATAAGGCAAGAGAAATCCATTGAATTGTTTTTATCATGACATAATTTTTAAAAGTTTGCAAACATGAAGTTACAACTTTTTAAAGATCAGTGCATAAAAAAAGTGAAATTGAAAGGATAAATAGTGTTGAACTATTTAGAAACGACCAATTATGGTTTGAGAACCTGTAACTTTTTGGTTTAGTTTCACATCAATTTTTGTTCCTAGGGGAAGATACAAATCTACTCGGGAACCAAATTTAATGAAACCTTCCTGTTGGCATTGTTCTATATTCTCACCTACTTTGGCATAAGATACAATACGACGGGCCACGGCTCCAGCAATTTGTCTCATTAAAACGCTAATGTTATTGTTTTTTTCAATAACCACACTAGTTCGTTCGTTTTCTGTAGACGACTTCGGCAACCAGGCTTTTAAAAATAAGCCATTGTGGTGTTTTGCGTATTTAATAATTCCCTGAATAGGATACCAGTTGATATGTACATTAAGGGGCGACATAAAGATAGAAACCTGAATTCGCTTGTCTTTGAAATATTCCAATTCTTCGGTTTCTTCTATTACAACAACTTTTCCATCAGCAGGAGCAATAATCAAATTATCGCCTACAACAGGAATTCGTTTGGGAACTCTGAAAAAAGAAACTACAAGTAGGAAGAAGGCGATGCTTGCTACTAAAAAGATATTGAGCAGAAGACCCGATCCAGCAAGAAAATAAACCAGTGCATCAATTGCTGCCAGTATTACAAAAAATACTGCAATAATTCCATATCCTTCTTTGTGAATTGTCATATTCTAAATTTAATTTCTGCAAATTTAATGAAAAAATTCCTTGATTACTTCTAAGAGAATAAAAACCATAGGAGATACAAGTAGAATTGCATCAAAACGATCAAGAACACCGCCATGTCCGGGAAGTATTTTTCCCGAGTCTTTAATATTGATACATCTTTTGAACAGAGATTCAACTAAATCGCCAAGAGATCCAAAAATAACCACGATAATAGCAATTAATAACCACTGAATAAGAGTTAAGTCGTGTGAGTAAAGTGAATACAAATAAGCAATTACAAGTGTTGTAATGGCACCACCAATACTTCCCTCCCAGGACTTTTTTGGTGATATTCGTTCAAAAAGTCGGTGTTTTCCAAAAGTAACACCAAACACATAGGCTCCTGTATCATTGGCCCATATCATGATAAATACACCCAATATAATCTGAAAATGAAATTCCTGATCGTTGAATGGAAATGCCATATAGTTAAGCAACGAAAAGGGAAGAGCTACATATAAGAGGCCTAAAAAAGTGAAGGCAATATTTGTAAAAGGGTTCTTCTTTTTACGGTATAATTCAATAATAGGAATGAGTACCAAAAAAAATCCAATCAGAAGAAAAATGCTGGTAAACGAAAAATAGTTGGCAGCAAAACAAGATATGAATAGTAATGTGGCAACAAATAATCCGATATATACCTGAGGTGAACAGTTGGCCTTTTTTGCTAATTGGTAAAATTCATAGGTTCCCATTAAGCTAATGCTCAAAAATACCACCAAGAACACGAATGGATGCAGACAGATTCCTGCCAGTAAAACTATTGCGAATATGGCTGCTGAAAATGTTCTTGTACTAAAGTTCCCCACTGGTTTGATTTTGTTAGTTGATTTTTGCTCTCAAAGTGCAAATTGTGTCTGTTTGAATTAAACGGTTTCAAAAGTAGCATTTTTTCATCACTTATAGCAATGGCTGGCTTGGCACGAAGACTTTTTGAAGCTCGATTCTTGCAATATGCGCATAAAAAAAAGCTAAACTACCAGACTAACTGATAATTTAGCTATTTGATATTTAATAACAAAGGCTAATTAAACAGCCTTGCTTTCATTTGTGTCTTCAGTGTCATTTGTTTTAGGAGATGGTGATATATTTTTTTCACCTAGACCTTCTGGTACACCAAATTTTCTTTTTCCAAAGATTTCTTCCAAATCTTCGCTGAAAATAACCTCACGCTCAAGTAGCAATTCTGCAAGTTTTTTGTGTTCGGTCATATTGTCTAAAAGAACTTTTTTGGCTCTTTTGTAGCTGTTTTCAATTAAAATTTTAATTTCCGCATCGATTAGTTCTGCAGTTTTCTCACTGTAAGGTTTTGAGAATCCGTAATCCGATTGTCCTGATGAATCGTAATAACTTACATTTCCAACCTTATCGCTCATTCCGAAAATAGAAACCATGGCCATTGCTTGTTTGGTTACTTTTTCTAAATCGTTTTGTGCCCCAGTAGAAATTTTCGCAAAAGTAATTTCTTCGGCAGCTCGGCCACCTAAAGTCGAACACATTTCATCCAGCATTTGTTCTTTAGTAGTAATGCTTCTTTCTTCGGGCAAATACCAGGCAGCACCTAAGGCTTTTCCTCGTGGTACAATGGTAACCTTTACCAAAGGATGAGCATGTTCCAATAGCCAGGAAATGGTTGCATGTCCTGCTTCGTGGTAAGCAATGGTTTTTTTCTCTTGAAGAGATATGATTTTATTTTTCTTTTCTAATCCACCAATAATACGATCAATGGCATCTAGAAAATCTTGTTTTTCGATAACTTCTTTTTTCTTTCTGGCTGCAATCAGAGCCGATTCGTTGCACACATTGGCAATATCAGCACCCGAGAAACCCGGAGTTTGTTTGGCAAGAAATTCTTTGTCGATGTTTGGATCTAATTTAAGAGGACGCAAATGAACATCAAAGATTTCTCTACGTTCATTTAAATCTGGTAATTCTACATGAATTTGTCTATCGAAACGACCAGCACGCATTAGGGCTCGGTCAAGAATATCAGCACGGTTGGTTGCCGCTAAAATAATAACTCCAGAATTGGTGTCGAAACCATCCATTTCGGTTAGCAACTGATTCAGTGTGTTTTCACGTTCATCATTAGATCCCATATTTGGATTTTTACCTCGAGCACGACCAATTGCATCAATCTCATCAATAAATACAATACAAGGCGATTTTTCTTTTGCCTGCTTAAACAAATCGCGAACACGACTGGCACCAACACCTACAAACATTTCAACAAAATCGGAGCCCGACATGCTAAAAAATGGAACGTTAGCTTCGCCTGCAACCGCTTTTGCTAGCAAGGTTTTACCGGTTCCCGGAGGGCCTACCAGTAATGCACCTTTAGGAATTTTACCTCCTAGTTTGGTATATCTTTGTGGATGTTTCAGGAATTCTACAATTTCTTCGACTTCCTGTTTTGCTTCGGCTAAGCCAGCAACATCTTTAAAATTTACATTGATATTGGATTCTTTGTCGAATACTTTTGCTTTGGATTTACCAACGTTAAAAATATTACCACCACCAGCGCCACCACCAGCACCTTTGCTCATTCTTCGGAATACAAAAAACCAAATTCCAATGATCAGGGCAAATGGAAGAATCCAGCCAATAAAATCGCCAAAATAGTTTTCCTGTGTGGTGTACTCAGGTTCAATGCGATTCATTTCACTTACATTCTTTTGAGCATCTTCTAATTGTTCTGCGAATTGCTCAATAGATCCAATGGGAAATGTATAATGAGGCCCCGCCTTTGAAGGAGAATCGAAACTACTCTCGAAAAGAGCTGGGTATTTATCCAGACTTTCAGATTTGAGGTATACATTTACCTCTAAGAGATTTCTAATTACAACAATTCTTTCAACATCTGAATTGCGAAGCATTTCGTTTTTAACCTTTTGCCAGCTTGTATCCTGTGCTGTTTGGCCAATGTTTAAAAGATTAAGCGCAATTAAAGCTACAGCAATTAATCCATAAACCCAGTATGCATTGAACTTTGGCGGTTTTAGCATATTGTTGCCGTTTTTCCCTTTTTGAAAAGGGGATTTATTTTGATCCTTATTTTCTGTCATTCTTTTTAGTTAACGGTTATTGAATTTGGCTAAGCATTCTGGATTTTTGTAACAGTAGCGTCTGCCCATAAATTTTCGAGCCGGTAAAAGTCTCGGTATTCTTTTTGAAAAACATGGACAACAACATCAGAATAATCCAATAAAATCCACTGCGAATTTTGATGTCCTTCGAATCTCCATGGTTTCTCGTTGATTGTTTTTCTTACATATTCTTCTGCCGATGCCGCAATTCCATTTACGTGAGTTGTGGATGTTCCATGGCAAATCAGGAAATACTTACAAACCGAACTCTCAATATTCCTTAGGTCTATCTTAACAATGTCTATAGCTTTGTTTTTTTGTAAGCCTTCAATCAAGGTGTCGACGAGTTCTTCTGTTGTATTGCCTTTTTTTTCGATCATATTTAAATTTTAATTACAAAGATAATTTTTTTTTGAAACAGATTGACAACTTCCGAAATCTTCTATTTTCTCAATTATACTAGGTGCATCTTCCTCATCTAGTTTGTTCTTAACACTTGAACATCTCCTTTGTTTACGGAAAGCTGTTTTACTTTTAAATTGACTTTCATATAGAGAAAGGGATTATCCCAAATCTAAGAGCTATAATTTATTTTTTTATGCAAGGTAATGATTAATTTTACCAAAGATTAGCAAATCAATAATTGTATTGGTTTGCGGATTTCTTAGGACTACTGAAATTAATATTTTTCACCATGAATAGATGCTTATTTTCCCCTAATTTACTGATTTGTAAAAGCGAATTAAACTCTACGAATAATTTTGCTTTCGATTTGATTAAAAATCAAAATCCGTCAGCTGGTACTGTCGTTTTGGCATTAAGTCAGACAAAAGGCCGCGGACAGAGCACAAATCACTGGGAAAGTGAAAGAGGCAAAAACCTTACCATAAGTATCATTCTGCGACCCGAATTCTTACCCATAGCTAGTCAATTTCAAATTTCCATGGTAATTTCATTGGGCGTGGCCGATTATCTCAAGAAGTATTTGAAGAATGTAGCTATTAAATGGCCAAACGATATATATGTTGGAAATGAGAAGATTGCGGGTATTTTAATTGAGCATTCTATTCTGGGATCGACTTTAAGTCATAGTATTTGTGGCTTGGGCTTGAATATTAATCAGCAAAAATTTATGTCCGATGCTCCGAATCCGACATCTTTGGCATTGCAGAGGCAAAAAGTGTACGATTTAGATGAGGAACTGACAAATTTGTTAAATTGTATTGAAAATCGCTATTTTCAATTGGAAGATGGAAAAACCGATTTATTGGAACAAGAGTATCTTTCAAGCATGTATTGGATGAATGAAGTACATTATTTTTCTGATAAGCAGGGCGAGTTTGATGGAGAAATTGTAGGCATTACCGACTATGGACAATTGAGAATAGAAGCCAGAGGCGAAGAACGAATTTATAATTTTAAAGAGGTGAGCTTTATTCGGTAGCCCACCTCTTTTTAATTTATTTGCTGATATGGAGAAAATAACCTTTAAAATCAACAATTTCAGTTATATTTTGAAGGTGAGTTTTACACTCAAATTTCTTCCTGGATTGTAATATTCTAGTGTTTTTAAGCTTGATAAGTGATCAACATATTTTTTGTTGAAAAGATTATCTGCGCTAAGCAATAAACTAGTTTCCATTTTATATAGTTTGAAATTGCTACCAGCTTGTATGGCAAATAAATCGTAAGCCGATGTATTTGTTTCGAATTGTGAAGGATGCTTCTGTGCAAATGCATAATTCCAACTAAAATTTATAAATGGAGATTTGAAAAATTGATTTCCTTTGGAAGTTAATTTTATGGAGTTGTTAAGTTTGTGTTGCGGTATAGATGGCAATCTTCCTCCTTCATCTTTTTTGCCAATTACCATGGCATAGTTGGTGCGAAATTTTACAAATGTTGTAAGCGCCAAATCATAAGCAAGTTCTCCGCCATACAATTTTGCATCTTGTTGTGAATACTGGTAAATATAACCATAATCATCGGGAGCCTCTTCATTGGTTGGCTGCAAGTAAATGTAATCGTAA
Source organism: Labilibaculum sp. (assembly GCF_041595635.1). Taxonomy (GTDB): domain Bacteria; phylum Bacteroidota; class Bacteroidia; order Bacteroidales; family Marinifilaceae; genus Labilibaculum. The sequence continues at coordinate 16,290 of NZ_JBFHJW010000081.1, forward strand.
ACTCGATTGTAGAAAATGGAAACGTCAATAGACTGATTGTGAGCATGATAATGAATTCCTAAATCGGATTCGAGACTTTTTTGTGGATCTAGATTCGGATCTCCTTCTTCGTAGCGATCATTGTGTAGACCGTCTTGCGTTAGCTCTGCCAAATTAGGAGCTCGATATCCGCTTGCAAAA
>NZ_JBFHJW010000082.1:0-16324 GCF_041595635.1 Labilibaculum sp.
GAATTGGTTGAATTGAATTTTCCCGCAATTAACTTTCAAACTCAGGCCAGCATTACCAGAACATCAGATGTGATTGATCCGGGAAACCGAAGTTTTAAAATTCGCGTTAACTTAAATAATCCTGATCATAAGATTAAACCAAATCTTATTTCGGTGGTAAAAATTAAGGATTTCGAAGTAGAAGATGCTTTGGTGATTCCCTCCATTATCGTAAAGAAAGATTTTGAAGGAAGTTATTTGTATGTGGCAAAAAAAGAAGGAGAGCAGCTTGTGGCGCGAAAAACATATGTAAATATAAGTAGAACTTACAATAATATTTCTATGATTGACTCGGGTCTTTCTTTTGGTGATCAGATTATTACAGAAGGATTCTCTCAGGTTGTAAACGGATCTCTTGTGAGTCCAAAATAAGCTTTAAAAATGGATAAAAACAAAGATACAAGCACTATTGAGAACATACAGAGAAAGTTTACACCTACATTTCTTGCTCTAAAAAATAAGAATTCTATTTTTATTTTAACGGCAATACTCTGCATGTTTGGCTGGTTTTCCTACCAAAGTATGCCTCGTGAATACTTTCCGGAAGTGGTCATTCCCAACATCATGATTTCAACAGTTTATCCTGGTAATTCACCTGTTGATATTGAAAATCTGATTACAAGACCCATCGAAAAAGAACTAAAATCACTAAAAGGGGTCAAAAAAATGTCATCGGCATCCTACGAGGACATGAGTATTATTGTGGTTGAGTTTACTACCAATGTGGTGGTGAAACAAGCTTTACAGGATACCAAAGATAAGGTCGATAAATCTTTAAGTGAATTGCCTGACGATTTAGATAGTGACCCAAGTGTGGAGGATATCGATATTGCTGATTTCCCCATACTAAATATTAATCTATCAGGAGATTATGGCTTAGATGATTTGAAGGAATATGCAGAAGACCTTCAGGATAAATTCGAATCTTTACCCGAAGTATCCGAGGCAGATATTAAAGGAATTGATGAGCGTGAAATTAAAATTAATGCCGATTTGCATAAAATGGAAGCAAACGGGGTTTCTTTTAATGATATAGAAACAGCTATTTCTGATGAAAATGTGACCGTTAGTGCAGGAACATTAATTACCGATAATACACGAAGAAGTATTCGTACAAGTGCCGATTATACGACTATAAAGCAAATTGAAAATACCATTGTTAAAGTGGCAAATGGGCGAGTTGTTTACCTTAAAGATGTGGCAGAGGTTGAAGATGGTTATGAAGAACTTTCTTCCATTTCCCGATTGAATAATCATCCAGTAGTATCTCTTTCCATTGCCAAAAAATCGGGCGAAAACCTTTTGGCTGCTACCGATCAAATCTATAAAATTATTTCGCAGGAGAAAGAATTGGGCAATTTGCCTCGTGGTTTACTGGTAACTGTAACCGATGATACTTCGGAAGATGTGCGTGGTCAGGTGAGCGATCTTGAGAATTCAATTATTATGGGTATGCTTCTGGTAATTTTGATTTTGTACCTATTTATGGGACTGCGAAATGCTCTTTTTTCTGGATTAGCGATTCCAATGTCAATGTTCATTTCCTTTATTGTTTTGAATGAAATGGGTTACACGGTGAATCAAATGATTCTATTTTCATTGATTTTGGCCTTGGGAATGTTGGTTGATAATGCCATTGTGGTGGTCGAAAATGTGTATCGACTTCATCAGGAAGGTTTTTCGAAGTTGGAGGCTACAAAACAAGGCGTTAGTGAGATTGCCGCACCTATCATTTCATCTACAGCAACAACTTTGGCGGCCTTTTTTCCTTTACTACTTTGGGGAGGAGTTATGGGTGAATTCATGAAATATTTGCCAATTACCCTTATTATTGTTTTGTCGTCGTCTTTGTTCGTGGCACTGATTCTAAATCCTGTTTTTACTGCCACTTTCGTTAAAATAGATGATATCCATGCAAAGATGAATACGAAGAAATTTTTGATGATTTCCGCTGCATTTTTCATAGGTTCATTACCTTTTTATGCTTTAAAGATTTTTGGGGTATTCGATACTTTTGTAATGGCAAATTTACTGGCTTGTATAGCCTTTTTAATTCTTCTTAACTTGTTAGTGTTAAAGCCATTTGCGCGTTGGTTTCAACTTGTATTTTTGGTTGTACTCGAAAATTCCTACGAGAGAACACTTCGTTTTGCTTTGAAAGGAATTCGTCCATTACTTTTCTTTTTGGGAACTTTTTTACTGATGATTCTTTCTATTGGTTTTTATTTTGGAAGTAATCCTCTTGTGGTTTTCTTTCCCGATAACGATCCAAAATCGATTTACATTACCATGGAACTTCCTTTAGGAACAGATATACATAAGTCCAATGAAATTTCGGTAGAGGTAGAAAAAATCGTGAAAAATACCATGGAACCTTATAAGGATATTATTCGATCTATTTCTACTAATGTTGGATCCGGAAAAGGAGGAATGTTTGCTAGTAGTCGTTCGGCTAACAAATCACTAACAAGTATTTCTTTTGTGGAATATAAGGAAAGAGGTGGTGTGAGTACTTCGGAGCTGATGAAAAAATTAACAGCTAATTTTAAAGGTTTTGTAGGAGCTGAAATTTTTGTGGAAAAAAATACAGATGGTCCTGATGTTGGATATCCTATTAATATTGAGGTTTCGGGTGATGATTTTGAACAATTACTTATTCAGGCTAATCGTATGAAACAGAAGTTAAACGATGAAAGAATTCCAGGAGTGGAGGAGTTGTCGCTCGATTTAGACCAAGGAAAACCTGAAATGCTCATTCATATCGATCGTGATAAAGTACGACGTTTTGGTTTGTCTACAAATCAGGTTGCACGAGCTCTTCGTAATTCTTTGTATGGTACGGAAGTCTCAAAATTTAAAGATGGTGAAGATGAATATGATATTATGCTTCGCCTGGCCGATAAATATCGATATGATGTTCCTTCCTTAATGAATCAGAAAATTAGTGTGATGAGCCCAGTTAGCAATACAATGGTTCAAATACCAATATCTTCGGTGAGTAATTATAGTTACGGATCTACCTACGAGCGAATTAACCGAATTGATAATACACGTGTGGTAACAATTTATTCGAATGTAGAGGAAGGATTTAATGCCAACGAAATTAATGCTAAAATTAGATCTGTTTTAGCTGATTTTGAAATCGCGAAAGGGTATTCCTATAAATTAACGGGTGAACAGGAGGAACAGGAAGAAACATCTGCTTTTCTAATGCAAGCATTACTAATTGCACTTTCTTTAATTACTTTGATACTCGTATCGCAGTTTAATTCAGCAATTAAGCCATTAATAATAATGATTACAGTACTATTTAGTACGATTGGTGTATTTCTGGGTTTAGGAATTTTTAATATGCCATTTGTGGTTTTAATGACTGGTATTGGTATTATTTCCTTGGCAGGAATTGTTGTAAATAATGGAATTGTTTTGATCGATTATATCGATTTGTTGCGCAAGCGGAAGATAGATAAAATGGATACAAAGGATCCTAAGTATTTAACTGCACTTGAGGAAGTAGATTGTATTGCACAAGCCGGTAAAACAAGGCTACGTCCTGTAATGCTTACTGCAATTACAACCATTCTTGGATTGTTACCATTGGCTTTGGGCATGAATTTTAATTTCTTTACATTGTTTAGTGAATTCAATCCTTACCTATCATTCGGAAGCGATAGTACAGCTTTTTGGGGACCTATGTCGTGGACCGTTATATTTGGTTTAAGTTTTGCCACATTTTTAACCTTAGTAATTGCACCAGTCATGTTTCGATTGTCTACACAAATAGAACATCGACTTTATAGATTGTTTTCGAAAAAATAAAGAATTGTATTCTTTAAAAGTAAGCTCGCTTTTGTGTAGGTTTTTTTATTACTGATACGAAATTTATTTTGGTTCTATATTGACTTTTTTTACGCGGGCTAAAAGATGATTTATATATTATTTAAACAACAAACATAATTTATAAATGTCTGATAGAATTGGTTTTGCTGAAAAGTTATTAAAAATTAAAATTAATTTTTAATCATGAAAATATATTCGTTTATCTAAAAAAAATGTGAGTAAATAAAAACACCTATACTAGGTTTGTTCGAAAACATAACATTTCGTAAATTACTCATTACAAAAATTTTACAGAAATAAGTCGTTAATTTGTTCTTACAAACACTCAAATCATGGAAATAATATCAATCATATTACAAGTTTCAATTTTGGCGGCACTGGTTTTTCTGATCTCCTTTTTACTTCAGGAAAAGAGAAATTCCATTCGGGATTTGGAAGTAGAAGATGTTACTAAGGAATCGAAAGAATTGGATATGGATGTAAATAATTTTTTCGATAAACGAGAAGAGTTTCTTCGTGTTAATGCTTTTTTCATGAAAATTTTATGTGAAAAGAAAAGCAAGAGTAATTTTAAGAAATTACAAAAGGAGTTTCTCGATTTAGGAACTAAATTGTATTATTTAGCCTCTGAAAGAACAGTAAAGAAATTTTTAGAATTTAAATCTTTGAGCTCCTTTGTGGAAGGAACCGTTCATGAACATAAAATTGCCTTACTTTGGTTTGCTGAGTTTAATCTTCTTTTGCGTTCTGATTTAGGACTTGAAACCTCGCCAGGTCTAATAAAAGACTACTTGAATATTATTCTTACTTTTTGGGACGATGAAGAAATGGAAAAAGAGGAATTGGATGACTTAAAATCTCAACTAGCCGATTCAATTGATAATTACTTTAGTGTATTTAATGTTGGAACTTCATTAAATTAAAGAAGAGCCTTTAAAGGCTCTTTTTTATTATTCTTTTGCTTGGTAGCAGCGTACCCAATCAATTTCGAAACAAGCATTTACGTTTGGCTGTTCTTTTGTAATATTCATGCTAAAATTTAAATACATGGGGTCCTGTGGAACTCCTTCGCTTTGAGTTTTAACTACCACATCATTTATTTTCCAAACCAATTTATTTTGAGTCCATTCCAAGCAATAAATAAAATATCCTTTCGATAGATCAACGCCTTTTACTTTAGTTTGATGCTTATTCAATTTTTTTTCATTTCCCCAATAATTTCCTATCTGAAGCTTACCATCTTCCAAACTCTTAAATACATCGATGTGTGGTAATTTTTGATCACTAACCATCCAAAACGAATGAGTTACCTGATTAGGATTGTTTAGTTTTATTTTGGCCTCGAAACGACCAAATTTTTGGCGGAACGATTTTCCTGTACTAATAATAGCCGAGCTATAATCAAACTCAGTAGGAACAAATCCCATAGAAGGATCCCATTGCAAACCTTTTACAGTTTCTTTTCTTGCTTGCAGAAGAACAGAAGAAGTTGAATAGTCGATATTTTGGCCTTCGGTAAAACATTGTAATTCCGACTGAAGATTATATCCTTTATTCAGCAGTTCCTCACCCCAGAAATATTTATTGATCCATTTTTCTGCCTGTAATGGTTTTGAATCGAATTCATCAGAAAAGCTAAGTTCCCACTTATCCAGTTCTTGAAATGGATTTTTAGTAGCTAGTGCAAAGTATTTTTTATACTTATCAGACTCTTTTAGTTGTAAATATTTTTGAAGTTTTTGATAATCTTCCGATTTTTCAAATCTCTTTTTATCTAATAAATAGGCTTTTTCTTTCTGAAATTCGTCGGAACTAATTTTCTCTTCCAATTGTAAGTATTGGTTTAATTCGTTCGAACCTTCCAATGCCTTGTAGGTTTTATATGATTTGGATTTTTCGAATTTGAAAAATTCCTTAAGAAGTTGTGACGATTTTAATTTTGTAAATTCGTTGAATTCTTCCGATTGGGTTTTTTTAGAAAAACCTGCCGAGTGAATGAGAGCATCTAGTTCCTTGTAACGTTTAATTTCATCAGATACTTTAGTAAGTTCGAAAGTTGATAATTCACTAGAATCTTTTAAACGAAAATAAGTTTTGAATTTTGAGGACCGCTGAAAGCGTTTAAAGTTTTTTTCGTCTTTAAAAAGAGTACTCTTTTTATAGCTTTTATTTTCTATGGATTTTCTGTTGGTTTTGAATCTATCCGCTAAAACATAAGCTTCAAGGTCACGATAATCTTTTAATTCTTCAGAAATAGAAAAGGATTTAAATTCCTCGAAGTCCTTTTGAAGAGCATCTCTTTTTTTTTCAATACTTAAAGTATCAGAAGCTTTACGAAGTCTATAGGCTAAAAAAAAGTTCATAGTGAAATTATTTTTGATAGTACAAAACAAGTCTCTAATTTAATTATTATTAGGTAATAATCAATAATATAATTTTATGCTATATCAGTTTACTGATAAAAAAGTTTTATTGCCGAACAAACTGATAGGTTATTTTACCAATTTGCTGGGCTGGACTACTAGTACTTACGTTGAATCTGGTTTTACGAGAAGCTTGCAATGCAGCATCGAACAAACAATCATCCTGTACACCCGATTCCTGATTAAGAATACTCGATTGAATGACTCTACCAGATTGATTTACTACAATTTGAACTGCAATTAAGCCTTCACCTTCGCATTTAAATACAGGAATGGGCAAATACACTTTATGCCTACCTTCCAAGTTGTAATAAACGCTGCTTGGACCACTGTATTCAATACTTTCCAAAGAATCAAGAAGTTTTTGTTTTTCTTTCGCTTCGGCAGCGCTTATACTGTCATTAAGAAACTCTCGGATGTCATTAGATTCACCGTTGGCTGCATCATCAGATCCTAATTCGTCCAGATCTTTTCGAACTTCATCGATTAGTTGATCCACTTTTTGTTGTGGGTCGTTTTGTGATTTTGCAACGTTTTGGTTTACGGCAATGGAGCGAAGAAGTTCATCTACACTTTTAGAAATTTCAGAATTTTTTTCTTCAAGGGCTTCTTCTATTTTCTCTTTTTCTTCTTTAAGTAATTGTTCGCTTAGTTCAAGTGGTATTTCGATGGAGATTTCTGATTCAAGAAAGGTCTTTTTTGTATTTAATTTAAAAAGTAACATGAGAATAAGTAAGAACATGTGAAAAGCTATTGTTCCCATTACACCGTATTTATTCCTTTTTAGAAATGCCAGAAACTCAGAAAAGAGAAAGTTTATAGACTGAATAAGCCAGGTTTTACTATTTCTTACTATTTGATAAAAGGAATTCATTAAATTTTATGCTTTTCGGATTGCTATTGATCTTCGAGTGCTGCCAATACAAAATTATTAACAATTTTGATCTATTTCATTACAATCAAAAAGAATAAACAAAAAAAGTCGCTTAATTTACCATTAAGCGACTTTAGAGAACTATAATTATTGAATTTACTAAAACTTACGTTCTTTAAGAAGGTTACCGTTTTCATCCCAGATGTACCAGTTGCCTACTTTTTCTCCATTTTTATATTCCATTTCATATCTTTTAACGCCATTGTCGTCCCAGATATACCATTTTCCATCTTTTTTATTTCGCTTGTAATTGGCTTCTGCTATTTTCACTGAATTATTATTCCAGGTAATCCAGTTGCCGTCCATTAAACCATTCGTATAGGATCGAACTTCTTGAACTTTTTCATTTTCGAAAAAAAGTGTGATTTTCCCGTTTCGCTTTCCATTCTCTATGTTCATTTCAATTCGCTTATTACCACTATCGTAAAATTCGGTATAGCTTCCTGTATAAAGATCTCCTGAACTTGTATAATACAAACCTTCCACTTCCTCAATTACCTGAGAGATGGCGTGGTTGGTAAATAGGCAAAATAATATGCCTAAAACGATTTTTATTTTTTTTCTCATCAATAAAAATTAATCCTTTTTTAGCACCAAGCGAATAACATTATTTACAGCATTCACGTTCACATCTTTTAATTTATTGTCGCTATACGAAATGTAGTTTGATAAGATGTTGTAGTTTCCTGGAACCACATTTGAAATGGTAAAGTTCCCATCAAAATCAGTATAAACAGTTTCGCTCGATCCTTCGAATCGTATGGCTACACCAGTTAGCGTTTCACCAGTTTCATTATCTAAAACTACTCCAGATAGACTGGTTGTTGCGACTGATGCCATTTCGGCGCGGTTCATTTCTTTATCGCTCACAGGCGTAACTACTTTCACTGCTTGGCTTTCAAGACCTAAAGTAAGTAGTGCTACAAAAAGGAAGATAATTTTTTTCATTTTTTTAGTTTCAAGTTGCAGATATTAAATACCTTATTATTTTTATAATTAACTTAATCTTCTTATTTTGAAAATGGATTTACAAATTGATATTTGTATCATTTCCTACACAACAAAAATAGAGTAGTTTGATTCATAGTCGATTAGTATAAGATTATGAAACCATTAAACAAGCGTTAAATTTTTATTGAGAAAATATTACAAAACTAGTTTTATGAAGGTAAGTCATTCAATATCGATGTATTTTAATGATTTTCTGAACTTATTTTATCCTCGATTGTGCGAGGCATGTGGAAATTATTTATTTAAAAATGAGGAAACAATTTGCACTAGGTGTTTATTTCTTTTGCCCAAAACAGATTTTCATCTAGAGAAAAATAATCCCGTTTCCATTCTTTTTTGGGGAAGGGTAAATATAAGTTATGCCACTTCGTATTATACATTTCACAAGGGGAGCCAATTTCAAAAGTTGATTCACAAATTAAAATACCACAATAAAAAGGAAATTGGAATTGCTTTAGGAAAGCATTTTGGTGAAAGTTTAAAAAAATCGGATTTTTTTAAGGATATCGATCTTATAATTCCAGTTCCTTTGCATCCTCGAAAAGAGAAAATTCGAGGATATAATCAGGCGCATATGATTGCCATTGGCTTGGGGCAATCGATGCAAAAACCGGTCGAAATAAATAATTTAATTCGCTTAATTCATACCGAATCCCAAACACGAAAAAGCAAATTAGAACGTTGGGAAAATGTAGATAATATTTTTGACATACAACTACCTGATAATTTATGCAATAAGCATATTTTATTGGTCGACGATGTAGTAACAACTGGTTCAACACTAGAATCGTGCGCACGTGCTATACTAAAGGCAGAAGGTGCAAAAGTTAGTATTGCTACCCTTGCTTATGCTTAGTCTACATCTACAAATTTATAACCAACTCCCTTGATGGTTTGGATAAAACGCTCGCCAATTTTCTCGCGTAGTTTTCGAATGTGAACATCGATGGTTCTGTCACCAACAATAATTTTTTCTCCCCAAATGGCTGCATAAATTTCATCGCGGGTGAACACTTTCTGTGGACGAGAGACCAATAAAAGCAATAATTCGAATTCTTTTCGAGGTAAGGAGAATTCTTTTCCATTTTGGATGATGAGATAACGTTCTCGATCGATGGAAATATTTCCTATGGTAATAAGGCGTGTAGAAGAATTAGAGGCATCATCGGAAATGCGACCTGATCGTTTTAAAAGAGCATTTACCCGGCTAATAAAAACTTTAGGTTTTATGGGTTTGTTAATATAATCATCGGCACCTGCTTCGAAACCTGCAATTTGTGAATAATCCTCTCCGCGAGCTGTTAAAAAGGAAATAAGTACATCTTGAAAATCAGGAATTGATCTTATTTTTTCGCAAGTTTCAATGCCGTCCATTTCTGGCATCATTACATCTAAAATAATAAGGTGAGGATGAAACTTTTTTGCTTTTTCGATGGCTTCTAAGCCATTTTCAGCTGTTGAAACCTGAAAACCTTCTTTTTTTAAATTATAGCTAAGAAATTCAAGAATATCAGATTCGTCGTCGACCAATAAAATTTTGTAATTGCTACTTTCCATGGTAAGAGTGCTTGTTTAGTTTTATTATTTTGCTTTTTCAAGAGTGAATGTGAAACTTGTACCTTCGCCATAGGTACTGCTTACATTAATGTTTTGGTTGTGTGCATCGACAATGTGTTTTACGATAGCCAAGCCTAGACCTGAACCGCCCATATTTCTTGATCGACTTTTATCCACTCGGAAAAAGCGTTCAAATATACGGGGTAAGTTATCTGCTTCGATACCAATTCCATTGTCACGAATCTCAAGTAAATAATTTTTATCCATACTCATCACTTCTATATGAGTTGTTCCTTTGTTGCGACCATATTTAATAGAATTGACAAGTAGATTGTTGAGAACCTGAAAAATTTCCTTTTTATCGGCGTATACAAATTTAGAATTCTCTTTTTCTTGTGGAAAAATAAGTTTGATGTTATTTTTTTTAGCGCGCATTTCTTGCATTTCAAGAACTTCGTTGATCAAATCGATAATGTTAAATCGTTCATACATCAATTTAAGTTCTCCCGATTCTAATTTAGAAATTACTTCCAAATCTTTAACAATAGTAATCATTCGATTGATACTTTTTTCGGTTCGCTCCAAATACATCCTATTGATGGTTTTGTCTTCTAAACCACCATCTAAAAGTGTAAGAATGTAACCTTGTATATTAAAGATGGGTGTTTTTAGTTCGTGAGAAACATTTCCAATGAATTCTTTGCGGTATTTTTCCTGTTTTTTTAATTGAGCAATTAGTGAACCTCTTTCTTCGCTCCATTCCAGTACATCCATTTCAACAGCATGAAGAGCATCGCTAGTTTGTACTTTCTCTGCCAAATCTTTATCAATTACCTGAGTGTCGTGAATGGTTTTGTAGAGAATCCGGATTTTTGAATATAAAAACCGATTTACGAGATATTTGCTTATTTGGTGTATAAGTATACCAGAAATAAGGCCTAGTAGCACAATATAAATAACATGAAAGGGAAGGACGTAACTGATACATGATATTACCATAACCAATATAGTAACCAATATACTCAAGGAAAGGGTAAGCTTTTTCGATGAAATCAATTTCATATGTAGAGTTAGTTCTTAGTTAATTCTTCTGGACAAAGTTGAGAATAAGCAAACAAATTTAGCTTAGAAAAAGTCAATATTAATCGCGATTCTTTCGTTTTTTCAGAGGTACAATATTTAAATAAAAGTAAGATAATTAAAGATATTAACGTTAATTTTTCATTAATCTTATTGTTATATAAGGCATTGAATCTTAACAAAATCTTAATATTTAAGACATAAAAAGATTTCCACTTAGTCAATAATTCTTGTAAAAATGACTTCGAATGAGATGGATAAAATCCGAATTTTCTCAAAATAGTACTTCATATTTTTTTTGTAACAGAACCGAAGCAATATTGTAAGACAATTGTAACATAAGGATGTAAATTACAATTAAAGAGGATGATAGTAGTTGTTTGGTTTTCCATAATATACAGATAATTAACATCAAGTTTAAGAATAGTTTACATAGCGTTTATTACCTAACTTACAATTAACATGAGCTGCCGAGTTTGATAATTTTTACTTAAAGAGGTCTTAGTATTCCGATCATATTTCTTTCCTAACATCGCAATGTGAATTAGAAAGAAAATGTATTGACTTATTTTATTAAAAATGATTAAACAATTATTCCTAGTAACGGCACTCGTTTTTTCTTCGCTTTGTTTGCTTGCACAAACAGGAAGTGTAAGTGGAAATGTAAAGGATGGAAAAACGGGAGAAGCATTAATTGGAGCATCGGTGTATGTAGATGGAACAACTATAGGTACGGTTACCGATTTTGATGGAAACTATCAGCTCCCAAATGTTCCGGTAGGAACGCATGTTATAAAGTGTTCTTTTATATCCTACGAAACATCTTCGAAAGAAAATATTACTGTAGAGGAGGGAAACTCGGTGAATATTAATTTCGAAATGGGAACTTCAACTGTAGAATTGAACGATGTGAAAGTGGTTGCCAAAGCCAATAGAGAATCGGAAGTTGTTCTATTAATAGATCAAAAAAAATCGCTTGGAATTAAGCAGTCGATAGGTGCTCAGGAACTGGAATCACAAGGTGTTTCGGATGCAGCAAGTGCAGCCTCTAAAATATCCGGTGTTACCAAAAATGAGGGTTCTGGTGATGTATATGTCAGAGGATTAGGAGATAGATATTTATCAACAACAATGAATGGTTTACCGATTCCATCGGATGATGTTGAGAAGAAGAATATTGATTTGAATATGTTCTCTACTGATTTAATTAAAAATGTAAGTATCAACAAAACGTATTCGGTTGATAATTATGGAGACCAGGCTTCGGGGAATATTGATATTGTTTCGAAAACTTATAGCGATAAAATTTCGATAGGTCTAACTACTAAAGTAAATACAAACGTATTGAAAAGTGGTGTTTTTAATAATTTCAAAACCACTCAGAACTATAATGATGTAAGTTTTGGTTTTTACAATCAACCGAATAGTACAATTAGTAATATTACTGATCAAAGTTGGAATACCGAAACAAGAAATATTCCGATTGGTTATGACTTTTCAATTTTAGCAGGTAAGAAATTTAAACTGTTCGAGAAAGATTTAACGGTGTTTGCAACGCTATCCCACGAAAGTGAAGCATCACATCACCAAGGCTTATATAAAAAATATAGAACGAATATATTGTATAAGTCATTTACCGATGCCGAAATTTATAAAACAGAAATAAGTACGACCGGATTGGTAAACCTTACCTACGATTTTAATGCAAATAATAGTATCAACCTTAACAGCGTTTGGGTTCACAAATCTTCCGATGAACTGTATGAACAAGGAAGAAATGGTGAAGGTTATGTTTTCGATCAGGATCCACAAGAGGAAGGTGCCTTTGTAAGAGATCAAAATCTTAAGGAGAGTAGTTTACTGATTAGCCAATTATTAGGAAGCCATAAAATTGGAGATTACAATAAGCTAAACTGGGCTCTTGCTTACAATACAGTTAAAGCCGAGGAGCCAAACCGTATTCGTAACGAAGTAAATATTCTTGATGAAAATACGGTTCAATTTTCTCATGTGGGCGATTATCAGCAAAGAAAATCACAACAAAATATCGATGATTCCGAAATTAACGGATATGTAAAAGATGAATTAAAATTTATCGATCTGGATGATAGGAAGCTGAAATTGAATTTTGGAGGAAACTTTAGAATGAAAGAAAGAGATTTTAACTCCTTATTTATTGGTGTAAAAGCGAAAGGTGTTCAGGTTTCTTCCATCGATAATTTAGATGAAGCATTGCTAGATGAAAGTATGTACGATGATGGCACCTTAGTTTTAAAGGAAAGAGATCCTGACTTGTACACTGCTAATTTGGATTCTTATTCTGCTTATGCAAATACGGTTTTTCAATTGAATAAACTATCGGGTAATATTGGTGCTCGTTACCAACAGGATGAGCTGGATATAGATTGGGATGTTGCAAATTATGTGGGTAGAACGGGAAGTCTTTCCAATAGCTATACTAATGTTTTGCCTTCCTTAAATTTAAAATATCAGTTAACTGATAAAGCTGCCATTCGTCTTGCTGCGAGTAAAACAATTACACTACCCGAATTTAAGGAGTTAGCTCCATTCGAATATGTTTCTCCTACCGGTCAGGTTATAAAAGGGAATCCTGATTTAATTATTTCGGAGAATTACAATTTCGATTTAAAGTGGGAAGTCTTTCCAACTCCGAAACAATTAATTTCTGTATCGGGATTTTATAAAAAAATTAACGATCCTATCAATCTTACCTTAACAAGAGGTTCATCGGGTTACTTTATTTACGAGAATACCGGCGAGAAAGCAGATGTTTACGGCCTGGAGCTAGAAACACGATTTGCGATTATAAAAGCACAAACTACCGAAATGCCAGAGCTAAATTTGGTGCTAAACGCTACTAAAATGTGGTTTACGCAAGATCTTCTTGAGGATTACCAATACAATAATAAAACAGAATCAGACTTACAGGGAGCATCCGATTTGATTTTTAATGGTACTGTGAGCTTCTCGAATAATAAGGAAAAAGAATTTCAGCTCGCTCTCACAGGAAACTATTCGTCGGATAAGATTTTTGCCTTAGGTTCTCCTGAAGATAATACTTATAGCGACACATATTTTAATAACGAAATTATTGAAAAAGGATTTGTTACTCTTGATATGGTAATTAGCAAAAAGCTATCAGATCGATTCTCTATTAAATTTTCCGGAAAAAATTTACTGAATCCAACAATTAAGCAAACACAAATGCTTGAACCGATTTCGGGGGATGCTTCAAATGAAGTTATTCAGTCCTACAAAAAAGGAATTAAGCTGAGTGTAGGTCTTAAAATCAATTTGAATTAGAAAACTAAATAACCTTTATATTCCAAAATTAAATTAAAATGAAAAAGTTAACATTTAAAGTTTTGAGTTTAGCTATTCTAGCTATGCCTTTTTTGTCTAGTTGTTCCGACGATGCTGATGATGTAATAGTAGTTGAAGAAGTAATTCAGTTAATTGAGGAGGGCGAATTGACAGGTACTTTAACCGAGGATTATACTCTCGATTCCAGCGTTCAGTATAACCTGAGTGGTTCATTCATTGTTCCTGATGGTTTAACGCTTACCATTCCTGCAGGAACTGAAATTATTGCCGATAACGGTGGTACAGATGTATATATCGCTGTTTTAATGGGTGGTAAAATTAATATTGAAGGTACAGAATCTAATCCTGTTGTTATGACATCGGTTAACGGAGATGCTGGTGATTGGGGTGGATTAACTCTTTGCGGAAAAGCTGTTACTACCGCTGGTGCTGATTCGGAAGCTGAAGTGGGTGGTTTCATTTATGGAGGATCCGATGATTCTGATAGTTCAGGATCTATCGAGTATTTAGTGATAACCGGTACTGGTGCTCAAATTAATGCCGACTCGCAATACAATGGTATTTCTTTTTATGCGGTAGGTTCAGGAACAATTGTTGAAAATGTTGCTGTAATAAATGGTTCCGACGATGGTGTTGAGTTTTTTGGGGGTACAGTTTCGGTAAGCAACCTATTCCTACAAAACAACGAAGATGATGCGATTGACTGGACAGAAGGTTGGAGTGGTACTGTAACTAATGCTTATGTAGAGCATTCTATCGACGGTTTTTCTACTGTTGTTGAAGGCGATAAAGTAAATAACAATCCTAAACTTGTGAATTTAACTGCTGTTTCTACAACTGGTGGTACTGCTTTGCAATTCAAACTGGAATCGGGTGCTACAATCACAGGCCTATCTTTAACGGGTTACGAAGTAACTATCGATATGAAAGATGATGGAGCATTGTCAAATGTTCAAATTGATGGTGTAGATGCTGATCCTGCAAACAGTTACAATGCAGATGCTACTGTGGATGTAACAAGCTTTTCATGGGTAGATGTTGATGTTCAGACAGTAGAGACTTGGTCTGGTAGCGATTTAACTGGAACTGTTGACGATATTATTACTTTAGATGCTTCTGTTGCCTATTCTTTAACGGGTTCTTTAATTGTAGAGGATGGTGCTTCTTTAATTATTCCTGCGGGTACTAAAATTACTGCCGAAGCTGGTGGTACTGATGTTTATATCGCTGTATTAATGGGTGGTAAAATTTATATTAATGGTACTTCCGATTCTCCAGTGGTAATGTCTTCTGTAAATGCTGAACCTGGCGACTGGGGTGGTTTAACCCTTTGTGGTCAGGCGACTACTACTGCGGGCTCTGATTCGGAAGCTGAAGTAGGTGGTTTTATTTATGGTGGTGAAGATGACGAGGATAACTCAGGTTCTATTGAGTACTTAGTAATTAAAGGAACGGGTGCTCAAATTAATGCTGATTCTCAATACAATGGTGTTTCTTTTTATGCGGTAGGTTCAGGAACGACCATCAAGAATGTTGCTGTAATTAATGGTTCCGATGATGGTGTTGAGTTTTTCGGTGGAACAGTAGCGGTAAGCAATATGTACCTTGAAAATAACGAAGATGATTCAATCGACTGGACGGAAGGATGGAACGGAAAAGTGACTAATGCTTATATTTCTCATACAGTTGACGGATTTTCTACTGTATTCGAAGGTGATAAAGTAAACAACGATCCTCAGTTCGAAAACATAACTGCGATCTCTACAGTTGGTGGTACAGGACTTCAATTTAAATTAGAATCAGGTGCATCAATCACAGGATTATACATGGAAGGTTACGATTATGATTTGGATATGAAAAATGATGGTGCTTTATCGAACGTTCAAATTGAAGGTGCTGATGCAGATGCAAGTTTAGTTGCTGGTGAAACCAGTAAGTATACTTTGAACTCAGGTAAAGATTCCGATCAAGTTGATATTTCTTCATGGTCTTGGATCGAAGCGACTTTGTAATGGGTTCATGGCAGATCGCAAAACAGATAGCTAGTAAGATTAGTTGAAATAAATACAGATGATTACAGAAAGGCAGATCTTTA
>NZ_JBFHJW010000083.1:0-15792 GCF_041595635.1 Labilibaculum sp.
AATTCCAAAGTTGTAAAATTTGCCTTTAGTTCCAGCCATGGCTTCGCTGCGATAAATATTTCCATTGCTTTCGTAGCTTCCGCTGGCACGACCAAATGCTTTGGCCGATTCGCTGAAACTACTTTGTGCCGATTTAAAATGTATGCTTCCGCCAAAGGCACTTCCATAGCGCAGGGAGTGTGGACCTTTTACAATTTCAACCTGATCGACCATACTCATGGGTATCTGGCTTGCAGGTGGATCCATGCGGTTTGGACAGGCTGCCGAGGCGCTAATACCGTTGTCCATGACAAGGTTCAACTGATCGTATTTAAATCCGCGAAGTACAGGATCGAAACCATAACTGCCACTTTTTCGGATACCTCCGATTAGGGCTGTCTGACTCAGGAAATCGCCAGCATCATGCGAGAGTTTATCGCTGCTTTGTACTTCCATGATATCATTTTCGGTTTTTTCTTTTGCTCGGGCAATAACAGTAGTTGGTAGCAACGAAATATAACTTTTAGGAAGGAGTAGGACTCCCGATTGAATGGCTTGAACTATTTTTTCTGAAGAAACTTCAAGCTTTCCATAGTTTATATGAGAAAGGATTAAACTTTCTCCTGCTAGGTAATTGATTGAAATCATTCCTTCGGCATTGGCAGTGCCTTTCTGCTCTAAGTACATAAAGTGTGCAAAAGCAATGGGTTCCCTGTCTGCCTGATCAAGCAATTGTATTGTAGTTTGTGAATGGACTTGAAAGCCTAGTAATAGGAGTCCAATGAATATTGAATTTTTCATTCTTGTATTTTTGGTTCGTAATCGCGCACAACAAAAGTGAAAAACTAAGGCATGCACCAAATGGATCAGCATTGAGTATAAATCAGTTGCTGATCGGATAACAAAAAAATAACTTAGAATGATTTCGGAGGATGAAAAATTGCAGAAGAGCATCTTCTGGGAGGAAGAATACTGGTGGCAATTGAATATGTTTTTGTGATTTTTGGATGTACAGTATGTAGAAATAGGGTAGCTTGAGAAATGAAAATCTGAATTTCTTTTTCTGTTTTTACTTCATCTTTTTCATTCTGTTTACTTTGCTCGATTTGCTTTTTTAGGTGACACTTGCCATTGCATTGCATCTTAGGCTTGTCTTTGTTGGTGCATATTGCGGAAAAAAAATCTTGATTGGCTGTAAAATTTAGACATATTAATGCGGTCTCAAAAGTTTGAAATGAGAACAGGATAAGAAGTAAGTATGCGAAATATTTCTTCAATAGGGATTATATCTAGAGAATTATATATCCAAGATACAAAGCTTTATGTAATGTTTAATTAAAAGTAGATGGCAAAATGGAAAGAATGTATGCTCTATCATCAAAAAATTGATGTTTGATATGAGGAATGCTTTTTTGAGTGGGAGAAATCATCTGCGAGACACCTAAGCCGGATATTAAAAAAAGCTTACCTGAGTTTCAGATAAGCTTTCTATTTGTTTTGTAATAATCAATTATAAGTTAATTATTTTATCGGCATTGGCCTGAAGAGTAATAATATCGGGCATACTACCTACTGTACCTACCTCTATTTGATCTAGTAAATCGAAATGAGAGAGACATGTTTTGCAAGCCAACAATTGAACTCCTTTTTTGTGTAAATTTTGCAAAGCTTCCAAGGCCGGAGAATTTTTACAGATTAATTTTACACCACCATTGTAAAAAACAATGATTTTGGGTGTTCTTCCATCGGCATCTAACAGTTTAAAGTAGTTGGTGATTAGTTGCAAACCCAACTCTTCGCTTCCTGTTCCCATTCCATTTTGGGTTACTTGAATTAATGTGTTTCTTTGCATAATCTTTTATTTAACGCTAATGTAAGCTGCTTCTTTTGAAGTGCGTTCTATTAATTTTCCAATTGGACTTAAATCAAAACCTTCACTTTTTGCTAAGGCAACAAATTCTTCGATGTGGTTGTTTTCAACCGCTACCAAAAGTCCGCCACTTGTTTGTGGATCGCAAAGTAGACCCTTTTGTGCTTCGGTAATATCTCCAATTAAATGTCCGTAGGAAGCCCAGTTTCTTCGAGTTCCTCCAGGAGTACATCCTTGCTGAATAAGTTTTTCAACGCCATCTATTTTTGGTACTGCAGCGTATTCAATCTCAGCATTTACCTGGCTGCCTTCGCAGATTTCGCTCAAATGGCCCAACAAACCAAATCCGGTAACGTCGGTCATTGATTTGATGTATTCTTGTTCTCCAAAAGTAACACCAATTTTATTTAAAGTACACATCAAATCAACAACGAATTTATTGTTTTCGTGTGCAATTAATTTCTTTTTCTCAGCTGTAGTTAATACCCCAATTCCTAGTGGTTTTGTTAGGAAAAGAGTACAGTTTGCAGTTGCTGTATTGTTTTTCTTTACTCGTTCGGTGGCTACAATACCATTTACCGAAAGTCCAAACACAGGATCGGAAATATCGATAGAATGCCCCCCTGCTAATTGAATTCCTGCATTTGCACAAACATCGCGAGCACCTTCCACTACCTTTTGTGCAAGGTCGGTAGATAGTTTTTCCAAAGGCCAGGCCAAAATGGCCAAAGCCATAATTGGTTTGCCTCCCATGGCGTATATATCGCTGATGGCATTGGTTGCGGCAATTCGTCCAAAATCGTATGGATCATCGACAATAGGAGTGAAAAAATCGGTGGTGCTAATTAAAGCCTGTCCATTGCCCATATCGTAAACTGCAGCATCATCCTTTGTGTCGTTTCCAACCAACATTCTTGGGTTGGGAATGGCAGGACTACTGCTCTTTAAGATACATTCTAAATCTTTGGGTGATATTTTGCAACCACATCCTGCACCAGGACTAAATTGGGTTAATTTTTTTGTTTCCATATTGTTTTTACTCTTTTAAAACGGTGCAAAGATATTATTTTTTATGCTTTCATATTCTTATTTTTTTGATTTTATTGTTAAAAATATAATCATATTGGGATGATGCTTCGTGTTTTTTTGCCTGGTGGATTTGATAAATTTGCGAGATTGAATTTGGAATAATTTTGATTTTAGTACACAATAGGGATTGTCATATTTTCCCGATTATATTTACTATTGAGATCAGCGAATAATTGTTAATTTTGATTTTGTAACATTCAAAAATCCAAAACTTGATCGTAAATCATACTACTATAAAAACAATCCTAATAGGGATTGTCGTATTCTCTCTTTGGGGATGTTCTGCTCAAAGTCATTTGTCAAGTGAAAAAGACTTGAAAGGATGGTCTTTAAATATGGAATGTGGAACTTTTACATGCATCACAGAGGTAGATTCAGCTCTTCAAGCGGATTTGGCACAGCGGGGGAAAAAAATGCTACAGATCTATCTGATTCGGCATGCAAAACCCAATGTGAAAAAGAATTTTTTGTATTCTGCCGATGAGGCGCAGCAGTATGTTTTCAATTACAATTCGGCAACCATTGTTCCTTTCGATTCGAAATTAGTGACTGTAAGGCTTCAAAAACAACATAATATTTATTGTTCTAGTTTGCCTCGATCCCAAGAAACAGCATTGGAGATTTTTGGGGATCAGTTCCCCATTGTATGCGATTCTATTTTTCGAGAGTTTGAAATTCGCATGGTAGATGCCACGAGTTTTTTAAAATTACCTTTGCCTTTTTGGCAAGCATTTAGTCGTGGAAGTTGGCTTCTGGGTTTCAATCACCGAGGAATCGAGAGTCATAAAGAAGCCAAACAGCGCGCTATGCAAGCAGCCGAAAATTTGAGAAAAGTAGCCGAAGAAGAGGGAACGGCTATTTTAGTGGCTCATGGAATGCTCAATGGTGCCATCAAATCGGAATTGGAAAAACAAGATTGGAAGCCGATTCAAAAACAAGGACATCTTCATCTTGGCGCTACCATTCTTGTTAAAATTGTGGATTTGTAAAATCGACTGTTTATTTTTTTCTGATCATCATTAAGCCATGACGAATGGGTAGAAGTAAATTCTCCACCTGTTCATTTTTATGAATAAATTCGTTGAATGCTATTATTCCCTGAGTTTGTTTGTCTTTACTTTCTACTTCACCTACCACTTTTCCGTCCCACAAAACATCGTCGGCCAATATGAATCCTCCTTGTTTTACTTTGGGGAAAATAGCTTCGAAATATTCAATGTATTGACGTTTGTCGGCATCAATAAAAACCAAATCGAACTTTTCGTTGATCTGGGGGATGATGTCCAAAGCATCTCCAATGTGAAACTGAATCCGATTTTCGAATCCCGATCTTTTGATGAATTTTCGGGTAAATTGCTCTAGTTCATCATTGCAGTCGATGGTGTGAATTACGCACTTGTCATCACTTCCCATGGCCATGCTTATGGCAGAGTAACCCGTGTAAGTTCCTATTTCCAAAATCCGTAAAGGACGGATCATTTGGCAAGTCATTTTTAAAAATTTCCCCTGTAAATGACCCGAAAGCATTCTTGGGCGCAGCATTTTCACATGCGTTTCGCGGGTGAGATCTTGTAAAACGGATTCTTCTGTTTCGGTATGATTTAGGATATAATCCTCAAGTTCTTTAGTAACTTCTATCATGTTTATTTGTACATCAAAGTGCTTAGCAAATCTTTATTTAAAATTTCGTTGGCTACCTCGAGCAACTGTTCGGCACTAATGCCTTCCACTTTTTGGTAGAGCTCCTCCAGTGAGTCGATGCGGTTGTAGAGTAAGAAACTCTTGCCAAGACTAAGCATTAAATTTTCGTTGTTTTCCGATGAAATTGCAATTTGACCAATCATCTGATTTTTAGCTCTTCGTAACTGACCGATCCCTAATTTATTGGTACATAGTAAGTCCATTTCTTTATGGATTAAACTCAGGCATTTATCTAAATAGCCTTTATCGGTACCAAAATAGATGCTAAACACACCGGTGTCGACATAAGGAGTGTAATTTGCTTCAATATTGTAAGCTAAACCATGTCGTTCGCGCAGGCTTAAATTCAAACGGGAATTCATACCCGGGCCTCCCAAAATATTGGTAAGCAGCGATAAGGGAACTCGTTTCTCGTCATTTAAATCGTAGGCCATATTTCCCATTACACAATGCCTTTGGTAGGTCTTTTTGACCATAGTTTGCGTGCGAGCTTCGTAGGAGTTTGGTTTTGTTCTTTTGCTTGTGCGGATATTCTCTGGAATGGCTCCAAAGAATTTTTCAACCATCTTCACCAATTTTTTAAAATCGATGTTTCCAACCGAACTAATTACTATTTGATCGGTGTGGTAATTGTTTTTTATGAAGTTAAGAATATCATCACGTTTGAATTTCTTTACGTGTTTTGGGGTTCCCAAAATATTTCGTCCAATGGGGTCATCTTTAAAAATCAATTCTTCAAAATCATCGAAAATCAACTCCGAAGGAGAGTCTTTGTAGGAATTGATCTCGTCAAGAATCACTTCCTTTTCCTTTTCCAGCTCCTTTTCAGGGAAAATAGAGTTAAAAGCAATGTCGCTGATGAGTTCCAATGCTCTTTTGTAGTCTTTATTTAAAAAAGTGGTGTAGATACAGGTTTCTTCCTTGGTAGTGTAGGCATTTAATTCACCTCCTACATCTTCCATTCTACTTAGGATATGATATGCTTTGCGTTTTGTTGTTCCTTTAAATACAACATGCTCTATGTAGTGAGCAATTCCCCATTCCTCTTTTTTTTCATCACGTGAGCCAGTATTTAAAATAATTCCACAATGTGCAACATTTGCATTCACTGCATGATGAATTAAGCGGATACCATTTGATAATGTGTGAGTTTCGAATATCATATATTAATTTATTAGGCTGCAAAGGTAGTAAGAAGTTTAGATTCCGATAAAATTCCTTTCTAATTTTATTGAATTTATTTGGTGATTTTATTTTTTTGCGTACTTTTGCATCGCTCAAGTAAAGAGGGTACCATAGCTCAGTTGGTAGAGCAATGGACTGAAAATCCATGTGTCCCTGGTTCGATTCCAGGTGGTACCACAATCTTTTTCTTCGAGTAACAAAATACCAAGGGGTACCATAGCTCAGTTGGTAGAGCAATGGACTGAAAATCCATGTGTCCCTGGTTCGATTCCAGGTGGTACCACAAATAGGAAAAGATTTAATATCTCTTCCTATTTTTTTTGTGCATAAATTAGTAGTTTCATTTACATCTGGGATCAAGGCGAAAAGTTGTGGGGAATAATTTGCACTTATTACAATTGAATTTTTTCGAAAATAAAACCTAGAATGATTCTAAATAAATTTGTGAAAAAATTGATACTTAATTAGATTGGTATTTGTAATCACTATCTTTTGTTTCTTGTTGCTTTGTTTGTTTAGTAGATCTAATTTTTTTTCTACATTTGTAGCACCAAAACAGAGGGTACCATAGCTCAGTTGGTAGAGCAATGGACTGAAAATCCATGTGTCCCTGGTTCGATTCCAGGTGGTACCACCCAAAAGCCGATCATTTGATCGGCTTTTTTTATGGATAAATATTAGCCTTTAGTTAAAGTTGTCAGTTATTATATAAGGGTCGTTTGGCTTAGTTGATTTTTAGAAATGTTAAAGATTTAAAAAATGGCTAACTACAAACGTTTTCATTTTAAAATAAAGAAATTCAAGTCTCTATGTATTTTTTTTATTTGAATTAATAGGATATTTTTGTAGGACTTTAGATGAGATGGTAAAAAATTTAAGATATAAAATACTTAAAAATGACAAATAATAAAAAAGCTTTATTAATGATCCTCGACGGATGGGGGATCGGTGATAAGTCAAAATCAGATGTAATTTCATCAGTAGAGACTCCTTATATTGATAGCTTGTTAGCTAAATATCCTAACTCTCAGTTGAAAGCGTCGGGTAGATTTGTTGGACTGCCTGATGGACAGATGGGTAACTCAGAAGTTGGACATTTAAATATTGGTGCGGGTCGTGTAGTTTATCAAGATTTAGTAAAAATCAATATGGCTGTTGAAAAAAACACCATGAAAGATAACGAACAAGTTGTTAAAGCCTTTACTCATGCCAAAGTAAATGGTAAAAAGGTGCACTTGATTGGTTTGATTGGTGATGGTGGAGTTCACTCGTTAAGTGCTCATGCGATTGCTCTTTGCGATGCTGCCCAGGCTTTTGGTTTGAAAGATGTTTTTGTTCATGGTTTGACCGATGGACGTGATACAGATCCTAAATCAGGATTGGGATTCGTAAAAGAGTTCTCTGAAGCCATAGAAAAAACAGGTTCAGCAAAATTCGCATCTCTTATTGGTCGTTACTATGGAATGGATAGAGATAGTAACTGGGATCGTGTACGATTGGCTTACGATTTATATACAAAAGGAGAAGGTAAGGCTACAACAGATGTAGTTTCAGCTATTGAGGAATCATATGCCGAGGGAGTAACTGATGAATTTATTAAGCCAGTTGTTGTCGTTGATGCTGATGGAGCTCCACTTGCAAAAATTGAAAAAGGGGATGTGGTAATTTGTTTTAATTTCCGTACCGATCGCTTGCGTCAAATGACAACGGTGTTTACCCAGGAAGACAAGAAGGAGTTTGGTATGCATATTATGGATCTCGAATGGTACACTATGACATGCTACAATGCCAATTTCAAAGGTGTGAACGTAATCTATGATAAAGATAACGTAAAAAACACAATGGGTGAAGTGGTTTCGAATGCGGGAAGAAAGCAAATTCGTATTGCTGAAACTGAAAAATATGCTCACGTAACTTTCTTCTTTTCAGGAGGTAGAGAGGCTGAATTCGAGGGGGAAAGAAGATTAATGGTTCCTTCTCCAAAGGTAGCAACTTACGATTTGCAACCAGAAATGTCTGCGCCAGCTGTTGCCGATATGATTTCTGCTGAGTTGAATGCTCAGTCGGCAGATTTTGTTTGTTTGAACTTTGCAAATGGTGATATGGTTGGTCATACAGGAGTTTATGAGGCAATTTCGAAAGCGGTTCAAACTGTCGATAAATGTGCTCAGCAAGTTGTTGAGGCTGCAAAAGCAAATGGATATGATGTGATCATTATTGCTGATCATGGTAATGCTGATTTTGCAGTAAATCCTGATGGTTCTCCAAATACCGCTCATACACTAAATCCTGTTCCATGTATTTGGGTAACAGAGAATACAAAGAAATTGGAAAATGGTATTTTAGCAGATGTTGCTCCAACATTGCTAGACATCATGGAAATTGATAAGCCTGCTGATATGACTGGTAAATCTTTGATTAAATAATCAATTTAAAGTGAAAATATAAGTTTCCGTACTATCTTTGCAGGTAGTACGGATTTTTTATGCAGAAAATCCGATTTTTTAAAATTCTAAAAGCGTAGAATAGTGTTACAGATAGGAAAAGCCATTGTTAGTCTTGACGTGATTGAAAAGAAATTCATTTGTGATATTTCGAAGTGTTGTGGGGCTTGTTGTATTGAGGGAGATTCTGGTGCTCCACTAGAAGAGGATGAGAAAAAAATTATCGAGGATATTTATCCTGATATCAAGGATTATCTCACTGAAAAGGGTATTGCTGAAATTGAAAAACAGGGAACTTCTATGATCGATTCTGATGATGATTTGGTGACCCCTATTATCAATGGAAAAGAATGTGTATATACCATTTTCGAGAATGGAGTTGCTATGTGTGGAATCGAAAAGGCTTTTTTAGATGGAAAAATCTCCTTTAGAAAACCAATTTCATGTCAGTTGTATCCAATTCGAATTGAGAAATATGCCGAATTTGATGCTGTGAATTATAACAAGTGGGAGATTTGTAAGCCAGCTCGTGAATTGGGATTTAAAAATGGAACGCCAGTATATGTTTTCTTAAAAGAACCATTAATCAGAAAATATGGTAAAGAATGGTATGAAGAACTACAGTATGCAGCAGAGCATATCGACGAAATAATGAAAAAAAGATAATCATACTCTGAATGAGTATAAAAAACAGCAGCTTATACGAGTTGCTGTTTTTTTTGCTTTTAGAAGGTTTGTTGTTGGAATAATTCTTAGCCCTATCATTTAAAAATCACACCTTCTATGTATATTTAAACTTTCATTTTACTTACATCCAATAAACACATTATCATGGATAAAATTAAAGCATATATTGATGCGAATAAAGAACGATTTTTGGAAGAATTGTTCGGCTTAATTCGAATACCTTCCATCAGTTCCATAGAAGCAAATAAACCAGAAATGTACAAAGCTGCAGAATATTGGAAACAGCTGTTGCTGAACGCTGGTGCCGATAAGGCAGTTGTGATAGAAACAAAAGGAAATCCAGTTACCTATGGAGAAAAAATTATAGATCCTAAATTGCCTACCGTTATGGTATATGGTCATATGGATGTGATGCCTGTCGACCCTGTCGATCTTTGGAATACAGATCCTTTTGAGCCAGTGGTGAAAGAGGGTAAAATTTGGGCTCGTGGTGCCGATGATGATAAGGGACAGTCTTTTATGCACGCGAAAGCTTTTGAATATATGGTGAAGAACAATTGTCTTCCTTGCAACGTGAAGTTCATGATTGAAGGTGAGGAGGAAGTTGGTTCGGAAAACCTTCCAAAATTCTGTGAAGATCACAAAGAGATGTTGCAAGCGGATATTATCTTGGTTTCTGACACAGGTATGATTGCTCCGGATATGCCGTCTATTACTACAGGCTTGCGTGGTATAATGTATTGGGAAGTGGAAGTGACCGGACCCAATCGCGATCTTCACTCAGGATTGTTTGGTGGTGCGGTTGCAAACCCTATCAACGAGTTGGCCAAAATGATTACTAAAATGTTGGATGAAAATGGTCACATTACCATTCCTGGATTTTACGATGACGTAATTGAAGTTACTAAAGAGGAAAGAACCATGATGGCAGAAGCTCCTTTTGATGTGGAAGAATACAAAAAAGCAATTGATGTAAAAGAGCTGGCTGGTGAAAAAGGATATACTCCAACAGAACGCACCGGAATTCGTCCTTCTTTCGATGTTTGTGGAATTTGGGGTGGCTACATTGGAGAAGGAGCTAAAACTGTTCTTCCTTCTAAAGCTTACGCTAAAATTTCTACTCGCTTGGTTCCTAATCAAAATTGGGAAAAAATATCTGTTTTATTTAAAGATCATTTCGAGTCTATTGCTCCCGATTGTGTAAAAGTGAAGGTGACTCCATTGCATGGGGGACAAGGATATGTGTGTCCGATTGATTTCCCAGCTTATATAGCTGCTGAAAAAGCTTATGCCGAAGTTTATGGAAAGCGCCCTGTCCCTGTTCGATCAGGAGGTTCCATCCCTATTATCTCTTCATTCGAAGAAATCTTGGGAATTAAATCTATATTGATGGGATTTGGTTTGGAAAGTGATGCAATTCATTCGCCAAATGAAAACTATCCATTGGAACAGTTTTTCAATGGAATCAATACAATTCCATTGTTCTACAAGTATTTTGCTGAGTTGAATAAATAAAATTTTTTCTAAATATAAGAAAAGGGTGTTCGCAAATAGAATGCCCTTTTTTGTGTGCAAATATATTTTGGTATGAGCAATTTGTATTTCCATTCATAGTTGCTCGGATAGTTGGTTTATATAGATTCTAATTATTATTTTGTTATTTAATTTAGTAGGTAAAGGACTTAAATAAAGGCAAAACCTTGAAATTCGGCAATTTTCTGATTATGTTTGTACTTTGGGTTTAGTGGTGAGATTTTTTGTGTAAAACAGCTTCTTTGCTTGTTGCGGATAAACAGATCATACCAATTGAAGTAAATTTGTGGTTCATGGATGAGATTTTTGGAAAAATAGGATCAGCTCAAACTCTTAGTCAAAAGATTGAGCGCCGAATAGAAGAGGCTATTCGACAGAAGAAATTATTGGTTGGGGCCAAACTTCCATCGGAGCGAGAATTGTGTGAGATGTTTGCAGTTAGTAGAACTGCTTTGCGAGAAGCTTTACGTAGATTAAGCGCACGAGGATTGATCCAAATAAAAAAGGGCAGTGGCATGTTTGTGAGTGAATTAAAAATTAAAGATGCCATTGATTCCTTAAATTTATATTATGATTTAAGTTTCGATAGTAACTTAATTCCTCAAATTATTGAAGTTCGACGGGTTTTTGAGCCAGAGATTGCGCGTATGGCTGCTAATAATAGAACAGATAAGGATTTGGAACAAATTCTTAAGAGTATTACAGATTTGGAAGATTGCGATCCGGATAACACTCAAATGGAGGCTGATATTATTAATAAATTTCATTTGAATGTTGCAAAGGCTACTGGGAATCCTATTGTGATTATTACCATGGAACCAATCTATTCCTTGTTGCCTCGTATGCGCAACTTGATTTATGCAAATGTTGATGGAGAGAAAAGTTTTACTATTACAGCTCATCGAGCGATTTATGAGGCTATTCGGGATAAAGACGCAGAAAAGGCTTTGGAACATATGGTAGGACAAATTAATAGAACCTTGGAAATATATACTCAGTATCTGAAAAAATAAGATTACGAATTTTGATAAATGCAAAACGGAGATTGAATCATCAATCTCCGTTTTTTTATGTGTTATTATTGTGGATTATTTATAGGATTCGATGGCTTTATTTACCGAGCCATATTTCAAAAGTAGACTTTTTGCTAGTTCTTTATCTAATTTTAATTCATCCATAATCATTTGGGTTCCTCGTTCCACTAATTTTTTATTGGTGAGTTGCATATTTACCATTTTGTTGCCTTTTACTCGTCCGAGTTTAATCATTAGGCTAGTGGTAATCATGTTTAGAATCATTTTTTGAGCAGTTCCAGCTTTTAATCTGGTACTGCCAGTGACGAATTCTGGTCCAACTATGGCTTCCATAACTACTTCTGCTTCTTTTGAAACAGGAGCTTCTGGATTACAGGTAATGCAAGCAGTAAGAAAACCATTTTCGCGAGCTTTCTTTATGCCTCCAATTACATAGGGAGTTGTGCCCGAAGCTGCAATTCCAAGAACCGAATCGTTTGGATTGAATCCATATTTTTGAATTTCTTCCCAAGCCTGGTTCCAGTCATCTTCTGCAGATTCAACTGCATTTCGTAAGGCTTTTTCTCCTCCGGCGATCAAGCCAATTACAATATTATCAGGGACACCAAAAGTGGGAGGTAATTCCGATGCGTCAAGTACTCCAAGCCGTCCACTGGTACCTGCTCCTAAATAGAAAAGTCGTCCGCCTGCTTTGATACGATCGATGAGTTGTGAAACAAAAATTTCGATAGTGGGAATGGTTTTTTTTACAGCCAGATGAATCTGAGCATCTTCTTGATTGATGCCAGTCAAAAGCTCGTTCACCGACATGTTTTCTAGGTTAGAAAAGTTCGAGGGTGCTTCCGTTACTCTGTTTTCGTTATTGGTTTTGTTCATTCTGATTGAATTAATTTTCCACATGGTAGTGGATTAATCCCTCTAGGGGACTTTTGGTAATTTTCCCCAAAGAAAGGTTTGATTTGTTTGCTGCAAATTCCAATTCATTTTTAAAATAGAAAGCAATGCTTCCAATAAAATGTATAGGCAGCTTATTGTAGTGTTCGTATTGTTTTATGTTTCGTTCAAAGAATTCAGTAAAGCTATCGGTTACCAATTTCGAAATGTATGGATGCTGTAGGTGTTCGGAAAGAAAAACTGTAAACTGAGCTAAAAATCGACTAGGAGCTTCTTCCTTGTATACTTTGTTGATGATATCCGCATATTTCAAATCATATTTCTGATAAAATGAATTTTTCAGATCTTCTGGAGCAATATTTTTTAAAATGTCAGCAATTAATTTTTTCCCCATAACTGCACCACTGCCTTCATCGCCTAGGATATAACCCAAAGGAGAGACATTGTGTAGGATATTTTTGCCATCGTAAAGGCAAGAATTCGATCCTGTTCCCATAATGCAGGCAATGCCTTTTTGGTTTCCACATACCGAACGGGCGGCAGCTAAAATATCGCTGTTTATTTCCGAAGTAGCTTTAGGGAATTGTTTGAGTAAAGCATTTTTAATGAGTAGTTTTTTATCATCGGTAGCACAGCCAGCACCGTAAAAAAAGATCTGATGAACCGAGTCAAAGCCTTCTAGTGAGCTAATTATTTTAATGATTGAACTCGTATTTTGATGGTATGGATTAATTCCTAGGGTCTGTTGACGAAGGCTAACACTTCCCTTGTTCAGGAGTACCCAATCTGTTTTTGTTGACCCACTTTCTGCTATTGCAATCATAGTTTTGTTTTTATAACA
The DNA here is from genome assembly GCF_041595635.1 of Labilibaculum sp. Lineage (GTDB taxonomy): Bacteria > Bacteroidota > Bacteroidia > Bacteroidales > Marinifilaceae > Labilibaculum. Next base: position 13,258 of record NZ_JBFHJW010000083.1, read on the forward strand.
TGTATGATGAGTATTAATTTTATATGAAGTTACAAAAAAAATGAGATTTGTACTTTCCTGGTTTATTTGCAGTAATACAGTGGCATACACCTGTTATACTAGTTTATAGTCATTGTAATTCTATTGACACAAATATATAAAAATTTAATAATGCTAAAAAGTATTAAATAACATGTATGACCAATTTTGGAAAATTTAAATTTCTATGTTATTTTTGATGTGAATGTAATTTAAATCAGGAGATAACAAAATGGAGAATCAGATTTTGCAATTTAGTGAGCCACTTGATGGTGCTAAGTTGTATTACCAGCCTACCGATGAATTTGACAGAACTGTAAAAACTCGTTATGAGAAAATGCCAGCAGAAATTTTTTCAACCTCTAAAAATGCGGTGAAATGGGTTGCTCGAGAAATGGCGGATGTAATTCTAGCGAAGCAAAAGTTGAATGAAAAATGTGTTCTTGGATTGGCTACAGGAGCAACACCACTTGGTGTTTATGCAGAGTTGATTCGTTTGCATAAAGAAGAAGGATTATCATTCAAAAATGTGATTACTTTCAATTTAGATGAGTATTACCCAATGTTGAATCTGAGTGTTCAGAGCTACAATCATTATATGAATGATGTTTTGTTCAACCATATCGATATTCCTAAGGATCAAATTCATGTCCCTAATGGGGAAGTGAGCAAAGATTTGGTTACAGGATATTGTAAAAGCTATGAAGATCAGATTGATTCTTATGGCGGATTGGATTTCCAAATTTTGGGAATTGGTCGAACCGGGCACATCGGTTTCAATGAGCCAGGCTCTCAACTTGATTCCAAAACTCGTTTGATCATGCTTGATGCATTAACAAGACGTGATGCAGGTAAAGATTTTGGTGGTTTGGATAATGTGCCTAAGGCAGCCATAACAATGGGAGTTGGAACCATATTTAAAGCCAAACGTGTTGTGTTGATGGCTTGGGGAGAAGGCAAAGCTGCTATTGTGAAAAAGGCATTGGAGGAAGCTCAATGCGATGCAGTGCCTGCGAGTTATTTGCAACGTCACGCAGATGTGAAATTTGTTTTGGATATTCCAGCTGCCAGCGAGCTTTCAAGAGTGAAAAATCCATGGTTGGTAGGAAGTGTTGAATGGGATCGTTATTGGATGCGAAAGGCAAGTGTTTGGTTGTGTAAAAAATTGCACAAACCAATCTTGAAATTAACCAATCGTGATTATAACGATAATGGACTGAGTGAGTTGTTGGCTGTTTATGGTTCTGCTTATGAGGTTAATATAAAAGTATTTAACGATTTACAACATACCATTACCGGTTGGCCAGGTGGTAAGCCTAATGCTGACGATTCTAATCGTCCGGAAAGAGCTGAACCAGCAAGTAAAAAAGTGTTGGTCTTTAGTCCGCATCCCGATGATGATGTGATTTCAATGGGAGGAACATTAAAACGTTTGGTCGATCAAAATCATGAGGTTCATGTTGCTTATCAAACGTCAGGAAATATTGCTGTTTCAGATGACGAGGCAGTTCGATACTTGTCTTTTGTAAAAGGTTTTGGAAAAGTTCATGATACCAATGAGGGAAATCTTCAGTGCGTAATCGAAGACATACGTAAGTTTCTTTTGGAAGATAAAAAACCAGGAGAAATTGATACTGTAGAAGTTCGCAATATGAAAGCTTTAATCCGAAGAGGAGAGGCTAAGGCGGCTTGTCGATTTGTAGGAATACGTTCGAAGAACCTTCATTTTTTAGATCTACCTTTCTATGAAACAGGAAGAGTGAAAAAAAATCCTTTGGGAGAAGAGGATGTTCGTATTTTGGTGAATCTACTACGAAAATTAAAACCTCAACAAATATTTGCGGCTGGAGATTGGTCCGATCCTCATGGAACTCACCGTGTATGCTGGGAAGGAATTTATCAAGCATTACAAATCGTGAAAAACGAAGAGTGGATGAAAGATTGCTACTTATGGTTGTACCGTGGTGCTTGGCAAGAATGGGATGTGGATGAAATTCAGATGGCGGTGCCTGTTAGTCCTGAAGAATTGCAACACAAACGAAATGCTATATTGCGTCACCAAACGCAAATGGAGAGTGCTCCATTTTTGGGGAATGATTCCCGTTTGTTTTGGCAACGTTCTGAAGAAAGAAACCGTGCTACTGCTGATTTGTTTAACAAATTAGGTTTGGCAGAATACGAGGCAATCGAAGCTTTTGTTAGGTTTATTGTTTAGATTTATCTGAGAATTTCCAAATTCTGTTAATCGAATTTGGAAATTCTCTATAATAGCTTCATTTTAACTACAAAACGATAATTTTCATGTTCACTACTCATCAAATTTTTCGGTTTTCAAAGTTAATTTACCTGATTTGCTTGATATTTCTGACAAGCTTTCAGGTTAGAGGTGTCGAAAAATTAGATCCACAGAAACGGAAAGTGGAAAATGCAGCGCAAGTTTTTGTGGAACAAATATCCAAAGATTTTCCCTTTGAATTTCAATGCAATAGTGTGCAAATAGATTCTAAACAGAAGGAA
>NZ_JBFHJW010000084.1:0-14992 GCF_041595635.1 Labilibaculum sp.
TCACTTACACCCGCTTCTTCTAATTCATCATACGTATCTTCCATCGTATCACAGCCAGCAAAAATAAATGCCAAAAGCGATAACATATATATAATTTTTTTCATCGTATCTTATTTTTTGGTTTTAAAATGACTGATTAAAATTTAACTTTTAAACCTGTTGACCAAGTAGTTCCAAAACCGTAGAAAACCATTGCTGATTCAGCATTGTGATTGTCTCCATCATCCGATTTTGAAATGTATTCTGCATCAAACAAGTTTTGAACATTACCATTAATCGAAGCATCTAAATTACCAATTTTAAATTTGTAGCTAAAGTTGAAATCAACAAGACCTACATCAGGCAATTCCCATGCATCCACTCCAGAATCAGCTTCTGTTGTTCTATTCGTAGGATCAAAATCAGCATAATGGTTTCCGTAGTAAGTGTAATCAGCACCAATTCTTAGGTCTTCTAAAACCTCATAACTTACCGATAAAGAACCTGTCATTTGAGCAGAATTACCTACATGAACATCTTTAACATAGGCATTAAACTCACCAAGAGCATTCTGTTCATCATCATAAAGAGTAAACGCTACATCATCTTGATAAACCCAATCTCCATAAGAGAAACTACCATGAAAGGAAAGCTTATTAGCTGGCCGGTAATTTGCTTCAATCTCAACACCTTGGTGCAATTGATTCAAACCAGCAATATTTGCAGTCTCATCTCCAATACTAGTTACAATAGCACGATCTTTCCAATTGGTACGATAAATATTTACTTTTGCATCGAAATTGGTAGCAGTATAGCCATAACCCAATTCGAAGGTGATGATTTTCTCATATTTTACACCTTCATTCACTTCATTGGTGTAATTCAAGAAAATATTTGAGAAGTAAGGAGCTCTTTTAACATATCCACCATTCACAAATACATTGTGAACCGAATTAATTTTGTAGTTAAATCCTCCTTTTACATTCCAAGGATAAAAATTCTGCCAGTCAGAAGTCTGATCTGAATCTGAATCTAGATAGTTGAAGTAATCAACACGTTGGTATGCTTTTCTTGAGAAAGCTGCTGATATAAATGCACTGTAATCATCGGTTACATATTCCGATTGACCGAATAATCCTGTGTACATTACTTTTCCATCATCGTAATAAGAATACTTGTCGCCTTTATATAACTTAGTACTCGCATCTCTATTCATATCGTAAGAATCTAAATAGAAAGCTCCCCCTAATAAATCGTCAACTTCTCTGTAATGTTCTCCTTTGTAGTAACGACCATCGAAACCAGCAGTTAACACTAAGTTATCGTAATTTTTAGTTAAAGTTGATAGTAAACCATACCAAGCATGGTTATTTACTGAGTTACCCACAATCGCTTGAGATCCATCTACTGTATAAGTAGCATTCAATTCTGAAACTGCATCGAAATCCAATAGTCCATCACCAGTACGAAGAGTTGCATCGTAATCTTCACCAGTACTACTATTAACACTTAATAGTTTGCTCTGATCTCCACTAATTCTACGACCACCACCTGTACCAATTGAGGCATAAGCAGATGTTGTTAAAGAAGTAGCATCATCAATATTCCAGTAATGATTCAATTGAGCTTGAGGTTTGTGGTAGTAATTGTATCCATATCCACCACCATAAACTTCACCATCGCGAATACCATAATCAGAATTGTATTTGAATTCATCTTTATTGGTTCTGTATTGCTCCATGGTATGTTTGTTACCACGTTGATTGTGCCATTGAGGAGCACCAGTAATCATGAAAGCAACAGTATGCTCTTCGTTGATTTTTTTAGAAATATTCGCAAAATAACTCCAAGCATCGAAATCAGTTCCTTTCACATAACCATCACCATAAGTATGAGAACCCAAAAGAGAAACAGCCCATCCATTATCCATCAAACCAGTAGATACAGTGAAAAGTTGTTTTTGGTAACCCGAATTGGCAACACTTGTTTTTACAACACCACCTTTTTTAGCATCAGCACCTTTAAGCAGAATGTTAATGGTTCCTCCTACTGAAGAAAGTCCAAGTTTAGAAGCTCCAAGTCCTCTTTGAACCTGCATAGTACGAGTTACATCTGACAAACCAGCCCAGTTCGACCAGTATACTTTACCACTCTCCATGTCGTTAACAGGAATACCATTAATCAACACACCTACATTGTTCGAATCAAATCCACGAACATAAACAGTTGCATCACCAAATCCTCCACCTTCTTTCGAAGTATAGATAGATGGTGTAGATTTCAAAATTTCAGGAAACTCCTGAGTTCCTAATTTATCCTGAATAATCTCAGGACTAATAGTTGAAACCGCTACTGGAGTTTCGCGATCAGTTACGATAGAAGCCATCACACTTACTTCTTTCAAACCAACAGCATCAGCATCTAACTTAATAGTTCCTAGGTTTTGAGTACCATTTAAGCTAATTTCTTGATTTAAAAAACCAACGAAACTCACAATAATTTTAGAAGTCCCCTTAGGCAATTCTAGGCTAAACGAACCATCAAAACCAGAAACCGTTCCAACCGAGGTTCCGGCTGCAACAATAGACGCACCAGGTAAACTTTCATTGGTAGCGCCATCTACGACAACACCTGTAACGGTGTTTTGAGCAATAGCTGCAATGGACAACATCATCACTGCTGCCATTGTCAAAATACTTCTCATAGCATTTTTCATAAAACAATTTGTTAGGTTAGTAATTGTGTGGTAAAATCACCACAAAATCATCTCACATTCATTGAGAAAAAAAAAGATTCACAAAAGTGGTTGCTTTTTAACTTTTTAGCAAAAAAAAAATGAACTAATTTCGACAGTTCCGTTATTTTTTACCGTTTTTCGATAAAAACTACTTTATCTGGTAAACTAGACCCTATTTTTATTATCCTTTTTTTGTAAAAAGCCATTTGATAAAAACAAGTTTATTAAATTATATAGAGAACGAAAGATACTATTTTTCGTATAGAACACATAATCAAATATCACCTAAATACTTAGTTTTAAACTTGTTTCATTTTTTTATTTAAAATAACAGATAGCAAATAGCTCAATTATCCCTCTACACTTGCGATACCCACCGATGAAATCGTAAATTAATCTTATTCTAAATTGAACTATCACCATTATTATTTTCGCTACAAAGAAAGTATATCATCAAGTAGCCAATGTTAATTTAACATCAATAAAAGGCAAAGAATTAAAACCAAGCATTAAAATAAAATTAAATTGATCAGAACAGAACAAATCACAAAAATAAAACGTACTTTTGCAGCCGCATTTTGAACAACGCAATCGATTCTGTCACAACAATTTCGTTCTTGATTAGAATAAAAACGATGTTCAATTCTAGCAATAAAATTAAAAGAAAGAGAATGCAACATCCTATTTCATTAGCTTACAGAGGATATTACTTCTCAAATTAATAAAATACAAGATGAGGAAATTGAGAAACATTGCCATTATTGCTCACGTTGACCACGGCAAGACTACTTTGGTTGATAAAATGATAATGCATAGTAACATTTTTAGAAAAAATGAGAACCCGGGTGATTTAATCCTTGACAACAACGACCTGGAAAGAGAGAGAGGAATCACCATCTTGTCGAAGAACGTATCTCTCGAATACAAAGGAGTGAAAATCAATATTATTGACACTCCAGGTCACTCCGACTTTGGAGGTGAAGTTGAGCGTGTTTTGAACATGGCCGATGGTGTATTACTACTCGTTGATGCTTTTGAAGGAACAATGCCTCAAACTCGTTTTGTACTCCAAAAAGCTTTATCATTAGGCCTTAAACCGGTTGTAGTTGTAAATAAAGTTGACAAACCAAACTGTAGACCAGAAGAAGTTCAGGAGCAAGTTTTCGAATTGATGTTTAATTTGGAAGCCACCGAAGAACAATTAGACTTCCCAACAGTTTATGGTTCTGCCAAACAAGGCTGGATGTCGAAAGACTGGCAAAAGCCAACAGAAGATATTACTGCTGTTCTAGATGCTGTTATTGACTACATTCCAGAGCCAAAAACCATCGAAGGAACTCCTCAGATGTTGATTACATCACTTGACTTTTCAGCTTATGTTGGTCGTATTGCTGTTGGACGTGTTCATAGAGGAGAACTTCGCGAAGGAATGGATGTTACTTTGGTGAAGCCTGATGGCAGCATCAAAAAACAAAGAATTAAAGAACTACACATATTCACAGGTCTTGGAAAAGAAAAAGTTCAATCAGTAGCCTCAGGTGAAATATGTGCTTTAGTAGGTATTGAAGGATTTGATATCGGAGATTCTATCTGTAGTGTTGAAAACCCAGAGCCATTAAAACCAATTGCTATTGACGAGCCTACAATGAGTATGCTATTCACCATCAACAACTCTCCTTTTTATGGAAAAGATGGTAAATTCGTTACTTCTCGTCACTTAATTGATCGACTTAACAAAGAATTAGAGAAGAACTTAGCACTTCGCGTTGAACAAACTGAATCTGCTGATTCCTTTATTGTATATGGCCGTGGTGTTCTTCACTTGTCTGTACTTATCGAAACAATGCGTCGCGAAGGTTACGAACTTCAGGTTGGACAGCCACAGGTAATCATCAAAGAAATTGATGGTAAAAAATGTGAGCCTGTTGAATTTTTATTCATCGATCTTCCCGAAGATGTTTCTGGAAAAGCCATTGAGATTGTCACTCAACGCAAAGGTGAAATGCTAACCATGGAACGCAAGGCTGATCGTATTCACCTTGAATTCCATATTCCTTCAAGAGGTATTATCGGATTAAGAAATCAATTGCTTACTGCAACTGCAGGTGAAGCTGTCATTTCTCACCGATTTTTAGAGTACCAAGCTCACAAAGGACCAATTCCTGGACGTGTTAATGGTTCTTTAATTGCCATGGAAACTGGATTAACATTTGCTTATGCACTAAATAAATTACAAGACAGAGGAACCTTCTTTGTTGGTCCAACTGTTGAAATTTACGAAGGTCAGGTAATTGGAGAAAACAATCGCGCAGGTGATTTGGTTATTAACGTAACAAAAACCAAAAAACTTACCAATATGCGTACTTCTGGCACCGATGATAAAGTGAGATTATCACCTCCAATCATTCACTCTCTAGAAGAAGCATTGGAATACATTCAAGGCGATGAGTATGTAGAACTTACACCAAATTCTATTCGACTAAGAAAAATATTCTTGAAAGAAACCGATCGCAAACGATCAGCGAAATAATTTTAGATCTAGCACAGATTTAAAATCAACTCATCTATTAAAAGAGCGATTTCCAAGTAAGGAATTCGCTCTTTTTTTCTTTTAAGCTCACTTGTTTATACGAATGCATTTTCCCGGACAGATATCAGCAGCCCGCTGATTCTTTTGAATTTCATCGGCGAACAATTCTAATTCAAAAAAATTCGCACGCTTAGCAGACCCCAACAAATCGCAACGACCGTCATCCTGATTCATAGACCAAAACCCGGGAGCAAGTTCAACACAATACGCACAACCAATACACTTTTCTCTATAATGAATCACTTTTGCCATTTTCCTCTCTCTATTTTCAAAAACCAAATGTAAGATTTTTTAACTAATTTTTTTATCGCTGATTTATAGCACTTTACGCTTGTGTTGATATTTTTTACAGTACTATGTTTTGCATACTACCTTTTTTTATACGTATATTTGTATAACAAACAAGCATCACTCTTACAAATAGTCTAAATAAGAAATGCCATGAACAAAAGAAATCATTCAATCGGAAAGCTAAGTCTGATTCTAATGCTTCTATTTTCTTGGACAATAACATCCAACGCTCAGTACATCAGCAAAAACACCAAACAACCGGAAATAATTGCACCCTTTGTAAAAATACTATCAGACTACCTAAGTAAAGAGCAATCAGAATTTTCAAATCCAACAATGAGACTTACGAAAGAGAATACATACTTAAATACAAACCTTTTCTTTTTCGAAGAAAATATTCAGATATGCAAAGACATTCTGACTGAAACAACAAAAGACAAAAGCACAAACATTGATTTTTCCACAAAAGAAGACCAAACATCAAATGATTCTGTTCTTTTCCAAAAACAACCAGTTCTGAGAGAAAAACAAGAATATAAGAGCATCTGGAATCATCCAGGAAACAGTAATACAGGAATTTAATTTACGCCAAATATGAAAATAGCAAATACCAAAGCCCAAATGCGTAAAGGAGTGTTGGAATACTGCATTCTCTCCATTTTATCGAGAAACGATGCCTATGCCTCAGACATTATCAAGGAGCTTAAAGAAGCAAAAATGATTGTTGTGGAAGGCACTTTATATCCGCTCCTCACTCGCTTAAAAAACGATGGACTCCTTAGCTACCGATGGGAAGAATCGACTCAGGGACCCCCTCGCAAATACTACACCATTGTAGAAACCGGTAGCGAATTTTTAAAAGAATTGGATCAATCCTGGCAAGACCTAGTTGATGCCGTTAACACCATTAAAAAATAAGCCCTATAAACCAACATACCCATGAAGAAAACATTAACAATCAATATAAGTGGAAGCATTTTCCACATCGACGAGGACGCTTTTGATCATCTTCAATCGTACCTGAGAACGATTAACTCTCATTATGGCTCGAGCGAAGAGGGGCGCGAAATTATTGCCGACATTGAAGCTCGAATTGCGGAAATTTTTCAGGAGAAATTAAGCACTAAAGATCAAGTAGTAACCATTGAGATGGTTGAAGCCACCATTACAATAATGGGAAAACCTGAAGAAATTTTCGATATCGACGAAAGTAGCGAAGAAAACACAGAGGAAGAAAGCAATACCCACAATAGCTCCTCGCAAAAGAAAAGAAGACTATTCCGCGATCCTGACCACAGAGTTCTTGGCGGGGTAGCAAGTGGCTTAGCAGCTTACTTTGGTATCGATGTAATAATAATTCGTCTCCTTTTTGCCCTATTTTTCTTTCTTGGCTACGGATTTTCACTTCTACTTTACGTGATATTGTGGATTGCCGTACCCAAAGCCATCACCACAACTCAAAAGCTGGAGATGAAAGGAAAAAAAGTGAACGTTTCCAATATCGAGGAATCGATAAAAGATGAATATAAGGAAGTGAAGAAAAGCTTCGAGAAAATAAGAGACAAAAATGGCCCTCATGTTCGCGATGGTTTTGATCGCATTGTAGATTTTGCCGGAATCGTTTTGCGATTGGTTCTGAAAGTAATGATTATTCTATTAGGAATTGCATTCGTATTTGCAGGATTCGTATCTCTTATCAGCTTTATTGGCTCGATGATTTTCGCCAACAGTTTTTTTGGACCTTTCTCCGATTTCCATTTTCCCGGATCTGCTTTTCCACATCTTTTTTTGGACGGAAGCAGCATTACACTTTTCACCATTGGCATTCTTGTGGTGATAGGAATTCCTCTTTTGCTCCTGATATTTGCTGGCCTTAAACTCCTATTTAATTTTAAAACCAACAATAAAATCATAGGATTATCAGCACTTACTTTCTGGTTACTAGGAATTATTTTACTGATTAGCCTGAGCTTTTCTCAAGTGAAAAACTACATGCAAAGTAGTACTCGCTACAGCGAAAACATAGCCCTTCAAGCAAACAAAAGCGATACACTTTACTTAAAAACCATCAATAATATTGATTTTGATAGAGATGCTGAAAATATCGACATTGATCGCATTAAAATCGTAATAAAAGACGACAAAAAAATTGTAATTGGAAAACCTACACTTGACATAGAACAGAGTAGTTCAGATAAAATTGAGATTAAAATTAAAAAGAAAGCTCGCGGGAAATCAAATGAGATTGCTAGTGAAAATGCCGAAAATATAGACTACAAATGGGTACAAACCGATTCACTTCTGGTTTTCGACCAATTCTTTACACTCCCTGCTCATTCCAAATGGAAAAACCAAAACTTACACATCACTATTAAACTACCGGAAGGAAAAGTCATTTATCTCGATCCATCAATGCGAAAAATCATTCATGACATCGACAACGTAACAAATACATGGGATTACGATATGCTTGATAAAATGTGGATAATGAAAGAAGAAGGCTTAAGTCTTCTAGAGAAATAAGTAGTAGCACTTAATAGATTATAAATATCAATAAAATAATCATGAAAAAGATACTCATCACCCTAGCAGTTATTGCCCTGCCAATATTCCTTATGGCCCAAACAAAAGGAGAAAAAATTCATGCAAAATATTCAAATCTAGAAGGATTTAGCAGCTTTAACTTTGCGGGCAGCTTCCTGAAAAATCTCGATTTTGATGTTGACGAAGATGAACTAGAGAAAAACATCACCGGAGATTGCGAAAGCATTCAATTTTTGAGCTACAAACATGAAACAGGCAAGGAAACTAAATTTAAAAAAATTGTGATCTCGGAACTATCAAAGGGCAACTTGTATTCCGAAGTATTGGAAGGAAAAGACTCTGATAATACAGATGAAGTCCGTTTCTTCGCTAAAGGCAAAGGTGATCAATTCAAGGAGTTTCACATTCTCCACTACAACGAAAACAGAACATCATTGGTATCCTTTTATGGCGATTTTAAAACTAAAGAACTAAGCTCTTTATCGCATTTCACTTTCGATAAGGATGAAAATGAGGATCAATAAATAAATTCACAATTAAAAAATACAACATTATGAGACGCTTATTTCGATCAAAAGAGAAAAAAATAGCAGGAGTTTGCGGAGGCATTTCTACATACATAAATCCCGAGCTAGACCCTGTGATAATTCGAGCAGTGTGGCTCATACTCACACTATTTAACCCATTAATGCTTATTGCCTATTTTATATTGGCATTGGTTTTACCCGATTCAGCACAGCAAACAAATTGAACAAATAGCGAGTTAAATCAACAATGAATATTATTTTTCAAAACTTCCTTTAAAAATATACTTCTAAATAATTAGCTTTTATTTGTAAGAAACTTTTGCAGATAATTGTAATTTTACTGCCCTAAAAAATAAATATGAGCCAAGCCCCAATTCGCAATTTCATCCTCTTTTTACTGATCCTAACAAGTCAATTCTCTTCATTTGCCCAAGAATCGAATTCCATCTTTAGGCATTATAAGGAATTTGAAAAAGCCGATAGCAATAAACTGTTCCTACGATTTGAAAATTTCAATTTTGTGAAGAACAACGAATACTCAGGAGAATTTACTAACGGTGCAACATGGATTGGCTATTTAGCAACTCCTAAACTGGTGTATTATCCATCCTCTAAAATTAGAATAGAAGCAGGCATACACCTTCAAAAATATTCGGGACGAGAATCTTTTACCAATACTGAAGCAGCATACTCGATCAACTTCCAAGCTTCCCAAAAAAGTAATTTAATTCTAGGAAATTTAAAGCAGGATAGAAATCACATGCTTTCGGAGCCCATGTTCGAACCTGAAAGATTCTTTACCGATCAGGCTGAAAGTGGAATTCAGTGGTTGTACAAAGCCAAACGACTCCAATTCGACACATGGATCAATTGGGAACAATTCATTTTAGAAGAAGATCCTTTTCAGGAAAGATTTACATTTGGAATTTCGAGCAAATACCAACTAAACAATCCATCTTCGCAAAACAACTTATCCATTCCCGTTCAAATTATTTTTACTCACCGAGGAGGTGAAATCGATACTTCGGATGATAGTGTACAAACTATCGGTAACTTTTCTTCTGGATTTAACTTTACTCGGAAAGTTGAAAATTCGAAAATTACCTCCTGGAGTTTCCAGACTTTAGTTTACTATTTTAGCGACAATTCATCGGAAAAAGATTACATATTCGACAAAGGACATGCTTTTTACCCACAAATAAGTGCTAGTACAAAACATTCCAATTTCACATTAGGATATTGGAATGCCTACCACTTTGCCTCCTCGAAGGGCTCTGAATTGTTCCAATGCGTTTCCTATAGCACACCTGGAAACTATGAAGACCGCCGAGAGATGACTACCTTAAAATACCAATACGAACGCAAAATCAACAAAGGCATTCACTTAGGTGGAAAATTAGACTTTTACTACGATTTGAAAAATTCTGCTGAAAGTTACGCTACCGCAATCTATCTTCGGATAAATGGTGATTTTTTCCTCAAAAAAATAAAATGGAACTAGATACCACCTCTTTATTTAGGCTGTCACGATTTGTGTTTCATCAAAAAGTAAGTTGCACCCAGTATATTCCACATGAAGAATTTTTGCAGTACTCATTTCATCTAAATTAATCACTCAAAAAAAGAGTGTCGAAGCTTAGTTCCTGCGTATCAAATCATCCAATTGTATTTCTTTCTAAAAAAATAGAGAAAAGTAAGTCCTAAAATAAATTTATTTCCTACTTTTGCAGTGAAATTGTAACGATGGGCTTACACATAAGGATTCCCACCCCAACAACTTGATTCTACTACCCTTAGCAAGTAAAGGATTCATTTTTGGGAAATAGATCAATTTGATTTACTGACAGACTTAACTACTCCACATTACCCCGATTATCCACATCAGGTTAAGTTCTTCATCAATAAATCATTAAAAAAATTGGTGTATTTATAGGATTCTTGTACTTTTGCAAGCCAAATCGGAATAATTGTATTAAAGTATTAATTATTAAAAGTTTTTAACGTGGATACATTAAGTTACAAAACAGTTTCTGCAAACAAAGCAACTGCCACTAAAGAGTGGGTTGTTATTGATGCAGCAGATCAGGTGTTAGGTAGACTTAGCTCTAAAGTAGCAAAGCTAATTAGAGGTAAATATAAGCCAAACTACACTCCTCATGTTGATTGTGGAGACAACGTGATTATTATCAATGCAGAGAAAATACGCATGACCGGTAATAAATTAACCGACAGAAAGTATTTTTCTTTTACTGGACATCCAGGTGGACAAAGAATTCACACCCCAGCTGATCTTTTGGCAAAACATCCTGAAAGATTGATTGAGAAGGCCGTTAAAGGTATGCTTCCAAAGAATCGTTTGGGAAGAACTCTTTATACTAACCTACATGTATACGTAGGATCTGAGCACAAACACGAAGCTCAACAGCCAAAAAAATTAGATTTAAACACAATTAAATAAGTAGGTATGGAAGTGATTAATGCTATTGGACGTAGAAAAGCAGCTGTTGCTCGTGTATACGTTAGCGAAGGTAAGGGTCAGATTACCATCAACAAAAAAGAGCTTAAAGAGTACTTTACTACCGGAACTCTACAGTACATCGTAAAGCAACCTTTAAACCTTTTAGAGGTAGCTGAAAAATACGACATCAAAGTAAATCTTGATGGTGGTGGAGTAACTGGTCAAGCTGAAGCTCTTCGTTTGGCAATCTCCAGAGCACTTGTAAAAATTGATGCTGAATCAAAATCTGCACTAAGAGTAGCAGGTTTCATGACTCGCGATCCTCGTGAGGTTGAACGTAAAAAACCAGGTCAACCTAAAGCACGTAAGAAATTTCAATTTAGCAAGCGTTAATATTTTTGTGGCAAGTTTAGTATCTAAATTGGTAAGACTCCGATTTTCGGACTACTTAGCAATTGCCATAAAATGAATGTAAACGATTAAAAAAAACAAAAATGTCAAATACTACATTTGAAGAATTATTAGAATCAGGTTGCCACTTTGGTCACTTGACTAGAAAATGGAATCCAAAAATGGCTCCTTATATTTTCATGGAGCGCAATGGAATTCACATTATAGACTTGCACAAAACAGCTGTTAAAGTTGATGTTGCTGCTGCCGCAATGAAACAAATTGCAAAATCAGGAAGAAAAATTCTTTTTGTTGCTACTAAAAAGCAAGCAAAATCGATCGTTTCTGAGAAAGTAGCTGCAGTAAACATGCCATATGTAACTGAGCGTTGGCCAGGTGGAATGTTAACTAACTTCCCTACTATTAGAAAAGCAGTTAAGAAAATGTCTACCATCGATAAAATGGAAGCTGACGGAACTCTTAACCACTTATCTAAAAGAGAAAAACTACAAGTATCTCGTCAAAGAGCTAAGTTGGAAAAAAACTTAGGTAGTATTGCTGATCTGACCAGATTACCGGCAGCTCTATTTGTAGTTGATGTAATGAAAGAATATATCGCTGTAAAAGAAGCAAACCGTTTAGGTATTCCTGTATTCGCAATTGTTGATACCAATTCAAGTCCTGATGGAATTGATTTTGTTGTACCAGCAAATGACGATGCATCTAGCTCTGTTGCTATACTTCTTGATATTGTAACTGCTGCTGTTAAAGAAGGTTTGGCTGAAAGAAAAGTTGAGAAAGAAACCGAAGCATCAGAGAAAAAAGCTGCTAAGGCTAAAAAGGCTAAAAAAGAAGAAGCTCCTGCTAAAAAAGCAAAAGCTGCTCCAGTTGTAGAAGCTGCCCCTGAAGCTCCAGTTGCAGAATCAACTCCTGAAGCTCCAGCTACAGAGGAAAAAAAGAGTGATAAGGAATAATTAACGAATAAAAAATTAGATATATCATGTCTATTAAAGCAGCAGATGTAGCCAAATTGCGTAAAGCAACTGGCGCAGGAATGATGGATTGTAAAAATGCTCTTACTGAAGCAGAAGGAGATTTCGACGCAGCAGTAAGCATCATTCGTAAAAAAGGAATGGCGATTGCTAACAAACGTGCCGACAGAAATGCAACTGAAGGTGTAGTTATAGCAAAAGTTTCTGAAGACAAGAAAAAAGGTGCAATGATTACTTTAAACTGTGAAACTGACTTCGTTGCGAAGAATGACGGTTTTGTAGAATTTGCAACCAAAATTCTTGACATTGCTTTGGAAAATATGCCTACCGATTTAGAAGCTTTGAAAAACTTAGAGCTTGATGGTAGAAAAATTGAAGAACACGTTACAGAACAAACTGGTGTTATCGGAGAAAAAATCGATTTGAGTTTCTACGGTAAAATGGAAACAGAATTTGCTGTTGCCTACATCCACGCTGGAAACAAACTATCTACCTTAATTGGTTTTAACCTACCTGTTGAAGAACAAATGGCTAAAGATGTTGCTATGCAAGCTGCAGCTATGGCTCCAATGGGAATCGATAAAGACAGTGTTGACGCTGATGTGGTTGCAAAAGAACTTGAAATCGCAAAAGAAAAAGCTCGTATCGAAGGTAAACCTGAAGCTATGCTTGATAAGATCGCTCAAGGTCGTTTGGCTAAATTCTTTAAGGAATCAACATTATTGAATCAGGACTTTGTTAAAAATAACAAACAAACGATTAAACAATATCTTGCTGAGGCCGATAAAAATTTAACTGTGACTCATATGATGCGTATCACATTAAATGCTTAATACAATTGTTATTACATATAAAAAGAGTTCCTTTTCGGAACTCTTTTTTTTTATCTTATCGTAGAATTTTCTCAACTTTAGACATAAAAATTGGAACGAATGCTTACATACAAACGTGTTTTATTAAAATTAAGTGGCGAATCTTTAATGGGCGAACAGCAACATGGCATTGATTCACAACGCCTAAGCGACTATGCTGAACAAATTAAAGAAATTGCTGAACTTGGTGTTGAAGTTGGAATTGTAATTGGTGGCGGTAATATATTTCGCGGATTAAGCGGTGCAGCAAAAGGTTTCGACCGAGTAAAAGGAGATTCCATGGGAATGCTTGCAACCGTAATTAATAGCCTAGCCCTAAATTCTGCGCTGGAAGCAATCCAATGCAAATCGCGTGTATTAACAGCCATTCGCATGGAACCAATTGGCGAATTTTACTCCAAACAAAAAGCAGTTGACTACCTATCGGCAGGTTATGTGACCATATTTTCGGCCGGAACAGGAAACCCTTACTTTACAACAGACACTGGATCATCGCTAAGAGGAATTGAAATAGAAGCCGATGTAATGCTTAAAGGAACTCGCGTAGATGGAATTTATACCGCCGATCCTGAAAAAGATAGCAGTGCCACAAAATATGAAAGCATCACTTTCGACGAAATTTATCACAAAGATTTAAGAGTGATGGATTTAACTGCAACAACAATGTGCAAAGAAAACAATTTACCAATTATTGTTTTTGATATGGATACCATTGGAAATTTAAAACTAGTAATTGAAGGAAAAAAAATAGGAACTTTGGTTCATAACTAGGTCTTGCCATAGTCTTATGACAATTACTCGTTTGTTTTAATAAAAAAAAGTATTTTTATTTGCTTACAGATTTTTGTTATTTTTGTAAGAACATACATTGATCCATAAAAAATATTAAAATCTTTCTCCGATGACTGAAGAAGTTCAAATGTATCTTGAGGATACGAAGGAAAAGATGGAAGCTGCTGTTGACCATCTTGAAAAAGCATTACTGAAAATTCGCGCTGGAAAAGCTAATCCAAGCATGCTGAATGGCGTAATGGTAGATTACTATGGCAACATGACTCCACTAGCTCAAGTTGCGAACCTTAGTGTTCCCGATCCAAGAACCATTGCTATTCAACCTTGGGAAAAGCCAATGATTGCTCAAATTGAAAAAGCAATTATGAATTCGAATTTGGGTTTTAATCCCGATAACAATGGCGAAGTAATTCGAATTAACATTCCGGCCTTAACCGAAGAACGAAGAGGTGATTTGGTAAAACAAGCCAAAGCAGAATGCGAACATGCTAAAGTAAGTATCCGAAATGCCCGAAGAGATACCAATGTCGAATTGAAAAAATTGATTAAGGAAGGCTTATCGGAAGATGCTGAAAAAGATGCTGAAGCTGAAGTTCAAAAATATACCGACGTATTCGGTAAGAAAGTAGACGACCTGCTAACAGAAAAAGAGAAAGACATTATGACCATATAAGAATTAAAAAGCTGCCTACAAAGGCAGCTTTTTTTATGCCACTAATTTTTTCCGAAAGAAAATCTGATTCGGGCAACGAAAGCTCGTGGTCGCAAAGAAAATTCGCTATATACCGAGCTTAAATCGGAATTAAATCCAGAGTATACA
>NZ_JBFHJW010000085.1:0-14907 GCF_041595635.1 Labilibaculum sp.
AAGTGGTCATTCTGCGGGCGAAACAGCTTATTTTTCGAAATGGTACGGACGAACTCCTGAGGGAATGCCCGGCAATGCAACTCTTTTGTCCTTTACTTCCGATAAAGAAAAATACAAAGTAGGCGAAAAAGCCAAAGTAACAATTCCTTCCTCAAAATCGGGAAAAGCGTTGGTGAGCATCGAAACAGGAGCGAAAGTGTTACAGGCATTTTGGGTAGATACAAAATCTCAGCAATCGGAATTTTCTTTCGAGATAACTCCGGAAATGGCTCCGAATGCCTATGTGAGCGTAAGTTTGGTACAACCTCATGCACAAAGCGATAACGATTTACCCATTCGCATGTATGGTGTTGTTCCTATTTTGGTTGAAGATCCAAATACTCGATTAAATCCGGTAATTAAGATGCCTGATGTATTGGAACCTGAAAAAGAATTTAAGGTGGAAGTATCCGAAAAGGAAGGAAAAGCTATGACTTACACTTTGGCTGTTGTTGATGATGGCTTGTTGGATTTAACCCGATTTAGAACTCCAAATCCTTGGAATAGTTTTTATGCGCGAGAAGCTCTTGGTGTAAAAACCTGGGATATGTACGATATGGTTATGGGTGCTTTTGGTGCTCGATTAGAAAAAGCTTTTGCCATTGGTGGTGATGAGGATTTAGGAGATAAAAAGCAAGCAAAAGCAAATCGATTCAAGCCTGTTGTTATGTTTTATGGTCCATACACACTTCATGCAGGAGATCGTAAAATGCATAAAATCACGATGCCAAATTATGTAGGATCGGTCCGAACTATGGTGGTTGCAGGAGATCGGGGTGCTTATGGTTCTGCCGAAAAAACTTGTCAGGTAAGAAAGCCGTTAATGATTTTGGCTACTCTCCCCAGAGTGCTCGGACCTGGAGAATTGGTAAAATTGCCAGTGACTGTTTTTGCTATGGATCCAAAAGTGAAAAATGTGAAAATCAAGATTCAGCCCAATGAGTTTCTTATGGCTGAAAAAGAAACTGAAAAGAGCATTACTTTTTCGGAAGTGGGAGAGCAGGTCGTGAATTTTGATTTGAAAGTTGCCTCGAAATTAGGTATTGCAAAAGTGAAAGTGTTGGCCGAAAGTGGAAGTATAAAAACAACTTACGATATTGAATTGGATGTTCGTACGCCAAACCCTCGGGTGGTGAATGTGAACGATACCTTGTTAAATGAAGGTGAAAGCTGGGAAAATTTACTGTCTTTGCCAGGGATGAAAGGGACTAATAAGGCTGTTTTAGAATTGTCGAATATTCCACCAATTGATTTTGGTCGTCGTTTGGAATATTTAATTGATTATCCTCATGGCTGCATTGAGCAAACAACTTCGGCGGTTTTCCCTCAGCTATTTCTAGATAAAGTAGTGACTTTAGAGGCGGAACAAAAAGTGAGAATTGATAAGAACATTCAAGCTGGATTGAATCGTTTACTAAGTTTTCAATTGCCAAATGGAGGCTTTGCGTATTGGCCAGGAGTCGATTATGTGAGTGATTGGGGAACAAGTTATGCTGGTCATTTTATGTTGAAAGCTGAAGAAATGGGATATACTTTGCCAATCGGATTGAAATCGGGATGGTTGAGGTATCAGAAATCGGCAGCTAAAAGTTGGGATCATGCTAGCTATCGAAATGGAGTGTACTATTCTCGACACGATTTACTGCAAGCCTATCGTTTGTATACACTTGCTGAAGCTCAAAGTCCTGATTTAGCATCTATGAATCGATTAAGAGAGCAATCAAAATTAAGCTCAGCTGCCAAATGGCGATTAGCAGCAGCTTATCGAATTATCGGACAGACCGAAGTGGCTGAGAAGCTGATTGAAAATATGTCTACTGAGGTGAAAGCTTACCGCGAAAATTGGGGAACTTTTGGTTCAGATACTCGCGATAGAGCCATGATTTTAGAGACCTTAAGCTTGTTAGATAAGAGAATGGAAGCTTTTCCTTTGGCTCAAAAATTGTCTGCCGAACTATCAGGAGATACTTGGATGAGCACACAAACAACAGCATTCTGTTTGATTGGAATGGCAGAGTTTGCGGGAAAAGCAGAATCTTCGGAATTGAGTTTTTCTTATGCTCTTAACAATGGTAAAGTTCAGAAATTATTCAGTAACAATCCTATTGTTCAAATTCCTTTGGATGTAAAAACAGGGACACCGAAAGTGAAAGTGAATAATCTTTCTGAAGGCATTCTTTATGCACGAGTTTGTATGAGTGGAATTCCTGAAGTTGGAGATCAAACTTCGGCGGAAAGGAATTTGAAAATGGATGTTTCCTATACGGATATGAAGGGGAATGCAATTGATGTGAGTAAATTACAGCAGGGAACCGATTTTAAAGTTGAAGTTCAAATTCATAATCCTGGTGTGATGGACAATTACGAGCAAATGGCTTTGACTCAGATATTCCCTTCGGGTTGGGAAATTGTAAATACTCGCTTTGGCGGAGTGGATGAGCTTTCGGAATCTTCTGAGCCAACTTATCAGGATATTCGAGATGATAGAGTGTATACTTATTTCGATTTGAATCGAAATGATAGCAAGACTTTTGTGATGACATTAAATGCAGCTTATGTGGGAAAATATTATCTTCCTACGGTAGTTTGTGAAGCCATGTACGACGATCGGGTTCAGGCTCGCAAACCAGGTAAGTGGGTGGAAGTGGTAAAGTAAGAATTTTTAAAAACGAATAAAAAACCCCCTTTTGGGGATTGATGAATATTTTATGAACCGACTCAATATTAAATATTGTAAAACCAAAAAATGCCGCATCTTTTTGCTGGCATTTTTGTTTGTGGTTCTTGGTTTTTACTTTTCATTGCCTGCTAAATTGTTTCACGATCCTACATCCACCATTCTATTTAGCCGGGAGGGAAAGTTGCTGGGAGCAAGAATTGCAAAAGATGGACAATGGCGTTTTCCGGAGAGTGAAACTGTTCCCGAAAAATTCGAAAAGGCATTGCTCTGTTTCGAGGATCAGTATTTTTACTATCATCCAGGAGTAAATCTCATTGCAATGGGAAGAGCGATTGTTCAAAACATAAAGGCAGGAAGGGTAGTTAGTGGTGGAAGTACTCTAAGCATGCAACTGATTCGAATATCCCGTAAGGGAAAAGAGCGGACTGTTTACCAGAAAGCAATTGAAATTGTAAAGGCTTTTCGTTTGGAGTTAGGCTATTCAAAAAAAGAAATTCTTGCCTTATATGCTTCTCATGCTCCTTTTGGAGGCAATGTTGTGGGCTTAGATGCTGCGGCGTGGCGGTTTTTTGGTCAAAAAGCCGATGATTTATCCTGGGCCGAAGCCGCAACTTTAGCGGTCTTGCCTAATGCACCTTCCTTAATTTATCCGGGAAAAAATAGCGAAAAACTGCTTGTAAAACGAAATCGCTTACTCGATCGATTAATGGGGAAAGGAAGCATCGATTCGACAACTTGTGAGCTGGCTAAATTAGAAGATTTGCCAAGCAAGGTTCATGTATTGCCCATGTTGGCTCCTCATTTACTCGATCAGGCAAATTCTGATTTTCAGGGAGAACGAATTATAAGTTCTATTGATTATCGACTTCAAATTCAAGCAAATGCCATCGTTCGAAAGTATCAGGCAAATTTAGAAGCCAATCAGATTCATAATATTGCCGTTTTGGTTTTAGATGTTGAAACAGGAGAAAGTATTGCTTACATTGGGAATACTGCAGCTAATGGGAAAGGAGATAATGGCAATCAGGTTGATGTGATTCGTGCTCCCAGAAGTACGGGAAGTGTACTAAAACCTCTTCTGTTTGCTAGTATGCTGAACAGTGGTGAGATTTTACCAAACACGCTTATTGCCGATATTCCAACCCAAATTGCTGGCTATTCTCCTAAAAATTTTAACCTGCGTTACGATGGTGCTGTTCCGGCTCACGAAGCTTTGTCTCGTTCATTGAATGTTCCATCGGTTCGAATGTTGCGTACACATGGTGTGGAACGTTTTCATCACATGTTGAAAAACCTTGGACTTAGCACACTAAATCGACCTGCTGGACATTATGGCTTGTCCTTAATTTTGGGTGGAGCCGAAGGTGAATTGTGGGATTTATGCGGAATTTATGCAGATTTAGCCAGAACTTTGAATCATTTCAATGAATCAAAAAGTTATTTTTCCAATAACATCCGAAAGCCATTTTACCGTTTGAAAGACTCGCTTCCAAAGGGAAAAAAAGAATCGAATTCTATTCTAAGTGCCGGATCCATCTACCAAACATTCGATGCATTATTAGAGGTAAATCGTCCGGATGGAGAAAGCGGGTGGAAATCATTTTCTTCATCACGGAAAGTGGCTTGGAAAACTGGTACGAGTTTCGGTTTTAGAGATGCCTGGGCCATTGGAACAACGCCTAATTATGTGGTAGGAGTTTGGGTTGGAAATGCCGATGGAGAAGGTCGTCCAGATTTAACTGGAGTGGGAGCTGCAGCTCCTATTATGTTTGATGTTTTTAATGTGTTGCCAACGCAAAAGTGGTTCGATATTCCTTACTCGGAATTGGAGTCAGTAGAAGTGTGCCGTCAGAGCGGATGTCGTGCTGGCAAATGGTGCGAAACCGTCGATACTATGTTGGTTTGCAAGGCTGGTTTGGAAAGCAAATCATGTCCCTACCACCGGCTCATTCATTTAGATGCTAGCAAAAGATTTCAGGTGAATTCCAATTGCGAAAGTGTTGGAAATATGGTTCATGAAAGTTGGTTTGTATTGCCTCCAGCCATGGAATGGTACTACAAAAAGCGGAATCCATTGTATCAAACTTTACCTCCATTTCGAGATGATTGCAAGGGGAATTATGGACATCAGGTGATGGAATTAATTTATCCCAAAAACAACGATCAACTCTTTATTCCCATTGAGTTGGATGGAATGTTGGGCAAACTTGTTTTTGAAATTGCTCATCACGATCCGCAAGCAGAAGTTTTTTGGCATCTCGATGGTAATTTTATAGGAAGTACAGTTTTTCTTCATCAAATGGAATTGTGTCCTGATGAAGGAGAACATGAATTAACATTTGTAGATGAACAAGGAAATACTTTAAGTAAGAAATTTGCTATTGTTGGAAAAAGGGAGAATGAACTCAGATAATTGAGTACTGAAATTATTTTTTTCGTGTACAACTAACTGTAAGTAAACTGTGAAATTTACCATCAAGACTATCTTATCAATAAATATCTTTCTGAAAAATTTAATTTTGACTAAATTACCAAGGATGAATTGAACCTAAACAATTAAAAAATGCTTCTTTTACTTTTTTATTTATTTCTTGCTCTTGTTGTTTCTTTTTTATGTTCGGTAATGGAGTCGGTTCTGCTTTCAACCCCAATTTCATTTTTAAATGTGAAAAAGAAAAAGGGAGATGGTCGGGCTATTACTTTCATACAACTAAAGAAGAATATAGATAGGCCTTTGTCTGCTATTTTATCGTTGAATACTATTGCTCATACCATTGGGGCAGCTGGCGTTGGAGCTCAAGCTACACATTTGTTTGGCGAAGTTTATTTTGGCCTAGTTTCTGCGGTTTTAACTCTTTTGATCCTCTTTTTCTCCGAAATTATTCCCAAAACGATTGGAGCCAGGTATTGGCGTGAATTGGCAATGAATTCTGGAATGATAATAAATGCAATGGTATATGTAAGTTATCCTCTAGTGATTTTAACAGGCTATATCACCAAACTATTTTCATCTAAAAATACGTCTATGCAGGTAAGTCGTGAAGAATTATCGGCAATGGCTCATATTGGAACAAAAGAAGGTAGTCTGGAGGAAAATGAAAATAGGATTATTCAGAATTTAATTCGGCTGAAAACCATTAGTGTTAGCGCGATAATGACTCCCAGAGTAGTGGTTTCTATGGCTGATGAGCAGATGAGTATTCATGATTTTTTAACTCAGAAAGAGTATCTGTATTATTCTAGAATACCAGTTTATGCAGAACAAACTGATAATATTACGGGTTATGTTTTCCGTCAATCGGTTTTCGACGAGCTAACTGAAGACCAGAAAAAATTAAAATTGAAAGATATTAAAAGAGACATTATTGTGGTGCCAAAGTTTCAAACGCTTTTAATTACATGGGAAACGCTACTGGAAAGAAAAGAGCAAATAGCACTTGTAGTAGATGAATATGGGGGAATGGACGGAATTGTGAGTATGGAAGATATTTTAGAGACTTTACTAGGATTGGAAATTGTTGATGAAGTAGATAGAGTGGTTGATATGCAACAATATGCCCGTGAAAGATGGGAGAGACGAAAGGCAAAATACAATATCTTTTTGGATCAGAGAAAGTAACTGAATTTTTTTGAAAATTAAACAATTGGAAGAATAGAATGTTTGATAGCTAATTGGCTAATTTCAATTATGATATTATCTTTATTGCATAGACAGGACATATAAGTAACCATAAAATGCTAAAGTTTAAATTCGAACATAAAATATTTATTATATATCTATCCATTGGTGCATTGTGGATTTCATTTTCAGATAAACTGGTTCAAAAGCTAGTCTCTGATCCGGATTATCTCACACAGGTGCAGACTTACAAAGGGTGGTTTTATGTACTTGTAACGGGGATTTTATTTTACTATTTACTAAAGAGTCATCTTTTTAGAATAAGAGATGCAGAAAAAAAGCCAGAGAAAGTGGTTTATTGAAAACTGCTTTTTTGCAGAATATGTCCCATGAAATTAGAACCCCTATGAATGGAATTATGGGTTTTGTAGAACTTTTAAAAGAAGATGATTTGCCTCTGGAAAAAAGAGAAATGTATATTGATATTATTTCAAAAAGTCCTGATCAGTTGCTTGCTGTGGTGAATGATGTACTGGATATTTCTCTGATTGAAACAGGAAATGTTATTGTTCAAAATTCAGAATTTCATCTGAATGAATTCTTAAATCAATTTTATTCGAGTCATACTACTTTACTCAAAAAGGAAGTCTTATTTGAGTTGAATAATTCTCTTGCCGATCAAGATCTTGTTTTAGAGACAGATCGGTTAAAATTAGCTCAAATCCTAGATAATTTAATCAGTAATGCAATTAAATACACCAATAAAGGCTTTATAAAATATGGTTGTAAAATGCGTAAAGATTACTTGCTATTTTTTGTTAAGGATTCGGGAATAGGAATTTTAGAACAAAATCTGACTAAAGTTTTTGATCGTTTTCAACGAACAAAAGTTGACGAGATACAAACAATAGGTGGTATTGGTTTAGGCTTGTCTATTTGTAAAGGAAATGTGAAATTATTTGATGGAGATATATGGGTTGAATCAACCTATGGAGTAGGATCTCAATTTTATTTTACGATTCCTGCCAAGCTGATAAAACAAAAAAATATTTTAACAAAAAATCAACTTAACTTGGAAGTTTCCTCCTAATTAATTTCAGATCAATAAAAAAGAGAAAGAAAATTCTCATTGGATCTTAAAATGTTAGTTAAGTCATCAAACAAAGAGTAGTCTTTCGATCTGAAAATTTTCATTATAAGGCACGTAGTCTACAATTTGGCAACGAAAAAAAGTTCGTTGCCTTTGCAGTCATAAGTATTGTTTTAGCTAATAATCAGATAAATCTGATTATAAATCCAACTGAATTCCAACTAAAAAACGAGGCATAAACTTAGGTTGATCTATGGCTTTATCAGCATCTTTATAAGTGAAAAGAGTGTCGGTTTCATTGTCGGTTCTGGCGTTTACATTATCATTATCTGGCGAGTACGATGTGTCGTGTCCTTGAAGTTTAGCACCAAAAAAATAATCCAAGCCGCTTGTAATAACCAATTTTAGTCCTGCTGAAATTTTGTAGTGACTTTCGAAACCACCTCCCAATCCGTATTGTTTCGAGCTAACATCAAAATCTTCATTGCCACCTACGTATTTAAAATTCCCCTTAAATTTTGAATAACGAGGACCAACATACCAGTAGGATGAAGAATTTCCTAAAAGAGTAATGGGTTTTAGAAGGTCAAGTCTAACATCCATACTGTGACCTTTTTTTTCGGGAACGCCATTGGTTGCATTGTTAATAAAAATTCTGCGTGCATCGGCAGATCTTCCAGGATCAAGCCATGTATAACCTAATCCCAATCGAATGTCGAAGGGAAATTCTTTCGAAAGATCATTCAGAAGTAGAGCAGCTCCCATACCAAAACCTCTGTTGATGCCTGTTGTGAATTGAAAATCAGTTTTCTCCTGAAATTTATTTTTTTCTTGTGCTTTTAATGGTAGAATTGTTGTCAAAAGCAATAGGCTTAAAAAAGCTAATACGTATTTTTTTAATTTGTTTGCTAGCATAAAAAGTAGTCTTTTGTTGTTGATATTGGAATATAACGATTTGTTGCTTTTTATATTGCATTGCAATATTGTGAAAAAGAGTCTGATATGGTTGAATGGCCTATCTATAAGGAAATACAGAGCCTAAATTCTTTAACTATTTTTTCTATCTCTTTCTGATTCTAGGTCTTTTTATTCAATAGAAATGTTGATTCTCTTTCGGAGAACCTAGGATTTCTTTTTTCAAAAACTAACTTTAGGGAACTTTATAATCATTTGTATGGATTATCAGAAAATATTAGAAAATGTTTTGATTAAGATGACAGGATTTCAGGAATTGGGAAACCCTGCATCTTATATTCCAGAACTTCGTAAGGTTGATCCGTTTAAGTTCGGGGTTCATTTGATCACTAAAAAGAATAAGAATTTTGGACTTGGCGATTCGGAGGAGAAATTTTCTATTCAAAGTATCTCAAAAGTTTTGTCTTTGGTTATGGCTTACCAATTGCAAGATGAAGATTTATGGAAAAGAGTGGGTGTGGAGCCTTCAGGAACTCCATTTAACTCTTTAATTCAACTTGAGTATGATCAGGGAATTCCTAGAAATCCTTTTATTAATGCAGGAGCATTGGTTATTTGCGATATTTTGGTGGAACATTTGAAAAATCCTAAAGATGAGTTTCTGAATTTTGTGAGGAAGCTTTCAGGGAACTCAGAACTTGAATATTGCGCTCGCATTTCAGAATCGGAAAAATCTGTGGGATATAGAAATGCTGCTTTAATTAATTTAATGAAGGATTTAGGGAATATTCATAACGATATTGATACCGTTTTGGATTTTTATTTCAATTTGTGTTCCATTGAAATGACTTGCCGAGAACTAGCACGAACGTTTCTTTTTCTGGCTTCTTACGGATTGAATCCTATCACAAAGGAAAAGATTTTAAGTTCGAGCAAAGCGAAAAGAGTAAATGCAATTATGCAATTGTGCGGTTTTTACGATGAGGCAGGCGAGTTTTCTTTTAAAGTGGGTTTGCCGGGCAAAAGTGGTGTTGGGGGTGGTATTGTTGCTATTCTTCCAAATCAGTATAGCATTGTTGTGTGGAGTCCAGGTTTGAATAAAAAAGGAAATTCAAGTAAAGGAATGAAATTCCTGGAGCTATTCACAAGTGAAACCGAGTCTTCCATTTTTTAGGAGAGCAAGTGCGTTTAGCTAAGCTGAATTGATTACCTTTAAAAGGTTTCTAATAAATTCGTCTCCAAACCAATGATATTGTTTGGAGCTGAAAAATTGTATAACAAATGGATCAATTAATAACGATTAAGTCTATAGAGGATATTTTACCCGAATATCGAAATACACCTATCGGTTTGCTTCTGGAATTTCAGAACTTAAATCGTCTTTTTACAAGTTATTCCGAAGCGCAGCTTTTGGTTGGAATGTGTATGGATAATCGTAAACATTTGCATATTCCTGAAAATTTCGCCTATATCATTCGTTCTGGTGGAGCGAATTTGCGATACAGTGAATTTAAGGTATCCTATGCCATTTCTGTGGGTAAGATAAAACACATTGCACTGATAGCTCATAATAATTGTGGAATGGTTAATTTACACGCTCGGAAAAACGAGTTTATTCAGGGGTTGGTTAGTTCTGCAGGATGGACTGCAGAAAAAGCCGAAGAACATTTTACAAATTTTGCTCCCTTGTTCGAGATTGGAAACGAGATTGATTTTGTCGTGGCTGAAGCAAAACGACTTCGTTTAAAATATCCAAAAATAATTGTTGCCCCTTTGCACTATCAGGTTGAAACCAATCGAATATCCATAGTGAAGGAATAATTTTTTTCTGGAAATTATTGTGTCTGAGCAAGAAAATGTGGATTATAGTTGATCTTTGATTTATTCCTGTATTTTTGCGGTTCAATTTTGATGGAAGTAGATTTTTTATGGAAGTAAAACGACTAAATAAGGCGATTGCCGAAACTGGATATTGTTCTAGAAGAGAGGCTGATAGATTAATTGAGAGTGGACGTGTGCAAGTGAATGGAAAAACTGCTGATTTGGGCGTTAAGGTTCTCGCAGAGGATACGATAAAAGTCAAAGGAAAAATTATCACCAGGCAGGTGGGTAATATTTATCTCGCATTCAATAAACCTATCGGAATAACCTGTACAACCGATACTCATATCAAAGGAAATATTATCACCTTCCTAAATTATCCAGAGAGGATATTTCCTATTGGAAGACTGGATAAGCCAAGTGAAGGACTTATTTTTCTTACCAATGATGGCGATATCGTGAATAAAATATTGCGTTCGCGTAACAATCACGAAAAGGAATATTTGGTACGTGTTAACAAAAGAATTACTTCTGATTTTATTAAAAAAATGGGAAATGGAATTCCAGTTTTAGATACAGTAACCAAGAAATGTAAAGTTTGGAAAGTAGATGATTTTACATTCAAAATAATTCTTACACAAGGTTTAAATAGACAGATTCGTAGAATGTGTGAATATTTAAATTACGAAGTAAAAGGGTTGAAGAGGTTACGAATCATGAACATTTCCTTAGGCAATTTAAAGGTTGGAAAATACCGTTCGTTTACTAAAAAAGAACTACAAACCTTGCTTAGTTTATGTGAGGATTCGGCGAAAACTTTCGACGAAATATAAAAAATATACTTACTTGGTAGTATCCCGCCTGCTCGTGAATAAAGCTTCTCTCGCAGATAATAAGCAAGAATAAATTTCAGCCGATTTTTAAATCTATATCCTCAAATTTAGTGTTTTGATGAGTTTGAATCGAGAATAATAGTTTCAATTTGATTGTTCTAAATTGTTGAATCAAAAAGAATTATTCGAGAAAAGGAATTCATCTTTTTTTCTGATTCGTCCGATATTCCCCTTTATTTTTTATTTGATCTTATTTTTAATAAAAATTCATCATATCAGGAACTTTCTCATTTTCTGATTGTTATGCTTTATTTTGATGAAATTCTAATTTGTATTTAAAATAGATCGAACTTTAATCGTTAAATTTACGTAGTTGAAGTATAAAAAAAGGTATTTCGTCAAAGATTGTTCATCTTTGATTTTTAGGTTAAATATGGCGATAATATGAAAAAACATCTACACTTTCTTTGTCTTACCTTATTAATAGTGCTTAATTCTCAACTTGGAATAGCTCAAATCATTCGTCCGGTAAGTGATACGACTATTTGTATTGGAGGATCAGTAATTCTTGAAGCAGCCACGGGTTCATATATGTATAATTGGAGTACAGGTGAGCTTTCGTCTGTAATTAGTGTATCCCCTACAGTAACGACAACTTACGATCTACGTGTTTTTATTCCAGATACAGACACTGAGCTAATTACAAATGGTGATTTTGAATTGGGAAATACGGGCTTTTATAGTGAGTATGTATATTGCCCAGATCCAATTTTATCTTCAGCAGATCATTCTGATAACGAGTCGCTATGGATGGAGGGAAGATATGCTGTGGATGATGATCCTAACGACTATCATGCTAATTTTTCTCATTGTAGCGGAAATACAGGAAATACCGACGATAAGATGTTGATTGTGAACGGTGCTCCCGATGAAGATGTGGTGGTTTGGAGCCAGACCATTACGGTAACACCTTATCAATATTATGCTTTTTCAACTTGGGCAGCCAATGTGCATCCTACTAATCCAGCTAGACTAGAGTTTATGATTGATGGTGTTTTAATGGGTGATTATATAGAACCAAGTTCAGGTTTAACCTGTAATTGGGAAGAGTTTTATTCCTTATGGTATTCGGATACAAAAACTTCTATTGAGATTTCAATTGTAAATAAAAATTTAATTCGTAGTGGTAATGATTATGCTTTGGATGGGATTTCTTTTAATCCTTTGATTGAGGTTCCCGATAGTAGAACTGTTACAGTTATGGAACCTGCTGTGGTTGATGCTGGTTCCGATTTGACAATTTGTAGTAACGAAAGCGCAAGTTTGGCAGCTACAGTTTCCAATGAAAGTGGTTTTCTGTGGTCAACAAACGGAGATGGTTCTTTTTCAAGTGTGTCTGATGGGAATTCATCTTATACTCCTGGAAGTAGTGACATAACAAATGGAAGTGTTGTTCTTATCGCAACAGCGGATTCTAATTCTCCTTGTGAATCTGTTGTTGATTCGTTAACCCTTTACCTGAATCCGATACCTTCTCTTGATTTTGGAGATCAGCAAGCTTCTTGTGGTGGAGGAAATGTAATTTTGGATGCAGGGAATGTGGGTTCTACTTATGTGTGGAATACTGGTGAAACATCGCAGTCTATTGAAATTTCAACGGCGGGAGACTATTCTGTAAGGGTTACTAATGCGTACTCTTGTGTAAATAGTGACACTTTTTATGTTGGTTTTTATGATGAGTTAAATATTGATCTAGGTCCCGATCAGACAGTTTGTTCGGGTGAGCCTGTAGTGCTTGATGCCGGAATATCCGGAGCAACTTATTTATGGTCTACTGGAGAAACTACTCAGGAAATTATTGTGTATGCAGATGGTAATTACTCTGTCACAGTAACTAATTCTTATGGATGTATAGCCTCTGATGATGTGAATGTAAACTTGGTGCCACCACCTGTTGTAGATTTAGGTCCTGATCAGGTTTTAAATACAGGAGATGTAATTACTCTGGATGCGGGAAGTCATTTTTATTATGTTTGGGATGATGGTTCTCATAGCCGATATTTAGATGTTGATAAAGCTGGATTGTATGCTGTTCGTGTATACGATGTTAATGGCTGTTCAGCAATGGACATGATTAATATTACGAGCGCAAGCGGGACTGTTCCTGATGTGACTTTAAATGATACAATTATTTGTAGAGATGAGTCGGTAGAGTTGTACGCAGGTAATGATTTTTTATTCAATTGGGATGTGGATGGTCTCTCTTCCAGAGTGGTGGTTTCTCCTGATTCTACAACTAGTTATGACTTACGTTTGTTTTATATAGATAAAACAATAGAGTTAGTTGAGAATGGCGATTTTACCTTAGGAAATATAAAAGTTCAAAGTGATTACTATTATTGTTCGAGAGTTAGGGATCGAGATTGTAGAAATAGAAGCAGTAAGTATACAATTGATGATGATACTGATGCTTTTGGATCTGATAAAAGTAATTGCGGAGGTGTTACGGGTAATTCTCCTGATAATGTAATGGTTGTTGAAGGAGGAAATGTAAATAGTACTGTTTGGGAACAGGATATTGATGTTGATACAGATAGTTATTATACATTTTCGTTAAATATGACTAATCTTAAAAATGATAGTTCCGATGATTTTGAATTAATCATTAATAATAAGGTTGTTTTACAATTTAGCTCTGAAAATTCTTGCGATTGGAAGGAATATGCAACATTGGTTTATTCTGGTACAGATTCTCAACTCACAATTCAAATTAACAATACTTCAACAACAGGTACTGATAATGCTTTTGCATTGGATGGTATTAGTATGTATCAATTATCTGAAATTCCTCTTACAGTAACGGTTGAAGTTGTGCAGCATGTTACTGCTGATGCTGGAGAAGATTTGGAAATTTGTGAGGCGGGTTCTGCATCATTAAGCGGAGAGGTAAGCAATGAATCATCTTTTATCTGGAGAAGTTTAGGCGATGGTTCTTTCGACGACACAAGCATATTAACCGCAAATTATACTCCTGGTAGTTCTGATATTTCAAATGGTTTTGTTGATTTGGAGTTAAGTGCTCAACCAATTATTCCATGTGTAAGTCCTGCTTTGGATACCATGAGAATAGCGATCAATAGTAATTTGAATGTTGATTTGGGAATCGATCAGGAAATTTGTGAGGGAGATAGCATTACTTTCGATGCTGGAAATATTGGTTCAACTTATTTATGGTCTACAGGCGAAACGACTCAAACAATTACTGTTTACACTTCAGGAACCTATTCCGTTGTTGTAACCGATAGTAATGGTTGTATGGGTACCGATGAGGTGAATCTTATCGTAAATGCTAACCCTGTGGTTGATTTGGGAGCAGATCAAGAGGAGTGTAATGGAAATAACATCATGTTTGATGCTGGGCATCCTGGATCTGATTATTTATGGAGTACTGGTGATACGATACAAGGAATTTTGGTGACTGTTTCAGGGAACTATTCGGTTATAATGACCGATGCCAATGGCTGTTCAGCAAGTGATGATGCAAATGCAACAATTCATTCTCTTCCAGTTGTTGATTTGGGAGCAGATCAGGAAACTTGTGCAGGAAACAGCATCACTTTTGATGCAGGAAATGTTGGTTCTACCTACTTATGGAGCACAGGCGAAACGACTCAGACCATTTCTGTTTCGACTTCCGGAAATTATTCTGTTACGATCACCGACGCCAACGGCTGTTCTGCAATGGATGATGTGAATGCGACCATTCACGCAAACCCACTTGTTGATTTGGGAGCAGATCAGGAAACATGTGCGGGAAATAGCATCACTTTCGACGCCGGAAATGTTGGCTCAACTTATTTATGGTCTACCGGAGAAACGACTCAAACAATATCAGTAAATACAAATGGTA
>NZ_JBFHJW010000086.1:0-14410 GCF_041595635.1 Labilibaculum sp.
AGCAGTATCCCATAAAGTGTGTAAGTAAAGTTATTCTCATATTAAAAGCACACTTATTATGGAACCAAAAGATTTATTGACTGATGAAACACTAAAGCACAAAAATGGCATAATTTATAAGAGTTTCAGAAGTTTTCGAGCGGAATCACCCGCATCAAGTTTGGTGGGTAAATTTTCAGATTTGAATTCCGCAACCCCTTACAAAATCACACATTCAACCTTGTGCTTCATACAAAAAGACTCCCAAGACTCATAATAACTTCTTAAAAAACAATTCTGTTGCCAATCAAAATAATATCCTTACATTTGGACCGACTGTACGTGCGGTCAGTATTTGAAAATAGATTTTATGGATAAGAGAGAACAATTAATAGATATAGCAACAAAACTTTTCTCTGAGAGAGGTTACGAGAATACACCTCTGTCAGTAGTATGTGAAAAAGCAAATGTTTCCAAAGGGCTTATTTCTCATCACTTTAAATCGAAAGATGGCTTATTAAGAGAGATTTTTCTAAAAACAACTGAATTGATTGTAGAGATAAACGAAGTGGATAAGAAGAATAAGAATCCTAATGAGCAACTCGTAGAATTATTGGAATCTTTTTTTACTCAATTGGAAGTAGATAAAATGTTCTTTCAATTCAGTTTAAATACGATGTTACAACCACGAACCAGAGAGGTACTCAAAGATTTAATCAGTGAGAGAGCAACTTTTATTTTAAAATCAGTGACAAGTATTTTCCATAAACTTGATAAAGCAAAAGCAAATATTCTAAGCTATATGTTTATTGCAGAACTGGATGGTATAGCTATAAATTATTTAGCAGGCGGCATTGATCTTCCATTATCTGAACTCAAACAACATTTAATTGAAAAGTATAAGAATTAATGGAAATAAGAGAATTAAGAAATGAAGATATTGATGTTGTAGTTGAGCTTTGGTACAATGTTTCTGTACAAGCACATAGTTTTGTCCCAAGTGATTATTGGGAAAAGAATAAAGAAGCTATGGCAACTCAATACTTACCAGGCTCAGAATGTTATTTAGCAATAAAAGGAGAAAAAATTGTTGGATTTGTTGCGATGCTTGAAGACTACCTTGCTGCAATATTTGTTCAGACCAATATGCAAGGATATGGCATAGGGAAAAATCTTTTAGACTTTATTAAAAGTAAAAGAGAAACAATCCAACTTAAAGTGTATAAAAATAATTTCAATAGTATTCAATTTTATAAACATCAGGGGTTCAATCTTCTTTCGGAATCCATTGAGGAAAGCACAAACGAAGTTGAATTATTTATGGAATGGAAAAAAAGTAAGACAATGAATTTTATTAAAACTGATATTACAGAAACAATTAATGACTTAAGGTCGCAGTTATACAAAACATTAAACGCTCCCATTGACGCAATGTGGGAACAGCTTTATATAGCTTCTTCACAGCATTACCTTATCAAAGACAAAGAAACGTTAGGCTATTGTTGTATTAACGACGAAGGTTGTTTAACTCAAATATTTCTGACAAAAAACTATCTATCATTGATGGATAATGTGATTAAAGAACTAATTTTAAGCGGATTGATTAAAACAGCAAGTCTGAGTTCTAATGAACCTGTGGCATTTAATGCTTGTATGTTTCATTCAAAATCAGTGAAGACAAACACCTTTTGTTTTCAGCATTTGAATAACGAAGTAGAGGTTGATGAAAACCTAAATATCAAATTAGTATCAACAGACGATATTCCTTTAGTAAAGTTATTTCTTAAAGAACAAGTTGGTATGGACGATACTTTTGGATATACGGAGAACCTTGTAACAAGAAAAGAGATTTTTATGCTTAAGGAAGCTGAAACAATCGTAGCAACAAGTGAATGCCGATTGAGCGATTCCCAACCAGAAATAGCAGATTTGGGAATTATAGTAGATCGTAATTATCAAGGTAGAGGACTTGCAACACAAATAATGAAAATGCAAGTAAACAGAGTGCTGAAATCAGATAGAAAACCGATTTGCTCAACGACATTGGATAATATTGCTTCTAGAAAAGCGATTGAAAAATCAGGATTTTATTGTTCAAATATCATTTTCGATATTAATTTTAAAGATGATATTTAATAGAAAGTATTCAACACAATCGAATAGCCCGCCCCGCTAGTAATCACTAGCAGGGAGAGGCTTTCACACCACCTTTATATTTACATTATTAAATTAGATAAGAATTTAAGTTATCCGAAAGAGTAAAGGTGAACTAGTCACACCACTTAGCTATGGGCTAATGCTGCGGTATCAGTCCTTTACTCTTCTTGTTGAATTGAACCAATTAGAATTTTAAGTTTCCAGGCTTATTAAAGGTTTGAGCATGTTCAACACCTCGGCTAACCATTTTTTTACTCACTAATAATGTAAGACATGGATTACAAATGGTTTATAGGAATTGATATTTCTAAGAAAACATTAGATGTGGTTCTTTACAAAAAGGAACTCCAGAAAAAATCTCCTTATTGTCAAATCGCCAATGATGCTAAAGGATTTAAAACTCTAACTAAATGGCTAAAAGAGCAAGGTGTAAAACTAAAACACACCTTATTCTGTATGGAGCACACTGGAATATATGGTATAGAATTAGCTAAATTCATAAGTAATAGAGCTAATTATTGCTTTGAATCTCCACTGCATATCAAACGTTCTTTAGGTTTAACCAGAGGTAAAAATGACAAGATTGATGCCTTTCAAATTGCTCGTTTCTGCTATTTACACCGAGAAGAACTTATCCCTAAGAAGATTCCTTCTAAGACCATGCTTACACTGAAAGCCTTAATCAATGAACGAGAGCGGTTAGTCAAGGTAAGGACAATGGACAAAATAGTAATCAAAGAATTAAACTGTACGGAAAACAACACTTGCATCTGTAGAGCAAAAATAAGAATAGACTTATTGTCGCAAGATATTACCCAAATTGAAAAAGAAATAGAGGAGCTTATTAAGAGTGATTTAGAAATTGATAGAAACTACAAGCTTGCAAAAAGCGTTACAGGTATTGGTCTTGTAAATGCTGTGATGTTTGTTTTATTCACCAATAACTTCACTTTAATTAGTAATGCTAGAAAATATGCGTGCTATTCAGGCATAGCGCCTTTTGAGCATTCATCTGGCACCAGTATAAAAGGAAAAACAAGAGTCTCTAAACTCGCCAACAGTAGGATCAAGGTCAATTTGACCAATGGAGCCAGGTCGGCAATAATTAACGATCCGGAAATAAAACTCTATTACAAAAGAAAAACGGAAGAAGGGAAAGAGCATGGAACGGTAATGAATGCCGTTAAATTTAAACTAATCACAAGAGTTTTTGCTACAATAAAAAGAGGGACTCCATATGTGAAAATGAGACAAGCAGGCTAAATATCTTCGGGCAATATGATCTTGAGGGAGTTGTTCGGCTCCTTTTATGCAGATTCGATACCTGTGTAAAAGGAAAAGGTATGCTGTAAAAGATGCATGCCTCAGTGATAAAAATAGTCGGTATAAAAATCACCAGCTATCATTATTCGGCAACCTTAAAAATTCAAAATAATTCATAGGAAAATTTGTTTCTATCTTAGAATACCGTACGTACGGATCTCGTATACGGCGGTTCGTTAAGTTATAGAGAATAGTAAATCACGTCTTACAGGCGTGATTTGTTTGTAAATGTCGAGCATAGATTCGTACTCTCGCTTTTTCAAACGATCAAGAGTAATGGTAGTTCCTAGAATCGGGCTCTGAGCAATAGCCCAGCCACCCATTCGAGAGCGAGACCATGCATAGGCTTGACCTTGCTGTATGCCCAAGCGGATAAGACTTCGTTTTTTAGAAAAATAGTATCTTTAGCCGTCTTGTCTTTATTGCTTCTATTGGGCAATCAGTTCAATATGATTGGAGTATTTAGAAAGACTTTTAAAAGAGCATCAAGTAGAAACAAAAGCTTCGAGAATTGCATGAGGAAGAAAAAGACCACACGAACAACACAAATAGTTAGAATATTTTTAGCGAGTGGAAGTATCATCTCTTTATTTTTTGTCCCCTGGATTTTGGTATGGGCTTGGCTATTACCTCTTCCCAATACGGTTCAAGAACAAGTTAATGAAGCTCTCGGCCACGGTTTCGATGGAATGATAGTTTACGTAGATGAGGCTGGAAAAGAACCCGCATTTTATGCAGATGGCTGGCACAATAGAGAGACAAAAATTCCTGCCAATCCCAAAGCCTTGTTTAAAATTGCCAGTATTAGCAAGTTATACGATGCTGTTGCCATCGCCAAACTGGTAAATGCCAAACGTCTGTCTTTAGATAAAACGCTGGCCGATTATTTCCCCGAGCTCGTGGGAAGAATTGAAAATGCAGAGAGAATTACTTTACGAATGATGGTGCAGCATAGAAGTGGCATTCCAAATCTAACCAACACTCCTAATTTTTGGATAAATCCACCCAAAACGAGTCAGGAAGCTCTTGAACGAGTGCTCGATTTGCCGGCTACATTTGCACCGGGAGAGGATTATGAATATTCGAACACCAATTATTTACTGATTTCAGAACTTATTAAAAAAGTGTTGGGATACAGTAATTTACAATATGTTAAGGAAGAAATACTAGAGCCATTGCATCTCACGCATACTTATGCTTCGCTGAGTGATGTAAATATAGATGATTTGATGGGTGGTTACTATGTTGGTGTTGAGGAGGATATTAAAACGACCGATTATGGCTCGATGATAGCAAGTGCCGAAGATGTAGGAATTTTTTTACGGGCGTTAAACGATGGCTCATTGCTGACCGATGCTGAACAGAAAATTTACTCTTCCATTTATGTGTACAATCATACAGGATTGATTCCTGGATATCAAAGCATTGCGAAATACCATCAAGACATTGATGCTGTTGTTGTTCAGTTTGTGAATACCACTGATTTTGACGGATACGAATGGAATTTGTCGGAAATTGCCTACAGTCGGATTGTAAAGATTTTGAGAAGGGAAAAAATGCGTGGCAACTAGTTGTTTGTGTGGCAGAAAGCAAGCTTGCACAACTAAATAAGAATTATGAAATTAGAAACAAGTCGACTTATACTAAGACAAATCGCTCAATCGGATCAGAAAGAAGTATTTGAATACCGCTGCAACCGAGAAATTAATAAATATCAAGGATGGATTCCGGAAACTCTTGCTGATGTAGAATTATTTATAGAAAAAACTGCGAAGCAAATTAACGAAGCAGGGACTTGGTTTCAATTTGTGATGGTGGAAAAAACCTCCCAAAAAGTAATCGGTGATTTGGGAATTCATTTTATGGGGCAAGAAAATTTGCAAGTTGAAATAGGCTGTACATTAAACCGATTGTTTCAAGGCAAAGGCTTTGCAACCGAATCGCTTACTTGTGTGATTGATTATTTGTTTTGCAAATTGAATAAGCACCGAATAGTGACTTCCATTGATCCAAGAAATACAAATTCCATTGCATTGGTAGAAAGAGTCGGTTTTCGAAAAGAAGCTCATTTTAAGGAAAGTTTGTTTTGTAATGGAGAATGGCTCGATGATATGGTGTATGCAATCACCAGAAAAAATTGGGAAGGTAAAAAGGAAAGCGTCACAACTGTCGAATTTCCAATTTTAATTACAGATCGGTTTGTATTGAGGCAGTTTACAAGTGCTGATTTGGAGAATGTATTCAAAGGATTATCGCACCCAGATGTGATTAAATACTATGGCATTTGTTTTAACAGTTTGGAAGCAACAAAAGAACAACTACGATGGTTCAAAGATTTGGAAGAAAATGGAAGCGGAATATGGTGGGCCATCTGTTTGAAAAATGATTCTGCTTTTATTGGAGCTGGAGGATTTAACAATCTGGAAAAGGAAAATCGAAAAGCAGAAATTGGCTTTTGGTTGTTGCCTGAATACTGGGGAAAGGGAATTATGAAGGAGCTTATGCCCGTGATTTGTGAGTACGGTTTTAAGAACTTGGGACTGCATCGAATCGAAGGTTTCGTTGATTCACAAAATACAAAATGTAAAAAAGGATTGGGGAAAATTAATTTCCACTACGAAGGCACCATGAAAGATTGTGAGCTTAAAAATGGAGAATACATTAGTTTGGATATTTTTTCGGCGATATACAGCAAAGAATAAAATAATTGCTCCATTTGTATTATTTGATTCCCTTTCCAATGATTGTCGTCAAAAGAAGGTTTTATTGCTAATTTATTGGATTTAATAGCAGGTTAAGTTTGTTAAAATCAACCGATTGTCGAATGTTCGTTCTTTGTGTTTCTAAAGGAGCCAAGCATGGTAAGGATATTTTAAAATTTTTGCTTCTGCACGTATTTGAAAGTTTTGTACATTTAACTCCCTGAAATACCTATATACTTTAGCTTACCCAATATTTAAATAACAATGAGAAAATTAGGATTGATAGGAGGAACATCATGGCACTCAACTATTGAATATTATCGATACATTAATGAATCAGTAAATGCACATTTTGGAGATAATACAAATCCTCCTTTACTGGTTTACACGCTTAATCAGTCGTTAGTACATCGATTTCAAGTGGAATCAAACTGGGACGGGATAGCCGAATTACTTATAGAAACAGCTAGAAGTCTAGAGAAAGCAGGAGCAGAAAGTGTAATGTTTTGTGCCAACACTCCACATAAAGTTTATACTACAGTTGAAGCGGAAATCAATATCCCAATAATTCATATTGCTGATGCAACCTCGGAAGCCATTAAATCTAAAAAGGTAAATAAGGTGTGCTTTTTAGGCACAAAATATTCTATGCTTGAGGATTTTATTACCCAAAGAATCGAAAATCAGAATATTGAAGTTCTTGTTCCGCAAACAAATCAGATAATTGAGGAGTTACATCGAATCATTCAAAAAGAACTGACCTATGGAACTATTCTTCCAGAATCTAAAAAATATGTAATTAGTGTTATTCAAAACTTAGTCGACAGTGGAGCAGAAGGGGTTGTTTTGGGATGTACTGAGTTTCCTCTGATGATAAAAGAAGCTGATTTAGAAATTCCTATTTTTAATACAACCGAAATTCATGCAAAAGCAGGAGTGAATTTCATTTTGAAAGACCTGAAAAAATAAAAAGAAATGAATAGAGCCATAAAATTATTGATACTGATTATTGGAAGTGGGCTGTATCACCAATTTGCATTAGGTCAGCAGAATACTACAAATCCTTCAAGAGTAAAAAATGAAATCGAATTTACCGTTAAGCCTTCAACTACAGATTCAACAATAAAGGCTTCCGATTATCCTCATTTGGTGATGTACGATGCTTCAATCCCTCAAGCTAAGTTGTTTTTATTTTTGCCTGGAACAAATGGAATTCCTGAAAAAGGACCCAAAGAACTATTTAAAACAGCTATTCAGCAAGGCTATCGGGTAATTAACCTTTCTTATATAAACAAACAAGCCGTTGCGGGTGTTTGCAAAGGAGAAAATTTGGTAAATGATTGTGATTGTACCGAGAAATTTAGAACACAGAGAGTTTTTGGTACCAAAATGACCACATTGATTCCTGATGAACCACAAGATGCAATTGTACATCGCCTTACAAAACTAATCATGTATCTCAACAAAATTGATGAGAAAGGGAATTGGGATATGTATCTTGAAAATGGATCTATAAATTGGAATATCATTACTGTTGCGGGACAATCTCAAGGAGGAGGAATGGCCGCTTTTATTGCTAAACGCGAACTTGTAAATAGAGTAATTACGTTCTCGGGAGGATGGGATTTCTCTAAAAAAAGTAAAATAGCAAAATGGTATTTTAATACAAGTATTACGCCACCAGAGCGTTGGTTTGGTACATATCATTCACAAGAACCGCGTGCTTCGGTTATTGACGAAACTTACAGAGCTATGGATATTCCAGAAAATCATATTTATCCATTAAATCTTAAAATACGTGAAGGCAAACGGGCTCATGGCGAAGGAATAAGAAATATCATTTATAAAGAACTATGGATTGAAATTTTGGGTGATGGACATATTAAGTAAGCTACCTGTTGCTTTGTGAAAGGAGCATCCGTTATTGGAACTCAATTCAATCTATGATTTGATGATCTCGTTTAAAGCATTAAATTTGTGTCTTAGCGTATTTTGGCTCACTACACACGCTATAAGGTACTGGTTTCAAAATCTTGATACAGCATATTTGCACCATTGTTTGGTGTTTATTCATAAAAAATTAAATTTTACAGCCCATTAAACAAAAATTCATGAAATTAAAATTATTATTTGTTTTTATATTCTCACTACTGATTACTACTCTTTTTGCACAGAGGGACTTCTCTAATTCTGATATCACTAAGGTAGTTATGCTTGGAACAGGAAACCCAAACCCAAGCCCATCTCAATCTGGTTGTTCGGTTGCCATCGTTGTAAACGATACTCCTTATGTCGTTGATTTTGGTCCAGGAGTAATTCGTCAGGCTGCTGCTATGAGTCCGAGATATGAAGGGAAAATAAAGGGACTTCGTGTCGAAAATATTAAACATGCTTTTCTTACTCATTTACATTCTGATCATACAACCGGTTACCCAGATTTGATTCTTACTCCATGGGTGATGGGTAGAGATGAACCACTTGAAGTGTATGGTCCGGAAGGGATAAATGATATGACCACTCACATATTGGAAGCCTACAACGAAGATATTAAGTACCGTTTGTATGGAAATGAACCTGCTAATAACCAAGGTTGGCGTGTTAATAGCCATGAAATTAAGGAAGAGGGTGTTATATATACCGATGAAAACATAAAAGTAGAAGCCTTTCCAGTACCACATGGAACCTGGCCAAATGCTTGGGGATTCCGTTTTACAACACCCGATAAAGTTATCGTCTTATCAGGTGATTCTGCGCCTTCAGAAAAAATTGTTGAATATGCTACGGGAGCAGATATTCTGATTCATGAAGTTTATTACAAAAAAGGTTTCGATGTAAGAAATGAATTCTGGAGGAACTACCATGCGCATAATCATACATCTACAGTAGAATTATCAGAAATAGCCAATAAAGCACAACCTAAATTAGTTGCATTGTATCACATATTATTTTGGGGTGCATCAGAAGAAGATTTGATGAACGAAATTTCGACAAAATATAAGGGAAAAGTTATTGTTGGCAAAGACTTAGATGTTTATTAAAAGAAAGGACTCAATAACGTCGCAGGTTTTAAGTTTTTAGTGCGTTTGGCAAATGAATCGAGAAGAATGATATTAGAAATAAATGGACTTCTAATTAGTCAGATTCCCCAAAACAGAAAGCAATCAATTTAAATGGTTTTTTTGGCATATGAATAAGGGTGTTCAAACAAAAATAACTCGTGAAATTTACGATCATATTTCTCTGAATAAGTTTAAATAATATCAGATAAATAGCTGACAATAAACTATTTTGGAATATATAAGGAGACATTATGACTCTAAAATTCAATCAATTATCGATTGTAATGCTGGGAGTAAGTGGTGCTGTAGGTACCGAAGCCTCAAACAAATTATTTCAATTCAAGAATATTAATCAGCTTACATTGCTTGGTAGAAAACTCATTCCTAATATAAATGCTGATTTTGTACAACAACACAAAATTAGTATTAGTGATAGTGGTTCTTATGAGGAATATGTAGAAGGTCATACAAGCGCTATTTGTACTCTTGGGGTGGGCGAACCTTCAAAATTAAGTAAAGAAGAATTTGTAAAAATTGATAAGATAGCTGTATTGGATTTTGCATTAGTATGTAAAAAAGCAGGGATCAAGCATTTTGAATTGTTATCTTCTGTAGGCATAAATCCAGAATCGACTTCTTTTTATTTACGAACAAAAGGCCAATTAGTAGAAGCGTTAATAGGATTAAATTTTGAGAGATTAAGCATTTTTCAATGATTTTAACTCCAACGAACAGATACGGAATTGCTCAAGCCATTACTTTGAAAGTTTGGCCAATTCTAAAGCCTTTATTTATTGGAGGTTTACGGAAATATCGGGGTGTTCCTGTGAATGTACTAGGGCAGGCGATGGCAAAAAATATTTTTAACGAGGGTGAAGGATACGAAATATTATAATGGGATGATTTTTATTCATTTACGTAAATAGACTTGCTACCTTTTTTTTATAAATATGGAGTCTCTGCACGATTATTAAATAAATCATGACAGAAAGTTTAGAGCAATTTATAAGAGATAATTTCACAAGTACTGAAAAGGAAATTGCTGAATTTGTTAGCTATTTTAAACCTGTAAAAGCAACAAAAGATGAGGTGATGCTTGAAAATGGGGAAGTCTGTCGCTATTTCTATTTTATAATAAAAGGATGTGTAAAAGCCTATTTTATTGATGCCAAAGGACAGGAATCAATTCGATACGTAGCCTTCGAGAACGGATTTATTTCCAACATACACAGTTTAATCAAGCAAATTCCTTCCAGCGAATTTATCCGCGCTGTTGAGGCGTCGGAATTGTTGGCTATTTCATATACCGATTTTAAATTCGCCTTGAGCAAGAGAAATCTCTTTAAGGATTTCTATATTAAAATGCTCGAAGCAACCTACCTAAATAATCATTGGCGCATCGAAACCTTTTTGCGCTTAGATGCCAAACAGCGATACGAGTATATGCTTACCAATAGTAAGCAGATGGTTCAACGCTTATCCAACAAAAACTTAGCTGGTTTTTTAGGTATCACTCAGGAAAGCTTGAGTCGCATTAAAGCAAAAAAAGTAGTTAAAAAGTAGCCTTGAATT
This sequence comes from Labilibaculum sp., assembly GCF_041595635.1. Taxonomy (GTDB): domain Bacteria; phylum Bacteroidota; class Bacteroidia; order Bacteroidales; family Marinifilaceae; genus Labilibaculum. The sequence goes on from NZ_JBFHJW010000086.1 coordinate 10,793, forward strand.
TCTTTGCTTCGTTTCTTGTTTCAAGTTTCAAGACAAGAAATGATGTCGGGTTTGGGCGGAAAGCCCAATTGTTATATTTATTTAGGACAAGATTGGTTTTTATCATTTGTCAATGTTTTGGTAATTGTATTGTCGCATTTTTGTTCTACAGATTTAAAATACGAAAAAATGGATTATACAATTATACTAAAGAAAGTGGAGAGTGCACTCCTGTGGATTTTTAATGCCATCACGAATAAATTTACAGCGCCTTTCAGCAAACTAAAAGACAAATTTCCAATAATTGACAGATCTCCTCTGTTAAAATACAGTTTAATTCCTGTGCTAATTGCCTTGTTTTTTCTGCTTCGCTACATCATTAAGTTTCTTGTTAATGGGTTGGCTGCATGGACTTCTAATTTTGTTGGAGAATCGGCAGGTTACAGCATTTCTGAGAAAACAATTGTTCTATGCATTGCAGCTGTATTTATTGGCTCACGCATTATTTTGAAGCTGATAAATAAAAAAAAGGAAAATAGTAGCAAGTAGATTTAGAGTATGAAAGAAAAGAATAGTACATCGAAACCAATACGAAATTATTACGTCGATATTGCCGCATTTCTACCCTTTTTAATGCTCTTGATTACTGGAATGATCCTCTTGCCCTATCATGCAGGAAAAGTATATTCAGAAACAATTCTTGGGCAGGATAGAAGCTTTTGGCTCGAAACGCATATCGTCTTCGCCTTTACCTCACTTGTACTTATCGTGATACACTTCAGCTTGCACCTAAGCTGGTTTAAAAACTTGTTTTCAGGCGAAAAGAAAAACAAGTATTGGGTTCGAAACCTGATATTACTTCTCTTGTTTTTAGCGACCACGCTAACATCGATTATTCCATTTTTTCTAGCATCCGAATCGAAAAGTGTAAGCGTGCTATTAGGCATACACAATAAGTTTGGATTACTACTAATCGTATTCATTGCGATTCACTTGTTTGCCTACTTTAAGTGGTTGGAAAAAATGACAAAGAAAGTATTGGGTTCGTAATCGGCTTCGAGTAGAGAGGTATTGAAATGTTTGTAAGAAGGCATTCCCTCCACGTCTTCCATTAGCGAAATTGCTTTCGATTTTGAGTATCCTCATCATTTTAGTAAGCTGTTTATTGACGGTAAATTATTATATTGGAGCGAAATCATGTGCCTAAAAATCTTGCAGTATCGCTAAGCTGTTTTTTAAGATCTTATCGTACTGATTTAAATAGGAACACCATTTTCACCTTCCATTGTATATGAGCAAAACCGAAATATCAACCTACGATTTTAACAATAAGCAATCGACCTTAGGGATAGAAATTATTGATTTGAATAGAATCGTAACGAAGGAGGAAAAAGCCTTTAAAGCTCATCGCCTAAACTTCAATCAAATTCTCATTTTCACTAAGGGAAGAGGTGTTCATGAGGTTGATTTTCAGAGGATAGCCTACTCGGAAAATACTGTTATTCCCATTGCTATGGGACAGGTGCAACGTTTCATCTTTAATCCGGAAGTTCAAGGGTATGCGATCCTTTTCACTCCCGATTTTTTGGTGAAAGAAAACCTAGACTATGGCTATTTATACGATTTCACCATCTTCCTACACACGATCAGTCCTATTAGCAGCATTGCCAATCTAGCAATCTATACTATTGTTGATGAAATGATTTCGGAACAACAAAAAGGCTTGGTTTTTAATACAGGTGAATATCAACGAAACCTACTGAAAAATTTTCTTATCCAAATAGAACGTAATAAACGGGAGAGAACCGATATTGTATGTAACGATTCTTTAGATTTGTTCATGAATTTCAGGAAACTACTGGAACAGAATGTGAACTATAAGCTTCGGGTTGTTGATTTATGTGATCAGCTTAGTATTTCGCCGAAGCAACTGAATGCTAGTTTAAAATTGTACAACAATACCACAGCCAAGCAATATATCGAAGACCGTATTTTATTAGAGGTCAAGCGTCTGTTAGTCTACTCAGCTCTTTCCATTAAAGAGATCGCTTACGAAATAGGTTTCGACGATCCCACCAATTTTACCAAATACTTTAAGGCTCGCATGAAAATATTGCCTACCGACTACCGAAAACAGTATCAGTAAGCATTTCACCATTCAAAGGCACTTTTTTACCTTTTCGGATCTTGGGCAGTAGCCTACATTTGTAATGTTATTTTAATTCAAGAATTTATTAAAAACATTATATTATGAAGATTGCAGTAACAGGTGCAACGGGTCAGTTAGGACAACTGGTTGTTGAGCAGCTAAAAAAGAGAGTTTCAAATAGTGATATTATAGCCTTAGCTCGTAATACAGAGAAAGCAGCTAAACTTGGCGTAGAAGTTCGGGAGTTTGATTATAACAAGGCGGATACATTAACAGAATCACTTCAGGGAATTGACAATTTGCTGTTAATTTCGGGAAATGAGTTTGGGAGTAGAGCACAACAACATACAAATGTTATTCGTGCAGCGAAACAAGCCGGTGTAAAATGGATTGTTTATACCAGCCTTTTACGTGTCGACACAACCAGCTTGAACATTGCCGCTGAACATATCGCCACCGAAAAAGTGTTGAGAGAGTCGGGTGTTGAATATACTCTTTTGCGAAACGGATGGTATTCAGAAAACTACACCGCTTCTATTCCCGGAGCCATTGGTGGAGGTGCCTTTTTAGGGAGTGCCAGTGAGGGAAAAATTGCTTCTGCTCCGCGTGCCGATTATGCCGAAGCAGCCGCTATCGTCCTCAGCGATGAAAGTTACAAAGGAAAAACTTATGATTTAGCCGGAGATGAGTATTATACTTTATCTGATCTGGCCGCTGAAATCTCTAAGCAGGTTGATAAAACAATTCCATACAACAACATTCCGGAACAGGAATATGCCAACATCCTTAAAAATATCGGTTTGCCCGAATCTCTGGCTGATGGTCTTGCAAGTTGGGATGTGAGTGCTTCGAAAGGTGATTTGTACGATGAAACTCACCAACTTTCTGAACTATTGGGCCGACCTACAACACCAATTGCTGATTCTGTGAAAGCAGCAGTGGAACAGATGGCGAACTAAAGATTATAAATATAGAAAACCATCAGAATTCAGGTTTAATTGAAGAGAACAACTGCGAAATATGGTTGATTTTTCTTGTCATCTGAATTTTGATATTAAATAGGTAAACAGATGAAAAAAAATGTATTAGTAGCTTTTATTCTCCTTCTTTTTATGGGGACAAATTTTACAAGTTTTGCACAAGATTCTATGGTTAAAGGTACAGGAATGACTGTGGATAAAATTGTTGCTGAAAAACTAAAGGAAGAGCGCAACAAACAAAATGTGCTTGAATTTTTCCAACTTTTAATGGGAGACCACGATTATGAAGCTGCGGAAAAATATATGGGAGAGTATATTCAACATGATACAAGGGTAGTTGGAAATGGAATGCCGCCATTAAAAGAACTATTAACAACATCACCCCAATTTAAAAACAGACCCAAAGGAATTAAATTTAAACCAGCATATATATTGGCGGATGGTGATTTTGTTTACATGCAAAATCGGAAAAAGTTGCCCGGTAAAAAGGTCCTGATTCAGCATACTTTC
>NZ_JBFHJW010000087.1:0-14319 GCF_041595635.1 Labilibaculum sp.
GCGACCATAAAATGGACGATGCCGATCCAAAACTGGGGAGTGATACTCAATCAGTTTTTAGCTATATTTGAAGAAAGGGTCAGACTTAACTAAAGTCTAACCCTGGAAATATCACTTACACACTTTGCGGGACAGTGTCAACCAAACAAATCTGCCATTAGAACATCCCTTATTTCTTTCTTATCATACAGCAATCCGATAAGAGCCGCAGCACCATTCAAAGTTCCACAAATAGTACCAGATCCACATACTCCACCATGACCATATTTCATCATTTGTACAGGAAAAGAAGCAAAGGGTTCCCCCAATTTATCGGCAAGTTGATATATTATGCTACAAAAAACTCCATACATACAACTTCCTTTAGGATAATTTTCATAAGCTATGTTTGCGGTTACATCTGAATCTAAAGGAGTATATGTCCATTTCGAGTCACTATCTTTGAATTCCATTTTTTTTTGGCTTGGCTGCTTGTTTTATTTCAGGTTTAAAAGCTGTTACAATATTTACTGCTCCAACTCCTCCCATAGCTAAAGCAGCTGCTGCTAATTTTATTACTTTTAGTCTTTCCATTTTTATTCGAAGTATTTAGGGTAATTGGCTGAATGGCCAAATTACTTTCCAAATTTTTTAATTCTTATTATAACCTAAGAGCGCAAGTCATAAATTTAAGTCCACATGGAATAGCCAAACTATAAAAGACAAAATTCTTCACCTTATGACCTTGCACAATTTTATTCTTTTTGAGAATGTTAAGGGTATTTAGACATGGTTAATATATCGACACCAAGCATCTTAGTATGCTTTTTCACCAACATATTTTTATTCTATATTGCAAGAATAATAAATAAACACCTCTGCCTTATCTGCATATTCTTTCTCAATCTCTCTAATCATATCATTTAATTAAACTATAAATGCTACGATATGCCACAAAAAAAAACTTTTCTATCCCCATGCAGAATTACATAGTCTTCACCTAACTATTATAAATCAAAATGTATTAAGCAATTCAAAGCTATTTTCTTATTTGGCAAATACACCAAATTATCTTAATATTATTAGTTATTTACATCACTCAATTCCTTTTACATTGAATATTTATTACCAACCTCTATAAATTTTGATTACAACAATCTATATTAACACATTAATTATATTGATATTAGAAACAAACACACAACAAAAAAATAGCATCTAATAAGACATTAGATACATACTCTTTCAAAAATTCCTTAACCATATATAAACAACTCATTCTTTTTTGTCTATCATCTCTTAATGAATTTACTTGTTTACCTGATATAGATCTCAAAATAAATTACAAATACACTTAAACAGAATTGGTTTATAAAGCATTCTAATTTATTAAGAGATAAGAATACCTTGAAACCTCTATACCTTTCAAAAAAAGGAGCCACAAATTCAGATGAATTGTAGCTCCTTTGTTATATAATTATACAATCACTTTCTTTTACAAGCTATATTTCAACTCCTTGTAATGTTATCCCTAATAGTACCACGATTTATCACGAAACGAAATTAAGATTTTTAGCCTTACCAAACTTGAATTAAGCACTCGTGAAATGGCAGGAATACTCATGATATCCCCTTCGAGTGTGAATACAGCACGCTACCGACTCCGAAAAAAATTAAACTTAGCTACCTCCGAAAAGCTAGAAGATGTGGTTAATTGCATCAATGAAGAAACAGAGCTAGAAAAACAACTCTCTTAATTCGTAACAATGCATTCACGAATAATAAGCTCTATTCAAAACCATTAAAATACTTACAAAAGTAAGCAATAAAGAGTTTCTTAATTGAAAATTAAGAAATTCGTAATTACGTCTGCTTCATTTTTTTTAGCGAATGTATTCTTTGTTTTTACTACTACTCCTACATAAGTTCAATTTAGATCTCTAAATTTCAAAAACTCATTCTCAATCAACAAAGAGAGATCGAGAGTATCTGTATGGTATGGACACTTTTCCTCTACTATTTTTACAAAATGATACTATAAATCTTTCCCCTAATTTATATATTCACAAAAAAGGGAAGTCTTATGACTTCCCCGTCGCAACTAAAGTGTGTAGTTTTTAAAAGTCCTAACCTCATTCAGGATCATGTGTAATGTTGCGGTTACTTAACAAAAACTTAATAAATATATTGCATTTATCTTAAAATAAAAACTCAAAAACAATATTTTATAGTTTACTACACATGTTATTTTTATGCAATTACGAAAGCCTAACAAATTTAAACTTACACAGACACTAATAATTTTCAAAGAATACGTCTATCAAGAACAGAATACAAAAAGAAAGCCTCCTAAACCCACATGAGTCTATACATAAACACATTGACAAATTTGACTTACAAACAAATAACAATATACTATTCCCTTTTAGCCTCCTTATCGGCCCATAAGGATTAAAAACAATGATTTAATTAGAAAGCAACCAATTAATTGCACTGAAAATTTTTTTTGTAAATATTTTTATGAAAATATGTAATACTGAATATAAGATAAAAACAAATATTTTTTTCAGATTAATAACTAAAAAATATTTGTTTAAACATTACATACAACTGCAAAAGAGCAATAAAAAAATCACATTACGTCAAAGAATTCTATTAGTTTTATTAACAGGCATTGTCTATGTATGCATCCTCCTATTTTTACATTACGCATTCGATTATAATTCTATGCAAAGTATCGCCTTTCTGACTTTATTTTTCATGTTATTATTTGGAATTAGCTTTCCATTCGTGTTGGAAAAAATGGGCCAAAAAATGAATTCCAAAATCAAAATTTCAGAAATGGATGAAAATCAAAACCTGATATATGAGTAAGGTGCCAACTTGTTTCTCGGGTCGTAGATGGCTGCTGGAGGCAAATTATTTTTGACCAATAAACGATTGATTTTTAATACTCACAAATACAATTTTCAAACGGGTGAAACCTCTATTAATTTGGGTGACATTACCGCAATCAACAAAAGAAAAACAAGCCATATTATAGACAATGAATTGCGAATTATTACCAAAACAAGTCTAAATACAATTTAGTTCTGAGCAATCGGGATGTATGGTATGATTAATAAAACAAAATTGTTTCTATAAAACCAAAAAATTCACTAGCAACATACAACCCTCCTAACAAGTACAATATCAGAAAGTATATATGTTTAATTTATAAAGTGAGGCATTTAGTCTGATCCCATTTTCAAATTTTGTTGAAAACGAACTAAACCAATACATTTTCCAGACTCGAATCTACACAGAAAACAGAAGATATTCTGGATTCATTTACAATGCTAAGCATATCCGTAGTTAACATATCGGTGCCAACACTAAATATATTTACATCAGCACTTCGATGTTTTTTTACCAAACTTAAAAGCTCTCCTTTTCTAATATTTATATTGGTGTTTTTCGGAAAACGAATCATGCTTTGAAAATTTTCCATATCTGTAGCTGAAAATTCTAAATTTGATTTAGTATCCACGATATGAACATCAATTATCCCCTTCCAATTCTTGCAAATTAGTAAAGACAAAAGTGTAGACAAATCATTGTTTCCAATGGAAAAACTTTCCTTCCAGTTATCCGGAATATTTGTTAGCCATAGGTTGATATTTTTTTCAATGGCAAGACTTGCTGTGGAAAAAGGAATGTAAATAATCATTCCAAAATTATTCTTCTTCACATCACTTATTAACTGGTCGTAGTACTTAAAATCTATATTTCCGGTATCAACACTAACAAAAATAATATTAGGCTTAAAAAATGCAGCATTTAAAGATTGCATGCTGATATTAATTGTGGTATTGAGTTCTTTGTTATCGACAAAAGCATAGGAAACGGAAATTCCATTCTCCTTAAATTTCTGAGATGCATTCGATAAAAACAGTTCTATATTTTTCTGTTCATCGGGATTTTCATTAAACAAGGATAAAATTTTAACGGACCCTTTGGGATAGATAATTGAATGAATAAGCTTATAGGAACTTCTGATTTCCTTCGGCATATTCATTGGAATCAAAAGATCTGGTCGCCAAGATCTCACCTCTTTTTGAGGACTAAGATTGCTCGACTTTTTTGTAGCCCACTCTGCTAGTGCCGTAAAAAGACCACTTCTCGAATCTCCTACATCAGATTGCAATTTTAAGTTAACCAAGTAGAAGTAAAATATAAAAATAAATATTAGTGATAAGAGAGCAACAATCACATTCACTACAAACATAATTGCAATGGATCCAAATGCTCCCAAAGCAGGAATTAGTAGAGGAACTTTTAATGTTGGTCTATAACTTGGCAAACTCAACGACTGCTCAACCAACACAACAATATTTACCATTGCATATGTAATCATAAAAAACATGGTAAGAATTGGGGCTATTGTATTTAAATCGCGCGATGAAATACCCAAAAACACAATTACAGCAGTAATAAGCATTGAATTGATTGGTTCTCCTTTTTTCGATATTTTCGCAAGATGTTTACTTTGAGGCAAGATGCCCTTTTCAGCAAGAGCCAGCATTATTCGGGGAGCTCCAATAAAGGATCCAAGTGCTGATGAAAGGGTTGCTCCCAGCAATCCAGCAAGAACTATGGGTCCATAAAGGGCTTTATCGATGAATAAGGTATAGTTGGATGCCAACTCATCGGGAGGCGCTAACATAGAGGCGACAAAAATTAAGCTAATGTAAATCAAAGTTGTTAATATTACGGCAGAAATAGTTCCTTTAGGAATGCTTTTACGAGGACTGGTTAGGTCTCCAGACATGTTTGCACCCGCCATTACTCCTGTTACAGCAGGAAAGAATACCGCAAAAACCCCCCAGAATGATGTACCACTAAAATTGTTTTCTATGGAGCCTGGATACTTACCAAACAGTTCAAAATTATAATTTAAATCATTCACAAATAAAGCCCCGTAAATCGAGATTAACGACAAAACAATAATACCAAGAATAATGTACTGAATTTTAAAAGCAAAACTTGTACTTATAAAAGCAATGGTCATAACAATTACAAAAACAACAATATCGAGCATTAAGGGATTTAAGCCGGGTAATATAGATACCAATCCTTCCCTAAATCCAAAAACATACATAGCCACCGCCAATGCCTGAGCGATATAAAATGGAATTCCAATAGCTCCTCCTATTTCCAAACCCAAAGATTTTGAGATAATACTAAAAGCACCACCCGCTCCTATTCGAACATTGGTGGTAATGGAAGATAAACTTAAGGCCGTTGTAAATGTTATGGCAACAGAAAGTAACACAATTGCCAATGCACCAACAATACCAGCATTCCCAACTACCCAGGATTGCCTGATATACATAATAACTCCAAGAATAGTTAAAGTAGTTGGAGTAAATACTCCAGCAAAGGTTCCGAAAGTCTTCTTTGTCATGTCTCTTACTTTAAACCGTATGCTAAAATTTCAACTGAATTTAAGGTGATAAAATATGCTGTAGGAGAAAACATAAACCTCACACGGAAATAATAAGTCAAAAGGCCAACTTCTCTGTTCTCCAGAAACAATGTTTAACGAATAGGCCTACACTTTATATTCTATAAGTACAAACTAAACTATTTCACTACAAACACTTTAACTCCCTATTGAATAACGTAAATTGGCCTACCCTAAACTCTACTACTTCTTCACCGTTGGGTGGAATTTCTCTGTCTTCACTAAAACACCTACATAGGTCCAATTTAAATCTCTAAGTTTCAAAGCAGCATCCTCTTTCAATTGTGCTTTAGAATCTAAAATCGCTAATTCCTCAAAATCATAGGCTTCAAAATAGTGCTTAAAATCGTCATACATATCAAAAGTAAGGTGTGTTGTTTTTACTTTACTTCCCGAAGGCATTAAAACACGAGCCAAAGCCCAATGGCCCAAAATACCTTTATCAACTAATTTTTGAAATTTAGGTAAGAAAACATTCTTTTCCGCAGTCTCATACTCCTTAGATTTTCCTGGAAGAACATCCATAAAATTCATTTTCATAACAGAACCCAACTCCATTTCAAAGTCATCGTCAGTAACAGCAATTATACTTACAAACATTCTCTTACTCAACTCTCTTGATTCATCTCCTTTCTGAATAATATTTTCTAAATCTACATCCGAGATCAAAGGATAAGCTCTTTTTGCAGCCTCCCAAATATCACCAGCCTCCATAGCACTAACAGCATCATTGTAAATCGTGACAGTAACATATTGATATGCCTGTTCGGCACCTCCTGGTTTTAGGGACCATAAATCCCATCCTTTAATTTCTCCATTTTTAACCCGTTCAGCATGAATTTTCTCCCAAAAAGTTTCTGTTTCCCAATAATTTGCATCCTGATTATCTTTCACTTTCATAAATTCAAAAACCAGAAATTTTTCCTGCTGTGCCATGCTAACACTGCAAAATATAGCCATAACAATAAAAAGTATCAGTTTTTTCATAACAACTAGTTTTGGTTAATAAGACATAAGTTACAGTTTTTATTGCTAAACGCAATGAGAGAATGATCTAAATAAAATAGATATAAGATCGTCGATTAGTATTTTTAAATCACCATATTGATAAACAAACACTTTCTCAATTCTTACCTTAAGAATCAAAATACTAAAGCATTCCAACCAATAAGTTCAATGTACTGATTAAAAATTGGTAAATGAGAACACTTAAAAACAAGAACCATACTTGATATTGACTTGCCAAAATTCTAATTACAAAATCACAAATAGACTAAGAGTATGAATTTGTTACGTAAAAAACATTTACATTAGTAATGTAATTTCAATACTGAACTTTGATTTTCAGACTGAAACAACTCATCAGTTTTTTATAAGATTACAAATTAAAATAGCGAACAACTCATCTATATAATTTTTTTAAACTGCCCTTTACCTAATAACTGGATTAATATGATAGAATTACAGGAAATATCAGATACTACCCTCGAATTACTCCCAAAAATTGGATTAGGGAGCGTTATTCTATTCTCGTTTATATTAGCCTCGTGGTTGATTAAAAAAATAATTACCAAAAAAGTCAAGCCAAAAACCAAAAACCCCCTACTAGCAGAATTTATAGGAAAAGTAGTAGCATTTCTTATTGCTATAATCGGATTTGTACTATTTCTGCATGTAATTGGATTGGGTGCTGTTGCAAAAAACATAATGGCGGGAGCTGGTATTACTACTTTTATAATTGGTTTTGCTTTTAAAGACATCGGAGAAAATTTTCTTTCCGGAATTTTAATGGCTTTTAAAAGTCCATTTAAAGTAGGCGATTTAATTGAAACCAGTGGTACAATTGGTTATGTTCTAGAACTAAACCTTAGAGAAAGTATTCTGAAAACATTGGATGGAAAAGATGTTTTCATTCCCAATTCTCAGATTATTAAATCGCCACTATTTAACTACACCATTGATGGCTATCTGCGATATGAAATTACCATTGGTTTGGATTACAATGTCGATTTCAAGAAGGTCACTGATATCATTAAAAGAAACTTAAGTGCAATTCCTGAAGTGTTGACAGGTGATAAAAAACCCATGATAGTAGTTGATGAATTGGCTACTAGTACAGTTTCAATGAGAGTATTATACTGGATCGATACGTTTACTTTAAAATCAAAAGCCTACCACTTGCAGATCAAATCGCAAATAATAATTAATTTGGTAGAAGATTTCAACAAAAATGGTATTTATCTACCGGCTGATATTATTGAGATTAAAAACTACAGTAATCAGACAATTCAAACCAATAAAAATTAAGTAGTACAAAATTGAAAATAATTTTGAATCCGTACTTTTCATTTTCCTCAAAAAATGCGGAAAAGATAAGGAGGTGTGTACTTAAAAAGAAAAGTCGTTAAGCTAACACGAAAAAAGCCTGACAATCCAAAAAGAATACAATTTCAAAATTCTAAATATGTATTACTATTTATTTGGCCCTGTGCCTTCCCGACGTCTGGGAATGTCCTTAGGTGTAGATTTAGTTCCTCGAAAAGTATGCACGCTAGATTGTGTTTACTGCGAGGTGGGAAAAACCAGCAAACTAAGCCTCGAAAGAAAGGAATACATTCCCTACGATAAAATTATTGCTGAGCTAAAGCACTACTTTCAAAACAATCCAGATCCTGATTACATTACCTTTTCGGGATCGGGCGAACCCACTTTAAACTCGAGAATTGGCGATGTGCTGCAATTTATTAAGGAACAGAAACCAGAAATTCCTGTGGCAGTGCTCACCAACGGTAGCTTGCTTTACGATAAAAAAGTACGAAGTGAACTAATGAAAGCCGATGTTGTACTTCCCTCGCTCGATGCAGGTAGCAATGAAGTGTTTCAAAAGATTAATGCTCCAGCTAAGGATCTGAATTTCGAGAAGTACGTACAAGGATTAGTCGACTTTAAATCTGAATTTTCAGGTAAGATATGGCTGGAAGTATTTATTTTACCTGACTATAACCTAGAAAAGGAGGAGCTTGGGAGAATGGAGAAACTGATTGCCCGTATCAATCCTGATTCGGTACAACTAAACACTCTCGATCGACCCGGAACCGTTCCAAATCTTCATTCGGCCAGTAAGGAAGAATTGCTGGAAATTAAAAAGAACTGGAATTTAGAAAATGTAGAGATCATTTCTTCGGCGGTAGAACGAAAAGATATACAATCGTACCGTAGCGATACCGAGACCGCTATTTTGGAAACCATTTCTCGAAGACCTTGCACCAATCAGGATTTAAGTAAGATTGTTGGTTTGCACATCAATGAAATAAACAAGTATCTCGATGTGCTAGAAGCAGAGAAGAAGATCTCAACCATCAGTCAGGAAAGAGGTGTTTTTTATCAGCCTTACAACAAGTAAGAAATCATTTTTTAAAAAGAAGATTTGTACTCACACACTAATAGAGAACACGATTCTTAACTTACTACAATAAAAAAAGGATCGGCCCCCGCCGATCCTTTAACTTACTCATTGCCTTAAATCAATAAAACCCACCAACATATCTATTAATTAAACGGCAATGAATAAAGGATTCTCACTAACTAATTCTTATCTATTTTTTCCATAATTTTTGCATATCTTCTAAGCTTCTTCCTTTTGTTTCTGGTATCACTTTCCAAACAAATAATGCGGATAGAATGCCCATTACACCATAAATCCAATAAGAAAATCCGTGATGGAATTGAGCTGTTAACCAAGAATTATCGTTCATCATAGGGAAAGTCCATGAAACCATCATATTAGCGATCCACTGAGCAGCAACAGCCAAAGACATTGCACTACGAATTGAATTCGGGAAAATCTCCGAAAGCAACACCCAGGTGACTGGTCCCCACGACATAGCGAAAAAGGCAACATATCCTAACATAGCGAACAAAGCCACCAAGCCCATTTGGTTGAAATAAAATGCGCTGCCTAAAGCGAACATACAAATTCCCATTCCTACACCCCCAATAATCATTAATGGTTTACGACCAAATTTGTCTACTGTAAAAATAGCAAGCACTGTAAATATCAAATTAATTGCCCCCACTAAAATGGTTTGTAGTAAGGATGTATCGGTATCGTTACCCATATTTCTGAAAATTTCAGATGCATAATACAACACAACATTAATACCCACAAACTGCTGGAATACAGACAACAGAACTCCAATTACTATTATTAATCCTCCAAAAGTTAACCATGGAGAGTTTGTTTCTTTTAACGACTCCTTGATTTCAGCTAATAACTTAGGAGCTTTGCTTGTACCCACAATTTTAATCAACAATCCTTCCGCTTCTTCTTCGCGCGATTTCATGATTAAATAACGTGGCGATTCAGGCACAAAATACAACATGATTAAAAAGAAGACTGCTGGGATTGTCTCCGATGCAAACATGTACCTCCATCCAATTTCATTCAACCAGTTATCATCTCCGTTTAGAGCAATAAAATAGTTCACAAAATAAACGATCAACATACCAAAAACGATTGCGAACTGGTTTCCAGAAACCAATTTTCCGCGAATGTCTGCAGGAGCAATTTCGGCGATATACATAGGCGAAAGCATGGAGGCAATTCCTACTCCAATACCACCTACAATACGATAAAATATAAAGGCTGTAATGGTACTTGATCCGAAAAGGTTCATAATTTCGGGCATGGCAGAACCTAATGCTGAAATTGTAAAAAGAACGGCAGCTAAAATAAGACCTTTCTTTCTACCTATATTTTGACTGACATATCCCCCAATAGAACCACCAATAATACATCCAATTAGAGCACTAGAGATGGTAAATCCATTGATTGAATTCAATGTATTTTCAGAAATCTCATTTACGGATACCCAAAATTGAGTATACCAAATCACAGCACCTACAACAACTACTAAAATACTGTAAAGAAGCCCCTTTTGTTTTCCATACATTCGAAACATAAAGCTGGACACCAAAAGTGAGACAATAACAAAACACATAGATACAATGACTTTGTATTCTGTCAACACTTGCAAAGCAAGAGCACTATCCGACTGAAGCGGAGTTACAAAAAATACTTTAAGTGCTTCAATAGCACCATTAATTACGGCAGTATCGTAACCAAATAACAATCCCCCTAGTGTAGCCACTAAAGTGATGCTTAGTATGAACGATTTACTCCCTTGGGCCTGGGTCTGATTCATGGGTTTGGATTTGGAATTAAAAAGTAAACTCCCGCAACCTAACAAGCGGGAGTTTTTAAGATGATTTATTAAATATACCAGTTAACTAACTGTTCTAACATTTCCTGTTTACCACTCAATTGAGCTGGCTCACCTACTTCTTTAGCGATTTTTCTTAAATCTTCAAGACTTAAATCACCATTAGCAAAAGCTTTACCGTTTCCTGATTCAAAAGAAGAATAACGATCTTTCTTCAATTGCAATAGCGAAGATTCTGTTCTTATTTTGTCCGCAATCACCAAGCCACGAGCAAATACATCCATACCACCAATGTGTGAGATAAAGATATCTTCTAAATCGGTAGAGTTACGTCTTGTTTTTGCATCAAAATTGATTCCTCCGTGTTCAAATCCACCATTCTCAAGAATTGGCAACATAGCAGCAACTGTTTCGTAAATGCTTGTTGGAAATTCATCAGTATCCCATCCATTTTGGTAATCTCCTTTGTTCGCATCGATACTACCCAACATGTTGTTATCAACAGCAGTTTGTAATTCATGCTCGAAAGTGTGACCTGCCAAAGTAGCATGATTTACCTCAATATTGATTTTGAAATCATCTGCCAAACCATATTTGTTCAAGAAACCCATTACAGTAGCCGAATCGAAATCGTACTGATGTTTCATTGGTTCCATTGGCTTAGGCTCAATTAGGAAAGTTCCTTTAAAACCATTCTTACGACCGTAATCACGAGCCATAGTCAAAAATTGCGCCATGTGATCCAATTCCTGTTTCATATCAGTATTAAAAAGCGACATGTAACCTTCACGACCACCCCAGAATACATAACCTGTACCACCTAAAGCAATAGTAGCATCCAATGCATTTTTAACCTGAGTACCAGCATTGGCAACTACATTAAAATCAGGATTTGTAGATGCACCATTCATGTAACGTGCATTAGAGAATACGTTTGCAGTACCCCACAACAATTTCACGCCAGAATCGGCTTGTTTTTGTTTTGCATAGTCAACCATGGTAGACAATCTCTTTTCAATCTCGAAAACAGAAGCATCTCCAACAACATCAGTATCATGAAAACAATAGAAAGGCGCACCTAATTTTGTAATAAATTCGAAAGCAGCATCCATTTTCGACTTCGCAGCGCTAATTGGATCCGCATCGTTTCCCCAAGGAAATTTTTGAGTTCCTGGTCCGAATGGATCCCCACCATCGCCACAGAAAGTGTGCCAGTAAGCCACTGCAAAACGCAAGTGATCTTTCATTGTTTTACCTCCAACAATGCGGTTTTCATCGTACCACTTGTATGCTAAAGGATTTTTTGATTCTGGTCCTTCGTAAGCAATCTTTCCAATTCCTGGAAAATACTCTTTGTCTCCTTTTAATATAGTCATGATGTTTTATTTATTAAATTATCAATTGTATTTTTAGTTGTCTCTATAAATTCTTTTGCAATTGCCTGTTCCAGCGATCATAAGCACCAAGCATTTCCTTCCTCTTACTTTCGTCGGGTTTGATGGTACTTATTTTCTCTAATCCAGAAAATGCTTCTTCTAAAGAAGAATACACTCCGGCTCCATAACCTGCTCCACGCGCCGCTCCTGCGGAACCATCGGTATCATACAATTCAATGGTTGCACCCGAAACCGTTGCCAGAGTTTCCCTAAACAAAGAACTTAAGAACATATTAGCATGTCCGGCACGAATTACATTTGACTGAACACCTATTTCTTTCATCACTTCCATTCCATAGTAGAATGAAAATGCAATCCCTTCCTGTGCAGCTCTGTAAATATGGGCATCAGTGTGGCGATTCAAATTCAAATTTAAAATTTGGGCACCTACTTCGCGGTTATTTAATACCCGTTCAGCACCATTTCCAAAAGGAAGTATGGTAATACCATCAGATCCAACAGGAATCTCCATGGCTTTTTCGTTCATGTCGGCATAGCTCAAGCCTTTTGCCACATTATGGTTCAACCACGAATTCATAATTCCGGTTCCATTAATACAAAGCAAAATTCCCAACCGGCTATTCTCTTGTGTATGATTTACATGAGCAAAAGAGTTTACTCGTGAATAAGGATCGAATTTCACCTCATCGCTTACCCCATAAACCACTCCCGAAGTTCCTGCAGTGGTTGCAATCTCTCCTGGTTTCAACACATTTAAGGATAAAGCATTGTTTGGCTGATCGCCTGCACGATATGAAACGATTGCGCTACCAGAAATACCTAATTCTTCCGCAATATCAGGAAGAACTTGACCCTGATTCGAGAAAGTATCTACAATATTTGCAAGCAGATCTTTATTTAGTCCGTAAGTGTTTAATATATCTTCCGAAACGGTATTATTTTTAAAATCCCAAAAAATACCTTCCGACAAACCTGAAACCGTAGTGCAAACTTCACCTGTTAATTGCATGGCGATAAAATCTCCTGGCAACATGATTTTATGAATTTTTGCGAAGGTTTCGGGCTCATTCTCCTTCACCCAAGCCAATTTACTTGCTGTGAAATTTCCTGGCGAATTCAACAAATGTGAAAGACACTTATCCTTACCTATTTCGCCAAAGGCTTTTTCACCCAAAGCAACAGCTCTACTATCACACCAAATAATAGAGGAACGCACTGGCTTCAAATCTTTGTCAACACAAACCAATCCGTGCATCTGATAAGAAATACCTATGGCTTTCACCATTTCCTTATCTACACCGGCACTTAGCATTACACTTTTAATCGCTTGCTTCAGATTACTCCACCACATTTCAGGATCTTGCTCTGCCCAACCTATTTCGTGTGCAGTAATTGCCATTTCCTTTTTTGGGAAAAAATCAGTAGCTAAACACTTGCTACTTTCCGCATCTAGTAAGGATGCTTTTACTGATGAACTTCCTATGTCTAATCCTAATAAATACATTATATGATTTTTGTTCTGTTCTGCTCTGTTCTGTTCCGAGGCAAATATATAAATGTTTTTGCGATAAAAGAAGAATGATTAAAAAAACTAAAGTGATTTTCTCAAAATAAGCTGAGTGGGTACGCAATAGGATTTTTCTTCAGCATCCAAAACAAAGGCTGCCAGCTTTTTACCCATCAAATTAAAATCAGTAGAAATAACAGTTATTCCTTTATCGATATATTTTTTCATGGGTGTTTCATTGTAGGAAATGAGTCCTATGTCCTCCCCAAACTCTAAGTCTTTCTCTCTTGCCTTATCTAGAATTTTCACCATTGCTCTATCGCTTACCGAAAAGTAAACGGTATTCTTCTTCACCTCTATTGAATCTGCATCGGTGTAAATAGAGTGCTTGATTTTGTTGTTCTTACAAAAGCGAAGAAAGAATTCCACCGTTTCGTAGGGATGGTAGGTATAATCGGGATACACCAAACAAAAGTGCTCATATTTTTTAATTCTATCGATTCCCGATTGCAGAGCTTCGTAAACCGATTCTCCAAAATCTTGATAGATTTGTGCCTGCTGATCTTCCGCATTGATATTCCAATCGATAACCAATACCTTTTTAGAATCGAGTTGTTTTAATGTTTCGGCGACTTCAGAGTGGTCGAAATTCATGATAACGTACTTACTGTACTTACCAATACTCTCCTGTATTTGATTCTTAAAAAC
>NZ_JBFHJW010000088.1:0-12508 GCF_041595635.1 Labilibaculum sp.
AAATTTCAATATGTAATTGAAGGTTGGGGTGCCGATCTTCAATCGGAACACGAAAGATATTTGGTAGAGAAGAAATTTCAAAAACCAGTTATTCTAATCGATTATCCGAAAGAAATTAAATCCTTTTACATGAAGCAAAACGAGGATGGAAAAACCGTTGCTGCAATGGATATTCTATTCCCGGGAATTGGCGAAATTATTGGTGGATCGCAACGTGAGGAAGATTACGATAAATTGGTAACTCGCATGAAAGAAATGGGAGTTCCTGCCGATGAAATGGATTGGTATCTTGATACTCGTAGATTTGGTAGTGCAACGCATAGTGGTTTCGGATTAGGATTTGAACGAATGATGTTGTTTGTTACCGGAATGGGTAACATTCGCGACGTAATTCCTTTCCCAAGAACTCCAAAAAATGCTGAATTTTAAAAGAAAAAGAATCATATAGAAGAAAGTACAAACAAAACGTACCTCTTAAAAGTAAAACCGTATCACAATTGTGATGCGGTTTTTTTATTTCGTAAATTGTAGTATACAGCATTTAAAGACTTATTCTTATGCAATTAGTAAGGAGGTTTAACAGAACTACTTATTCCTGTATTTAATTCTTTTTATCCTTGTTTTTTCCTTTCTATTTGACACTTATGCAAAATGGCGTGAAAATTGTTTAGTTCATTTATCTTCTTGTAAGTTCTCAAGAGAATATGTACCTTGCTTCATTCAAAAAAAGAACAGAATTAGTATGTTAAAGCAAAGTTTACAGCAAAAGTTATTGCAGAAATTATCACCTCAGCAAATACAGGTGATAAAGTTGTTGGAGCTTCCAACTTTGCAACTTGAAGAACGCATTAAGAAGGAGTTGGAAGAGAACCCTGTACTAGAGGAAGGTAATAACGAAGAAGATTATCGGGATGATAATAATGCAGAAGAAGAACCTTTGAAAGACAAAGATCAGGAGGAATTTTCTTTGGAAGATTACATGAATGATGAAGATATTCCATCCTATAAATTGTCGGCACAAAATTATTCCAAAGACGATAAGCATGAAGAAATACCTTTTTCGGGAGGAACGACCTTTCATGAATTGCTGATTTCGCAATTAGGTCTGCGTATTCTTACGCCCGAAAAATATGCTCTTACCGAATATTTAATCGGAAATATTGACGAAGATGGATATTTGCGACGGGAAATTGAAAGCATTGTGGATGATTTGGCTTTTTCCTTGGGAATAGAAACCAGCTTTGAGGAGTTGGTGGAAGTCTTGCGAATTATTCAAGATTTCGATCCAGCAGGAGTTGGTGCTCGTGATTTGCAAGAATGTTTACTCTTGCAAATTCAGCGCAAAGGTCAATTTAACCCTGATGTTAAGTTGGCAACAGAGATTCTGAAGAAAAATTTCGAAGAGTTTACAAAGAAACATTACGATAAAATTCAAAAACGTTTGGGTGTTAACGATGAAGATTTTAAATGTGCTGTCGACGAAATTCTAAAATTGAATCCAAAACCAGGAAGCACTTTTAATAATCCATTGGACAAAGCTTCGCCTACTATTATTCCTGATTTTATTCTTGAAGAAGAAGATGGAGAATTACTGCTTAGCCTGAATTCCAGAAATGTACCAGAACTGCATATTAGTAGAGCTTATTCCGAGATGCTTAAAGATTATTCTGGAAATAAGAAAAATCAGACCAAAGATAAAATGGATGCCGTACTTTTTGTGAAGCAGAAACTCGATTCGGCCAAATGGTTTATTGATGCGATCAGACAAAGACAAGAGACTTTACTGATGAGTATGAATGCAATCATTCAATTTCAGCGTGAATATTTTATGGAAGGCGATGAACGAAAATTACGTCCTATGATTTTGAAAGATATTGCTGAGATTACTGGCTTGGATATTTCTACCATTTCAAGAGTATCGAATTCAAAATACATTCAAACCCATTTTGGTATTTTTTCTTTAAAATATTTTTTCTCTGAAGGTTTGCAAACCGATTCAGGTGAGGAAGTATCTACACGAGAAATAAAAAAAATATTGCAGGAGTGTATCGATAACGAAGACAAGAAGAAACCATTAACAGATGATAAGTTAGCAGTAATTTTAAAAGAAAAATCTTATCTGATTGCTCGCAGAACAGTCGCTAAATATCGCGAACAACTTAACATTCCGGTGGCCCGATTAAGAAAAGAATTGTAAGTAAATTTGAAAAATAGTAGAATCGTAGTGCAAGGAACTTATCTTTGCACTTTTATTTTGTAACAACTCAGACCACTAAAGGAAATAAACCTTTAGTCAGACGTTCTAATTATAAGATTTATGAAATTTGCTCGAATACTATCAACTGTTGCACATCCAGTGTTTATGCCTCTACTTTCTGTTTTCTTGATATTTCATTCGGGCAGCATTTACGATTTAGTTCCTTTTCGCTTGATGAGCGTTGTTTATCTGATTGTTGGTATTTCTACCATATTATTACCATTAAGCATTCTACCAATGTTGAAAAATCAGAATGTAATTTCTGATCTCGCTTTGGATAAGCGTCAGGACAGAATGATTCCTTTGGCAGCTAGCATGATATTTTATTTGTTAGGCTATTATATGCTACAAAAATTCCCAGTTATGCAGATCTTCGCCGATTTGCAGCTCGCAGCTGTTATTTCCATTTTAACTGTTTCCATAATTTCTTTAAAATGGAAAATTAGTTTACACATGGCAGGCATTGGTGGTTTGTTAGGAATGATACTTGCTTTTTCAATTGAATTTTCCAGTTTTCTACAACTCGAATTTATAATTGGAATTCTTATTGCTGGTTTACTTGGCTATTCGCGATTAAAATTGAACCTGCATACTCCATCTCAGGTGTATACAGGTTTTATGCTTGGTTTTACAATTATTTTTAGTAGTGTTTTGCTGATGTAATCAGCTCCTATTTATTGATGAAGAAGCCACAAATCGGGTGTTTTATTAAGTTTGCGTAAACGAAATAATTCCGAAAGAGCTGTTTCTTTTTTATTAAACGACTGAATTATCACTCGATATTTTCCATTTTGTTGGAGTACAACACTTGGGTATCCTTTTTTATACATGCGAGATTTAAAATTTTCTGCTTGTTGAACATTGGTGTAGCTGGCTGCAACAATATGATAACGAAGAGAATTCCTGTTTTCAACGATTTGCTTAGCTGTTAATTTTGTTTCAGGCTCAGTAGTAGTTGCACTTATCTCAGGTACCAACCGTTTGGCCGTTTGTTCTACAACTTTCCCTTTTTCAATGGGAGTGATTGCTTTTTTATCTTTGCATCCTGAGAAAAAAAGAACCACAAGAATTAATAGAAAGTTAATTTTTACCATTTCGATCTAAATTTTCAAATCATCGTTTTATATAAAGCCAATTATCTTTGTGTTCCTCTGTGGCTCTTACTAATTTCAATTCCTGAAAAGCGAGAGCCCGATCAGAAAAAGCTTTGTACGAAACTCGATGGAATCCATTTGGACCATCAAATATTTCAGAAGTAAAACCATCATTGGTTAATTTTTTTTGAAAACGTTTGGCATTTTCAATATTTTGAAAGCTCGCTATTATTAAAAAATACTTATTTGGTACTTCTTTAACAACTGGGGCTACTTTCTTTTTAGGAATAACTTTTGCTTCTGGTTTTGCACTTTCCTTTTTTTGTGTCAACTCTTTTTTAACAGGTGCTTTTGCTTCATCTTTACATGCACATACGCCAAGCGAAAGAATAAGGGAAACAATAAAGACAATTCGAATGTGTTTTCTCATCATGGTATGATTAATATAATAGTAACAAATTTACATTTTTATTACTGATTTAAATAATACTTTGTTTATTTGTTATTTCAAAGAAATTAGATCAAGTAATTGATAGTAGTGTTGATTTTTATTGATTCATAAAATAACAAATGTTTATTTGAAAACGCTAATCTAATTAAGAATAATTTAAATCGAAAAATAGGATTTAATCCTATTTTTGTGAAAATTATAAAACAATTTAAAAGATAAATAGATGAAGACAATTGCCTTGGTAGCGCACAATCAGAAAAAAAGCGTAATGCTTGCATGGGTCAAACGACATAGAGACGAACTTAAAAAACATAAATTAATTGGAACTTCTAATACTGCCGAATTGTTAAATTCTGTGCTCGATCTTGATGTGAAAGGTTTTGGTCATGGTCCGAATGGTGGCGACATTCTTTTAGCCGCGCAAATATTAGATGGAAAAGTAGATGAAGTGATCTTTTTGATTGATGCTGAAACACCACACGGACACGAACATGATATTCAAACTTTAATTAGAACTTGTGTTATTAATAACGTTCCAATGGCCTTAAACCTGGCTACAGCCGATTTTTTAGTTGCGCTTAATAAATCTGAAAAACTTGAAAATTAACACTAAGTTAACACAATGGTAACAATATAGAAATAATAGCCTCTCCATGTGTTAGTATGTTTGCACTGAATTTACGAACTTAGAAACATGGAGAACTTTTATTTAATTATTGTAGTTGTGCTATTTGCACTGGCTATTTCTGACCTTATTGTTGGGGTGAGTAACGATGCCGTTAACTTCTTAAACTCTGCATTTGGTTCTAAGGCTGCCCCACGTTGGGTGATCATGGCAATTGCTAGCCTTGGAATTCTTATCGGAGCAACCTTTTCTAGTGGAATGATGGAAGTAGCCCGTAAAGGGATATTTCATCCCGATCAATTCTACTTTGCCGAAATCATGATCATTTTTATTGCGGTAATGCTAACAGATATTATTCTGTTGGATTTTTACAATACCGTAGGTTTACCAACGTCAACAACAGTATCCATTGTATTCGAATTGTTAGGAGCTGCAGTTGCGGTGGCGGTGGTGAAAATCATGAATTCCTCAGATCAAAGCATGCTCGATTTGGGAACTTATATCAATTCGGCAAAAGCTTTGGCGATTATTACCGGTATTCTTTTGAGTGTTGTTATAGCATTCTTCTCGGGATCCTTGGTGCAATGGGTAACTCGATTGATTTTTACGTATCGATTTGAAAAAACATTCCGCTATTTTGGAGCTATTTTTGGTGGTTTTGCAATTACTGCCATTACCTACTTTATTCTGATAAAGGGAGCGAAAGGTTCTTCTTTTATTTCGGGAGAAACACTTAGCTGGATCAAAATGAATACCATAAGCATTATTGTGGTGTGTTTTGTTGGATGGACAGTAATTTTGCAATTGCTTGTTTGGTTTGTACGTCTCAACATCCTTAAAGTAATTGTTTTGGTTGGAACATTTGCTTTGGCAATGGCTTTTGCAGGAAACGACCTTGTGAATTTTATTGGTGTGCCATTGGCTGGATTTAAATCGTTTCAAGCTTGGGCATCTACTCCAGGTACCGATCCTTATGGGATGACAATGGGCATTTTGGCTCAAAAGGTACATACAGAAACCTATTTACTTGTTATTGCAGGTATAATTATGACTGTAACTTTATGGTTCTCGAAAAAAGCCAGAACGGTAACCGAAACTGAAATTGGTTTGAGTAATCAGAACGAAGGAGAGGAAAAATTTGGATCTTCCTTTTTTGCGCGTCTTTTGGTTCGTCGTTCTTTATCTGCAAATAGTGGATTTAAGAATCTTTTGCCAACAAGCATTCAAAAAGGCATTCAGAATCGATTCGATAAACCAGCTACACCTCCGGGAATTGATAAAAAGGATGCTCCTGCATTCGATATGATTCGTGCATCGGTAAATCTTACAGTGGCAAGTATCTTAATTTCTATAGGAACATCTTTAAAATTGCCATTATCAACTACCTATGTTACTTTTATGGTAGCAATGGGTACCTCTCTTTCCGATAGAGCTTGGGATAGAGATTCGGCTGTGTATCGAATTACAGGTGTGTTAACGGTTATTGGAGGTTGGTTCTTTACTGCTTTTAGTGCATTTACTGCTGCTTTTATTTTTGCCAATTTAATTCACTGGCTGGGTGGATATGCAATTATTGGATTGCTTGCTATTGCAATTACTTTTGTTGTTCGTTCTCATATCCTTCATAGGAAAAAATCAACAATGGATGTTGTAATCCAAGATGCCGACGAAGAAGATGCGTCGATTATTATAAAAGGCGAAGTTTTTGAGCAATTAACTTATGCCGTTGCTGTGGTGACTACAAAAATTCCGAAAGTATATGGGAAAATTGTTACAGGATTGGCTTACGAAGAGCGTAGCAAATTGAAAGAGTCTCTCAAAAAAGTAAGAAAACTCGATAAGGAAGCTAAGTCGTTGAAAAATCAAGTGCCTTTGGTGGTGAAAAAACTTACTGAAGATAGCATTACTACTGGACCATTCTATGTACAATTACTCGATTATTTAAGAGAGATCGCTCACTCCATCAATTTTATTGCCGAACCAGCTTTCGATTATGTGGATAACAATCACAAGGCTATGGTTCCAGAGCAAATTGAGGAATTAAATACCATTCAAGAGAAGTTGGAAGATTTCTTTAAAACCGTAAATCGTCTTTTAAAAGAAAATAACTACGATTTAGAGCAAATTGAGAAAGCCTTTGGAAAGCAGAAAGACTTGTTAGATTCTTTAAGAAAATTTCGAAAAGAACAAATTAGAAGAATTAAGGCCGAAAAAGTGGGAACCAGAAATTCTGTTTTGTATTTGGGAATTATTAACGAAACAAAAAATCTTGTTTTACATGCGGGAAATTTACTAAAAGCTTCTCGAGATTTTACAGCGAATGATGGTGAGGATTCTATTTTACAGACAGATGATATGTAAGTAAAGGTTAAATTTATTTCATAATAAGGGGTATCCGTTTTTTGGATACCCTTTTCTATTTCTTGGCAAGTTGTAAAACTAGTTTCTGACTGTTCCGTTTAATTAGTTTATTTTTCGTTCGAGAATACCTTCTACTTCAAATGCTTTTTCGAATTCTTTGGAGTGTTTTTCGATATATTCATAAAAGCTTGCTGAATCTTTAAACTCAATATTGAATTGTTCTTTGGATAGATAAAAAACTTTATAACGGTTTCCCGAAATAGATTTTATTCGGTAAATCATGAATGTCTTTTCACTGTCGGAGCCAATAAATTGGACATTAAGGTATTCGTTTTTTTGCACAACAGAAGAATACATACGAAAGTTCAAAATCGATTTAATGTATTTTGATGAATCGGCAACTTCGTTTAATTGTATAAGATATTCCGTATCATTAAAAGGAATTACCTCAAGGTAACCTGATATTTTGTCTTTATCATTTTCGGATGTAAGAGTCCATTCTCCGAATAAATTGGTGTCAATTTCTGAATTCTCCGAAGAACTGATCGCTACCTTCGATTCATAATGATTGCATGAGGTAAAAACCAATATTCCGAATAGCAGTAGTAGCACTTGTCTTTTCATAATCTAGTTTTTTAGTGTAGAAGTTCGAATAATTTTTCCATTCCTATACTCGCTTTCTCTCTTATAAAAGTAATATTTTTGTTGGATTGAAGAGCTGGTTGGTGCGGATCAATTACATAAATCGGTGTTTCATCTGGAATATAGTGTACTAGGCTTGCAGCAGGGTAAACTTGTAAAGAAGTACCAATAATCACAAAAATATCAGCTTTAGCAACAATTGCAGCAGCTTCGGTAATGGCTGGCACACTTTCACCAAACCAAACAATATGAGGTCGCAGAGGTGATCCTTTTTCACAGCAATCATTCAAACCAAGCTCCCATTGATCCAATTCATACATCAATTGTGGATCCACAGTGCTTCTTGCCTTTTTTAATTCTCCATGCAAATGCAATACTTTACTGCTGCCAGCGCGCTCATGCAAATCGTCAACATTCTGACTAATAATTTCTACTTCGTAGTGTTGTTCCAGTTCAGCAATCAGCCGATGAGCTTTGTTGGGCTCGCAATTGAATAGCTGCTTGCGACGCTCATTATAAAATTGGTGAACTAATTCTGGATTTTCCCTCCAGGCTTTAGGACTAGCAACTTCCGTTACATCATACTGCTGCCAAAGTCCATCCATATCCCGAAAGGTTTTTATTCCACTTTCAGCACTCACACCCGCTCCACTCAGTATCACTAATTTTTTCATAGCCATAATTGCCTAATAAATTCACTTGTTATTAAAGTAAGTATTTAATACTCCTATTTCCTTGTTGTTTTATCGTGCTAGTTTCTTAAAATCACTTTCTAAAAAGCGATCTGTTTGTTTGCCTTTTACCATGTGATAATCAAAATAGTAGAATTTGGCATCGGCAGCGCCAATTAGAATTTTAAAGCATCGGGCTTTGTTCTTGGTCTTTTCGGGGCCTACTTTATGCAAAAAAATTACATCTTCCTTTTTATTACGAATTGCATTCTCAATTTCATCTGGGCCAACCAGTTTTACCTTTGCGGGATAAACTTTTCTTATTTTAGATATGGTGTTAACATCGGAATCTAATTCGGAGGCCAATAGATAAAGTGTTTTGCCTTTGGTTTCGGTATTGTTCTTATTGTAGTAACGAAGAACATTTTCAGAAATAATATTGGGATTTTCATGCACCAAATCAATATGGTTTTGAATGAACTGAACCAGAGAGCTTAGTTTGTAAGTAAAACCATCTTCGTTCACGCCTTCGTAGGAGAGTGGAATGGAACAAAGATCTGGCATATCGCTAATATCTGTTGCTTGGCCGCCCAATAGCAGACTTAAAAAATTGTAGCTGGCTTTGGTTTTGTCCTTATTAAAATGGACAATGCTGCGAACCAAAAAAGAATAGTTTGAATCCGATTTCTTTTTTCTAAATTCTTCATTCGAAATAAATTCATAATCGGTAAGCTTCCACTTTTGATCAATGGCTTCTTTTATTTTGTCGTTGTATTCGCACATTATATTGTCTTCGAGTACCACCAAGGTTTTTGTTTGGTAAAAATGTTGGTAATCCGGTGCACTAGGAAGATGTTCTTGGGAGAACAGTGGAAAACTGCTCAAGCAGATCAGTAATAGACTTAGTATTTTATTCATTGCGTTACGTATTTTAGCAAGTTTTTAATTCATTTGTGTCTCTTTCAGATGCTTCTAAATCATGACAAAAACAAGATATTGAAGCTAATCAATTAATTATGTCCATCTAAATAAAGAACGAATAGTTGACAGTAGTATTTTACGTCGTCCTTAAAATTTACAATTGAATGAATTTATTGATTTTTGGCTTTCTATCTTATTTAATATCTTTAAATTTTCGATTTATTATCAATCTAGTTTTCTATTTTTGCGAGTATGATTGATCAGTTAACAGTTGCACGAATTTTTGATTCTGCAGAAATTTCTGAAGTGGTTTCCGATTTTGTGACTCTTAAGAAAAGAGGAGTTAATTATTTGGGATTGTGTCCATTTCATAACGAAAAAACACCCTCTTTTACCGTTTCTCCTGCCAAAGGAATTTACAAGTGTTTTGGTTGCGGGAAGGGTGGGAATTCGGTGAACTTTATCATGGAACACGAGCATCTCGATTATGTAGGTGCTTTAAAATATCTGGCTAAAAAGTACCACATCGAAGTGGAAGAAAAAGAGCTTTCGCCCGAACAGGAGCGACAAAAAAATGATCGTGAAAGTATGATGATTGTGAATTCTTTTGCACAAAAAGTATTTGCTGAAAATTTGTTTCAACATCCACAAGGAATGGCTATTGGAATGGGTTATATGCGCGAGCGGGGTTTCAGAGATGAGATTATCAAAAAATTTCAGGTCGGATTTTGTCTGGAAGCCTGGGATGGATTTTCGAACCGCGCTCTCGAGAGTGGTTACCGAAAAGAATATCTGGTGAAAACCGGTTTAAGTATCGAAAAACAGGATCGTTTACTTGATCGCTTTCGTGGAAGAGTTATTTTTCCCATTCATGGCATTGCAGGTCGGGTGCAGGCTTTTGGTGGACGAATTCTTAAAAATGATGCTAAAGCAGCGAAGTATTTGAATTCACCCGAATCCGAAGTCTATCACAAAAGTCGAATTTTGTACGGCATCTTTCAGGCTAAAAAATCCATCGTGCAAAACGATAAATGTTTTCTGGTAGAAGGTTATACCGATGTTCTTTCCTTACATCAGGCAGGAATCGAAAATGTTGTGGCTTCCTCGGGAACAGCACTTACTACCGATCAAATTCGCCTCATAAAACGATTCACCAATAATGTTACTATTATTTACGATGGCGATGCGGCAGGTATCAAAGCCTCGCTGCGAGGAATCGATTTGGTTTTAGAACAGGAAGTAAATGTGAAAGTGTTACTGTTGCCCGAAGGCGAAGATCCCGATTCATTTTCGAGAACCATGGGAGCCAGTGAACTCATGCAATATATCGAAAAAAACGAAAGTGATTTTATTGTTTTCAAAACCAATCTTCTTTTAAAAGATGCAAAAGATGATCCAGTAAAGAGAGCCAATTTAATCATCGACATTGTTCGTTCCATAGCAATTATTCCCGATGGTATTATTCGTGCTGTTTACGTTCGCGAATGCAGTAACATTCTGAATGTAGATGAAAGAGTATTGTACACCGAAATCAATAAAATCATTCACAAGGTAAAGCGGGATAGTTGGCGGAATGATCAGCGATCCAATCTTCCCGACGATCCTGAACAGGAGAAATTAGCCGATAATTCTGCATTTCTTCGTTCGGCTAACGAATGCGATCTCGAAGAGCGTGCTTTAGTTCGCATACTGCTTAATTTTGGTGCTGAGGTGCTCTATCGTGAAAAAGATGAGAATGGCAATGAACAACATTTATTGGCTGGAAATTATATCATTAGCGAGTTGGCAAAAGATGAACTAGAATCTATAAATCCTTTGTATCAATTGGTTTTTGACCAATATGGTGAAAACATGGAGAAGGAAACTTTCAATACAAAAACATTTTTTCGCGATCATCCCAACGAAAAAATAAACCAGCTGGCAGCCGATATTTTGAGTGAACCTCACCAGTTGAGTGGTTTATGGACTCGGAACGAAAGTGTTGTGGAATCGGAAGAAATGAAACTCAAAGAAATTGTTCCCAAATTGGTGAACGAATACAAAGGGAAAAAGGTTCGTTTACTTATGAAAGAAGTCATGCGCGAAATGCAGGAAGCTCAGGATACTGGGAACTCCGATCGCATGATGGAACTCATGAAACAAAAAATGGTATTGGATCAAATCAAAAATGCCATTTCAAAACAACTAGGAAACCGAACCATATCATAGAATCCATTAAAATTACTTACATGAGAACCGTATTTATTGAAGGAAAAGAACACATTGATGAAATTATTAGTTCATGTGATATTTGTAATGTGGGCGTTATCGATCTTGAAAACAAACCTTACGTAGTCCCAATGAATTTTGGCTATCACGATGAATATATTTATTTACACGGAGCTGATTTTGGGAAGTTAATCGATTGCTTGAAAGCAAATCCAGAAGTTTGCATTACATTTTGTACCCCACCCGAGTTGGCTTTTCAGGATGCTCACATTGCCTGCAGCTATCGTATGAAAGGCAAAAGTGTAGTTGCCCGAGGTAAAATAGAGTTCGTTACCGATTACGATCAAAAGGTTGATGCCTTAAACATTACAATGGCTCAGTACACCGATAAGAAATTCACTTACAATTCACCAGCGGTAAGAAATGTGGCAGTTTATCGATTAAAACCAAAAGAGCTTACTGCCAAAGAGTTTGGCGCACCACACGGCAATAACTTTCCATGGCAAGTCGATCGTGACAAAAAGAAATCCCAAAAAGACCTATAAAGCAGTAGCCTTCTCATTTGAGAGGGCTTTTTTTTATCTAAAGTGTTTAGGGCGTTTCCCTCATAACTTCGGGTCAGGCTTTTCGTTGCTACTCCTCGCGTTCTCCTTTTTTCACTTTTATAAAGTCAATTTAAGTAGTTCTATTTATATACAATAAGTAGGACTATTAACATCGCTGTGGGGTATCCACTTCAATCCTTAACGCAATGCACTTAGCTAATCATTTAGTCTTCCTTAACAATTGTTGACTGTGCTTAACAGCTTCAAAGCCTATCTTTGCTAATAGAATTTAAAATTGTTTCATGGTTTAGGTTGACAAATAATGATTGTTTGGGAAGAAATCTACTTTCTTATTTTTCTTCTCAAACTTTTTCGATCAATCTACCAGTCTGTTAAGGGAATGTTTCAAAATTCTTAACAAATAGTTTTGGAAATGCGAAAATTTATAGGTTATCTTTGCACCGCTTTCAACGGAAAGTGTGCTGAGGTTTGAATGATTTGGAGAGTAATTTTTACTTCATAAAAACCGAAGTTTATTTTTTTTGAAACTTTTTTTAAAAGCATTAGGATTTGTCAGGATAAAGTGATTATCTTTGCAGCCGCTTTTAGGGTTAATGAATCATACAGACCACTAGTAAACATGAGGTTTTGCTGAGGAAGTTGCTCAAAAAAAAGTTAAAATTTTATTTGCAGATTAGGAATTAAATTCTTTATCTTTGCAGCCGCTTTAAAC
>NZ_JBFHJW010000089.1:0-11878 GCF_041595635.1 Labilibaculum sp.
CCCGAACTTTTCAACCACAGAGAATCTTTCTCATTTTTTATTCGCTCCGGATTTCCAAACGTACGAAACTGCTTCTTATAAACATCATCTAATCCTGTCAGCTCCTTAAAAATTCTTGTCGCCGATTCATCCAAACGTTCACTTTTAAAAACATGATCGCCAGTCAAAACCCAATCGTCAATATCGGGATATTTCGAATCGTGCATTTCCAATTTCCGCTTGGACAACAAAATGTTAATGTTCGCATTATCGAAACCAAAAATAACACAGTCGACCGATATGTTCGAAATTTTTCTAAAATCCATAATTAATAAACGTTAATTTCACGTTTTATTTTTAGTGTTTCCCAAAACAAATATAGGAATCTCATTTTTCAATTCCCAATCATTCCCTACTTATGTGCAAAACATACATAAACGTATATTTCACGTAAAAATATCACACCAATGACAAAAAAACCATCAAAAGCCTTCAGAATGAACTATTTTTTCGATATTTTAAATATTATTATAACACTGATTACTAGTGCTATAATAAAATTGCAAACGATTTATTTTTAAATTTATTTGGAAGTTATCCTTTTTTTTAGATACATTTACAGCGCAAACGTATTAAGTACGTTTTATAGTTTTTAAATCATTAATTAAAACCAAAAGCGAGATGAATACTCCATTTACAGAAAGTAGACATTTAAAATTGGACAAGGTTTTTAAAAAACTACAGAAAATACGTTTAAACAGTATCAGATTATCCTTTACACTCCTTTTATTCGGATTTCTATTCCAGAATACAAACCTGCAGGCTCAGGAAGAAAGATCGCTCGCAGACCGATTTGACATTCATATGGATTTAAAGAACATGCACCTTTGGCATGGTTCAGTCGTTACCTCGGGAGCCATGTTAGCAAGTAGCCTCGAATACTCTTCTCTTGACCAAAAATTTATTTTGGGATTATGGGGTGGCACCAGCTTTAGTGGAGACTATAAAGAGTTTTCCTACTTTGCGAAATACCAGTTCTCATCCAATTTTTACGCTGAATTGATCAGCCACAACAACTATAGCAACGAGGAAGATCCAGATATTTTCAGTTACGACAAATACACTTCACCTAATTTCCTTGATATTGCTTTAGGATATACAATCTCTGAAGATCTTCCTTTAAGCATTTACTGGTCGGCCATACTATTCGGACAGGGAGGCGATTACGAAACAGAAAGTGACGGATCGGTTACCAATTCCTACTCGAACTACGTGGAAGTATCCTATCCGATTTTTAAGGATACGAAAGGCGAGCTGAAAGCCTTTGCTGGCGGAGCATTTTCTTTCACCACCGATAAAACTTTTTACAGCGACAAGGCCAATTTTGTAAATCTCGGACTTAGCCTTAGTCACAATCTGGATATTTTCTCCACCAAATTCCCAGTAAGTGGCACAGCCCTTTGGAATCCAGAAACAAAAGTTGGAGCATTACAATTAGCAATCACACTCTTTTAACAAACAATTCAAACGATATAAATCATGAAAAATGACTCGACGCGAAACTTCGCCCATCTTGATGAAGAGCAATTACCAGTAGCAAAAAACAAACTTCACGGAGGAAAACATTTTGCGGGATTATACGCTGGAGAACATGTTGCCGCAACTGAATTTGTAATTGGTGCCACCTTTGTTTCACTAGGAGCAAGCACAAGCGATATTTTATTCGGTCTTCTTATTGGTAACATTCTGGCCGTACTTAGCTGGACCTTTATGACCGCTCCTATCGCAGTTCAAACCCGATTGAGTTTGTACACCTATTTGAATAAGATTGCAGGAGATTCCATGACCAAATTATACAATTGGGCCAATGCAATTATATTCACCGTTATTTCAGCTGCCATGATCACCGTATCATCCTCGGCAGTACGATTTCTCTTTAACATACCCGCCCAGCTCAACTGGTATTCCACCAATGTTTGGTTTATCCTTATTGTGATTGCCGTTGGAATTGTTGTTGTATTTGTGGCCATTTATGGTTTTAGTACCGTTGCCGATTTCTCGAGCATATGTGCGCCCTGGCTCTTCACCCTTTTCGTTGCTGGAGCCTTAGCCCTTCTTCCTGCCCTGGCCTATTCGGTTATCGGATCAACTAGCATTTCAAGCTGGAGCGAATTTATTCACATTGGCGACCTATCCATTTGGAAGGGAGTTACCAACGACGGGGAAGCCGGAATCGGATTACTTGAAGTGATTGGCTTTGCGTGGGCTGCCAACACCATTACCCACGTTGGACTTATTGATATGGCTATTCTTCGTTATGCAAAAAAAGCAACTTACGGTGTTTATTCAAGTTTTGGAATGCTTTTCGGACACTATATTGCCTGGATTGCGGCGGGAATTATGGGAGCTGGAGCAGGAGTATTGCTTAACCAACCGGTTGTATCCTTAGATCCGGGAGATGTTGCCTACTACGCCTTGGGAGCTTCTGGTTTTGTGATTGTGATTATTGCTGGATGGACCACTGCCAACGCAAACCTATACCGTGCCGGATTAGCCGCTCAGGCCATTTTCAAGAATCATTCGAGAAGAAAAACCACATTAGTTGTAGGTATTTTTACGGTAATAATTGCTTGCTTTCCGTTTGTGTTTTCAAAAGTTCTTCCCATGCTTACCTATGCAGGCCTACTGGTTGTTCCTGTTGGTGCAATTGTATTTGCTGAACATTTCATTTTCCCAAAAATTGGCTTAACCAGATATTGGGCTTACTATAAAAAATTAGTAACAAGCAAACCTGCGGTTCTTGCCTGGGGTGCCGGTTTAATACTTGGTTTTGGATTGAATGCAATAAATGCAATGTCTTTCTACTATCTTTTTATTCCCACCTGGTTCTTTACAGTAATTTTATACACCATACTTGCCAAAATGAATGGTGCTAAAGAAGATTATTCAGAAGAAATCAAAGAAGAAAAGAAACTTCAAGCGGATATAAAAATCTATCAAGAAGAAAAAGCAAAAGATGAAAAAGTACAATACAAAGACCATTCTTTATTCTCGAAAATACTAAACAGCCTGTCAATAATATGTTTACTTATTATTACTGGTTTGGCACTGAATACGATGTTTGGAAGCGCCGATTTGGAGAGCTACAACATCAACAAAGACTTCTTTCACAAATATGCATTTTACTGCACCATCGGCTATTTTGTATTTGCCTACTGGAGCCTTCGTCGAAAAAAAGCATTAATAAAATAGAACAAAAATACAGGTATTATCAGCATAGCATTAGCCATTCAAAAGAATCAATACAATCTGCGACAAGCTGAGTACTATGCAAATAAAAAAAATAAAATGAAAACAGCTATAGCATTAAATCAAGAAAATTTAGGAGCAATGCCTTCTAATGTACAAACTCCATCTTACGACAGAGATAAGGTAAAAACAAGCATTGTTCACATTGGCGTAGGGAACTTTCACCGCTCACACGAAGCCTTTTACACTAACGAATTAATGGAGCGATATGGTATTTTAGATTGTGGAATTTGCGGAGTTGGCCTACTGGATTTCGACCGTAAAATTTACAACATCCTAAAAGATCAGGACGGACTTTATACCCTTGTCATTAAGAATTTGGATGGTACACGAAGCGCTAAAGTCATCGGCTCGATCGTAGAGTACATCTTCGCTCCTGAGAATCCAATTGCTGTGATTGAAAAAATGGCACATCCTGATATTAAAATTATATCGCTAACCATTACCGAAGGAGGTTACAATTTGAATGAAGCAACTGGTGAATTCGATTTTAGCAACCCGGTAATTGTAGAAGACATGAAGAATCCGATGTCGCCTAAAACCGTATTCGGATATTTAGCACAAGCCATGAAACTAAGAAAACAACGAGGTCTTGCGGGCTGCACCATTCAATCGTGCGACAACATTCAGGGCAATGGCGATGTAGCCAAAAAAGCACTACTAAACTATGTAGAAAAAGCCGAGCCTGAATTGCTTGCCTGGATCAAAGAAAACGTATCCTTTCCCAACGCTATGGTCGACCGAATTACACCCGTAACAGTTGCTAGCGACATCGAAAATTTACAAGAAGAATTTCAGGTGAATGATCAGTGGCCAGTGGTTTGTGAGCCTTTCATACAATGGGTGGTAGAAGATAAGTTTGCTGCAGGACGACCTGAATGGGAAAAAGTAGGAGCTCAATTCGTTACCAATGTTGTTCCCTTCGAAAATATGAAGTTGCGTCTGCTAAATGCCGGTCACTCGGTACTGGGAATGCTGGGTGCATTGCATGGCTACAAAACCATCGATGAAGCAGCTCACGACGAAGATTTTTCGGTATTTCTAAAGGCATTCATGGACGAAGAGGTCACTCCTATCCTGGGCGATTTAGGCGATATTGATTTGGATCAGTACAAAGCAAGCCTGATTAAACGTTTCCAAAATGTGTACATTAAGGATATTATACCAAGAATCTGTCTGGAAAGCTCCGCTAAAATTCCAATCTTTTTACTTCCTACCATTAAAGCACAGCTAGCAGGTGATGGTAATATTGCAAGAGCCGCTTTTGTTGTTGCCGCCTGGTGCAAATACAACGATGGAACGGATGAAAATGGCAACAGCTACGCCATTGATGATGCCATGAGCAATGAACTAATTCGTGCAGCCGCCCTATCACACCAAACACCAATCCGATTTTTAGAAATTGAACCGATTTTTGGAGATATGGTTGACAATAAAGCTTTTGCTGATGCTTTCCTGGCTTCTCTTAAAATGTTAAGAAGCAAAAAAGTAAAAGATTGTGTGAAAGAAATGAACTCAAAATTAGCCTAATCATGAAACAGATTGTATGCTACGGTGAGGTATTGTGGGACATGTTTCCAACTGGTAAAAAGCTGGGCGGCGCGCCCCTGAATGTGGCCCTAAGAGCCCAATCGTTTGGGCACAAAGCCTGCGTAATCAGCAGCATTGGTAAGGATGCCATTGGCAATGAAATTATCGATGAAATAAAAAGCTACTCCGCAAGTGTGGAGCACATTCAAACAAGCAAAAACTTTTCTACCAGCAAAGTGTTAGTGAAGTTAGATGAAAGCGGTTCAGCCTCCTACGAAATAGAAATGCCTTGTGCCTGGGATGATATTCAGCTGCTAGATCAAGACATTGAAATTGTGAAAGCCTCGGATGCTTTTATTTACGGTAGCCTGATTGCGAGAAGCAAAAGCTCACGCGAAACGCTATTTTCCCTACTTGAAAAGGCGAAATTTAAAGTCTTCGATGTGAATCTTCGTGCCCCTCATTACACCCAGGAAAGCATATCGAAACTAATGGAAGTGGCCGATTTTATCAAGTTTAACGACGACGAGATTTTTGAAATTTGTGCCAGCATGGAATTCCAGGATGAAAAGCTGGAAAAGTGCATCGAGTTCATCGCAAACAAAACCAATACAAAACAAGTTTGCGTTACCCTCGGTGGCGATGGCGCTGTACTATTTAGCAATAATGAGTTTGTGTACAGCAAAGGTTTCAGAGTAAAAGTTGCCGATACCGTTGGGGCTGGCGATTCCTTTCTGGCAACCCTGATCAGTAAACTTTTACAGGAAGCAGGTGCACAGGAAGCAATTACTTATGCTTGTGCCGTGGGTGCTATTGTGGCCTCTAAAAGTGGTGCAAATGGGGATATTTCAGCCCAGGAAATTGAAAATATAATTCAACAAACAAAGTAAAAAACTACACACTTTAATTGAATTGGGGAGGCTTTGGTCTCCCCTTTTTATGTACCAAGTAGAAATCTCCAAGGACTAGCATCGGAAATAGAATCCGTTCTGCCTTTGGGGAATAGATCAGAATGAGCTCTGTGGATCAAAAATGAACTCTGTAACAGTACAATCGGGCATTCCTAATCCAAAAATGATGATGTATCAATAGAGTTCCGCCATAAATTGCAACCTCCTCTGGCTTTTATCCCTCAACCCATGTAGATGAGTTCTTTTTTTCGTGTTGCAACTTTCTTTCTCTGACGAATTGCACTGTAAAATATCGAATTGCTTTGTTTGGGAATTATTGTTTTGTAGATTTAAATTTTCAAATCCAACTACTTTATGCATAGATTTTTCTGTTCCCTAAATAAGCCCAGGTATAGTTCCTGCCGTCTTTACCCCGGATACCGATTCAACCAATAAACTGGTAATCTACGCACTTATGAAATACTCCAAAAAACTCCTTTCAAGACCTAAGCCTTCGGGTCACAGAAACTGTTAACAGAAAAGATGGCTAGTGGTTCCACTCATTAAAAATAATCCGCAATTCCACTTCAAATTCAAAGTGTTTTCATTTTTTGTGCCTGCTTAAAACCACTATATTTAGGGCTTAATTGAGCAGTCTGATCAATTTTAGACAAACTGCTACTATGTGTAATCCCCCAAAAAAAATAGATGAAAAAAAAATTTAGCTTTAGCATCCATTCTTTTTCTACTGATTATGGGATGTTCCCTATCAGAAACGTCTACTTCAAGACAAATTAAAACCAAAGTTGAACTAAAAGACAACTGGTATTTCCTGAATGGAGAAAGGTTTTTTATTAAAGCAATCGGTTACGAAATTGGTGCTCGTCCAGGACAACATCCTTATGAGGATGAGAAAAAAGACCATCTTGAATTAATGAAATATGATCTTGAAAACATTTAAAAAGGAGGTTATAATGCGATACGAACCTGGAGTCAGTTTTCCGAAGCTCAACTGAAACTTGTACAGGAATCTGGCCTTAAACTCATTATGGGTTTAGATGTTAATCCAGCAAAAGACTATGGAGATCCTAAATTCATAAATCATTATAAAACACAGCTGGAGAATATTTTGAAATATTCACCAAAATATGATTGCATCATTACCTATTTGGTTATTAACGAACCTCAAACAGATCATATTCATAAGGTTTCTGCCAGGGCATTTAAAAATTTAATGAAAATGATGGTAGATATGATTCATAAAAAACATCCAAATATACCGGTAACACTTTCTGCAAATGCGATGATTAGCGATTATATGGATGAAAGTATGTATGATGTATACGCTTACAATTGTTATGGTTACAACGAAGGCCAAACAGCAAGCATGGGACTTAGAGACTATGTTAAAGGATTAAATACCTTAAATGGATTAGACAAACCGTTTATAATTACTGAGTTTGGACATTCAGTATCACCCAAAGGAGGTTTTGGAAGTTTTGGTTCCCGAAGCTTAAAAGAACAAAGCGATGGGCTCATCTCGAATTATCGAGACCTTATAGATGCTGGTGCTGTTGGCATGTGTCCCTTTTACTATGCTGATGGCTGGTGGAAAGGTGGCGAAAAAAACATTCATAATGTAGATCAACCAGAAGAATGGTTTGGCTTCTGGGGCTATGAAGATGTAAACGACAAATATGGCTCTCCTCGTCCGGTTTGGTTTGCAATGCGCGACTATATGAAAGCGCTTATTATAAGTCCTAAAAATAAAACAGTACACAGCAATACAACTATACCTATTGAGTTATATAATGATCAAAGCATTAAAAAAGTAGTTATTAAATCGCGTGATAAAATTATCTATTCTAAAAACATAACAAAAGAAGGTTATTTTGCAGATCAATTAACAATTAATCCGGTTGGCCTGGAAGCAATGGAACTGGCTTTTGAGTTTTTTGATGGCGAAGATAAGCTTGTGAAAAACGAATCGATTATAATTCTGGCTTCTAAAACTGCTATTGAACTGCCCAAGCTAAGCATAGAAGTAACACCTGAAAAAGATTTAAACGAGGCTAAAGTTGGAAGCATTAAAACGAAAATAGAAACCAATGAAAATTTTAAATTGATTAGCGATTTAATCGTTAGCTACAATACGCATCTTGGATGGGACGTTGGTCCACAGGTATCGGTTCCAATTCAGGAGCAAATGGATAAAAAAGTTATTACTTCTGAAAATTCCTTTCCGATTCCTGATAATTGCTGGTTTGTAAATGCATCAGCAGGAATATCTGTCAGGTATGGTAAATTCACCTTTAAAATTCACGACCAAAAATTAATTTACAGAGGTGATTGGGCTAAAGAAATCAGTCGAAAGTAAGCCCTCACAAGAATAGGTATCATTCTAAAAGTGATGCAAATCAGTTTAAATTACGGGAACATTGGCCGTTGATCAATAGTACATCATAGCATATTCTATGTTCCCGGATTTTTTGATATATTGAAAATCATTAATTACTAACCCTAAGTTAATTGTAGATTATGAAGAAATTTATTCCTTTATTTTTAGCAGTAATTCTTATCAGTGCATGTAGCACACCCAATCCCCGGGAATTTAAAACAGATACGATGTTTGAAGCTTTTCAACCGCCTATTGCATATGATGATGCAAAAGAGCAAGCAGTAAAAATTCTGGACCAGATGACCATTGACGAAAAGATATCAATGATAGGTGGTCACAATGTATTTTTCACAAAAGGATTTGAAAAGTTTAATGTCCCAGCCATGTATCTCTCAGATGCCACCCAGGGAGTGAATATACGTTCACATCTCGACGATCAGCTGGAAAAATCGGTTGCATTCCCAAGCCCAATTGCTTTGGCAAGTACCTGGAATAAGGACCTGGCAGGTGAGTATGCAAAATCGATTGGTGAAGAGTGTAGAGCTGGTGAAATTGCAGTACTGCTCGGACCTGGCATGAACATCTATCGTATCTCGCAAAACGGTAGAAACTTTGAATACTTTGGAGAAGACCCATACCTGGCTGCCCGAATGATAGAAAACTATGTGGTAGGAATGCAAAGCACAGGTACAATGGCTACCTTAAAACACTTTGTAGCCAATAATACCGACTACAAGAGAAGAACATCAAATTCTGTAGTCGATAAAAGAACTCTGCATGAAATTTATTTACCCGCCTTCGAAGCCGGTGTTGATGCAGGTGCTATGGCCGTGATGACCTCCTATAATTTAGTAAATGGTGAGCATGCCGGACAAAGCAAGGATGTTATAACTGGTCTTCTACGTGAGGATTTAGGTTTCAAATGGATCGTCATGAGTGACTGGTGGTCGGTATACGATGCCGAAAAAGTAATAAAATCGGGACTAGACCTCGATATGCCTGGCGAACCAAGAGCTGAATATCCTGATTATATGAAGAAAGATGAATTCTTTTTACGTTACTCTGCTAAATCGCTTCTCGAAGAAGGGAAAGTACAAGAAGAAGATATCAACAGGATGGTTACCAATATCCTTACAACAGAAATTGCCATGGGATTGCTTGAGCGTCCGATCAAAGATTCTACCTATTTCGAGAACTTCGACCAACACGTAGGAGTAGCCTTGCAAACCGGAAGAGAAAGTGTTGTATTGCTTAAAAATGAGAATGTTTTACCTATTGATAAAACCGGTGAAATCTCGATCTTATTGACTGGCGAATATGCCGATAAAATTCCCCACGGGGGAGGTGCTGCCGAGGTAGTTGGATACGATCATGTGACCATGCTGGCAGCTCTTAAGGAGATTTATGGCGATAAAGTAACCTATATTGAAAACCCAACTGACGAAGACCTAAAAACATTCACTCATGTAATTTACAGCACAGGAACATTTGATTCTGAAGGATGGGATAAATCATTTGATTTCCCCGAAGTAATTAATTCGCAAATTCAACACATCGCTTCCTTAAATAAAAACACCATTGTATCGGTTAGCTCCGGAAGTGGTACGAATATGAGCGAGTGGAACGATGATATTGCCGGGCTGCTTTACAGCTGGTATCCTGGTCAGATTGGCTTTAAAGGTTTTGCTGAGATAGTTGCCGGCATTACAAATCCATCGGCCAAACTGCCTATTACCATTGAGAAAAAATTCGAAGATTCCCCAGGATATGGCTACCTACCAGAAGGAAAAGAATTGTATACCGGTTGGGACGAAGATCATAGAATTATTGACCCAATAACGGATGTGAACTACGACGAAGGCGTATTTGTGGGTTACCGCTGGTATGAACACAAAGCTATTGAGCCACTTTACGCTTTTGGTTTTGGCTTGTCGTATACCAACTACGAATACAGCAACTTGCAGTTAGAAAAAGAATCGATTAAAGCAGGAGAAAAACTCAACTTAAAAATCGATGTAGCTAACACTGGAGCTGTTGATGGTAAAGAAATTGTTCAGGTCTATGTTCGCGATGTTGAATCATCGGTGGAACGTCCTTTAAAAGAGCTGAAAGATTTTAAAAAGGTGAGTATCGCTGCCGGAGATAAGCAGACCGTTTATTTTACTTTGACCGATAGAGATTTTGCATTTTGGGATGCAGCTACCGAAGATTGGAAAGTAGAAGCAGGTCAGTTTGAAATCCTTGTGGGTACCGCTTCAAATCATATTTTAGCAAGTGCTAAACTTGAAGTAAGTAACAAATAACATCAAAAAACCGAATACACAATCGAGTAGACAATCGAGTAGACAGGTGGCGGTCTATTGACCGTCACCATGCCTCTCACATCACCTTCCTGTTTACACTAAGAATTTAATGGAGAATAGAAAATCACGACTAGCAGTCGTGATTACTCACGATGAGATCAGGAGAAGATGATGAAAATTATTTATTCCCCTAAGGGGATAGTATCAATAAAGGGGAAGCTTCGG
The DNA here is from genome assembly GCF_041595635.1 of Labilibaculum sp. Classification (GTDB taxonomy): domain Bacteria; phylum Bacteroidota; class Bacteroidia; order Bacteroidales; family Marinifilaceae; genus Labilibaculum. The sequence continues at coordinate 10,635 of NZ_JBFHJW010000089.1, forward strand.
CCTCCCCTTTTTTTGTGCTTCTGAAGAATAGCATACAAAAAGAACAATCGGGAAGTTGAAATCAACAATTGAGCATCGCAGACCAAAATAGACATTGCAGACATGAGAATGGGCTCCGCAGCAGCAAGAACAGACATTATTACTACAGTTTAGTGAATTTATTGCTTAAATTTAAGACTCCTTAGTAAAAGTTGTATTGAAAAAACTGTCGATCAAGTATATTATGACCAAGAAAAAAAAGACCTTAATAATCAGAATCATTTTGTTCGTTGGAACGGCAATTTCCATGTTTTTTGTACCATGGATTTTAGTTAAAGCCTGGATTTTACCTCTACCTGATACTATTCAGGAACAAGTAGATGAAGCAATTGGACATGGTTTTGACGGCATGATTGTTTATGTGGACCAGGCAGGAAAATCACCAGAATATTACACAGGTGGCTGGAAAGACAGAGAAAATAAAATACCAGCAGACCCAAACTCATTGTTTAAAATTGCAAGTATTAGCAAGTTATATACCGCTGTAGCAGCTACGAAATTGGTCAAAGAAAAGCGTTTGTCTTTTGATAAAACACTCGCTGATTATCTTCCAGAACTGATAGGTAGAATTGAAAATGCTGAAGAAATTACCTTGAGGATGATGATTCAGCACCGTTCTGGTATTCCAAATTTCACAGATAATCCAGCCTATTGGGAAAACGAACAGAAAAATGGCGAAAATGCCCTGGATTTTGCCCTCGACCTACCTGCTAGTTTTAAACCTAATGGAGGATATGAATATTCAAACACGAATTATTTATTGCTTCGCAGGATTATGGATGATGTTTTAGGCTATAGCCACAATCAGTATATCAAAGAGAAAATATTGATTCCTCTAGAGCTGAAAAATACCTTTTTTTCGATTACTGAAGTCGATTTAGAGGATGTCATGAGTGGATATTATGTTGGCTACGAGGAGGATTTTAAAGCTCGTGAATATGGGATGCTGGCTACAGCAGAAGATGTGGGTATATTTTTGCGAGCCTTAAACGATGCTTCGGTATTTGACGAGGGAGAAAAGGAAATCTATCCTTATGAATACAATCATGGAGGTTTGGTAGTTGGCTATCAAAGTCTTGCAGAATACCACAAAGATATAGACGCGATTGTGGTTCAATTCATCAATACCACAGATTTTAATGGTTATGAATGGAACTTATCGGAAATTACAATAAACCGAATTGTAAAAATCATTAGAAAGAAAA
>NZ_JBFHJW010000090.1:0-11466 GCF_041595635.1 Labilibaculum sp.
AGAGATCTTAGAAAGATCTAGTGGTGAAGTTTTAAAGCCTGAAACCATCAACTATCGTACTTATAAACCAGAACGCGACGGATTATTCTGTGAAAGAATTTTCGGTCCTGTAAAAGATTATGAGTGCCATTGTGGTAAATACAAACGCATCCGATATAGAGGTATTGTTTGTGACCGATGTGGTGTTGAGGTAACCGAGAAAAAGGTAAGACGTGAGAGAATGGGTCACATTCAATTAGTTGTGCCTGTTGCCCACATTTGGTATTTTAAATCATTGCCAAATAAAATAGGTTACCTTTTGGGTTTACCTACAAAAAAGCTTGATACAATTATTTACTACGAGAGATATGTAGTAATTAATGCTGGAATTAAAGCGGCTGATGGAATTAAATACCTTGATTTCCTTACAGAAGAAGAGTATCTTGATATTCTTGATGAACTCCCTGCTGATCAGCAGCATCTTGATGATGATGATCCAAATAAGTTCATTGCACAAATGGGAGCAGAAGCTTTATATAGCTTGTTAGGTCGATTAGATCTAGATGCTCTTTCTTATGATTTACGTCATAAAGCGAATACTGAAACATCTCAGCAACGTAAAAACGAAGCTTTGAAGAGACTTCAGGTAACTGAATCGTTCCGTGAATCACAAGGTATTAATCGTCCTGAATGGATGATTGTTAAAGTTGTTCCTGTAATTCCACCAGAATTGCGTCCTTTAGTACCTTTGGATGGTGGTCGTTTTGCAACTTCCGATTTGAATGATTTGTACAGAAGAGTAATCATCCGTAACAATCGTTTAAAAAGACTTATTGAAATCAAAGCGCCAGAAGTAATTCTCCGAAACGAGAAACGTATGCTTCAGGAATCTGTTGATTCATTATTTGATAACTCCCGTAAGTCCAATGCAGTTAAGACAGAAAATAATCGTCCACTTAAATCTCTTTCAGATTCATTGAAAGGTAAGCAGGGGCGTTTTCGTCAAAACTTATTGGGTAAACGTGTTGACTATTCTGCACGTTCTGTAATTGTTGTAGGACCAGATTTGAAGATGCATGAGTGTGGTCTGCCAAAAGATATGGCAGCCGAGCTATACAAACCATTCGTAATCCGAAAATTAATTGAGCGTGGGATTGTAAAAACTGTAAAATCGGCCAAGAAGATCGTTGATCGTAAAGATCCTGTTGTTTGGGATATTCTTGAGAATGTTCTTAAGGGACACCCGGTTCTTCTTAACCGTGCTCCAACGCTTCACCGTTTGGGTATTCAGTCTTTCCAACCTAAGTTAATTGAAGGAAAAGCAATTCGTTTGCATCCTTTGGCTTGTACTGGTTTTAATGCGGATTTTGATGGTGACCAGATGGCGGTTCATTTACCATTAGGTAATGAAGCTATTTTGGAAGCTCAAATGTTAATGTTGTGTTCTCACAATATTCTGAATCCAGCTAATGGTGCCCCAGTTACTGTTCCTTCTCAGGATATGGTTCTTGGTTTGTACTATATTACTAAAAAAAGAAAAGGTGGAAAAGGTGAAGGCTTAAGTTTTTACTCTGCAGAAGAGGCAATGATTGCTTTTAACGAGAAAGCAGTTGATTTGCATAGTCAGATTAAAGTAAAAGTTAAAGACCTGAATGAGAATGACGAATTGGTTGACACAACTGTTGAAACCACAATTGGTCGTATCATTATGAACGAGGCCACTCCTCATGGTGCTGGATTTCTTAATCAATTGATTACTAAAAAAGCACTTCGGGATATTATTGGTTATATTTTTAAGAAATGTGGTGTAAATGCTTGTGCTAATTTCTTGGATGATATTAAAGATTTAGGTTATCGTAAAGCGTTTGAAGGTGGATTATCTTTTAACCTTTCGGATGTTAAAGTACCTGTAGAAAAAGAAGCTTTGGTAGCTGAAGGTTATGCTCAGGTTGAAGAAGTGTTGAGTAACTACAATATGGGTTTCATTACTAATAACGAGCGTTACAATCAGATTATTGATATCTGGACGCATATTAATGCGAACCTAACTCAAACATTGATGACTCAATTGGCGGAAGATAATCAGGGATTTAACTCTGTTTATATGATGCTTGACTCTGGAGCTCGTGGTTCTAGAGAGCAGATTCGTCAGCTTGGTGGTATGAGGGGACTGATGGCTAAGCCACAGAAATCTGGAGCCAAAGGCGGACAAATTATTGAGAATCCAATTCTTTCTAACTTTAAGGAAGGTCTTTCGGTACTTGAGTACTTTATTTCTACTCACGGTGCTCGTAAAGGTTTGGCAGATACGGCTCTTAAAACAGCTGATGCTGGATATTTAACTCGTCGTTTGGTTGATGTTGCTCAAGATGTAATCATCAATGAAGAAGATTGTGGAACTTTACGTGGATTAACTGCTTCTGCCATCAAAAATCAGGAAGAGGTTGTTGCTTCATTGTTCGAAAGAATTTTAGGTCGAACAACTGTTCACGATATTTTCCATCCTATTAGCGGTAAATTAATTATTGAAGCTGGTGAGGAAATTACGGAAGAAATTGCACAAGAAATCGAAAATTCACCAATTGAACGAGTTGAGATTCGTTCTGTGTTAACTTGTGAATCAAAACGAGGAGTTTGCGCAAAATGTTATGGTCGTAACTTAGCAACAGGTATTGCGGTTCAAAAAGGAGAGGCTGTTGGTGTTATTGCTGCTCAGTCGATTGGAGAACCAGGTACTCAGCTTACTTTACGTACTTTCCACGTTGGGGGTACTGCGGGTAATACTTCAGCAGAAAATTCGGTTGTTTCTAAATACAACGGTTATGCCGAATTTGATGAGTTAAGAGTTGTCGAGCACGTAACCGAAGAGAATAAAACATATGATGTTGTGATTGGTCGTTTGGCTGAATTGCGTATTATTGATAAAAACACCAATATTACTCTAACAACACATACTATACCCTACGGATCTAAATTATATATTAAAGATGGTCAGGATATTACGATAGACGATCTTATTTGTGAGTGGGATCCATATAATGCAATGATTATTACTGAATTTTCAGGTAAGATTTCATTCGATAATTTGATAGAAGGAATTACTTTCTCTCAAGAGTCTGATGAAGCAACTGGATTTGCTGAAAAAGTTGTAACAGAATCAAAGGATAAAACTAAGAACCCAAGTGTTAAGATTTTAAGCTCAAGTGGCGAAATTTTAAAATCTTACAACTTACCAGTAGGTGCTCACGTTTCGGTTTCCGAAGGTGATATGGTTACTGCAGGTCAGTCTTTAGTTAAAATTCCTAGAGCCGTAGGTAAAGCGGGTGATATTACCGGTGGTCTGCCACGAGTAACAGAGTTATTTGAAGCTCGTAATCCATCTAATCCTGCTGTTGTTTCAGAGGTTGATGGTGAGATTACATTTGGTAAAATTAAACGTGGTAATCGTGAAGTTGTTGTGACAACTAAAGCTGGAGATGTTAGAAAGTATTTAGTACCACTTTCTAGACAAATTTTGGTTCAGGAAAACGATTATGTTAGAGCTGGAACTCCATTGTCTGATGGTGCTACAACTCCTGCCGATATTTTGGCCATTAAAGGACCAACAAAAGTACAGGAGTATATCGTGAATGAAGTTCAGGATGTATATCGTATGCAAGGGGTGAAAATTAACGACAAGCACTTTGAAATTATCGTTCGTCAAATGATGCGTAAGGTAGTTGTTGATGATCAGGGAGATACAAAATTCCTTGAGAAACAAATTATCGATAAGATGGTTATGATGACCGAAAATGATGAGATCTTTGGAAAGAAAGTTGTTGTTGATTGTGGAGATTCTGAGGAGTTAAAAGCTGGGATGATCATTACTTCTAGAAAACTAAGAGATGTAAATTCGGTATTGAGAAGAAGAGATTTGAAACTGGTTGAAGCACGTGAAGCAATTCCTGCTACCTCCACTCAGATTTTGCAGGGAATTACCCGTGCTGCTCTTCAAACTAAGAGTTTTATCTCAGCTGCTTCCTTCCAGGAAACAACTAAGGTTCTTAATGAAGCCGCAATTAGTGGTAAGATTGATAACCTTGAAGGTTTGAAAGAGAATGTAATTTGTGGACACCTTATTCCTGCAGGTACTGGCTTACGCGAGTACAAAGATGTAGTTGTAGGGCCAAAAGCAGAATATGAAAAACTTTTAGATTCTAAATCAACTGAATATTAAAAGTTACTCTAAGTAATATAAAGGGTGTTTTCAATTTGAAAACACCCTTTTTTAATGGCCGATGAATTGTTATCGGGAATAATTTCATATTTTAGCAGGACGACAAAGTAACATTTATTAAAAAAGAATTATGAACGATAAAAAGAAATCCAATCAGATAGATATTCAATTAAAAGAAGAAGTAGCACAGGGGACGTATTCAAATCTGGCAGTAATTACTCATTCAAGTTCGGAATTTGTTGTCGATTTTGTGAGAATCATGCCAGGAATCCCTAAAGCAGATGTAAAATCCAGAATCATTCTTACTCCTGAACATGCTAAAAGACTTATGTTGGCTTTACAGGATAATATTCGAAAATTTGAATCTCTGCATGGTCAAATAAAGGTAGATGAAAATCAAGCTCCTCAAGGCAATGTAATGCCAATGAGTTTTGGTCCTACAGGGGAAGCTTAAAAGATAACTGTAGTTACGTTTGTACCGGGAAATAAATAAGTTTCCCGGTTTTTCATTTTTTGGATTTATCTGCAACAAAGGATAAAATACCTTTTAGTGGTTTATCTTTTATTTTGAGTAGAAATAAGAGATAAACAGACAATGCAATTAGAGCACCTACTAAAATGCCCAATTCGGAATCTATTGCAAGTCCACCGTTTTTGTTAGGAGCAACCAGTAGGTAGGTAAAACAAATTCCAGTCATAAATAGTGCCGGAATACTAAGTGGCAAGTGATTTTTACCTTCTTTTGCTAGATACATCGCAGCAGTCCATAACATTACCATCGATAGGATTTGATTTGACAAACCAAGATACTTCCAAATTGTGGCGAACTCTAATTGAGATAGTATGAAACCAATTGCAAATAGAGGAATGGAAATTAGTAATCGACTTTGTATTGACTTTTGATTGTAGTTAAAGATATCAGCAATAGTTAAACGAGCACTTCTAAAAGCAGTATCTCCGGTAGTAATGGGACATGCAATTACACCTATAATAGCAAAAATAGCACCGAGTTTCCCAAGCCATGTTGTGCATATTTCATTAACAATCCAGGCAGGATTATGTCCTGCAGCTATGTTTAAATTTAGTTCAGAAGCATTGCCAAAAAAATTCATGGCAGCTGTAGCCCATATCATTGCAACAATTCCTTCGGCAACCATTGCTCCATAAAAAACAGGTCTTCCATAACTTTCTTTTTTCAAACAACGAGCCATCATGGGCGATTGCGTAGAGTGAAAGCCCGAAATAGCTCCGCAAGAAATTACAATAAACATCATTGGGTAAAGGATGTTTTGTGATGGATTGGTGTGAAGATTTCTTAAGTCTTGAAATGAAATCTCATTTAGTGCGATACTTCCCGTAATTTCATTGTAAATTAACATGCCAGCAATACTAAAGGCCATTAAAAGTAAGGCAAGACCAAATAGTGGATAAATTTTACCAATAATTTTATTGATGGGTAGGAGGGTTGCCAATAAATAGTAGGCGAAAATTCCATAAAGCCACCAGTTTAAACCGCCACCAGTTAAATCTGTAAGCAATCCTGCAGGACCAGTAACAAAAGCTACACCAACAAAGATTAGAAGAACAATGGTGAATAATCGAATGAAATTCTGAATGGAAGATCCCAGATATTTTCCAACAATTTCGGGTAGACTAGCTCCGTTGTTACGGAGGGAAAGCATACCTGAAAAATAATCGTGACTTGCTCCCATGAATATACATCCAAAAACAATCCATAGGTAAGAAATAGGACCGTACATGGCACCTAATATAGCTCCGAAAATAGGGCCTAAACCTGCAATATTTAAAAATTGAATGGTAAATATTCTCCATGTTGGCATTGGAATATAGTCAACACCATCTTCTAATTGTATGGCTGGAGTTTGTCTGTTGTCATCAGCGCCAAAAAATCGTTCTATAAATTTTCCATAGAAGAGATACCCCAAAATAAGGGCTGTTATGGCACTCAAAAAAGTTAGCATTGGTTTTTAATTATTGTTTACATCACAAAATTAAAAAATTAAACGAAAATTATTGCTTATTAAGAGAAGAGATCATTGCACTATAAAGAGGATACTAGGATTGATTACGACGTAAAAAATAGGAAATTGATGAGTCAGAATCTTGTTCCTCTTTTATGCTATTGATTTATGCGTCAGTTCGAAAATTATTGTGTTGGCAATAAATGTATAAACTGCTTTTTCTAAGTGATATATTTTCAGTGATATAGCTGTTGTTTTAGAACTATGACTAATTCTAATTCGTAGCTATTTTCTTTTTTATGAAAACTGTTGTGCAAAACACAATCTAGATTTGTTTTAAGCACTCTAATCTTTATATTTGCTACACTCGGATTTTAAACGTTTGCGTAGAAATGAAGACTTATTTTTATTAGAAAATAACAATTCGTGATTTGATGGTTTCTTCCACAAATAATTGTCGCTCAATTCCAACAGAGCTGAGATTTGCTGAAGTGAATCAAAATCAATTACAGATGATAAAATTTATATAATAATGAAAGGATTAAAAATTGTTGTTCTTGCTAAGCAAGTTCCCGATACTAGAAATGTGGGGAAGGATGCGATGAAAGCTGATGGAACTGTGAATAGAGCTGTACTTCCAGCTATCTTCAATCCTGAAGATTTGAATGCACTTGAGCAAGCTTTGCGTTTGAAAGATAAATATCCAGGAACGGAAATTAGCCTATTAACCATGGGCCCAGGTAGAGCCGCAGAAATTATTCGCGAAGGTCTTTATCGCGGTGCTGACAATGGAATTCTTTTATCGGACCGTGCATTTGCAGGTTCTGATACATTGGCAACTTCATATGCTCTTTCTTGTACTCTTAAAAAAATGGGCAAAATTGATGTTATCATAGCAGGTCGTCAGGCAATCGATGGTGATACAGCTCAGGTTGGACCTCAGGTGGCGGAAAAACTTGGATTTCCTCAGATTACCTATGCTGAAGAAGTACTTTCTGTAGAAAAAGGTAAAATTGTTGTGAAACGCCGTTTAGAACGTGGTGTAGAGACTGTTGAAGGTGCTTTGCCTATGGTGATTACTGTAAATACTTCGGCTCCTGATTGTCGTCCTCGTAATGCAAAATATGTAATGAAATATAAGCATGCCAGAGCCGTTTCGGAAATGCAGAATGCAGATGAAGATTACATCGCTTTGCATACTCATCGTCCTTACTTAAATATTGGAGAATGGAGTGTTAACGATATTGAAACGAATGCTGAAGAGCTTGGTTTAAGCGGATCACCTACAAAAGTAAAAGCTATTGAAAATGTAGTTTTTCAAGCTAAAGAGGCAAAAATTCTTGAGCCTACTGATGCTGATATGGACGATTTAATGAAAGAGTTAATCGCTAACCATACCATTGGTTAACAGGTAACATTCATCAGTTATCAGTTTAAACTTTTTTTTTGCTGATCACTGTAAAAGTGAAATTTAAAAAATTGAAACCGTGAATAACGTATTTGTATATTGTGAAATAGAAGAGGGACAGGTTGCCGATGTGAGCCTGGAACTTTTAACCAAAGGCCGAAAACTAGCCGACGATTTAAAATGTGAATTGGAGGCTGTGGTAATTGGATCTGACCTTAAAGGGGTCGAAAAGCAAATTATGCCTTATGGTGTTGATACTGTTTGGGTGGCAAGTGATAAGCGCTTGTATCCATATACTACATTACCACATACATCAATTATAGTGAAACTGTTTGGAGAAGAAAAGCCACAAATCGCCTTGATGGGAGCGACCAGCATTGGTCGTGATTTGGGACCTCGAGTATCTTCGGCACTTCATTCTGGTTTAACGGCTGATTGCACTAGTTTAATTATTGGTGATCATGAGGACAAGAAGAACAAAAAAGAGTACAAGAATTTGTTGTATCAAATTCGTCCTGCTTTCGGAGGAAATATTGTGGCTACGATTGTTAATCCAGATTGTCGTCCTCAGATGGCTACGGTTCGCGAGGGTGTAATGAAAAAAGAAATTCTTTCGGATGCTTACAAAGGAAAAGTGAAGCAAATTGATGTGGCCAAATATGTGACTGATGCGGACTTTGTGGTGAAGGTTATTGAACGTCACATGGAAAAATCAAAAGTAAACATCAAAAATGCAGGTATTATTGTAGCAGGTGGTTATGGTGTAGGCTCTAAAGAAAACTTCGATAAATTGTATGAATTAGCAGATGTATTGGGTGCCGAAGTAGGCGCTTCTCGTGCTGCTGTTGATGCGGGGTATGCATCGCATGAACGTCAGATTGGTCAAACTGGAGTTACTGTTCGACCTAAGCTATACATTGCTTGTGGTATTTCGGGTCAAATTCAACATACCGCTGGTATGGAAGAGTCATCTATGGTGATAGCTATCAATACAGATAAGAATGCGCCAATTAATAATTTTGCCGATTATGTGATTACCGGTGATATTGCTGATGTGATTCCAAAAATGATTAAGCAATACAAAGAAAACACCAAATAGACCCCTCTGGGGAATGGTGTTCGCGAATCGTTTTAATTTTAACAAAAAAACATCCACAGAAATGGCTAATTTCTATACAGATAATGATGATTTAAAGTTCCACTTGGATCATCCTTTAATGAAAAAAATTGTTGCGCTTAAAGAGCGTGACTTTGAAGATAAAGAAAAATACGATTATGCACCTTTGGATTTTGAAGATGCTATGGATTCATATGATCGCACCTTAGAGATTGTTGGTGAGATTTGTGGAGACATTATTAATCCGAATGCAGAAAGTGTTGATCAGGAAGGTCCACGAGTAGAAAACGATCGTGTTATTTATGCACGTGGAACACAGGAAAATCATGATGCTTTAACAAAAGCAGGATTGATTGGAATGAGCTTACCTCGTAAGTACGATGGATTGAATTTTCCTCTTGTACCCTACGTTATGGCTGCAGAACTGGTATCTCGTTCGGATGCTGGATTTGCCAATATTTGGGGCCTTCAGGATTGTGCTGAAACCATTCATGAATTTGCTTCGGAAGAACAAAAAATGAATTATCTTCCACGTTTTGCCAAAGGTGCTACTGCTGCAATGGATTTAACAGAACCTGATGCTGGTTCCGATTTGCAGGCGGTGCAGTTGAAAGCAACTTACAATAAAGAAGAAGATCAATGGTATTTGAACGGTGTGAAACGTTTTATTACCAATGGTGATGGTGAGGTTGCATTAGTTTTGGCTCGTTCGGAGGAAGGAACTTCTGATGGACGTGGTTTGTCGATGTTTATTTATGACAAAAAACACATGGCTGTGAAAGTACGTCGTATCGAGCATAAAATGGGAATTATTGGCTCACCAACTTGTGAATTGGTTTTTACCAATGCTCCTGCCGAATTGGTTGGTTCTCGTAAAATGGGATTGATCAAATATGTAATGTCTCTTATGAATGGTGCTCGTTTAGGTGTTGGAGCTCAGTCGGTAGGTATTGCAGAAGCAGCTTACCGCGAAGGTTTGGCTTACGCACAGGATCGTCGTCAGTTTGGAAAAGCAATTATTAATTTTCCTGCGGTTTACGAAATGTTGACCAATATGGAAGCTAAGTTGAATGCTTCTCGTTCCATGTTATATGAGACATGCCGTATGGTTGACGTTTACAAATGTTACTATCATATTTCTCAGGATCGCTCTTTGGATAAGGACGAAAGAACAGAGATGAAAAAATATCAACGTATTGCTGATGTTTTCACGCCAATGTTGAAATTGTTTGCTTCGGAGTATTGCAATCAAATTGCTTATGATTCTTTGCAAATTCATGCTGGATCGGGTTATATGAAAGATTACCCAATTGAACGTTTGGTGCGTGATGCACGTATTACAAATATTTATGAAGGAACATCTCAATTACAGGTTGTAGCTGCCGTTCGTGGGGTAACAACAGGTCAGTACTTGGCTCAAATTAAAGAGTACGAATCTTCTGATTTGATTCCTCAATTGGAATATATTAGAACCATGTTAAAAGGCATGACTGAGCAATATGAAAAAGCTGTTGCTGCGGTGAATGAAATTAACTCATCTGCTGATCACAATGATTTTATGGATTTCCATGCTCGCCGTTTGGTAGAAATGGCTGGCTATATTGTTATGGGTTATCTTATTTTGATGGATACTACGCGTAATGATAAGTTCCAGGAATCTTGCGAGGTTTATGTGAAAATGGGAAAAGCTGTTTGTGCAGGTCACCTGACTTACATTCAAAATTCAGACTTAAAAGATTTGGGTATTTTTAAAAAGTAGTACTCTAACTTCTTCTATACTTTCGGAAGTTCCTATTTTAGGAGCTTCCGTTTTTTTTTGATAAACTTATTGAAATAGTAGGGGTATTAAACCTTGTGTTAATTTTTCGTTAAGTGGATTTAACCTTTCCTTAAAATCTATTAGAATTGTGTGTTTAGAAAAGAAATTACTTTTGCCGGAGTTGTTAAGAAAATATGACGACGAGATAACGATTGTGTTACATACTACTAAAACAACCAAATGAAAGTATCGAGATTATTAATTGTAGCCATTGCATTGATTGTTGGTAATCATGCTACAGCGCAGGAAAAAGCAGAATTTACGCCTTCAGGAAAAGCAAGCGGAAAGGTATTCTTCAATTACCATTACGACATGACTGAAGGAGAGGAACAGGAAAGTAGCTTCGAAATAAAAAGAGCATATTTGGGCTATGATTATAATATCGCAAAAGGATTTAAAGCGAGTATTACTTTAGACGTAGATACAAATGACGGTGGCAGTGATTATACGGCTTACCTTAAAAAGGCTCAGTTGGAGTGGACTATGTCACCTATCGCAAAGCTTTCTTTAGGGATGATTAGTACCATTCAGTTTAAGGAGCAGGAGAAATTTTGGGGCTACCGTTATATTATGAAATCATTTGCTGATGAATTTGGTTTTGAATCGAGTGCCGATGTTGGGGTAAAAGCCAAGTTTACCATTAGTGATTCATTTACTGCAAATGCTATTGTAATGAATGGTGAAGGCTACAAGAATTTGCAAGATGAAGATGGCAAGCAAAAAGTAGGAGCCAGCTTAGTGTATGCAAAAAGTGGTTTAACTGCTAAAGTTTATGGAGCTGTGCTTTCAACTTCTGTTGCCGACGAAGATGGGAATGAAGAAGATGTAAGTTCAGCCAGTTTGGCTACATTTATCGGATACGAATTTTCAGATAAATTTAGGCTAGGAGCAGAGTATAACTTACTAACTAATGCAACAAAGTATTCTGCTGCAGCAAAAGATAAA
>NZ_JBFHJW010000091.1:0-10555 GCF_041595635.1 Labilibaculum sp.
CTTTAAATATAGTAATAAAAGAACTAGTCTTTGTATTGCTCAATTAGGATATCCAACATTTGAATAGCACATTTTGATACTTTGGTACCAGGACCAAATACACCAACAACACCAGCTTCGTATAAGAAATCGTAATCCTGAGCTGGAATAACACCACCTGCAGTAACCATAATATCTTCACGACCTAATTTTTTCAATTCCTCGATAACAGCAGGAACTAAAGTTTTGTGACCAGCAGCCAATGAAGAAACACCAACGATGTGTACATCATTTTCTACAGCTTGTTTAGCAGACTCTTCTGGAGTTTGGAACAATGGTCCCATATCCACGTCAAATCCTATATCGGCAAAACCAGTAGCAACAACTTTACCACCACGGTCGTGACCATCTTGTCCCATTTTTGCAATCATGATACGAGGACGACGTCCTGTCATTTCTGCAAATTGATCTGCTTTTTTCTTCGCATTTGCGAAATCAGCATCTTCTCCTGATTCTGATGAATATACTCCTGACACGGTTCTAATAACAGCTTTATATCTACCACAAACTTTTTCACATGCATCTGAAATCTCACCCAAAGAAGCACGAAGTTGTGCAGCTTGAACAGCAAGATCCAATAAGTTACCTTCACCTCCTGCAGCACAGGCAGTAATGGCTTCAAGAGCAGCTTGAACAGCTTTTTCGTCACGGTTAGCACGTAGTTTGTTCAATCTTTCAATTTGAGCAGTACGTACAGCAGTGTTGTCTACTTCTAAGATATCCAATGGATCTTCTTTTTCCAAACGATATTTGTTAGTACCAACGATAGTTTGAGTGTTCGCATCAATTTTAGCTTGAGTACGAGCAGCAGCTTCTTCGATACGAAGTTTAGGAATACCAGATTCAATAGCTTTAGCCATACCACCTAATTTCTCAACTTCTTCGATGTGAGCCCAGGCTTTGTCTACCAATTCTTGAGTTAATGACTCAACGTAGTAAGAACCAGCCCATGGATCAACTGCTTTACAGATAGTAGTTTCATCTTGAATAAAGATCTGAGTGTTACGAGCGATACGTGCAGAGAAATCTGTAGGCAATGCAATCGCTTCATCCAATGCATTGGTGTGAAGAGATTGTGTGTGACCCAAGGCAGCAGCCATTGCTTCGATACAAGTACGTCCAACGTTGTTGTAGGGATCTTGCTCGGTTAATGACCAACCTGAAGTTTGCGAGTGAGTACGCAATGCCATTGATTTAGGGTTTTTAGGATTGAATTGTTTTACAATCTTAGACCATAGTAAACGACCAGCACGCATCTTAGCAATCTCCATGAAGTGATTCATTCCGATAGCCCAGAAGAAAGACAAACGAGGAGCAAAAGCATCAACATCCATTCCTGCAGCGACACCTTTTTTCAAGTACTCAAGACCATCAGCAAGTGTGTAAGCTAACTCGATATCTGCGGTAGCACCTGCTTCTTGCATGTGGTAACCAGAGATAGAAATAGAGTTAAATTTAGGCATCTTTTGAGAAGTAAATTCGAAGATGTCAGCAATAATTTTCATAGAGAATTCTGGTGGGTAAATGTAAGTATTACGTACCATGAATTCTTTAAGGATATCATTTTGGATAGTACCTGATAATTCTTCCAATTTAGCACCTTGTTCCAAACCTGCTACAATGTAGAATGCCAATACTGGAAGTACAGCACCATTCATAGTCATAGAAACAGACATCTTGTTCAATGGAATCTGATCGAAAAGGATCTCCATATCAAGAATAGAGTCGATAGCAACCCCTGCTTTACCTACATCACCAATTACACGAGGATGATCTGAATCATATCCACGGTGAGTAGCCAAATCAAATGCTACAGAAAGACCTTTCTGTCCAGCAGCAAGGTTACGACGGTAGAATGCATTTGATTCTTCAGCAGTAGAGAAACCTGCGTACTGACGAATTGTCCATGGACGCAAAGGATACATTGCTGAATAAGGTCCACGTAGGAATGGAGGTAAACCTGAAATGTAGTTCAAGTGTTCCATACCTTCTAAATCTTCCTTGTTAAAAGCTGTTTTAACGGGAATTTGTTCTGGTGTCATCCAAGATTTTTCAATGCCGTTTTCTTTTTCCCATTCCTGAGAAGTCGTTTCAGCTCTTTGAGATGACTTGATATTTATATCTTTAAAATTTGGCTTCATTTTTTTTCTTTTTTGTAATTAGTGTTGAATAATTTTTCAATTATAAATCACTAATTAAATTCCTAACTCTGCTTGATATGCTTTTAAAGTTTCAAGAACGTTCGATTTCACATTAATAAAGTTCTCGATTCCTTTAGCTTTTAACTCGTCAGCACATGCAGGAGCACCTGCTACAACAAGAGTTGCACTTCCTTTAAGGGCTTCGAAAAGCTCAGGAGCGATAGTTGCATACTCATCATCAGATGAACAAATTACAACGATCTTAGCATTTTTCTCTGTTACGAATTTCACACCTTCTTCAACAGTTTTAAAACCGTTGTGATCTTCAACGTCGAATCCGGCACAAGCGAAAAAGTTACATGCAAACTGAGCACGAGCTTTACGCATATTCAAGTTTCCAATAGGGAACATCATCACTTTAGGACGACCATTCACTTTACTATAAAGATCAGTTTTGTTACGAAGAACTTCGAAAGATTGAGCACCACGATATGGTTTCAATGTTTCGCAAATGGCATCGTCAGCTGTTTTATCAGCAGGAGTGAGAACAGCTTCAGGAATAGTTTCCAATACTTCACCGAAGTTAGGGAATTGGTTAGTTCCTAAGAAATTCTCTTTACGAGTAGCAATGGCTAAATCTCTTTTTTGAGCAGTAGCTTTGATTGTATCTTGAACGAAACCAGCTTTGAAAGCAGCAAGGTATCCACCTTTTTTTTCAACTGCTAAGAATAATTTCCAAGCTTCGTCGGCAATAGACTCAGTTAGAGTCTCAATATAGTAAGAACCAGCAGCAGGGTCAGCAATTTGACCAAAGTGTGATTCTTCTTTTAGTAATAATTGTTGGTTACGAGCAATTCTTTCTGAGAATACTGATGATTCAGCATATACAGAGTCGAAAGGTTTTACTGTAAATGAATCAAGTCCACCTAAAACAGCAGACATTGCTTCGGTTTGAGTACGCAACATGTTTACATATGGATCGTAAACTGTTTTGTTCCATTCTGAAGTTTCACCGTGAACAGACATTTTGCAAATTTCTTCGTTTGAAGCACCGAATGCTTTAACGATGTTAGCCCATAGCATACGTCCAGCTCTTAGCTTAGCAATCTCCATGAAATACTTAGAACTTGTTGCAAAGTTGAAACGGATTTTTGGAGCAACTTCGTCAACAGAAAGACCAGCTTCGATCATTTTGCTTAGGTATTCAGCACCTGATGCCAAAGAGAATCCTAATTCTTCTACAATTGAAGATCCAGAGTTGTTGAATAAGTTTCCACCAACTGCAATTACTTTAAATTTAGGAAGTGCTTTTGAAGCTTCAATAGCTTCTTTCATAAATTTGTAAGAACTTTCTTCTGATCCACAAAATTTACCAACAGTACTGAAACCAGAATTGATATCGATAGAAACCCCGCCATTTATTTTATCTAGAGCGATACCTTTTTCAGTTGCAATTGCTTGCAAATTTTTGATTAATTCAACAGAACCGTGAGATTTTTCGAAGTTGATTTCTACACAATCCAAGAAAATACCATCTAACAAAGTAGATAATTCCTCTTTGCTTAGGTCTTTCCAATTCAATACGAATCCAATTGAGTCAACACCTTTGTTTAGGATGTCAAGAGCTGTTGCATTAGCTGCTTTTACATCGTTAACAATAATATCTTGACGAACCAACCAATCGTTGCTGTCTTTTTTATTACCACGAACATAAGGAAAATCTCCAGGATAAGTATTCATGAAGGCTTTGTCATCCATGTTCTCCAGTCTGTAGAAAGGCTGTACATTGAATCCTTCATTAGTTCTCCAAACCAACTTTCTATCAAAGTCAGCACCTTTTAGATCTTTAGTGATTTTGTCAATCCACTCTTGAGTCGAATTGGGAGCAAAGTCACTAAAAAGTTTATTATCTGCCATAACTGTAACTGTTTAAAAATTAGAGCCTAAAAATAAGGCCTTTTTATCATTTACAAAAAGTTTAAAAAATGTTCTTCATCATACTTTAAGAACATGAAAAAACTATTGCTTTGTATTACTTTTTACTATAATGGGTGCGTGGTCAGAGACTTGCATCCATTGTTGAAGTGTTTTTCCACTCTCCAAGCAAAAGCTTTTGTTGGAAAATAGGAAATCTATTTTTCTATTCCAGAACTTATTTTTATCGGTTGTGTGCGAAAAATGTTTGGAATTGTCACGCTTAAATTCGTCTAAGGGAATTGCGGACTGATAGTTTTTATAGAAAGGAATCATCCATTTTATTTCGGCACTGTAATTATCTGCCTCAAATTCTCCATCGTTACAAGCCGAATCGTCAAAATTACATGTTTGCTTGCTAAAAGGAGGCAGCGAATTAAAATCGCCACCCAAAATAAATTGCTGTCCACTTTGGTTCAAAGAATCAAGGTAAGTTTTAAGAATTTCTAACTGCCTTTTTTTTGTGTTATCCTTGGCGTATGCCGATAAATGGGTGGTTAAAAGTTGAATGGATTTACCTTGGTTTTCCAGATTTATTTCCAGAATGTTTCGTTTTAGATAAAAGTAGCGAACAAGAAAATTTTGCGATTTGATAAGTGGGAGGGGAATTCGTTTTGCACCAGTAAATTTCCATTTCGATAAAATAGCGTTGCCTGAATCCATTTTTCCAATTCCATTGCTGGGAATGTAGTTTGCTTTCCATTGCGAAGCATAAGCTGCATAGTTAAAGTCTGTATTGTTGACCAGATATTGTACCTGATCTACAAAGGCGCTTCGTTTTGCATTTACATCCGCTTCCTGTACCATTAAAATATCGGGGTTTACTTCACGAATTTTTTCGGCAATGGTGTTCATGTTTTCTATGACTTCCGATTTTTCCATAATCACTCTATCACCATGGCAATCGAAAAAGAAATCGATTCTACCACCTCCGAATTTAATGTTCCAGGTCATTATTTTTAAAGTATCCGGAAAAGGAACTTCTTGTTTTTGTATGCTTTCGTACAGAGAGACTTCTGACCCAATTTTAGTTTGAAAAGGATCACAAGCCGCTAGCAGAACAAGCAGGACGATTAGACCTAATTTTTCAATTATTTTCATGAGCTTAGCATTTCCAATTGAAGACATATTTTATATAGTGATGAGAACTTGCATTTATCAATCAGAGGCGTAAAATGAGTTGAGGGTGGTGTTATAGAATTTCTTCCATTTTTTCGGCCGGAACTGCAAATATTGCTCTGTGATCGTTCACTACAATAGGGCGCTGAATAAGATTTGGATATTCAATTAGGATTTTAATCCATTCTTCATCGGTAAAGTTTTTTCCCTTAAAATCTGTTTTGTAGATTTTTTCCTGAGTACGAATGATTTCTGCAGGTTTTTTTGCCATTCTCATTAAAACATCGGCAAGTTCTGCTTCGGTAAATTCATGTTTTAAATACAAGCGTATTTCTGGTTCTAATCCTTTTTCTTGTAAGTATTGTAGGCCTGCTCTACTTTTAGAACAACGTGGGTTGTGGTATATTTTTAACATGCTTGTTTTTGGTTTACGGTTTAAAGAGGATACAAATATACAGCTTTCAGTTCGATCAAAAGAAACTGAAATAGTGTTTTAAAAATAAAAAAGAGGATGGAAGCTTTTTCTGCGAAGATTTGCTGTATTTGTTCGAATGCTACGGGGTCAATTCAGAAATCTTTAGTATGTTTGAGATATGTAAATATTTATATACTTGTAAAAATGGTAAAACAGTTCATAAAAAATAGAAAATTCGAGATTATTGGTGGTTTGGTAGGACTTTTTGGCGGTTTCCTTTATTGGAAATTTGTTGGCTGTGTTACAGGAACTTGCCCAATTCAGACCAATTGGTATACTATGGTTCCTTACGGAGGATTATTTGGCGTTTTAATTGGAGGGATGTTTAAACCGAAAAATAAGTAGGGGCGCTGCATGCAACGACCCTAAAAAAATTATTTTTCTTCTCCGCTAAATTCCATTAGATATGCTTTAATGAACCCATCCAAATCGCCATCTAAAACAGCTTGAACATTAGATGTTTCATGAGCAGTTCTAACGTCTTTAACTAATTTATAAGGTTGCATTACGTAGGAACGAATTTGCGATCCCCATTCAATTTTCTTTTTTGAACCTTCTATGGCATCAATTTTTTCCTGTCGCTTGCGCAATTCCAATTCATACAATTGAGATTTTAGCAATCGCAAAGCGTTTTCACGATTCCCAAGTTGAGAACGTGTTTCGGTATTTTCAATGATGATTCCAGTGGGAGCATGTCGAAGACGAACACCTGTTTCTACCTTGTTTACATTCTGTCCGCCAGCACCACCCGATCGGAAAGTATCCCAGGTAATATCAGCAGGATTAATCTCAATTTCTATGGTATCATCAATAGCTGGGTAGACATATACAGAAGCAAAAGAGGTCATTCTTTTATTGGCCGCATTGAAAGGAGATAGGCGAACCAAACGGTGAACACCATTTTCCGATTTCAAATATCCGTAGGCAAAATCGCCTTCAAATTCCAAAGTAGCCGATTTAATACCTGCTTCATCACCTTCCTGATATTCTAAGGAACGGACTTTATAAGCATGCGATTCTCCGTAACGCAAGTACATGCGGTAAAGCATTTCGGCCCAATCGCAACTTTCGGTGCCACCAGCGCCAGCATTAATTTTTAAAATAGCGCCCAGTTTGTCCTCATCTTTACGAAGCATATTTTTAAGTTCTAAGGCTTCAAGTAAAGTTTCGCTAGCAGCAAATTGTTCATCTACTTCTTCTGGAGAGGCCTCTTCTTCTTTGGCAAAATCATATAAAATTTGAAGATCGTCAATGGCTTCTTTTACTTCATTGTAGGAATCAACCCACGACTTTAGTCCTCGAACTTTTCTCATTTGAACTTCTGCTTCTTTAGGATTGTCCCAAAAACCTGGTGCCTGAGTTCTCATTTCTTCTTCTTGTATCTGAATTAATTTGGCATCGATGTCAAAGATACCTCCTTAACGCTTCCGTGCGTTCCGCTAAAGTCTTTAGCTGGTCTGTTGTAATCATTTTGAAATTTATTAATTGAAGTGTAAAGGTAGTAAACAAAGAAGAATGACCAATCTGAAATAAAATTCTGTTGTGATTTTTTAGAATTCCTTCTGATTTGATAATTACAAATAAAAAGAAATAAAAAACGACGACAGAGAATTTCCTCAGTCGTCGTAAAATTAATATATTTTTTTTGTTAGAATCCTCTTTGTTCATTTTCTAATTTCTGCATTTCAGCATCGAAAGTTGCTTTGTATTTTTCGTAATCGTAGTCAACTTTTAGTTTATCGTCCTGCGATAATTTTTGGTTGATGGCTTCTTCCAAGTCTTTTGCGCTCATTTCAAGAGCAATGTAAGTTTTGTATTTGTTTTCGCCAGTTCGGGTTTGCTTTTCGCAGATTACTTTAATGTTATTCAATTGTTGGTTGATTACCTCACGAGTTAATCCTTCAAAACGTTCTTCAACTTGTTCAACATTGTTCAGTTCTGTGGAGTTCACATAGTTGTCGATGGTTCCCTTAACGGTCGATTGAATTAAAGTTGCCAATTCGGCACGAGCATTGGTTCCGGCCTTCTTTTTCGATACCATTTGATCTAAACTTTCACCAATTGCCGAAGCTCTAAAATAGTTTTTATCACTTTGGTAGTCCGAACCGGTGCAGTACACCTCAATTAGTTCTTCGCCTTGTGCTTTTGTTGTTACTGCTTTTTCGGCAGATCCGCATGAACTAAGTCCGGTAGCTGCTAAAATTCCTAATCCAAGGAATAACGATTGTAGTTTTCTTGTTTTCATATTTTCTTAAGCTTAAATTTTATTTACTGCTTTTTAACTAAGAGTAGATTATTCTGATCTTACTTTACTATTTTATAAATCGAGTTGATTTAGTTTCGGAACAATATTGTTACTGATTTCTTCAACAGCTTGCTCGTAGGCTTCTTTTACGGCATAGTTGTAACTAATTGGTTTCATCCCTTTCACTTCATAAATGGCATCGTTAAAAATCTCCATTCCGGTTTTTACATCGGTAAGCGTGAAAAAGCAATCCAGATATACGATATACACTTTGTAGTTGCGTCCCTCTTTAATTTCGCCTTTTGTAACGTTGGTGTTGATATCAAGAATTACTTTGGCTTGTTCTTTATCATCCGTAAAGGAAAAAAAGTTTTCCGAGAGTTCTTTTTTTACGCTGTTGGTAAGAATTCCTCTTTGTGAATCTTCGCCAAATATTTTTTCATTAAAGTTTAGGTAAGCTTTTAAGCGTTCCACATTCACAATAATTTTGCTTTTAGGAACCGATTCGGGTGTAAAAAAGAGTTGATTCAATTCATGGTTTTCAATTTTTTCATCTAAAATTGACGATAAGTCAAGCGAGATTTCAATTTCCTGTAATTTTTGTTTGGAAGTTACTTTGGAGAGTTGTGAAGCCGCATAACCAAAGCGATCGGTAGAAACCTTGTGATTTAAAATTCCTTCACCTTTTGTGAATTCAAGTTGCAAAGGCAATTGCTGAAGTGTTTGCTCGCCTTCATCACCCAACCAGCTTGCTTTTACAAGTATTGGCTCTTTTTTAGCGGTTGAAATTTCCAGATTAATTTTATTCTGATCGGGCGAGAGCTGAGTTCGGTAAAAAATATTTTGAATGGAATTGTAGATGTCGGTTCCCAGATTAATTTTTCCATCGAAAGAAAGAACCGATAAATCTTCATCCAAATGATTTTTGATGGCATCCAGAGCTTTTGCGTAGTAGCTTAAAGCTTGGTGCAAATCCAATTGTTTTTCGTATTGTTTGGCTTCCTCGAAATAGGTTTGAGCCATTTTTTTGGCTTTGTTTAATTTGATTCTTTTGAGCAGTTCGTATTGATTTTTCGAGAGTTGATAGTAAACCCAGTACTCGTTTCCCTTTTTATTATCCCAGGAGCCAACCATTTCGTAAGCTTCTAAATTTTGAACGAGAGAAGTTCTCACATTAGCTTCGAACTCTTCTTTAAACTCTACATTATTTTCGAATTGATGCAAAACTGAGTTGGAGGAAATGGAGATGGAAATTTCGGAACATAAATCCTGTAAAGCCTGATTTTTGGCTAATTGCATGTAGTTTATCTGGCTATTATCCTTTTCTACAACTGCAATTCCAATGTAATAATCGGTAGAAATAGGACGTTCTTTTACCCATTGTGGCGGGCGACGTTTTGCCATGGAATTCTGAGCTGAACAGCCCACAAACAGTAAAAGGATAAGAGAATAATGGAGGAGTAAGCGTAGAGTTTTAGTCATTTAGATTGGTTTAGGATCATTGTTTTAAGAGAACTAAATATAGTAATTCCTTTACAATAAGCCTGCCAAAGCGAAATGAAAAATTAGCTCAATTCAGAAATTATCTTTTCAATTAGTTTCAGCGAAAGCTGAGCTTCAAATCCTCGTCCCTGAGCAAAGCGAAACAGCTTTGCTTTGAGCTGATAAGGATCGTTTTCCTTTATACTTCGCATTTTACTTTTTAGGATGTCATTCAAATTCTCAAGATATTCCTCGTTATTTAATTGTTGCAGAGCCGTTTCGATTAATGATTCGGGAATTTGTTTTTGGCGTAACTGATGACTGATTTTTATGCGTCCCCATTTGTTAAAACGGAATTTATCGCGAACGTAAAAGTTGGTGTATCGTTCTTCGCTTAGAAATTTTTCGTCGATTAAGCTTTGAATAATTTCATCCTGATCATCGGAAGAAATGTTCCAGTCGCGAAGCTTTTTTCGGATATCGAAACTGCATTTTTCCTGTCTGCTGCAAATAAACATTACTTTCGAAAGAGCGGATTCTTTGCTGATTTCCTTAGGTGTTTTTTTGTATTCCATGGGATCTACTTTAGGGCTGAAATTATTCTGTTTTTGCCATTAATATCCTGAATCAGGCGAACTTGTCTAAACTGTTTCTGCTCCAGCAAAGTCACCATTTCTTTTCCTAAACTTTCGTTGATTTCAAAATATAATTTTCCATCTTTTTTTAAATTCGAAAGAGCAAAATTGGCTATGTTCCGGTAAAAAAGCAAAGGATCATCATCGCTAACAAAAAGCGCTGTATGCGGTTCATGATCCAGAACATTTTTCTCCATCAGCATTTTCTCCGCCTCGGTAACATAAGGTGGATTACTCACAATGATATCAAATTTCTCCCATTCAAAATCTGCCCATTTCAGAATATCACGACAGTGAAATTTTATTTCTACCTGGTTTAAAAGCGCGTTTTCTTTTGCCTTTTTAATGGCTTCGGAAGAAATATCTGCGGAAGCAATAGTAGCAGCTTTTAGATGCTTAGCCAGGGAAATGGGGATGCAGCCACTACCGGTTCCAATATCTAAAA
>NZ_JBFHJW010000092.1:0-10392 GCF_041595635.1 Labilibaculum sp.
CTTTCAACCTGATTATTGTGGATAATTATTCCAGCGATGGAACAACGGAAATTATTCAGAAATATGCTGCTCTGGATGATCGTTTGATCCATATTATTCCGGAACGGAAAGATTTAGGTATTGGAGGCTGCTGGAACGAAGCCGTTGCTCATGAAGCTTGCGGTAAATTTGCCATTCAGTTGGATAGCGATGATTTATATGCGAATGAAAACACGATTCAGAAAGTGGTGGATGCTTTTTATCGTGAAAATTGCGCTATGGTAGTGGGTACCTATCAGATGGTGAACTTTGCTTTGGAAGAGATTCCTCCTGGAATTATCGATCATAAGGAATGGACACCAGAAAATGGTAGAAATAATGCACTTCGAATTAATGGATTGGGAGCTCCTAGAGCATTCTATACTCCTGTTTTAAGAAAAAATCCAATTCCAAATGTGAATTATGGCGAGGATTACGCTTTAGGATTGGCCATTTCGAGAAACTATCAAATTGGTCGAATTTACGATTCCATCTATCTGTGTCGCCGTTGGGACGATAATTCGGATGCTTCCCTGGATATCGAGAAAATGAACGGACACAATACCTATAAAGATCGTATTCGTACCATAGAATTGAAAGCACGAAAATTAATGTAGTATCAAATTAAATGGTCTTTCGAATAGCTCGTCTTTTCGGAAGGCTTTAAAAATAGGAACATGAAGAATAAAATTCTGTCGTTTTTATCTGTTTTACTGTTTTTTATTGTCTCTTGTCAAGGAAGGGATAAAAAAAGACAGGATCAACGTGTTCAGAATGAAATTCAGCTTGCTGATTCTTCTGATCAGGCGATCTTCAATTCTCTTCGGGAACTTGCAGAATCGAATTCATTGGATTCTCTTGCGATGGGAGACCGTGTGATTGAAGTGGCCAAAATGTTTTTGCAAACACCTTATGTTGCGGCAACTTTAGAGGAAAATGAACAGGAAGCTTTGGTGGTAAATTTACAAGAACTGGATTGCACGACTTTTCTGGAAAATGTGGTGGTGCTTTCGGAGCTTTTCTCTCATAAAATGGTGAAGACTACTGATTTTTTGGAGGAGATGGAAGCGCTTCGTTACCGAGATGGAAAAATGACAGACTATTCTTCCCGTTTGCACTATTTTTCGGATTGGATCTATGAAAATGAACAGAAAGGAATTGTAAAAAATATAACGGCTGAAATTGGTGGCGAAAAATACAATAAGACGATCAATTTTATGAGTTCGCATGTAGATAGCTATGCTGCTTTGCAAGCTGATTCCAATTTGGTAGCGAAGATTCGCGAAACTGAAAACAAAATCAATAAAAGAGAACTTTTTTACTTGCCGGAAGATCGAATTCAAGAGGTAGAAGACAAAATTCACAATGGCGATTTAATTGCTATCACAACGCAAATAAAAGGCCTGGATATTTCTCATGTTGGTATTGCCATTCATGTAGATCATCGCTTGCATTTATTGCATGCTTCGAGTGCACAGAAAAAAGTTGTGATTTCGGATCTTCCCTTAGCCGATATGCTCATGAACAGTAAGTATCAATCGGGAATTATGGTGTGCCGCTTGCAGTAGACTCTTGAAATCACGAAAGTGTTGTTGGATTTAAAAGTGAATTTTGATGGATAAATTAGAGCATTTATTGGAAGAAAAATCTTCCGTACAGATAGTTAGCGATTTCCTAAATCAGCAGTTGAAAGATTGGCCTTTGGCAGGCGGAAATTACAAAGGACTGGAGCATTTGGAAGAAAAAGAATTCCAGTTCGACGGTTTTACAATTAAAGTGCAGTTCAATCCCGAGCGAATACGATCGTCGACGGCAAAAGTAGATGCCAAAAGCATACAGGAACGAGCCTGTTTTTTGTGTTTGGAGAATCTGCCTGCAGAACAGAAAGGCATTGCACAAGGCGACGATTTTGTGATTTTGGTGAATCCCTTCCCAATTATTCCACAGCATTTTACCATTCCTAAAAAGGCACATGTCGATCAGGCTTTTGCGGAAAATATTTCGGGAATGCTCTCCTTGGCCAAAAGTCTGGAAGGCTATACTCTTTTTTACAATGGGCCTAAATGTGGAGCTTCGGCACCCGATCACATGCATTTTCAGGCAGGAAATAAAAATTTTATGCCGGTAGACAGCGAGTATGCAGTGTTGAAAAAATCACAATCGGAACTGTTATCCGATTCATCGAAAGTGGAGATGAGAGCTTTTTCGAACTATCTACGTAAAATGATTTCCATCGAATCGGAAAATCAGGAGGACATGTTGCGTGCGGTTTCTATTTTTTACAGCTGTTTTGCAAAAATGCAGCCCGAGGAAAAGGAACCCATGCTGAATGCTATCTGCTCTTTTGTAGAGGGAAAGTACATTATGCATTTGTTTCCCCGAAAATTGCATCGTCCTAGTCAATATTTTGCCAAAGGCGATGATCAGTTGCTAATTAGTCCGGCTTCAGTCGATTTTGGCGGGGTGTTTATTACGCCTCGTCGCGAAGATTTTGAGAAAATCACTTCGGATGACATTGTGGATATCTTTAAACAGGTAAGTGTTGATGATGAATTTTTCAGGAAGCTATGTGCTTCCCTAAAAGAGAATCGAATTTAAAGGGGAGCCTTCTGAGTTGAATTGAAAGGCAGGTGAAAATGCCGTCGGATCGAGAAAGTAGACTGTCGGAATGAGAAAGTAGGCTGTCGGAATGAGAAAGTAGACGGTCGGAATGAGAAAGTAAGCTGTCGGAATGAGAAAGTAGACTGTCGGAATGAGAAAGTAAGCTGTAGGAATGAGAAAGTAAGCTGTCGGAACGAGAAAGTAAGCTGTCGGAATGAGAAAGTAGGCTGTCGGAACGAGAAAGTAGACGGTCTGAATGAGAAAGTAGACTGTCGGAATGCAATTGTTAACAGTCTTTACTGCAAATTAAACCCAATGCAATGAAAAAAAAGAGAATCCATACTCTACAACAATATCACGATAAGGATTTTGAGGCCGTTTTGACTTTGTGTCAGAATGCCTATGGGTTCGATTCCTTTAGTCGGGAGCTTTTGCACGAGAAAATTTACGGAGATCCTTTTTTCGATTTGAATTTGATTTGGATTGCTTTGGAAGAAGATGAGATTGTTGGTTTTTTAATGGGAACCTATCGCATGGATATTCGGGCGGTGAACTATGGCTATGTGAAAATGATGGCTGTGAATCCATCCTGCCAAAGAAAAGGAATTGCCCGTAGTATGTATGAATTGCTGGAAAAGGAATTGCGATTGCGAAAGCTTGATGTAATGCGATTGGGCGATGTTCCCATGAACTATTTTATGCCGGGAATCGATCCGCGCTACACGCCGGCTCTTTGTTTTGCCATGCGTTTGGGTTTCAATCGCTTTAGCGATACGGCTAACCTTTCGGTTGATTTATCGGCACAAGAATGGATGGACGAGGAAAAAATAAAGGAATTAGAAGCTGACAATATTGAAGTTTTACGGGCACGGGAAGAGGATAAAAAAGAGTTGATGGATTTTGTGGCCGAAGAATGGAAACTTTGGCAATATGAATTGGAAATGGCTTTTGAGAATGAGCCACCTGCCATTCACATTGCAAAGTTGAATGGGAAAATTAAGGCTTTTTCGGCACATTCGGCCAATAATAAAGGGATGCCCTGGTTTGGACCTATGGGTACTCATCCCGATTTACGGGGAAAAGGAATTGGAAAAATTTTATTATTCGCCTGTTTGGCTGATTTGAAAAATTTGGGCTTCCATCAGGCAATTATTCCCTGGGTTGGGCCTATCGATTTTTATTCTCATCATGCGGGAGCGATTGTAGAAAGAGTGTTTTGGCGTTACGAAAAAAAGTTAAACTAGATAAAGTTTATAAGATTCGGGATGGTAAAAATTGAGCTTTATTGTTTCGCAATTTGCAACTAAAATCAAATAAAAATGAACGAACCACAATTACGAGTTGGAATCATGTGCGAAAAAGAGATTTCGTTTTATCTACACGGAATTTACTTGCTTCGATCTAACGAAAAAGAATATACGGGAAAGCAAACTCTCAAATATAATAATGGGAAAATTACTTTCGATGGTCTTTCAGATACCGAATTGGTGTTTTACCCAAAAGAATATGAAAAAGGATCTTTCGATTTGTTCGATGTGACGATCGGAATAAAATTTCACTGGGAGCGAAAAGAAAATCAGCGTTTTAAAGGGGCTTTGTATTTTATTTGTGAGGATGAAAAAGTAAGGGCAATTAATGTGCTTTCCTTAGAAGATTATTTGGTGAGTGTGATCTCCTCGGAAATGAGTGCAACAAGTAGTTTGGAGTTGCTAAAGGCTCATGCCATTATTTCCCGTTCGTGGTTAATGGCTCAGGTAATTAAGGGAGAAGAATTGCAAAAATCGGATACTAATTATCAGAGCATTGTTGAGACAGAGGATTCGTATATTCGTTGGTACGATCGCGAAGATCATGTGAATTTTGATGTCTGCGCCGATGATCATTGTCAGCGCTATCAGGGAATCACCAAGCAATCGACACCTTTGGTGGTTGAGGCAATAGCCGAAACGCGCGGCGTGGTTTTAACTAGTGATGGGGAAATTTGCGATGCTCGTTTTTCAAAATGCTGTGGTGGTGTGGCAGAGACTTTCGAAAATGTTTGGGAACCTGTTCAGCATAGCTATCTGCAGGCGGTTGTCGATCAGCCAAATGTTCCGGAAAATCATGGTCTGGATTTGAAAAAGGAAGCCCTTGCTGAGAATTGGATTCGTACTTCGCCAGAAGCTTTTTGCAATACAACTGATAAAGAAATTCTTTCGCAGGTACTAAACGATTACGATCAGGAAACAATGGATTTTTATCGTTGGGAAGTTTCCTATACGCAAGGGGAAATAGCTGAATTAATCGAACGAAAAACCGGTAAAGACTTTGGTCAGATTTTGGATCTGATTCCAATCGAAAGAGGAGAGTCGGGTCGTTTAATCAAATTGAAAATTGTAGGCAAAAAACGCAGTTTGATCATCGGAAAAGAATTGGAAATCCGTAAAGTTCTTTCCGAATCGCATTTGTACAGCTCCGAATTTGTTGTTGATAAAGTGGGAGCAGAGAATGGAATTCCAGCCAAATTTATTTTGGTAGGTGCCGGCTGGGGTCATGGTGTTGGTCTCTGCCAGATTGGAGCCGCTGTTATGGGCGCTAAAGGTTATAAATACGATGAAATTTTGCTTCATTATTTTCGGGGAGCTGAATTGGAACAAAGATATTAAGTACGAGATGAGAGCAATGAGAAAAAACCAGATGGCTTTGCTAATGCAGGTCTGAATGATCTCATATCTGCCAACTCAAAACTAAAAAACGAACAATGTCAAAATTAAAAACTACTACACGATCTCCATGGGCATGGATTCCCTCTCTTTATTTTGCAGAAGGAATTCCCTATGTTGTTGTGATGACCGTTGCTGTAATCATGTACAAGAAATTGGGCATCTCGAATACGGATATTGCTTTGTATACTTCCTGGTTGTATTTGCCATGGGTGATAAAACCGTTTTGGAGTCCTATTGTTGATATTTTAAAAAGCAAGCGATGGTGGATTGTAAGCATGCAATTATTGATAGGTGCCGGTTTGGCCGGTGTTGCTTTTACGATTCCTACTACCTTCTTTTTCCAGTCTACTTTAGCCTTTTTCTGGTTGCTTGCTTTTAGTTCTGCTACGCACGATATTGCTGCAGATGGTTTTTATATGTATGGTTTGGATGCCAACAAACAGGCTTATTTTATAGGAATCAGAAGTACTTTTTACCGTTTAGCGATGATAACCGGACAAGGATTGCTGATTATTTTAGCAGGTTATTTAGAAACATCTAAACTGTTTGGCGCTTCGGAAGCAAATATTCCTATGGCTTGGTCTTTGACCTTTTTCATATTGGCTGCCGGTTTTTGTGTGCTCTGCTTTTATCACAAGTTCGCTCTTCCTCACCCCAAAGAAGATGAGGAGCGGGAAGTAAAAAGTTTTTCGAATGTCTTTTCCGATTTTGGTGAAACGTTCAGTAGTTTTTTTATGAAGAAAGACATCCTTAAAATATTAGGCTTGATTTTGGTGTATCGTTTAGGAGAATCGCAATTGGTAAAAATGGCTTCTCCCTTTCTTTTGGATACGAAAGAAATAGGTGGCTTAGGGCTTTCCACCAGCGAGGTAGGAATTATTTATGGAACCATAGGTATCCTTTTTCTAACTGTTGGAGGTATTTTAGGAGGTTATGCAGCTTCGCAAAAAGGACTTAAATATTGGTTGTGGCCCATGGTTATTGCCATTAACCTTCCGAATTTAGTTTACGTTTATTTGTCTTATGCTTTGCCTAGTTCTTTTGTATTGATCTGCGCTTCGGTTGCGGTGGAACAGTTTGGATATGGATTTGGTTTCACAGCTTATATGCTGTATCAAATTTATGTGTCGGAAGGAAAACACAAAACTGCTCATTTTGCATTTTGTACCGGCTTAATGGCTCTGGGAATGATGATTCCTGGGATGATTTCTGGTTGGTTACAGGAATTGTTGGGTTATCAACACTTTTTTATCTGGGTGATGATTTGTACCATTCCAAGTTTTATTATGGTGAAGTTGATTGATGTTGATCCTAAATTCGGAATAAAAACAAATAAAAATGAAGAGTAGAATTGCATTTTTAGGCGATAGCCTTACTTATGAAGGTGACTGGCAGGAATATTTCCCGGCTTATGAAGTGGGTAATTTTGGTGTTTCAGGAGAGACTTCTGCCGAAATTATTTCTCGTTTAGATGAGGTTCTTGCCTGGAAACCAACAAAAATATTCCTGATGATGGGCATTAACGATTTAGCAAATGGGATCAGCAATAAAACCATTCTCGAAAATTTTAGAACTGCAATCCATAGATGCAAGGAAACTTCTCACTCGCAATTGGTGGTTCAAACTATTTTGCCTACCAACGAGAATATCTTTAAAAGTGACTCTGTTCGGGGTGTTAATATTCTGGAATTGAATTATCGATTGAAAGAACTTTGTCAGGAAGAAAAGGTAGTTCTTCTCGATCTTTATCCTTCGTTTTCGAATTACGCCTATCAACTTATTAGAGATTATACTCCCGATGGTTTGCATTTAAAGGAGGCTGGATATAGCATTTGGCAGAATTGTTTGCAGGCTGAAAATCTGATTTGAAAAACTCGATGTGATGAAAAAAACGGAACGATTGATGGCTTTAGATGCCTTTCGGGGATTAACCATTGCTGCAATGATTACGGTAAATACACCAGGTAGCTGGGAGTATGTATATGCTCCATTGCTTCATTCGGAATGGAACGGATGTACGCCTACCGATTTGGTATTTCCTTTCTTTTTGTTTGCGGTGGGTGTAGCCATGTGGTTCGCTTTCGGAAAATTCAATCATCAGTTAAGTCCTGCGGCAGGAAAGAAAATCCTGAAACGAACGGTGCTAATTTTTATTATAGGTTTGTTTCTGAATGCATTCCCATTTGTTCATCTTAAATTGGAAAATTTAAGAATAATGGGCGTTTTGCAACGGATTGCCTTAGCGTATGGAATAGGAAGTTTACTTTGCTTGTCTTTGAGTAAAGTTCGCCTGATGTATGTTTCTTCTGCAATTTTGCTGGCATATTGGGCTTTGGTTTTTTTCCTGGGCGGAAATCATCCGTATAGTTTGGAGGGGAATCCAACTCAGGCTTTCGATAACATGATTCTTGGTACTAGCCATATGTATCAGGGTTTTGGTATTCCTTTCGATCCGGAAGGATTGTTTAGCACTCTTCCTGCAATAGTAACAGTTATTTTAGGTTATCTTTCCGGATATTTAATTGCGAGCACCGAGCGAAAAAAATTGGTAATGAAGTTGTTGCTATTTGGGTTTTTAGGTGTAGTAGTTGGCCAGATTTGGAACCTGGGCTTCCCAATTAATAAGCCAATTTGGTCTAGTTCTTATGTAGTGTATACGGCAGGTTTAGCGCTATGGGTATTAGCGTTCATGATTTATCTGATCGATATTTTAGCTTACAAGAAATGGGCACATCCTTTTCTGGTTTTTGGAATGAACCCTTTGTTTATTTATGTTCTTTCGGGAGTTTGGGTAAGAGTGATGATTTATTTGATTCACTTTTCCGATCAAGCAGGAAATTCAATAAATGGATATACTTGGCTGTATAAAAATGGTTTTGCATCCTGGGCAGGAGATCTTAATGGCTCCTTATTTTTTGCCTTAGCACATATTCTTGTGTATTGGTTGATTGTATTGGTTCTTTATCGACGAAAGATATTTATTAAGATCTAAAACCAAATCAAGATCGATATAAAAGAAAATCTGTTTTCAGCTAGTTTTTTCGTTTGCTTTCTTTCATCGATGATTTTCGACTGAGTAACATGGGACCCGAAACACCTAGTGATAAGGCCGAGAGAACAAAAAGAGCTCTTAATCCATTGTCGACAGTTTCCTGTAAAAGTTGTAGAAAAAGGGCATGGTCGTTTTCTCCTGTTAAGCGGATAATTCCCAACATCATGCGGTAGGTAAATGCGCCGGGAACCATGGGAATTACAGCAGGAATGGCAAATACAAAAGGCGGAGAATGTCTGAAATGAGAAGCTTGAACGCTTAAAAAACCAATAAGTAAGGCTCCTGAGAATGAACTGAGTATAATGTTGACACCTAATTTTAGGCCAATAAATTTTAGTGTACCACCCAGAGCAGCCATAATAAAAATTAACCATAAAGTGCGGGGGGGAACATTAAAAAGGATTGCAAAGCCTGTGGCAGCAAATCCTAACCAAATCCATGTGTCTAAAAAAGAAATCCACTCCATAGTTTAAATATTATAAATAAGTATCGCGCCAAGCAAGCCCAGGGCGATTGAAAAAGTAATTATCAATCCATTAATTCCCCTTACTATTCCGTTAATAATATTTCCGTCTAAAAAATCAAGAAGCGAATTGATCAAGGGAATTCCTGGAATCAAATACAGTACAGAAGTTGCAAAAGCATATTCGGGATTGGGACCGATGTGCAAGTAAACAGCTAATCCCGAAATCATCGATGACACAAAAGCGGCCGAAAAAATACAGAGGTAAGGGTTGAAATCTCTTTTGGTAACCTCCTGTCTGATAAAAAGCCCAACAAAAGTGGCTGTAAACGCAACCAGCATTTCTATGGTTTCCCCGCCAAATAAGCGGCAAAAAGACGCTCCAGCCAAAGCAACCATGAGTAATGTTACCATGCGAGGGTAGTGAGGAACCGATTTTAATCGTTCAATTTCTTGATTAATCATTTCTAAATCCCACTTTTCTTCGACAGCATGCCAGCTCATGCGACTTAACCCACTCACAATTCTAAAGTTAACCCGATGCGGAGATGTTTGCATGAGTCGGCTAAAAAACTGATTCGATTTTTCGTTGCTTACTGTCACCATTAATGCCCTATGCGTAATCAATAACTCGGCATGGTAATCAAAGGCCGAGGCAATTCGCATTACCGTTACCCGGATTCTGAAGGTATTGGCTCCAGCTTCCATCAGCAAGGAACCTACTTCAAGCAGAATATTACAAAGTTTATTAATCTTATCTTTTTCGGATAAAACCATTGTTCTCTAGTTTAAAATTGTGTTTGATTTCTTTGATAACTGCTACAAATTAAACTTGCTGTTGAAAGTCAATTTTTCTCTACAGATTGTTTAGGAAGTAATAAACATAGCACTTGTAAGAGATACAAAAAAAATTTTTGCAAAGTTAATGAATTCAATACATTTTGTTTCCACAGTGGGGAAAAATAAAGTTTTGAATACCCAAGTTATTTTATGCTAGGATATAAGTAGTATTTCTGCGATGTTTCGATGAAAGACTGAGGAACTTCCCAAAGTTCTTCGATATCTTCTACCCGAAATTTTTTTGTGAATTCTGCTCTGATTTTTTTACTTCCGCACACTCGGTCGAACATTTTTAAGCGCGAAGGACTGCATATACTAAAGGGGTTTTTGTTGGGATACAATTGGTGACATTCTTGCATCACATAGAATTGAATAAGAGAAATAGGAGCTTTTTGAAAATCCGTAAAGTGCAATTGAACGCCATGCAATAGTGTTCCTTTTCCTACCGAATAGTAGGGCTTGTAATGAACAGGTCTAAATAAAACTCCAGGAATTTTAAGCTGATTGAGATTATGAGCCAATTTATCAGCATTAATCCATTCGGCAGCAAATAATTCAAAGGGTTGCGTGTAGCCTACGCCAATCGAAATGGTATACAACTCACCAAGTATGCCTGAAGCAGCGTAGTAAATGGCACTTTTCGAATTCGGAATATGAGGCGATGTTGGTACCCATGGTAATCTGGTATCCTCAAAAGTCATGTTTCGTTTCCA
>NZ_JBFHJW010000093.1:0-10256 GCF_041595635.1 Labilibaculum sp.
GCGGTATCATGTCTGAATATGACAGCTCAATTGTTATTCAGGTTGCAAAGGGTGGTCGTGCCGTATGTGAAAAGAACCGTTACAATTCTTGTGATCAAACCTACAACGTATTCACGAAAAAACTAATGAGCAATGAGACTAAGTAAACCCAATAATGGAGAAACAAAAATTGACAATAGAACCATTGCACAAAACAGCCAAGGTGAAATTGTGAATTTGGATGATTTTAAGCTTGCAAAAGCAATCAAATTCTATGAGCGATTTAGTTTTAGTTTCTCTAAATATTCAGGTGGAAAAGCCCACTTAACTTGGGGCGTTAATGCAAATGATTATCTGAAAAGAACCAGCAATGGCGTAAGTGGAAAATACAGACTCACAAGCAAGCTATTCACAAATGAAGAATTGAATTCTTACATCAATGAATTTGGCCAAGGTTGTTTCTTATCCTGGTATCTGGAGGTAACAAGCAAATACACAACTTATCCTGTTTTTGTAGTTGAAAAAGAATTTAATTGTGATTTGCCACGAACTCTGGAAGGTGAAACTGGAGCATTTTTACCGCTTGCATCGGCTCGTTTATTTATGAACGAAAACAATGAACTTGACCAGTACAAAACACAAGCTTTCAAATATTACGACGACTCTATTCCTGCAGAGGATTTTGTACGACCTTACTATCGTGAATACAAGGATTATTCAACGATGCTGCTTGGTTATGCTTCCATTCCATCTGGCCAGATTGTGAGAGTTTTAGACAATAGCGATGCTCCAGAACCAACTGAAGGCTGGGCTGTCTATCAACTTGATTATAATAACCTAGTAAATAAAGGTTTTAAGCTTGTTTCTCTGCAACCTAAAGAAGCTGAAGAAACCCAATCATCAGTTCCCGACGGAGTTACAGTTGAACCTTTGCTAAAGGATGATCAATTAAGAGTTATTGATGCACTTCCTGTATGTTCGCTTGATGTTTCGATATTGAAGGATTTCGATATGAGCATTGAGTATGTGAAAATCACAGAGCAAATTCGATTCAACCTGACAAATGGCAATGAATCGATTCCTTGCAAACAGGGAAGAACAGAAGCAACTTTTGGAGTCAAATACCTTGCAAAAGATTTAACAAGTGTTAGTAGCTTACTTAAAAACAGTATTGCCTATATCGCTTACATTTCGGAAATCAGAACCGATGGAGTCATCAAAATGCGATTAAAGACTGGTTATGGATCATTCCCTGATTTAGACGTTCAAGAAAATGAGATTTTAATTGGGATTGTAAAAGTACCTGTACCTGATAGTTTGCAAGATGTGGACACTTCAAAAATTGTATTTCATAAACTCTGGAAAAAAGCACTTGTTCCTGCTGAACAAAGAATAGTAGTTCCTGAAGCAAGTAGCTATATTTTAGATGAAGTGACACTTTTTGAAACTACTCTTTCTGAGGAAACTAAAATCTTTGCTCCTGCTCTCTGTCAAACTCACAATGCAAATTTTAGAATCTTAGAGGATTTTGATTTCACCTATTCAGTGGGAAAAACCTACACTGGAGATAAAACATTTTTAAGAGTTGCACCCATTGGCGGACTTCGGAACATTCCCATAATGGATAACGGGATTCGCCGCTACATGTCAATTGCTCAGGAAAGCATTATAATGCCTGATTTATTCAATACCAATTTTGTGAATGAGTGGAAGTATTTTACATTAACAGCTACGGTTTCAGATTCAGACGGGGCAGTTAATCCACTAAGCACAGAATATGAAACGGATGGATCTGCAATGCTAGTAACTCCCTTTGTAACTAATGGTAGCTTTCGATTTATGCAAATAGGGGTTAAATTCAATGCAGATGGTGAAACCGTTGATTTTCAAAAGGACTTGAAAACCTTTAAGTATTGGAAGAATGCACTGGCTCCTTTTAGTGAGTTGTGGGCTGAGAAGATAACACCATAAAAAAAGAGAGCTTTTCGGCTCTCTTTTTTTATAAACTGATATAAGTGATATTTCACGAAAACTTCTATTTCCTTTTTCTTAATAAGTAATGATAAACAGTATCATTACCTTCTTTATATGCAAATGCTGTAACAAAATCATAGCCATTCGAGCTCATAAAATTCATTGCATCAATCATTGAATTAAATTTGATTGTCTTGTTATTCTCATCTTTCAGCTCTGTATCTTTAGATGTCCAAGCCCTGTTTTTTTGACCAAAATCAAAATCTACTTTTACTTTTCTACCACTACCTTTTCCAATAAGCTGAACGTATTCAACATCAATTTGATTTAAAGGCACATCATTGACTGTTTGAGAAAAACCACCAAAATAACAAATCAAACCTAATGATAACAATATTAATTTTTTCATAAACGAATTTTATTTATAGTCTTTATTTTGAATTTTTTATTACAACTCACGGTTCTCAAAGGTACTATTAAGAACAATCTATTCCATTAAAAGTTGAACCCCTGTAAGTACATACAAATATGTTTACAGGGGTTCAACTTTTATATATCTGGAAATACTTTTGCTATCGTATTCATCGGTAAAAACATTTTACCACTTCCTGGAAGTTCTATGAAACCATATTTTTTATAAAACAAAACTGCTTCTTCATCAATTGGATCAACAACTACAGCCATTGAGCCTATTGTTTGTTTGGAAACTTTATAGCTTTCTTTTAAGGCATCCATTAATAAATATTCTCCCTGACCTTTTCTAAAAATCGATTTATCAATTGCCAATCTACCTAATAGAGTTACAGGAATATCTTTATAAGAATTTGGTAAATGTTTTGAAAATTTTTCAGGAATATCCTTTTGAGGAATACTGCTATTTGATAAGGTATAGTATCCTTTGACAATATCGTTTGCATCAGAAAGTACAAAGCAAACAGAAAGTCTTTTTTTTATATCTTGACTGGCTTGCTTTTTTACATAGTCATCAAGTAATTCTTTTCCACAATTGAAATCTGATCTGTCGTGAGATTTTTCGAGAATCGATAATTTTAAGTTCATTCAGCAGATTGTGATGCAGAATACTTTTTTGCCGCCTGCATTAATTTTTCATTAGGTTCATTATTTGCCAAGATTGTATTAAAAAAGATTTCTTTATCTTTTTCAGATACTAATATTTTTTCATGATCATCAATTATTTCTTTTGCTCGTTTTTTAACAATAGATGTTACAAAACTAGCCAGTGTCTTATGACCACTTATTTTGGAAGCTCTTTCAAAAACCCTTTTTTCATCTTGGGAAATTCTTAACTCAAATCGTGACTGCTTTAAGTGTGCTGTCTTCATAGTATTTGTTTTCTAATTTCAATACAAATGTACGTAATTTTAACGTACAAAACAAAATCATCAAGAATGACAGAAAATGCAATACAAACGATAAATAAATATACCCTTTTAATAAAATCAAAAATACTCTTTTCTAATTCTCTTTACCGTACTTCTACTTACTCCAGTTGCGGCTACAGTTTTATTGATACTCATACCACTTTCCAGGCAAGCTTTTACGTTCGGGTATTTTTCAACTAAAGATTCACTATCCTTGTTTTTGGCTCCTTTCACTCTCCCTTTATAAGCTCCTCTTTTTTTAGCCTGAGCAATTCCCTCTTCCTGTCGCTCCTTGGTTCTTTCGATTTCGATTTGTGCCAATGTGGACATGATATTAGTGATTAGCTCAAAAGTTGGATTTGCTTTTCCATCCACAAAACTTTTCAAACCATAGCGATGAACGGTTACACAAATTTTCTGCTCCTTCATCAACTGGAGTGTTGCCATAATATCAAGCGTGTTTCTTCCCAATCGGTCAACATCCAAAACAATCAGTTCCGAAATTGAATTTTCCGAAACTGCCTGAATAATCTTTTTTCCCTCTGGGCGATCAGCAAAAGGAATTTTTCCTGAAATTTTATCGATCAACAATTCGCCTGGGTAATCTTTCAAAGCTTCCACTTGCCGAACTTCGTTTTGTTCGGTGGTAGAAATTCGAGTGTATTTGTAAATTTTCTTTTCCATCTTGAAAAATCTAATTTTTGGGTTCAATTTTAAAGTGGGTTCAGAATAGTAGGTTTTGAAAGGGAAATCATCAAAATTTTCCTCATTTTTTGGGTTCGGTTTGAAGTACACCCTATTTTGAACCCGATTGCCATTTTTTCAATCCTGATATTTGTTCATAAATATACTTTACTTCATTTTCAAAAAGCAGTGAATGCCCAGCTATTTGTTCTCTGAATTCTGGGTCGAGTAATTTCATTCTTCTGTAAAGAGTCGCATAAGAAATATCCAATTCCACAGCAAGCTCTTTTCGGTTCATTGTTCTATATTCCATGGTCAAGTTGATTTTAAGGGTTCCTGACAAAAGGGACAGAAACTATCTGCTCTTAGGTCAAACATCATTTTACATACTGGGCAAGTTTCCCAAATCTCATGATTCGCTATTTTTGTATTTTCTTTCATCTTTTCAATTCTATAAATTTATCATTCAGGGTATTTCCCGATTTTATTTTTTGTTCCTTCCAAAGTTCCCTAAGCGCTTGATCTCTCTGTTCGGCCAATTCATTCTTAAGCTCTAGGTAAGTCACATGATCAGGACTTTTATTCATAATTCTTTTTTCTTCAGTGATTTTTTTCAATGTTTCAAATACGATCTGTTTCATATTGTTGCTGCTTGGTTAGTGATTCTGTTTTCTTCTCAAATTCTCTTAGGAAGAATCGGGCTGCAACTCCATGGAAATATCTCTTCTTCCCTCCTATGTTGACTATGATGGATGTCTTTCGCCTGGGTACTCCTTTTGTTTTTTTCCTATTCGGGTTCGTAGTTCTGATCAAGCTGAATTCTGCTCCTAAATCTTTAATCAGATTCAGAATCTCTTTTTGCTTTTTAGTTTGCCTAGCTTTTTTCTTTTCAGATACTTTTAGGTTATAAGCTTTATCCCTGCACTTTCTTTGATCGTTACAGTACTTCGAACCAGTTTTCTGACCTGTTATCTCTTTTCCACAAGTCAGACAATACCTTTTCTCTTTTTTCACCTCTCCCTGTTCGGTGGAATCCGCACATACAATACGTTGTGCATCCGTTCCTTTTTTTGCTGCGTGCTTAGACAAATTCCAGTTTTTTAAGTTGTGAAAATCGGTGTATTCGTACCCTTTTTTACTGCGTACAAAGGCTGAAACTTCCAATGAAATAAGCTCTTTTAGGATATTTTTAATATTTCGCTTTGCATACTGATTAATGAGCTTTTCCAGTAGTAATTTATTACGATATCGCTCCTTTCTGCTACGCTCA
The DNA here is from genome assembly GCF_041595635.1 of Labilibaculum sp. Classification (GTDB taxonomy): domain Bacteria; phylum Bacteroidota; class Bacteroidia; order Bacteroidales; family Marinifilaceae; genus Labilibaculum. Next base: position 5,290 of record NZ_JBFHJW010000093.1, read on the forward strand.
TCTTTAATCCACCAATCAGGATTTCGAAGGTCTTTGAACTTGCTTTTGTATTTGACTGGAAGTTGGCGAGTGGTTTTTATCTGATCCCATTCAAAGAAGATCGTTTCATCGATCATCTTTAAAAACTTATCGGCAATTAGCTTGCTTAGTTTTGCTTTATCCATTAAATCGGCCAGGGAATAAATGCCATAACTTTCAACGGCTCTCATCCTAACGAACTTGGTTTCAACTCTTAATAGTTCGGCCTTTATTTTAGATTGTTCCGCTTTGTCGTAAAATTTATAGGTAGTATTAGTGGTTTTGTAAGCGTAGCCGTAGCCTGTTCTCCCGTTCAGTTCCATTTCTGATCGTTCAGTAGCCCGACAGTATAAAATGCTATCCAGAAAGGTTTTGGTATTTATTTTAGTGGTAGTCGTATTCAGGTTCAATCCAATTTCAAAACTTTTCAAAATCGCAGTTTGCGGATTGACTCCAAAAGCCGCTAACCGGGCAACTGCCTCTTGAAAATCTTCAAATGTAAATCTGTTTGTATTGTGCTGCCCCTGATTAAAGAACTTATGAATGGAACCTTTAATTTTGGCTTTTCCTTTTGGCTCGATAATAAAGTCTAATCCTTTATAGTGGGCTTTTCTACTGCCTCGTTCCTCTCCTGAACCAACAACAGTCAATACGGAAAATTCAAGCTCTGGGATAGTTTCCCAAAGGCGAAAATCAAATTCCGAAAGCTCTATACTGATACCGTCAATCAATTGTAGTGGAGTGTAAAAAAGTGGTGAGTTAATTGTCTGAAAAAGGATGTGTATGCGTACCCTAAAGACGTGCGTTTTTATTTTCCTAAAAAGGAAATTTCAAAAAAAATACAGACTCTAAAAGTCTGTGTATTCGTAACCCTTTTATTTGCGTGTTTTATCCTGAAACTATTGTAATCATTGAATAATCAGAAGAGCGTAAAAAGGATATTTTAAGCTATCCTTTTTGCTTTATATCTCGCTAATACCAATTCGTACGACTCGCAAATAATTGCACTACTTCGAAAAATACGAAGCATAAGTGAAACTTGACTTATTGTGATTTCATTCTTAAACTGGAAAACCCGTGGAACTCCTTTTTCACACTTTATTATTTGATTGCGATTGGTATCGATAATGGCATGAATATTCTCATTTATTTCGGATACCCAAACACCTTGTCTTGTGGTTGCTCTCATACTTATGCACTTTTAACATTCAATTTCACACTCTGATATTCTTCTAAAAAATTATCGATATCAGTTCTTTTGTAGACAATGTTTTTTCCTGTTTTATAAGATTTCAAAAAGATCATTTTATTACTTCGAGTGTGAACCTGAACGCCTTCTCTCCAATTCTGAAAAGTATCCTTCGAACCAAAACCCAAATAAGTAATGGCCTCCTGAAGATTGAGCCATTTCTTTTGATTCAAATCACAAATTATTTCTGGTTTTTTCATACTATTCCTCCCTCCTTACTTCTATTCCATTATCTAAAGTGCTTGTTATGTATTTTTTTCCCGAACGTTTTTTCAATCTTGAGGCAACCTGTCGAATATTAAAAACCTCTTTAGCTCCAACATTAAATTGATGAATTTCACCAATCGTAAAATGACTAAGAGTCGCCACCCAATCAATTTTTGTATGGATTATTTTGTTTTCCATAATGAAAGTTTAAAATTGTTGTTATATTTGTTATCTCATGCAATATTACAGATTTTTTCTGTATTGATGCATATTTTATCTGTAATAATTTTAAGCCCTCTATCATGGAAAATTATATCGGCCTGAATGTCAGTAAACTTGCTGAAAAAGAAAATTTAAGTAAAGATGCTTTCGGTAGACTTTTTGACCTTAAAAGGGGAGCTATATCATCTTACATTGATGGAAAGGCTTTGCCAAAAATTGAAACACTGCAGAAAATATCCGCACACTACAACGTATCAATTGATGATCTAATTAATCGTGATATTGAACAACCAGATTTTAGAAAAGATGAATCAATAGAGGGAGTTCCCTATTGGGATTTACCTGTATCAGCAGGACATAGTATCACCGATATTATAGGCCAACATAAACCGAATGGATTCATAAAAGGATTACCTGGAGCCGACATTGCAGAAAACATACTTCCTGTTCTAGGTGCATCTATGGAACCAGAGGTTTCAAATGGGGCACTTATTGGAGTTCGACGAATTAATAATTGGGAAAGCTTAAACACTGAACGCATTTACTTAATCATCACAAAGGATGATCGTATGATAAAACGAATTGAATACGATACTGAGAATGAGGATATTCTTTGGTGTATTAGTCCAAACTATGCCAAATTCAAAATTTTCAAATATGACATTGTTGATATACAAAGAGTTTGCTTTGTGTATAATCCTAAGTAATAAATTTAGAAAGTTTCTAGAAATATTTCGAAAAGAAAATATTCAGGTGAAGACGTATTAAAAGTAATATAAAAACCATATAAAATTTGATTTAGTTGATTTTATAGTCTAATATTGAAATATATTTACAAATTAAAGCTATAAAATGATTCTAGAGATACGACTAAGTAACTTTTTCTCCATTAAAGATGAAATAGTTCTAGATTTACGAGCGGCAAATATTAAAAGCAAAAATGCAAAAGCATTAACTGATAATATAATTGAATACGGAAAAGAAGAATTACTTAAATCTGTAACAATTTATGGTGCTAATGCATCTGGGAAAAGTAATATTATAAAAGCCATACGTTTTTGCTGCATGATGGTATTAAATTCTCATAACCACAACGAAAACACCACTTTCAACTACAAGAAATTCAAATTCTCCAACTCTGAAAATAAAGCAAGTAGTTTCTTTATTCGATTTATAAGTAATGCTATTGAATACGAATATTCTTTTTCGTTGATGCGGGATAAAATAATTACCGAAACCTTACATTATTATCCCAAAGGAAGAATTACTAAAATTTTCACACGAGATGAACGTCTAGGAAAAAATAAAAAAGATAAATATTCCTTTGGCTCTGGAGTTAAGAGACCCTCAGACGTTACAGCTAACACCTCTGAAAAAACATTGTATATATCCAGAGCGAGTCAAATGGATAGAGAAATACCAAAAGAAATTTTCAATTATTTCAACAGTAAATTCATATTAGGATACCTTGGTCATAACACGCCCAAAATAGAATGGCTATTTGATAAATACAAAGTAAAACTACTAGAAGCATTGAAAATTGCTGATAGTGATATTGTAGATATTAAAATCAAAAAAATTCAACAGCAAGGAAAAAACATTAAAGCAGATGTTAACAATATGACTCTTTCTGTTGAAGATGTAATGAAGGATCATTTACAAATAAGAACATACCATAAAGCTGACCCAAAAATTAGTTTTGATCTTTTTACCGAAGAATCTGAAGGAACTAAGAAGCTTTTCACAATAATGCTTAATATTATTGATATCGTTAGTAACGATAAAATACTACTTATAGATGAAATCGGTGAAAGTTTACACACAGATATCATTGAGTATATTTATAATCTGTTTAGGGCTGGAAAAAAGGCTCAGCTAATATGCACAACTCATAATACTAGATTTTTAGATCTAAAAAAATTTAGAAAAGATCAAATTTACTTTGTTAACAAAAGAGAAAATGCCTCTAGCGACTTATATTCACTATATGATTACAGTGACTTTAGAGATACAATGGATTTAGAAAAAGCATATTTACAAGGTCGATTTGATGCTATTCCATTTGTCAATGACTCATTAGATAATCTTAAAAATATTATCAATGGGTAGGAAACGTCAAGAATCAAGAGGAAAAAAAATAAAACCACAATACTGGGTATTTTGTGAAGGTAAAACAGAAGAAGCATATGTAAACTTTCTTCGATCTAAGTATAGAATCCCGATTGAAATTGTTTCAAAAATAACTGGCAGTAATTTAAATGAAAAAAGAATAAAAGCTGCTAAAAAAGGGAAACCCGTTCACGAGAAAGATTTAGACTTTCTTCTTTATGATGGAGACGTTGTGGATGTTCTAGATAGACTTAAAAAAATAGCAAACGCTCATCTATTAATATCAAATCCTACAATTGAGCTTTGGTTTTTGCTTCATTATAAAAACCAAACAGCACATATAAGTTGTGAAAATTGTATCGGTGAAATTTCAAGAAGAAATAGAATTCAATACAAAAAAGGTTTAATTGATAATAAGCTCTCAGAAAAACTATCAGAAAAATACATTGATGCATGTAAAAGAGCTAGAAATTTAAACTTTGAAAATAATCCATCGTCCAATGTATATGAATTTATTGAAATTCTAGAAAAAGAAACAAAAGAACATAATTGAAACTGGAAATATGCAAAAAAAAGTCAGCCTTTAAAAAAAATGAACGTCTACACGTCTAACTTAGTGGTACGGTCTTAATTTCAGACATCGAAAAAACATGCAAAAAACGTGCAAATATATCTTAGCACACTTCGTAAAGTGTTGATTTACATGATTATTACAATTAGGAACCTACGTCTGGGGGGCGTGGGGTCGGAAGTTCGAATCTTCTCGCCCCGACTAGCAAAATAAAGGCTTTCAGAAATGAAAGCCTTTTTTAATTTCTGAAAGTTTAAATATAGTTTAAACCTTTTTTACCTTTTTAGGCTAAAAAAATAAAAAGCTGCTACGAAAATCGTAGCAGCTTAAAGAAAAGTTTACTTTCGAATTTTAGGTCAGCATGACCGTTTCGTGCTGATCGGAAGAATATTCACTTCCATCTGCATTGCCAAAATAAGCATAGACCTGAACCAAGCCCATACTAAATGAAAGGGTTATGTCAGCTGTTTCGGCAGAACGCAAAACACCTGGATGCAAAACCTGAACATCATCATCCGATGTTAACACCACCAGGTGCAAAAGATCATCGGCTTCGCCAACTCCATTTGCACTATCGTCTGTCCAGGAGAC
>NZ_JBFHJW010000094.1:0-10160 GCF_041595635.1 Labilibaculum sp.
AAAACAAGCGGAAGAAGCCAAAGGATTTTGGAACCCCTGGCGAACTTTTTGCCGAGACCCGAGGAGTGAACGCCATATTTCCTTTTCAATTCTTATTGTATTTTACTGCATACGCAGGACACGAGCTAAAGAAGCTCGCGCCATCTGGGGAATTTACTACATTCTCGCCCATTTTGTATATACATTGTTATAGCGCGTAATTTATTAGTTTCCAATCAAATAATCTATTGCCGAGTCTAAAACCTTGTCAGTTTCATTTTGCAAATCAGTCTCTGTATTTTTTATTAATTCATTGGGTATAATGCCTACATTTTCAACAACATTGTCACTCCAATCATTTGTTTTACGAATTGATAAACGATACTCCCAACCATTCGGGAGTTTTCCTATATGAGTATCAGCAAAAACACCAGATGTCATGTTTCCAAAAATCTTGACGTTGGGTAAAGTTTTCATCATCAGCGTGAATAATTCTGCGGCACTTTGAGTATTTCTGTTTGTTAATAAAGCAATTGGCTGATTAACGTATTTGCTATTCTCATTTGGTTTTAATTCCCAATATTCGGGTTCTTGAAAATTATATATACTATCAGGCTTTCTCAGTCTTGAAATAGCATAAGTATGTGTGTCAGTTGCAAAATATTCAGCTAATTCTTTAACTGGCAAAGAATAACCACCGATGTTATCTCGAATATCTATTACAAATCCTTTTGCATTTTTGTATTTCTCTAAAAATGATGCTATTGAATTATGAACTTCATTAGACTTATTACTCATTTCAGTCATGTGAATATAAGCAATCGAGTCCTTTAACCAGCCAGTTGTAAATACCTTTCTAATTCCCATTGGTGGGAGAAATGATTTTATTCTTAACGATTTTTCATAGTCACTGAGATACTTGTCTTCAATCAGTTTTAATGAAAAGTCATTTGTTGGTAATCTGAAGTCAAAAGATGTTAAGTCAAAATAGTTTAATGAAGGAAGTCCAAAACCCGAAAAATATATTTCGTTGAATCGATAGACGTAACAATGTTTATCATCTAATTTTTTTAATATTTCTTGGAAAACATTGAACAATTCATCATCTGTTGTTTCATCATTTATTTTTCTGGAATAATAATCATATTCCTTATCCCAATCAATTCCTTTAACATCAAAAAGTGCATAGTTTTCCTTGAAAATTTCGAAAAATGCTTCAAAACTCTCTTTTGGTTGTCCTTTGTCTCTGGTCAAATAAGTCCAACCACTGATTAAAACAACCAGAATGATAATCGTATATGTTAGCAGTTTCTTCATCTTTTATGCGCTATAACGTTGGTGCTATGAATAGTTGCCGATTGCGGCCTGTTTTCCTGCCCAGTTAAACCGAACTTACTGCGGGACACAAAGCTTAAATAACCTGCTAAACGGCAATTATTTATAAGCACGTGTTGGTGGCAGTAATTTCTTCATTTCACTTGCAAATCTGTCACTTCCCAAGTGTCATTGTATTTAGTCAATTCGGCATTTGCATTAAAATTTCCTTTTTCTCCAACAATCGTAAATGTTAGTTCAGATTCACCTGATTCTCCTTTTGTCGATATACTACCTCCAACTAATAATCCATAATATCTTATTTTACCAGTCTTTTCAATGATTTTAGAATCATTTTTACAATAATCTTTTGCCGTCTTAAACGCTTTTGATTGTCCAAAAGTCAATAACATAATTAAAATCATTCCCATCCAGCAAATTATCACAAAAGTCCATGTTTCAAGTAAATACTTAAACATAAAACCCATTCCTGCAAAAGGATTTTTCCGCATTTTACCGTTCATCACTTTCCAAGCTTTAAAGAATTTTGGATAATGTTCTCTTGTAAAATATGAACCAATGGTAAATTCCAAAAAATGTCAATATAGGTGATATAATAATCCCAACGGTAGAAAATGGTTGAAGTCTAAATGCCTCACCAAAAAATGCAGCTATCCAAATCAAGCAGCCAATTAGTATATATGGTCTATGGTTGATTTCCTTTTTCATCTAAAATCATTTTATGTTTCAATCTTGGCCGGTCGAACTTTTTATTGCCACCAACTCCTTTGTAAGCACAATTGTGTTTATTTCGCTAATGGCTCCTGAAAATTTGTGCTTAATCTTCTAGATTAAAAATCCGAAAATTCCTATCCGCAAATTATAAGTTTACAGGAGCGGGTTTAAACGCTGTCAGGTCTGAAAAAGATGCTGCCAGTTTTTTTATTAATCTATTTACTGCTTGCGCAGAACACGAGCTAAAAGCTCGCGCTAGCGGGGCCATACAGAGTATAGACCCTAAGTATTTCATTACCGTCCTACAGAAGGACGGTAATATCTTTTAATTAAATGATTTTAAAAAAATAAGCCTCTAAATAAAAAACAGATCTCAAGCTAACTCATACTTTTTCAGCTAGATCTTACCGCCCCCAATTAAGTATTTTTTCTACGGAAAATATATTATCATATCCAGAACTTGATGCTTACAAATTTGAAGGAGCGGAATATAGCAGATATTATTCTTGCCCTACATATATGATTCAATGAGTTTCTTTACCTCATCCCATCTTTTGGTTTTCTCTGTTATTTTTAACTTATCATTATAATAATCCCAGAATTCATTTAGTAAAGAGATTGTACTTTCATCAATTTCTATTTCTGACAATAGTCCATCTATTTTTTCTAATAAGTTTTTTATACCATCTTGCGTTGGATATGCTAAATCACAATCGACATAATTATCGAAGGAAAAATTACTGTCATATTTTCTCAATAAGACACAGATAATGTAAGTTTGAATCTCTGAATCGGCAAAATTCCATGGTCGACCAGCACCTCCAAGCCTTGAAAAATAGTCTCCCATTTCACACAATGCCTTCCAAACTATTTTCTGAAATTTCTCTTTTTTTATTCTATCGTTCATTTCAATTTCCCCATTGTTAAGTGCCAATATATTCTTGTGTTGTATTTTCAAGAGCTAGAGATTTCAGCATTGGCATTCACACTTTATTTGCTACACCAAATGGGATATGAACCATTGGAATATTATCAATTTGATTGAGATGTGTCTTTTGGTCATCAAAAAACATATGCGGCCTTAATACTTTCAGTATTCTTCCTTTATCAATACCTCCTAAAAAGAAAGCATTATCTACATTAATTTCCCAATCTTTCAGCGTGTTAATCATCCTTTCATGAGAGGGTGCATTTCTTGCTGTAACTATAGAAACTTTTAATAACGGCACATAATTTTTATCTTCTTTCCTCTTTTTTCTTTCTAATTTTTGAAAGAAAGAGATTTTTTGAAATAAATCACTTAATGGACCAGGATTATGAGGTTTTAAAATTTTGCTTGTCTCATTTTCATGAAATTTATTAAGATCTTTTGTCTCTTCATAGATTTCTTCAGCCTCATCATCAATTATTACACCATCAAAGTCAAAAGCAAGTCTTAGTTCTGAATCGATAGAATTATCTTCAATTATAGTATCTAAAACTTGACCTGCAGGAAAACCTACATGTATTGCTTGCAAGACATCTTCATGACTGGCTGATAAAAATAAGGATGCGTTAAATGCTTCAATATATTCAAAAGGAGATTTTCCATTAAAGAAGGCGGCTCTTGTAATATTTAAATTATAATGTTGTATTGAATGAAAAACCCTTAAACCTGTTTCTGGTGAATTTTTAGATAATAAAACAACTTCAATCGGCTGTCTTTCCGGGAATGCATCATTCAAACCGAGAAGTCGTCTAATAAATGGAAAAGCAACACCTTTCTCCAGAACCTTATCAATATTATCCTCCTGAAATTGCCTATACGCTTCTTCTCCCATTGATTTAAATACATTATCTGATTCTGTTAAGTCAAACAATGCACTTGATGCAATTCCTACTACTAACTTTTTATCTATTGGGTATGCCATTTAAAAATACGTGTGATGTTTATTTATTGGTATCTAACTAATATTACCTCTATGTCTTTTATTCCGTTTATAACTACTTAAAGTCTGCGGAAGCTAGATGTTTTTTTAGACCATTAATCTTTCTAACTCATCTTTAATACTTCTCCAATTGGGAGATAATCTATCTAATAATTGATAAAATGCAGCACTGTGATTGAGATGAGCCAGATGACACAACTCATGAATAATTACATACTCGATGCATTTTTTGGGAGCTTTAATTAATTCCAGGTTGAGATGAATTGTACCGTTTTTATCACAACTGCCCCAACGTTTATCCATCCATCTGTATTTAAGAATTGGCATCCCCTCATAGAAAGTTTTTGCAAGTGGGATAAGCTCTAGAAATAACTTGTTAAAATGCTGCTCTGCTTTATCCTTAAACCAAGCTTTTAATAAATTTTCAATTCTCGGCTTATTGTTCTTATCCTTGCAATAAACTGATATATTACCTGCATGTAATTTAACACCTTCTTTTTGTGCTTCGCATAATTTTAAACGGTACTGTTTGCCCAAGTATCGATGCGTTTCACCACTTACAAACTTACGTGGTGGTGTTATTGGATGAAAGGACAAAAAGAAATCTTGTTGTCTAATAATCCATGCTGCTTTCGTTTTTACTTTTTGCTTAATATTATCTAAATCGGTATCTAGTGGTGCTATTACTTTTACTGTTTTATCGGGATACACTTTTATCCCTAGCGATTTACGTTTTGCAAATTCTAGATTAAATTCAATAATCGTTGATCCATATTCAATCCTCTCCTCGCCCATTCTATCTTCTTTTAAAGAATTCTTCTTCATTTTCAATATAATAACTCACCTTCCCATTTTCACTTTCACATTCTTCAGCCCACAGCTCGCGAACTATTGGATTATGATGATTGTACCAGTAGTTCATCCCTGCGTGCCAACTTTGCCATATTATATGATCGATACGACCACGTTTATGCCAAAAAAATTCTTCCGCACATAGATTAAAAAAATCAATAATTACTGCTTTTTGATCTTTACTGAGTTGATCTTTTAATTTTATAGCCTTATCAGATTCAACTATTTCAGACAAATGATCGTTCAGTTTATCATACCTATGATTAAATTCTGTAAAAAGTTCCTTCAATATTTTGTCATCTTCACGTTTTTTATTGGATCTAGAAAACCATATTGTAGCCCAAACGCCAGTACCACCTATTATTAAAGTTTGTATAATTGATATCCACTTGTCCATAATTACCTGTATTTATGAATTGCAATTTTTAAGCATTCTTCAATTAAGAGGTCTATATCGTCCCAGTTGGTATCTACATCGTATTTTTGCAATAGGTTGTAAATAGCATCGCTTGCATCTATATTTATTTTGCCAGTGATATCTACATTCTTCTGCCAATCCACAATTTTTTTATCGTTAAGATAAATGTGATTTTTAACTGCTTGATCAATCACTAGGCCCATTTCGATATGGAAAGAGGTTTTTAAAAGTTCAACCGATTTGTAAACCGATTTGCTATAGTTATAGAAAGCTAAAGCCACTTCGTTATCAGCCAATTCTTTGGGTGCATCCTCCCTATTGCCTTCAAGAAAGTCTTTTTCGTGTTGTTTACTTCTTTTTAGAAATTCAGCTTCATCAATTCGTTTCTGATAATAATCTGCTATGGTTTGTTTGATTAGATCTGCAAACTTGGTATAGTAAATCGGGTCTTCTTGCATTTTCACATTGATGGCCTTTATAGTTCGGCTAGCAATGTGGTCGGCTTGAGCTGCTTTTCCTACAATTTTTCCGACTTCAGCTTCTCTTTCTTCTTTATTAAAAATATCTACTAAATCGGTAATTTTTAAAATCTCTCCATTGGTTGAAAGATGTTTGTTGATTAGCTTCTGAATTTGTGGTTCAAACTCTTTGTAGGATACATCATCGTTGTAACGACGTTTTACATCAACCCGAAGTTTTAAAAAGAACTTGGCGTCATTCTTAAAACCTACTATTTTTTCTTCACTGGTATTGTTTACAAAATCGACCGATGATAATGCCAATTTAAGCATGCGGGCAAAAACAGTAAGTTTTTCGTAGAACTTATTTCTAAGATCTTCTGCAGAAAGCAATTCTTCGTATGCTGTTGGCTCTACATTTTTACCTTGTAGACTTTTGAATATATCCCAAAGCTCGGCATGTGCCTGAGGAAGTTTTTTAATTTCTTCGTTGATATTCGTAAAAGTACCCTCTAAATCTTCTTTGTCAAAACCTTCAAATCCTGAATAGGTCTCTAAGGCATTATCGAGATTTTCGAGGTTGCCGTAATAGTCAACAATATAGCCGTAATCTTTTCCTGGATAAACTCTATTTACTCTTGCTATAGCTTGTAGCAAAGTATGTTCTTTAAGACTACGACACAAATACAATACGGTATTGTTTGGTGCATCAAAACCTGTAAGAAGTTTAGCCACTACGATTAATATTTCGGGTTCATCTCGTTTTTTAAACTGATTGATGATGCTTTTCTCGAAGTTTTTCAGATCGCCATATTTGTCTTCCATGGCATTGAAATAGGCATCTTCCCGTTGTTTTTCTTCATTCTCATTATAGAAGGAATCCTCTGTTCCTTCGCGTTGGTCGGAACGTGTTACCACTACCGATGAAGATATTTTCCCAATCTCATCGAGATAATGTTTGTATAATAAAGCTGTTTTTATTGAAGGTGCAACCAGTTGTGCTTTTGGCTTATAGGTATCACTATTGGATTGAAAAAAATCGGTATAGTGTTCGCTGATATCCCAAGCTCGAGCATAGATAATTTGCTCAGCTTTGTTTAACTCATTAACGGTATTGAATTTGCGTTTTAAGGCTGCTTTACCATAATCGCTAAGTGGTTCTGATATTTTATCGAAAAAAGTATTTAATGGCTTTTCGTTTAGTTCCATCAGGTTGTGTCGACCTTCGTACAATAAAGGCACCACAGCTCCATCTTCAACAGCATCGGTTACCGTATATGGTTTTCCAATGTAGCCACCAAATTTGTTAGCCGTGTTCTTCTCCTTTTTCATTAAAGGCGTACCTGTAAAGGCCAAAAAACAAGCATTGGGAAATACCCTTTGCATGCTTACACTAAAGCTACCATACTGAGTTCGGTGTCCTTCGTCGATGAGTACAAATATATCTGGCGAAGTAAAGGGCTTTTTGCTTTGCTTTACTGCGGCTTCGAATTTGTTAATAATGGTTGTAATAATGGCATCGTCCTTATCATTTATCAATTCAGCTAAATGAGTCCCTGTTTTGGCTTGTCGTACTTCTTTGTGACATTTTTTAAAGGTATTGGATATTTGGTCGTCCAAATCGATACGGTCGGTAACCAGTAAAATTTTAGGATTACGAATATTTTTATTTGAAGCTAAAAGCTGTGCCAGCATGACCATTGTTAAGGACTTGCCACTCCCTTGTGTATGCCATATAACACCTCCTTTTCGTTTTCCTACATTGTTGAAGCGGGAAACCCTTTTTATGGTTTCGTTTACGGCAAAATACTGTTGATAACGAGCTATTTTTTTTATGCCATCATCATACAAAGTAAAATTACGAATAAGGTCGAGCATGCGAAGTGGAGCGCACAAACTAAAGAGCAATTCGTCTTGTTTTGTCAATGGTCGTTCTTCTTGTTCTAAGCTATCAAAGTAGTTTCGCACATATTTAAACCGATCGGAAAAGAGCTTGTCTTTATCTGCCTTGCATAATGGTTTATTTTTCAATTCGATAATAGAACTCCAATATCTTGTTTCTGACTCTTTGCTCGGAAATTGTTCTTTCCATTTTGACCAAAACTCCTTGCTTGTACCTGTGGTAGCATAACTACCGTCGTTGGTGGCAATGCTTACTAATAAATTAGAATAGACATAAAGCGAGCGAATGCCCTCTTTACTAAAATTACGGGTGTGCTGCTCAATGGCTAATTCTACAGGTGATTTTGTTCCCCCTAAGGAAGGACTTTTACACTCCACAATGCAAGTAGGGATACCATTTACAAACAATACTAAATCGGGGCGGTAGGTATCTGCTCTGCCATCACGCATTACGCTGTATTCCTCGGTAACGTGAAAAATATTATTTTTAGGATTTTGCCAGTCGATGTATTGTAGGGAGTGACTTTTTTTATCGCCATCGATGCTTTGCTCAAACGCCTTACCCAAAGTGATTAAATCGTAAAAGGCTGCATTGGCATTCATTACACCTTCGTGAATGGGTAATTCCTTAAGCGCCAAAACGGCGGAGCTGATATTGGCATCGGAGAACTCGTACTTTTTCCCTCTTCGTGTAAAACTATTAATCTTTTGAAGCTGATTAAACAAAACCTCTTCGAACAATACTACTGAGTTTTTACCCTTACGCCAATCCATAGCTTGTGCAGGAGTGATATACTGGTAACCCATGTTGATAAGCAATTGAAGTGCAGGTATTTGTGATATGTGGTCTTCTAAGAATGAGGGTGTTTTCATAATAATATGCCTTATAATTCTGTTAATTGAAAGGACGTTTTCTGTTAATAACTTTGGTAAATCAGTAAATATTCCCGATGTTTGTGGTGTTCATTATTCCAGAATAGGATAAAGGAGCTTCGAAGCTCGATACATCAAGACATGTACCGAGCTTTGCGTTTTAATACACTTCATCCAATTTATTTTTATACTTCTGTTTCATTTGTTTTTGCCCTTTTTTCTCGTTTATGTAGTATGCGGTGAGTAGGTAATAATCTGTTTTACTTCTTTGAGGTTCCAAAACAATCACATAATTTTCATTTTTATCGAAAATATATGTTCGAATCACATCTTTTCTATTCACCTGATCTCTATCCTCATAGCTAAAGATTTGAACATTTTCTTTTTTCATCTCTTCAATATGATACTTAATCCAATGCAAACGAAGAGAGCGATGCATTTCGAAAGAACGTGATTTAAGTTTTCTTCCTTTTTCGTCTTCATCGTTTCTGGTGGTAAGATGATGAAATAATGTTTGCATTGAAGGTTCACCCTCTTTTTTTGTAGGACGAACTTTTTTATTTCTAAAGGCAAAGGTTTCATTATCCTCAATATCCCTTCTAAAAATCTCCATTAAAGAAACACGTCTTTCGTACTCATTAAAATGAGCAAGCTCTAGCAGCTGAGGATATTTTTTTAATTTATTTAGCGGCATAACTGCTATTATTTAAGATCAATAAAGAAAAGGTTGAATTTCCCATCATTTTTGGGTGTTGATTTTGTAATTGGCCGTTTACAATGAGATTCAATTTTTTCAATGAGTTTATTTTTTGCAGTAACTTTATTCTCGCCTCTTAATTTATAATTAATCGCCCCCATAATCAGATCGGCCAATTGCATAAAAGAACTCTCATGAGAACGAATAAATTGAAAGTTTCGGATGGAGGTATTCCACTTTAGAATATCTTTAAGTTTTGCCAGTTTTTTGTGGCTTCTCGTATCTTTTATGTCCAAATAAATGTTGTAGTTGTACTCTAAGCTCGTTTTGTGATGAATGAGCTGATAGTACATTTTAAAATAAAACTCATTGTAGTCAAAATTATCACGATCCTTATCAATTTGATTTTTATCAACAATTATTGACCTAAAATTGATATCGCTGGAAAAGAAATAGTCGATCAAATCGGCATAATAATGATAATTTCCTTCACAAGTTTTTGTCCATTTTATTTCACCTTTGGCTTTATGGCGAGCACGAATAGACTTTAGTGCTTCCTTATGAATTTTGATTTGATTGTAAGCTACACTAATGTATGCCAACATAAAAAAAGGCATGCCATCATTTTCCAAATGTGTACTTTCGTCGCAATATACATTGAATGTTTTGCTCATAATATTAATCGTTTTATGATATACTCTCATTTATTTTGGTCGCCTCATTCATAAGGTGACCAAACTGCAACTTGAACTCTTTCAGGTTACTACCTCGTATTAAAACACCCGTTTTTGCCCCGTTAACAACTGCTGCATTAATCCTTTTTTCTGTGCTTGCAGTTGGACTAAATAACTTTCTTGTGTTTTTATTTCGTTATCGGCTGTGGTTAGAATTTTAGTTATTGCAATTTGCTCCTCTAATGGAGGAAATGGCACCTCGATATTCAAAAACATTGATAAATGCACACGCTTTTTTTCTTCCAATGAACCTATTGCAATACGGTCATA
>NZ_JBFHJW010000095.1:0-10129 GCF_041595635.1 Labilibaculum sp.
AAACAGCACCAGGGGCGCCATCCGAAAAGGAATCACTTTTTTAGGCGAATGAAATTCTTCCAGCAGTAAATTGTTCCCCTTCACCACACTGTTTCCGTACAAATGGTAGGACAAGCCGATGATAAAACCACCCACCGGCAGCAGAGCAATAATCCACAAATGAGCTTCCCGCCAATGGGTTACCCACTCTAAACTTGTTAGGAAAAATGCAGAAACACTACCCACTATCGCTCCCAAAAGCAGGCAAATCAAAATCCATTTTAAAAGGTAGAGAAAGGATGGAACCTGCTCGAAAGAAAAGAGCAGATTTTTAATTTTATGTATATTCATAAACGCCGTTAAAAATGATTCAAAACCAAGCTAAATGTTGATTACAAACAAATTCATTTCGGCCTGCAGTAGCCTTTAGACCAAACAAGCTGCAAATTTAAATTAAAAACTTAAACTTAAGCCCTAAATGTGAAAAGCTTTTCCGAACGGCAGTTCCCCTTCGGCAAAAAGCAGAAAAGCACAAGCAAAAGGACAAAAACCATCTGCCTCCTCCTGAAACGATCCCAAAATCAGCCCAAAAGCTACCGAAAAGTAATTAAATACCTCGAAGCAAATGAGGTGATTGATGGTGAAGAAGCCTACAAAACACTCTCCCTAAAAGTCAACAAGCTTATCGAAATCAATAACACGCTCATTGAAAATAAATCGAAAAAACGGACAACACCTTAGTAGAAGAATCCTAACTTACACACTACTTCTGCTAAAACAAATCAAAAAAGCGGACAAATTTCTGGAACAGAAGAATCTTACTACACACTATTTTTTTTGATTTGTAAACCACTCCTTTGGGAGTGTTTTTTTGTGCCCTGTGCTTGCTACTCATCATCGAGAAAATTACCAGGCTTCTTCCCCTCATTTACCACAAAAAAAGCAAAAAAAACGATTATTAAGTTTACCTTTGGCATTCATTCCTTGCATCAGGGAAAATCACTTGGCTCGCTCCCCAAAAACAAAAGTGGGAATGGATTTTATTTATGAATTAGCTTTAATTCGACAATTAACTTCACATATGATCAATTGCATTTTAAATATTGACAAAATGAATTTACTAAATGTACTAAGTGGATTATTGACACCTTTGATTGCGATTATAGCTGCATGTATTGCATATCAATAATATAGATCTAACAAAAAACACGGTGAAATTAAAATTAGATTCTGATGACAACAAAAGCTAAATTATCATGGATATTGATGAGCCATTTTAATGAGTTTTTAGACGACTGTCGTTATGTGTAATTCTCCACATCTCTCAGAATTAGCAAGATTAAACTCTTAAACTAACTTAATTTTTGTTGCAAGAATTAGCTGAAAATTGAAATAAACAACTAAAATGTAAACACTAGAAACAAACTATACTTAACATTAATATTTCAAAATAAAACAAAACTATGAAAAGAATTCTATTAATTTTTGGTTTAACCTTATTTATTAATTTTACTTATTCACAAACAATTAATATAACTGAATCAGAATTTACTGGTGTAATAGTGTATGTAAATGACACTATAGGAGAAGGAATTAAATTAGAACAACAAACAATTTCTACGTCAACGAGAGCAAATGCAGCAAGTTTTGTTCCTGTAGTTGGATTCGCGGCAGGAAAATCAAAATCAAAAAACATAGTTAAAGGGAGCTCGTCTTCAGTTAAGCTAAACAATAACAACAAACTACAATTTATTGTTAAAGTCGCAAATAATTCAGTTGACCCTAGTACGATATTAAATATATTTAAATTATCTAGTAACCGTAAAAAAAATATTAGAACACTAAAGATCGGCTCATATAACGCTATTGGAGGTTCAAAATCTGGAAATATTAATTACATTCCATTTAGTGCAAAAAAATATGGAGAAAATTCATATCTAATTCAGATTGATAATATTGAATCAGGAGAGTATGCAATGACATTAGTTGAGCGAAGAGATTTATTTCATATGTTCTGCATAGAATAATAACAAAACGCTAATCGAATAGCCTCTCCCCGCTGGTAATCACTGGCAGGGAGAGGCTTTCACATCACCCCAGGTACGGGTTTACTCATTAAATAATTTTAGAATAAGCTATTCAGGAGGGCTTCGCCCTAGAGCTATGGCTCCGCTAGTGCTCAATTGTATCGCCTTCTTCGGTAAAAAGACAAAAGCCACACGAAAGGGTTCGTGCGGTAGGTGAGATAATCATAAGAAAAGCGAAACTTTTAAATATCAAAGCTCTCAAAGTCAAACTCCTCTTACTTATAATGCTCTGTAAAATAGTATTGCGTATTTTTTGTTTACGAATTATTGTTTTGTAGATTCACATACTAAATATAATAAGCCTTCATTACCACCCCAACATCGGACAATCAAAACTGTTTTTTTTAAGCATAACAGAAATAGACGATATGGCCTTTGTTGGAATGTTAGCAAACATTAGAAACGAAAATAAATTCTTGTTATAAAAAAATGGAAACTATGAAAACCTTAATGCTAAGCTGTTATTTCATCCTATTGACGATGAGTACTGTCTATTCTCAATAGGATATCCCCTCAATAGACCCATATGCTAATGAAACCGATGCTGAACGTGATGCACGTATGGAATGGTTTCGTGAAGCACGGTTTGGAATGTTTATCCATTGGGGCGTTTATGCTGTACCAGCAGGAATTTATGAGGGTGAAAAAGTTGGTAAATATGGTGAATGGATTATGTCTGACGGAAGCATACCTATGGCCACATATCAGCAATATGCTAAGGAATTTAATCCTACGAAATACGATCCGGAAGCCTGGGTGAAACTAGCTAAGGAAACCGGAATGAAATATATTGTAATTACTTCGAAACATCATGATGGTTTTGCATTGTTCGACTCAAAAGTTTCGGAATGGGATATTATGGATGCTTCTCCTTATGGAAAAGATTTAATTGCCCCCCTGGCTGAGGCATGTAAAAAACATGGCATCAAGCTAGGCCTTTATTATTCTCAAGCTCAGGACTGGAATCAGGGAGGTTCTGCTCGGGGCAAGGATAAGAAAGGCAAGTGGGATCCTGCACAGAAACATGATATGGATGATTACATAAAAGATATTGCAGTGCCTCAGGTAAAGGAAATTTTAACCCAGTACCAACCTGCAATATTATGGTGGGATACGCCACGAGGAATGAACAAAGAACGTGCAGAACAATTCTTACCCCTATTGAAATTAGCACCAGGAATCATTCATAACAACAGACTGGGTGGTGACTACGAAGGTGACATCAGTACTCCAGAACAATTTATCCCAGGTACTGGTCTTCCTGGCGATTGGGAATCATGCATGACAATGAACAACACATGGGGATATAAAAGTTACGATCACAACTGGAAGTCTACAGAAACACTTTTACAAAACCTGGTTGACATTGCCAGTAAAGGCGGAAACTTCCTTCTAAATGTAGGACCAACAGCTGAAGGCTTAATTCCAGAACCAAGTGTTGAACGATTGAAGAAAATAGGAGTCTGGATGGAGAAAAACAGTGAATCGATTTATGGTACAAGTGCGAGTCCTTGCCGCACTCCTGCATGGGGACGTATTACAACACTTACAAAAGGAAAAAACACCACACTTTATCTTAACATTTTTGATTGCCAAAGAGCGGAAAGATATTCATTCCTATAACCAATAAAGTTCAATCTTGTAATTTGCTTGTGGACAAGTCTAAAGAATTTAAAACCAAAACGGATGAGCAAGGCACTACAATATCCTTGTTAGGCGATGCTCCAGATTCAATCAGTTCAGTTGTTGTATTAAAAATTACAGGCACACCATTAGTAAGCGATGCTGACAATATTAAACAAAATAAGGATGGAAGCATCGTATTACCAGCGCAAAAGTCGATTATCAATAATGTGATAGGTTCACATGTAACTTTTAATAAAGAGGCGGATTGTATTGAGCAATGGTCAAATAATAAAGCTACAGTAGATTGGGATTTTTCTGTTGACAAAGCTGGCACATATACAATTTCGATGCACCTAGCCTCAGAAGAAGAGAGTTCCATAGAATTAATTATTGCAGGTCGAACAATCCAGACCAAACTACTTGCAACCGGTGGATTCAAATCTTATAAAACAGTTAATGTTGGGGAAGTTCTTATTGATAAAGCAGGTGATTATAGCATACATCTAAAGCCAAATCAGAAAGAATGGAAAACAATAAATTTACAGAAGGTACAATTATTGCCTAAATAATTCTGGCTTAAGAATCCAATAACTATGGAATTCGTAATACGAATGAAAAACCCTCTGGACTTGGGCTTAAAAACGATTTGCTAGTCGAGTAAGCTAAGGGTATCACCCCTAACCGCTCACAAAAGCGTACTTGAAGCTCTCGATTCATAGGGTTCTTCACAATCAAAGCTAAGGCGTTTGTTGGGAACTTAGCTTTCATATACTAAAAAGTACCTTCCTTTTGACATGTGTACTTTTTTAGTGTTCGCAGAAGAATAGCCAGGGATAAAGGCAGAAGCTTTCCCTCCCTGGCATTCAAAATCCCAATAAAAGTCCAAACTCCCAAATTCTTTCGTAAATTTGATCTTCGAATATCAAATGCACAACAAATGGATAGAAAATTAAAAGCCTTTGAGCGCTTACTAAATATTATGGATGAGCTTCGTGTAGGCTGTCCCTGGGATAAGAAGCAGACCTTTGAAAGCCTGCGAACACTTACCATTGAAGAAACTTACGAATTGGCCGATTCGATTTTAAAAGGCGAAAAAGAAGAAATTAAAAAAGAATTGGGCGATGTTCTCCTGCACATTGTTTTCTACGCCAAAATTGGTTCCGAAACAGGCGATTTCGATATTGCCGATGTCTGCGATGGCATCAGCGAAAAGCTCATCTATCGTCATCCTCATATTTTTAGCAACACCCAAGTAGCCAACGCCGAAGAGGTGGAAGAAAACTGGGAAAAGCTGAAGCTGAAAGAAAAGAATGGCAACAAAACCGTTCTCGAAGGCGTTCCCCGCTCCCTGCCAGCCATGGTAAAAGCCAATCGCATTCAGGATAAGGTTCGCGGCGTGGGTTTCGACTGGGACGAAAAAGAACAGGTCTGGGAAAAGGTGAAGGAAGAAATGATGGAAGTTCAGGAAGAGATCATCAATGGCGATCCTGATAAAATGGAAGCTGAATTTGGCGATCTGTTCTTCTCCTTAATCAATGCGGCTCGTTTGTATGGCGTAAATCCGGAAAACGCTCTGGAACGCACCAACCAAAAATTCACCAAACGATTCAACTACCTGGAAAGCAAAACCATGAAGCTAGGTCAAAATTTAAAAGACATGAACCTGGAGGAAATGGATGAAATTTGGGAAGAGGCTAAGCAGTTTGATAAGTAAGTTACAAGTCTCAAGCTCAAAGTAAGAAATCTATTTTTCATCCTGCATTAGCAGACTACTTTTGAAAAATCGGCAAGGGAAAAATCCCCCTTGTTTTTCCAATAAAACAAGTAAGAAAAAAAAGATCATCTCACTGAAGAGATGATCTTTACCAAACTAAAATAAAGGATATAACTAACTTTCCTTGCACTACATAAAATCTTTTATTCTGTGACTTCAGCCAATCTTCTCTCATCCAAATCGGCTTTCATCACCACACAGGTATCATGATCGATGGTATAGAAAAACAGAAGGATTGCACAAGACATGTATAGAATTCCTGGAATCACTGATATCATCAATTTTATTCCTGTAATAGCTGTATCTGTTTGCTCAACATTGGGTGCAAATTCAAAGATGGCGAGCATCCAACCTGCCAATGCTCCTCCAATACCCCAACCTGCTTTTTGTGCAAAGGTAGCGGCCGAGAATACCAATCCGGTTGATCTACGTCCGGTTTTCCACTCGGAATAATCTGCTGTATCGGCAAGCATTGTCCATAGTAAAGGAACTGCGGGCGCATAGGCCATTTTTGCCAAAATATTAAAGGTATATATCATGGTAAGATTATTATTACCAGGTAGATATAGGCAGATGAAGAAAAATCCGGAAAGCAATGAGCTAGCCAAAAACACGTTTCGTTTCCCGAATCGTTTTGCCAATGGTTTCGAGAAAGGAATCGCTACAATAAGTGCTACCGTCCCAATTACATTGAACAACTGTACATTTTCTTCATTTCCTATATAGTATTTAAAATAGTAGGCAATAGACAAATTTTGCATGGCAAACATGATAAAAGAAATGATGCCGACAAAAAATAGAATTACCCAAGGTTTATTTTTAAACAAATTCTTGAAATCTTCTTTTAAGTTTTCTTTTTGTTCTTTGGGAGGTTGAACCCTCTCCTTAGTGGTTTTAAAGGTAATCATGAACAAAATGAAACTGACAATGGAAAACAGAATTAAAGTGTATTGATATCCCTTAGCATTATCGCCACCACCAAAATACAAAGCCAATGAAAGTGCTGTGCCTGAAACAATAAATTGTCCAATAAAGGCAAAAATAAATCGATAAGAATTCAATCCTGCACGCTCATAAGAATCAGAAGTCATTACAGCTCCCAATGAAGAATATGGCAGATTAATAGCCGTAAATACCGACATTAATAAAATATAGGTAACACCAGCATAAATAACTTTTCCTGTTGGTCCTAAATCGGGAGTGGTAAAGGTGAGTACAGCCAATACGCTATATGGAAGAGCCATCCATAAAATGTAGGGTCTGAATTTTCCCCAACGCGTATTTGTTCGGTCTGCAATAATTCCCATAATTGGATCACTTATCATATCCCAAAAACGAGCAATCAGCATGATAGTACCTGCTGCAGCAGCCGAAATTCCAAAAGTATCGGTGTAAAAAATCAAAATCCAAAAGCCAACCATATCCCATACAAAATGGGAGGCCGTATCCCCTAAACTATAGCCAACTTTTTCTTTTAATGATAGTTTTGATTCTATGTCTTTCATTTTTATATCTATATGTTCTTTAAAGGAATTCTAATTCGTAGCTATCAGCAGTCGGAATATCTTTTTCTGGAAGCTGTTCGCTGAAACTAAATAGCCTTTCTAATTAGTATGTCTGTAATTCTTTTTTTATCTATCCCTTTATCAGTCAATGCCGAATAACTCGTAGGTTCTCGTCCATTCCACAAGCTCACCAGGTTTCGCATTCAGCTCAAAAAACAATTCAGGACTCACCACATGTGTCCATCCCCACAGGTTTACTTTTGCTGTGGTAAAACTATCTGTTTCGCGAATGCCTATTTTACTTTTTGTGTTGATCAACTCCCAGCTTGCAGCTACTTCCCTGTTCCCGGCTAAATGGCTATAAAAGAATTGTTCGTTTGGTGTGCCCCTAAAAGTAATCTCATTTTTTCCAACCAGCACTTTGTCTTCCGGATTCACAATGGCTCCCACAACTCCTGCCTGAATCTCAAAAGGAAATTTTAAGAGATACTGACTCCCAATTAAATCCTCGTTGATAGCCAGAAAATTATGAACGTATTCGTCGGTAGAGATTGTTTTACTGCCTGTATTACGGAAATGATAGTTAACGACAAAATGATCGTCGAACAATTCAATTTCCTTTTTCAGCTCATAAGCATAGCCATTTCGCTTTTGCGATTTACAGGTAATGCACACTTTATTATCGCTGCTCCTAAAGTCGAATTCAGCAGGTTGAATTTCGTATTCGTGACTAAAACGATACTCGTCTTCCGATTTTTTTAGGGAGCCTACTCCAATTTTATGAAAATAATCCTCCCGCTCTGTTTCGTCGAAGTCGATGGGTCTCTCAATTCCAAATTCGTTGTACAAACCCCTTCCAAACTTATTCTGATCTACAGAATCGGTACGTTCTACTCCTGTTACACGAATGTCTTTGTATTTCACCATCGCAATTTTCCCTGTCCAGTCGAAACGGGAAAACTGATAGTTTTCCGAAGGCAAATCGATGTGCAATTCTATGTTCTTGTTCTTTAATATATGTGTCATATTTCTTTTTCTGGTAAAAATATCCTTCAGAACATAAAAAGCTTGTTTTTTATTCCGATTGATATCTACAATTCCCCAATACTCTTCATTGGGTGCTCCATCGTAGGGCACACCGCTGCTGTTGGGTGCCCAACCACCTGTATCCTGAGTATCCTTACCTCCTGCTTTCCACAATTCATCTACAAAAGCAAAAATGGCAAGACCAGAACAAATGTCCCGATTATTCAAAGTAGTTTCTGCTATTTTTCGAGTCGCATCGGCTTGCGCTAACTCATTCACACCCTGAGCATATCCATCTTTGGCAATGCTCATGTAGCTATCAGCTCCCGCTTCGGAAAGATACATGGGCTTGTTGCTAATGGCACTCCACTGAGCAAAAATTGTCTCCGGATTGTCCCATCGGTAAACATTCATGCCCCAAATATCAACATTCGGACAAGTTGCCAAAGCCAATGAATCGGGCAATTCGCCATGAGCGGTAGCAACAGGATGGTTTGCATCCTGCTGATGAATTTTTTCCGCTGCCTGATTCATAGCCCGATACCAGTTTTTAAGATCGCCACCAAACCATTCGGGATGATAGTTGTACTCATTGCCCAGCTCCCAAAACAGAATGGCTTTATGATTTTTATATTTCTGAACGTAATCGATAAAAGAACCAGAATGAATATCGTAATGTCCCTCCTGATTGTATCCGAAACCAATAATCACCTTCAGTCCGGCCGCCGCAATCTCATCGAGAACCGCTTCCTCTTCAATGGGAGAATAGACTCTAATGGTATTGATTCCTGCCTCCCGCATGAGAGACAGGTCTTCGGATAGCTTTTCGAAGCTGCGCTCGTTAACACTGCCTATTGGCACAGGATGATAACAGATTCCCTTTATGGTATATATGGAATCATCCACCAAAATAGACCTTTCCTTTACACTTACCACACTGCTCTGCTCCGATTGGCATTGCACACACAGTAAGCATATCAGCAAGAAGAAAAAAATATTTTTAATCATAGAATGATTTTTAAAGCAGCTTGTAATATACAAAGCTCTTCCTAAAAATTTAGGAAGAGCTAATAAGTTTATTGAGGAATTACAAGCGTTTGAATTGCCTGAGCGTTAATTTGAATATCGACACTGCGATCGGCTAAACTGAACTTCACATTTTTTGTTTCTTCATTCATATTCAATAGAACAACAGCTATACTTCCATCCGGATTTTGCGCCGCTGTCACCATTAAACTGTCATCCGGGTTTTCGAAACCGATACGCACGGCACCCGGTCTGATGAATTTACTAAAATGCGCCATGGTATAATACAAGGGGGTGAAGTAAACCTCGTCTTTATCAGGATCGACAATTACCGGAGCAACACACCAGTTCTTAAACCAGTTAGGACCCCCCTGACGATCTAAAACCATATTCCAATCAACCCAACCGTCAACCCAATTGTTTAGGCAGCCAATAATATCTCTTGCATAACGATATACGGGAACATATTTTGGGTGAAGATATTTTTGCTCTTCAGGAGCCCAATCCCATCCCCAATCAGTACCTTCTTTCGACCAGTACCAGGCATCATCATTCCAATGAGGAATTTCTGAGTCAACACAGGCTTCCGACTGAATCATTAATTTATTGGGTGCTTTCTTGTGGGTATATTGCAAAGTCTCAGGCATATAATCGTAGGTACTTGCATACCAATGAATGGCCATTCCATCGAAATATTTCGAAGACTCTTCATCTTTATACATTACATCTGCCCATTCTTTCAGCTCATCTCTGTTTTGGTCGTAACCTAAAATCTTAACATCCTGTCCGTCGGCCTCCAACTTGGGTCCCATGTGCTTGCTTACAAATTCCACCATTTCCTCGGCAGTAAAATGCATACTATCCCAATTGTTTCCATTTCCCAATGGCTCATTTTCGATAGTTAAGCCCCAGATGTTAATTCCTTCCGCCTTATAAGCATCAAGATATTTTGAGAAAAACAGTGCCCAGGTATCATAGTATTTTGGCAATAATTTTCCTCCAACATAGGAATTGTTATCCTTCATCCAGGGAGAAGCAGTCCAGGGAGAAGCAATAATTTTGAATCCATCCTCAGAAATCGCCATGGCTTCCTGAATCATTGGAAT
>NZ_JBFHJW010000096.1:0-9488 GCF_041595635.1 Labilibaculum sp.
AAGATTCTTCATAATTAAAATTTAATAAAATACACAAATACAATATTTGTTACAATCAATGTAACTTCCCACCAAAACATTTTTGTTCATTTCTAGTTTTTTATTTAAAATCAAAAAATAGAATTCAGAGAGCTTAGCCATTCACTGCTGTTTTATACAAGGAATAATCACATTAAAAACAAGAAACATTTTATAAATTCCATGTAAAGCTTTAGACGTAGAATAAAGTAAAAAGTTTTATTTTTTTTTACATTAATATATATATTCGTATGACAAAACAACAATATATAACGACTAAATTTTCATTCCATTCCTTTTAAACCAAACAAAAAGAGAACCAATTCTGATTCCCGTTTTAATGTTGCTACTTTCTTAAACAACTACCATTCCATTATCCTATAAAATTACTTCTCAAAAAAAGATTTTTAAACAAACATCAATCTTTTAGGGGACTTTAGATATTTTACTCTTTGTGTCTTTATTTTTTTACTATATGATTGCATCTAATAAAATGTAGATCATTACCTCAGAACCTGTGGATTATTTCTACACGATAAATGACAAGTAAGGCTTATGAATTTTAAAAGTTCTATAATAAAAAAATGCCTCTTCGAAATAAATTCAAAGAGGCATTTTCCATGTTATTTTTTTTCAATTAACTCATCGCAAATAAGTCAAATTCCGAGAAAATTGATGCAATATAAGCCTGCAAGAAGAAAAGTTTAGAAGTTAATTAACTCTCTCTCAAACAAAAAAGTTCAAAACGTTTAATCGCTACAATCAGAACAGAACCAAATGTAATCAACCAAATTATAGTCAACATTCGACTATATCCTTCATTCAACTATTTGATTAATAAAAATATTTATCGCATTATTTTTTATTATCCAAGACATTTCCAATAGTTCACATCTTATTCCTAGTTAAAAGTTAAGGCATTATAAATCAATATTTTTCTCTATCTTATTAAATCAATTAATAATCAAAAGAATACAAAATATAATTTAATTCTTCAGTTTTGATTTAAGCTTCTTTGCTTTATTAAAAGTCATTTTTGTTTTATTAATATCTCTTGGAAGAACTGACATCGTAAAAAGCTCTTTACGCCTTGCTTTATTTCCAAATTTTATCAAATGCAATTCTACCTCCTCCCTCAAATTATCTAATGATTCATATTTTGAGTTTTCAGATAAAAACTCAGGAACCAATTCTTTCATGCGAGCAACAATCATCATTTCATCCTCACAATCCAACGATTCCAGTAAAAGAGAAATAGAAAAATTCACTTCATCGTAATTGTACGAACGCACTTTCCCAATCAGTATTTTTTCATTATAGGTAGGCAAGGTGTTTTCACTTGTTGCTAGCAATTCTTCATACAATTTTTCTCCTGGACGAAGTCCTGTATACTCTATTTTAATGTCCTCATCCACCTTCAAGCCAGCCAAATGAATCATTTTTTTCGCCAAATCAGCTATCTTCACTGATTCACCCATGTCAAAAACAAAAATCTCTCCTCCTTTTCCCATTGCTCCGGCTTCCAAAACCAACTGACAAGCTTCCGGAATGGTCATAAAATATCGGGTTATATCAGGATGTGTTACTTTAACCGGACCTCCCTGCTCAATTTGCTTTTTAAATAAAGGAACTACCGAACCATTCGATCCCAATACATTCCCAAAACGCGTAGTGATAAAAGAAGTTTTATTGCTTGCTATTTGTGCTAAAGACTGAATATATATTTCACATATCCGTTTTGAAGCCCCCATCACATTAGTAGGATTAACAGCCTTATCCGTAGAAATCATTACAAATTTCTCAACACCAAACTCTACTGATAAATCAGCTAAATTACGAGTTCCACCCACATTTACACGAACAGCCTCATAAGGATTCTCTTCCATCAATGGAACATGTTTATAAGCTGCAGCATTAAATACGATATGTGGCCGATGATTCTCAAAAAGAGTTCTCATACGAGCTGGATTTGAAATATCAGTTACAATTAATTCATTATCTAAAACACCATGCTTTGATTTTATTTCCTGCTGTAAATCATACAAGGCAGACTCTGCTTGATCTAAAAGAACCAGTTTTCCAATTGGAAATCGTAACAACTGACGAACAATTTCAGAGCCTATAGAGCCAGCAGCACCCGAAACCATTACTATCTTACCCCTAAATGTTTCACTAATTAGATCCAAATTTAGTTGAATTGGATCTCTTCCTAAAATATCTTCAATCTTTATATCTCTTACCGATTTTTCTGCAACCTTACCCTGCAACATATCGTCTACTGTTGGCAAAATCTTTATCTCCCAATTGTTTTCTAAACAAAAATCAGTTATTTCACGAATTTTTTCCTTTTTCAATTTTGATATGGCTAAAACCAAAATTTTCACCCCTTTTTTCAATCCAAAAGCTAATCCTTTTGAATAACTATCCACTGGGGCTTCACGCAATTGAGTTGACCATTTACTTCTATCATCATCAATAAAACCAACAATTTTATAATTTTCATTGTGATTTTTAGAAAGGATATCATAAGCCGTAAGTCCCAATTCACCTGCACCATAAATCATTACATGTTTAGGTTTTTCAACCCGTAAAAGAAAAGAATATACATCTCTTACGAGCATTCGAAATCCTGCTAAAAAAAAGAAGGTGAAAACAAATTGCAAAACAATCACCATATCCGGCATATCTATCCTACCAAATCCATATTCTGAATTTAAGTAATCAAGAACAAACAGCAGAGAAATCGCCATTAAATTAGAATACAATAAACGAGATAATTCTCCTAAGTCGGTATGTCGAATTACTCCTCTATAGGATTTAGTTATTAAAAAACAAAACGAATAAGTTGCAATACTCCATACACCTAACTCTATCAATACCGAAGCACTCACTTCAGGTAGGTGATAGTTCAGCCGGAGCACATATGCCAGTAAGAAAGCAATTGAGGTCAATAATATATCTATTAAAAAAATCCACCAAGGAGAAAGTATCCTTCGTCCTAACAATGATAATAATTTAGTCCTCATAATAAAATAGTTTGTTCAGGTTGTAAATATCTATTTAAACGAATCTGTTTGAGTGTTTAGGTTGATAAATAAAAAACAGATATGAGAGGGAGATATAATAAAATATAAGTTCTTGAAAATCAAGAAAAGTCTACTCGGAAAATAGACTCGATAAACAGGTAGAAATTCGTTTCATTTCATCTTGAGTTAGATTACTGCCAGATGGCAAACACAAACCATTCTCAAATAAACGCTCAGAAACTCCATTATCATAAAAGGAAAAATCATTAAAAACAGGTTGAAGATGCATGGGTTTCCATAAGGGACGAGATTCAATATTTTCTTCAGCCAATTTCAAACGTACGATCTCTCGGGTAAGTCCCTTTGATTCTTTAGGATCTATAATAATAGCCGTCAGCCAAAAATTTGAAAAATAATCGTTAGATGGTTCGGTCTGAAAATAAATTCCTGGTTTATCTTTCAATAGCTCTTTGTACCAACTATTTATTTCGCGTCTACGACTAATCCGATCATCAAGAACCTCCATCTGTCCCCTGCCAATACCAGCAACGATATTACTCATACGATAGTTGTAACCAATATGGCTATGTTGATAATGAGGTGCATCATCTCTAGCTTGTGTGGCCAGAAATCTTGATTGCTCAATCATTATTTTATCATCAGATAGCAAAGCTCCTCCGCCAGAAGTGGTAATTATTTTATTCCCATTAAATGAAAGAATGCCAAACTGTCCCCAACTACCCATTTTTTTCCCCTTTAATGAAGAACCTAACGACTCTGCAGCATCTTCTACAATAGGTATTGAATACATTTTTCCAAGGGCTCTAATCTCTTCCATTTTAGCAGGCATGCCATATAAATGAACGGGTATGATCGCTTTAGGTTTCTTCCCTTTTTTAATCCGGTCTTTAATTGCCTTATGAAGAGCAATTGGGCACATATTCCATGTATCTTCCTCAGAATCGACAAATACCGGACTGGCGCCTAAATATCGTATTGGATTTACTGTAGCTGAAAAAGTAAAACTTTGAACAATCACCTCATCACCTTCTTTAACCCCTAATAAAATTAATGCCAAATGTATAGCAGCTGTGCCTGAGCTAAGAGCAGAAACTTGACTCGTATTTATGTATTTAGCTAATGTATTTTCAAACTCATTAACATTTGGACCTAATGGAGCTACCCAATTGGTATCATATGCCTCTTGGACATATTTTAACTCACTCCCTCCCATATGAGGGGAGGACAACCATATTTTACTTTTCATGATTTTAATAAATTGAATAGATTATCAGAGTTAGATTAATATAGTACATAATAAACTAACAGATATATAAATGGATAAAGCTTCGATGAAAAATTAAAACGATTAATAATTGAACATAATCTTCATAACAATCTCTAGTTCTAAATTTAGAACATACAACGATAAAAAGATGCTATATTATTAACGTATGAGCAATCTAGATAAATAGTTCCATAAGGATGGTGAAAAGCTTAATTATAAGCCAATACTTTAATATGAATGTAGATTAATTTCTTAATTATTAGGAATAGCAGTCTACCTTCAACTGGATACTAGCTCTGTAACTATCTCCTTATAATTTTCTATCCATTTACGTATGGTGGAATCATTAAAAAGGTCCGATGAATATTCTAAAAAAACATGTATTTCACCTCCCCTTTCCCAAAAAGTGAAAAACAAATCAAGTTGTGAGCCTAGTTTCTCAATCACCAAAGGAGAAATACTTAGACCGTCAAAATTCACTTCCATTGGCGGCTCACTAGTAAATCCTATTTGAAATATAGGATTACGTGAAAAACTTTTTTGGAATTCTATATTTTCCAACAAAAATAAAAAGGGAATTTCCTGATTTCTATGGGCTTGCAATAAACTTATTCTTACTTGCTTTAATAGATCATTTTCGTCATTTATTGATGAAAAATCAACATGAATAGGAACAATATTAAGAAAAGGACCAAAAATATTCTTAAAATCAGGTTTTCTTCTGTTGGTTACGGGAACTCCTACAATAACATGATCCTGATTACTTAATCTACTACAGAGCAATGCATAAGCGCTCAACAGAATCACGAATGGATCAATCGAAATTTTCATTCCAATTTTTTTTACACTTTCAGTTTTTAACTTATCCAATGTAAAATAAATTCTTTTCCCTTTTTTAGAGCTAAGCGACGGTCGTTTATGATCCGTAGGTAAGTCAAGTACCAAGTCCGCTCCTACCAAGTGTTTTTTCCAAAAACCAATCATTCGGTCAGCATCCTGAGTACATAGTTTTTCGTTTTCCCAACTCACAAATTCCGTATAAGAATTAGCTACTTCCTCAACATTAAGATCAATATTCTTTAAAAACTGATTATAATAGGAAGATAGTTCCTTACCAAATATTTTTTTTGAATGAAGATCAATTATTATATGATGAAAAGTTATAGCCAGTATCGAAATATCGTTCTTAAACGAAAACAATTTAATTCTGAACAATGGCCACTTATCTAGAGCAAACAATTGGTGAATTTCCTCTTTGAGACCTAAAAATTCGACTCCATCATAAATGCCTGGTATAAAAACTTGTGCAACTTTAATTTTGGCATCATTCTCATCAACGAAAGATTGTAAAATTTGGTTTCCTTCACGAACATAAAACGATCTTAAAATATCATATCTGCCAATAATAGTATTGATGGATTTTTCCAGTAAATCAACATGAACCTTGCCCTTTACCTTAAATAAAGATGGGATCAAATAGGATGTATCCTTAGGATACATCATGTTATTGATATAAAATTGCTTTTGAATATTAGATATTGGGTAATACATATTTTATTTGAAGAAAATTTTCAAACAGTACTTATTTATCTCATCTTTAGTTATCATTTATATTATAAAGACAAATAATCAGGCAAGAGATGTCTTGCCATTATAATTAAGAACGACAAAATCTACAATTTTAAAAACAGAACCAAAATTAGCCCGATTCATCATTTCTTCAGTAACCTTAAATGAAAATTCTTCCTCAATAAAGGAAGCAATCTCAATAAGGCCCATTGAGTCTATAATCCCTGTGTCAACAAGTGACTCTTCCAATTCAATATCAGATTCTTCCACCATAAATTGACAGCACAAGAAATCAATTAATTGAGACTGAACTTTATCTTTTGTAATCATATCTATATTAATTTAATATTCCACAATTTTTATCTTTAACAAATTTTCCGAGAGAATAAATTTCTTAGGATTCTTCATCCAATAATTTGCAATTTGAGTTGACAAGATAAAAGTGATAATCATGTTATCCCTATAACCAATATTCTGAGGAACACCATTGGAGAATTTTGTCATAAAACGTTTCACAAATCTTAAATCAAACAAATTGTAATCTTTTATTAAATCATCACTCAGAAAGAAAGCAACATTTTCTGTCGGTTTCCCATTCACAATAAACGATTTGAGATCTGGTGACATATACGGTCGTTTAGGACGATTTAAAATAGACTTTGGAATTTTATCCTTAAAACTTTGAGTCAGTATATGTTTTTGAGAAAAACCATTCAATTTATATTTTTCATTCAATGTAAACATGCTGTCAACAATCCGATGATCCAAAAAAGGATATCGCCCTTCAACACTATGTGCCATAGACATTCTATCACCCTGAGAGGATAGTAGGTATCCAGACAATAGAGTATTCATCTCCATGAATTGATTCTGTTGAAGAAAACTCCAAGAAGAGTACTCCTTTGGAAAAAATGAGTTCATTTCTTTAATCATTGAATTCTTATCGGAAAAAAGATGATGATCCCTATTAAAATAGTTTTTAATAATCTTATTGTTATGAATACGGATATTCGCTGAAGCCAACTTATTATCAAAGTCACCCAGGAAACCCTCATAAAACATCTTCATCATTCCATACTGCCGTCCATCACTGTAATGATTTAAATGAGGATATAATTTTTTTATAAGCTGAGGACGAATAGTTGAATCAGGAAACTTCGACCAGAACTCCAGCATTTTCACCTCTTTAAAAGAGTCATAACCCCAAAGAATCTCATCCGCTCCTTCGCCCGTAAGCACAACCTTAATGTCATTCTCCCTAACTTTTTGGGAAAGTAAATATAAGGGAACCGCTGCAGTTCTAAAAACTGGACGTTCTGTATGATAGATAGCATCAGGAAATGCACCATCTATTTGCTTATTATTGATGTTGAGCGTGCAATGATCGGAATGAATTTGATCAACCATCTCTCTCTGGTAACTGGATTCATCATAATCAGCATCGCCAAAAGCAATTGAAAAGGTTTTAAATCTTTTTTCAGTATTTGCATGAACCAAATGAGTAATAACAGAACTGTCTATTCCACCGCTAAGGTAGGCTCCCACTGGAACATCACTTCTCAATCTTAATTTAACCGAATCTTTCAATAAGAAATTAAATTCTTCTGTTGCCTGCTGAAAGGATCTATGATCGTAGGAATTGTTCTCTCCCAATTCATAATACCTCTTTTCCAGAATCAATTTTCCATTTTTATATTTCGCATATGTTCCGCCTTGCAAAGACCTAACTTGCTGATAAATTGTATGATCACCATATGTATTCCAAAGTAAGGCGTGTTCATACAATCTTTTTACATCAAACTCCCTCGAATACCCTTCTATGGTATCAAAAGCCTTCAATTCTGAAGCAAAATAAAAACATCCCTTGAAATCTAAAATGTAAAGTGGGCGAATGCCAAATCTATCCCTGGCTACAATCAATTCTTGATCTTCTTTGTTCCAAATTAAAACAGCAAACTGTCCATTTAATTTTTCAAAACAACTTTCACCGTAATATTCATAAGCGAGAAGTAATACTTCTGTATCGCTTGTCGTTTTAAAATTTACACCTCTTTTCTTTAGTTCAAGTCTTAATTCAATAAAATTATAGATTTCTCCATTAAAAGAGATTACATATTTTTCAGTAGTCAAAGGTTGATCACCCGTAGAAAGATCCACAATTGATAAACGGGAATGTCCCAGTGCAATTTCAGGTGAAATATAATATCCCCAAGCTTCTGGCCCCCTATGCTGAAGAGTAGATATCATTTGTTGAATTTCATTCTGCCTTGAATATTTACTAAAATTCTTTCCATAAACACCCGCAATTCCACACATAATAATTCGTCTAATTAAAATAAATATAATCCATGTTTAGTTCGCAAACTATTGCCGCCCTCTTCAAAAAAAGTAATTAACTCAACATCTGATATGCACATAAACTAATTACGGATTTTATACTTAAGGCATAAAAAATAAGATTCAAAATATGTAAATGAGAAACCAAAACAGTTCCTAATAGACAAGTCAAATTAATAAGAATGATAACCGTTGCTGATGATAAGTTGAATACTGAATGAAATTTTAAAAAAAGAAATAAAACAAAGTTTACAACCATCATATGATACAAATAAATACCATATGAAATTTTCCCTAAATACCGCAGCATCCTAAATCTTTCGAATCGCTTATCATCAACCACTAAATTT
Organism: Labilibaculum sp.; assembly: GCF_041595635.1. Classification (GTDB taxonomy): domain Bacteria; phylum Bacteroidota; class Bacteroidia; order Bacteroidales; family Marinifilaceae; genus Labilibaculum. The sequence continues at coordinate 8,589 of NZ_JBFHJW010000096.1, forward strand.
GCAATTAACATACAAAAAAGAATAAGCTCAAAGGCTCCTTTACTATATTCGTTGCTGAATTGAAACCAATCAGTAGTAAAGTGTAGTAAAAATAGAAGGTAAATCCCCAAACGAGCAATGAGAGACCTAAAAGATAATCGATACCCATTTCTACTGAGTACAGCAACAGCACCTCCGGCCGACATAAAATAATAATAAACTGAATACTCTTTAAAAAAGGTAAAATAATTGGCGTAAAAAAAACAAAATAAATCAAGGTAAATAGAAGTAAACCTTTGGTGTACCGATGAATTGCCAATACTGCTAAAATTGGTGCTGTAAACAAATAAAATTGTTCTTCTATTCCAATAGACCACAATACTAATAGTATCGATCCAGGATCGTAAAGGGTTTCAAATACATTGGGTAAAAAAGCCACATTTAATGCAATCGCATCAATTAGATTATAATTGATCTCATATGGAATACCAAACCGAATAACAACACTAAATAATATACTGGATATAATCTTAAAATTCTTCTTACATAAAAATTTTAATGTTGATTGATCCAAAATATCGTTTTTCATCATAAAGTAAACCAATAATAAAATAGCAACTTAAGGTGAAAAATACCAAGACCGCTTCGGTTCCCCTATTAAATATGGATAATTCTGAAAAATGTGGGAGATCTAGAGCCATAGATAACTGTGGTATGTGGCAAATAACCACACAAATGGCCAAAAATCCACGAAGCTGATCCAAGCTTTTGATTTTCAGTTTTTTTAAAGTCACACTTTTAACTATTGACTCTTCTGATTTTCTGATAATCATATTTTCTTGGCTGGATTACCATAAACAGTACACTCACTTTTTATATTTCGAAAAACAACACTACCTGCTCCTACTATTACTTTTTCAA
>NZ_JBFHJW010000097.1:0-9263 GCF_041595635.1 Labilibaculum sp.
GAAAATAAATGATTCAAAAAAGATGAATTAAGAATACAACTCTCAAAACAGGGCACCAACGACATGGGCAACGCAGGTGGGGAACCCATAGCTGAAGAAGGCGTTAAGAACAGAATTCCATGAGCGAGGAACGAGGGAATAGTATTCTGTTTAGCCTTTGAAGCGTGATGGGTCGCCGAGTGCCGTCGTCTAGACTTTTTGATTCTTTTGTGGTAATGACAAAAGAATAGCCCCTCCGGCTTGAGGAGAAAGATCAATAAGGTTAAAGGCTAAAGGTTAAAGGCTAAAGGAAAAAGGTGCTGCCCTGAGCAAAGTCGAAGGGAAAAAAAAGAAAACCACTAATTACACTAATTTTCACAGATTAAAAACGAGCTTGACGCAGATTACGCAGAAAATAAATGATTAAAAAAAGATGAATTAAGAATACAAACCTCAAAACAGGGCACCACGACATGGGCAACGTAGGTGGGGAACCCATAGCTGAAGAAGGCGTTAAGAACAGAATGCATGAACGAGGAACGAGGGAATATTATTCTGTTTAGTCTTTGAAGCGTGATGGGTCACCGAGTGCCGTCGTCTAGACTTTTTGATTCTTTTGTGGTAATGACAAAAGAATAGCCCCTCCGGCTTGAGGAGAAGGAAGAAAAAAAAGGATTTTAAAAAGATTAAGAAGTAAGTTCTCAAAACTTGGCACTACCTTTAAATTCATATCCGACAAAAAATATCGAAAGCGCAAAAATGATGCAATTAACATTATTTTTTGCAGCACCGTAGCGCTGATACAGATTTCCTTGAAAAGATCAGCCAAACAAAAAAAGCAGTCTTCAACCCTTAAGTTGAAGACTGCTTTTTACTTCCGATATCAATTGCTCACTTGATTGAACCTACTAAACTTATCTCACATCAAAATTGATATCTCTACTCTTACCTATACTTACTTCATATTAGAGTAATTTGTGCCTCGTATGGCTTCAAAACCAGCAAACATTTCTTTTAATTTTTCAGGATTTGAACTTGCAAGATTATTTTGTTGAGCCACATCTTCCGTTAAATTATAAAGTTGAAATTCTCTAGAACTACCCGTTTCAATATTGACTTTGGTATTCACAGTTTTCCCTTTATAAGGAGGTATCATAAGCCATTCTCCTTTTCGATAAGCAGTACGACCACCAGCTTCAATAATCAACTCTTCTCTTCCCTGATCCTCATTACCCAACAAAACATTTAGTAAAGATTCACTATCCTTAGTTTTACTATCACTCCCTACTAACTCAGCTAAAGAAGATAAAATATCTACCTGACAAACCAATGCATCCGATACTTTCCCTTCGATTTTACCCTTCCAATAGGTAATAAAAGGAACGCGAGTACCGGCTTCAAATAAGCTATACTTACCTCCTCTTAAAGGACCTGTCGGTTTATGATTACCCAATTTTTCTACTGCCTCATCATAGTAGCCGTCATTTAAAACCGGACCATTATCACTTGAAAAGACGATTAAAGTATTCTCCAGTAAACCTTCCTCTTCCAATGTTTTCATAAACTCACCCACACACCAATCTGCTTCAACAATTACATCACCACGTACTCCTAAGCCCGATTTACCCACAAAACGAGGATTTGGTGTACGCGGAACATGTGGCTGTTGCAAGGCATAATACAAAAAGAAAGGTTCCTCTTTATGCGCTTTTACAAAAGCTTGTGCCTTAGCCAAAAAGTGATCTGCCATATCTACATCCTTCCATTTTGCAGCCTCTCCACCTTTCATGAATCCAATACGCGGAATCCCATTAACGATGCTATTATTATGACCATGATGCCATTTCATAGTCGTCAGCTCCGGATTCTTTTTACCCGTTGGTTCACCCTCAAAATTCTTTTTGTAACTCACTTCAATAGGGTCATTAGGATCTAAACCATCTACATATCCATTATCAATAAAAACCGTTGGCACTCGGTCTTGCGTTGCAGCAAGAATATAGGACTCATCGAAACCTACTTCATTAGGTCCAGGAGTAATATGCTTGTTCCAATCTAAATTTCCACTTCCTAAACCCAAATGCCATTTCCCCACAACTCCGGTATAGTAACCTTTTGATTTTAGCATTTTAGGTATTGTCATTTGAGCCGTATCAATCAGCAAAGGAGCTGAACCTGGCAATATTTTAGCATCTTTATTGCGCCAGGGATAAGTCCCCGTAAGCAGAGCATAACGACTTGGCGTACAGGTTGCCGAACTAGAATATCCATTTGTAAAACGGACACCTCCCTTGGCTAAAGCATCCATATTTGGAGTGCTGAATTCCGTAGCTCCATAAGCTCCTACATCGCCATATCCTAAATCATCAAGATAAATGAATACAATATTTGGCTTTTTTTCTCCATTCTTTTCACTTGTTTTTGGTTTCATCTGACAACTCGCCATCAACACCATCAAACTTAAAAACAAGATCAATTGTTTCTGTTTCTTCATTTTATTTCAAGTTAGATATTCTACAATTCTAAGCTTACGCAATTGCTTATTGAATGAGTAATTCATCAATATTTGGGGCACTTTGTCCAGTGGTTCGCAGTTCTATATAATTGGCACCTGCCTGAAGTTGACAGGGAATTTCTACCGTAGCCCAATTGACTTTCCACGATCCCGTTTTAGAAAATTTGATCGTACAATTTTTTTGTCCATTAACAAATAAATCCATCTCTCTATCCCGGTTAGAATCATTCAAGGCATATCGAAAAGTTAAGGTAAAATTGCCTTCACTCCCATCATTTTCCTGATACCATTTTACGTATCCTTCTTGACTTGTGAAATCAAGATAGCCCTTTCCGAAAAAATTCTTCCCATCTCTCGAAACCTTAGCTCCTTCAAACTTTGCCTCCTCAGCCTGCATTCCATTAGAAATTACCTCGTTGCTTTTCTGCTCTGCTGGATTTCCCCAATAGAGTCCTTCATTTTTAGCAAATGTCTCTTCCATCTCGAAAAGAATTTCCCCTTTTCGTACCAGCAAAGCTCGAACCCTAGTTCCTAGTTCAATTTCAAAAGGCTTACGGTACAAGCTACTTTTAGTGGTGGGTTTAGATCCATCTGTGGTGTAAAATATTTTCATTCTGCCTTTTAATGCTGCACCTCTTATTCCTACCGACTGCACATCAATAGCTACCCTATTGGAAGTTAATAGCTGACGCTCACCAATGATCGCAGCCGTTACCACACCAACATTACCCGAATCACGGGTCGATTGCAGAAAAGCTCGTGTTGAGCCCATGAACAAACGACGAACATTAGTTCCTAAATTATGGCATGTATCAATTGGAGATCCATTTTCCAATGATCGCAGACGTACAGGTCCATCGAAATGATAATAGACGCGATTTTCCCCGTATGGATATAGGTTCCCCTTCTCATCACATGCAGAAGTGGTTAGGATCGCCAAATCTTTAGCATTGGACTCAAAATTTCCGATTTGAATGGTAGTCTTCAATTTTGAAGGTGCATCCGCTGTTATCTGCTCAGTCCGTGCAACTTCTTCTCCATTATTATAAGCCACTGCCGTGATTTTTCCAGCTTTCCAGGGCACCAACCATTCGCATTGCATTTCATCCCATTTTAGTCCTGGTTTATCTTTTCCAAGCGATTTTCCATTCAAAAATAGCTCCACCTCATCAGCATTCGAATACACCCAAATTGGAACTAAGGTCCCTTTTTTAAGAGTTGGATGTGTCCAGCCTGGCAGCAGATGAACCATAGGTCGTTTTGTCCACTGACTTTGGTAAAAATAGAACAAGTCTTTTTCGAAACCTGCCACATCCAGGGCGCCGCTCATGAATAGGCGAAAAGGCCATCCTCCATGAACATATCCTGCTTCCCCAAAATAATCAAAACCAGTCCATCGGAAATGACCACTATACCAAGCATTATCGCGCATCAGCTCCCAAGTTTTTCGTGCTGATATTCGTACCGTAGCATTATCGTAAGAGGAATTAAAATGTTGCTTTCTATTGTTCCAATTCTCAGGCGAAGTCCATTCGTAATGAAAGACCTCATCCTCGGTTAAATCAGGTAATTCAAAGGGTTGCTGTCCTTTATTCGGATAGCCATCCCGAAACCAGGTTTTAGTTCGATAGTAGCCCCGAGTTTGCCAGGTATGAGGAGCTTCGGTTGCCACAAAAGGTTTATTGAGACGAGCTTTCGTAAAGAAACTTGATTTTTCACTTCCTCCGTTAACGCCAAAAACATCCATAAATTCAGAACCACTATGACCTGAAGTAACGGGACGAGTAGCATCCAATTGATGGCACAAGTCAACCAAATCTTTGGCTACTGCGCCTTTAGTTTCGTTTCCTACGCTATAAAGAATTACTGATGGATGATTCCGATCTCGTTTGATCCATTCCGTCAAATCTCGCTGCCACCACTGATCAAAAGCCTGAGATCCATAATCTTCTGGAGCTTTCCTTTTCCAGCCATCAAAAATTTCATCCATAACTAAAATTCCCAATTCATCGCAGAGATCATAAAACATTTCAGGAGCTGGATTATGAGCCGCACGAATTGCATTACAACCCATATCCTTAAGCAATTGCAATTTCCATCGCAATAATTCTTTTGTCCATGCGCCACCTACCGGTCCTCCTTCGTAGTGCTCACTAACCCCCAATAATTTTACATTTTGTCCATTTAGCCAAAATCCTGTTTCCGTTTTCCACTCAATGCTGCGAATGCCAAGCGACGTAATGTGCTCATCAATCAGTTTTCCATGATTAAATAAACGATTGCGAACCTGATACAAATAAGGAGTTTCTATATTCCAAAGACTTGGATTTGTAAGGGTCAGTTTTTGTGAAATCGATAATGAATCATTCTCTGGAATCGTCACTCTACTTCGACAAGAAGCTTGTTCATTTTGATTTGCATCAACAACTACCGTTTCTATCTCCAGCTCTGCCTCCTTATCCAAACTGTTCTCCAGAGCTATTTGAATAGCCAAATTTGCTTTGCTTGCACTTACTTCGGGTGTTGTGATATAGATACCGTGTCGGGCAATTCGAACAAAATCTGTGACCACTAATTTTACCGGTGCATAGATACCGCAGGGATGATACCAGCGTGCACTCGGTTCATGGGAATTGTCTACACGAACAGCAATTGTATTGGCTCCCAAACTAAGATAAGGAGTTAATTCGTAGCCAAACGAGATGTAACCATAAGGACGTTTGCCCAAATAGTGACCATTAATCCATATTTCACTATTCATATACACACCATCGAATTCAATTTGAACCCTTTTTGTAAGCATATCGGAATCAACAGAAAATTGCTTTCGATACCACCCTATTCCACCCCCAAAATAGCCTCCCGATTCTCGTTGGGCTCCATCTTGAGATATTCCTTCTTCAAAAGCCCAATCGTGTGGCACATCTACTCCCTTCCAATCTGAATCATCATAATCGGAATTCAAAGCTGCTGAAGTATCTGTTCGACTAAATTTCCAGTCAAAATCGAAACGCTTCTCTACACGCGAATTCTGAGCCAATCCTACATTCTGAAAAATAAAAAAGATCAAAAATGCTGATACAATTATTTTCATTGCTATTCTTTTAATGTTTTAGGACTAAAAACAATCTCCTAACCAATTGCTTTCTATATCAATTGACCCTTGAAACAAACCTCTATTCTCCTATCACACAGAACTAAATGATATTTCAATCCCTTTATTTTAAAAATTTCATTCCCTAAAATTAACGCTTACCCAACAAATTATTCCATTTTTAGCAGATGATGTGGTGGTAAACTGTAAATGTATTTTTCATCGATACTCACAAATCCACGAATCGCATACTCCCTCCCTTGCTTAAGAAGATCAAATGGAATGGCTACCCTAAACTCATTTCCCTCTATTTGAGTAGCTTCAATTATTTTCTCTTCCTCATTTAAGTAAGAAATATCACTAAATGCGATTCCATAATGAACATTTTTCTTCCGTTTTATATTGCTAAAACGAACACTTACCAAATAATGATCATCCATTTTACGTACTTCCGCAATATCGATATTCATTAGTTGATCTCTTTTTATAACCGTTGCAATGTTTGGATGAAAATTGCATTCCCCATCTGCATTATAGGATTTTACAGTATAGAAATAATCTTGAACCGATTGATCCAGAAAGTGATTCTCAACAATACCTTCTGCCAACACAGTAAACTCATGAAGTTTCGTGCCTCTATACAATCTATATTGTACATCGGGATTAATAGTATCCTGATTGACCCACTCTAAATACACCTGATTATTAACTGTCTCCCTGGCTGATATATTCCGTGGCGGAATGGGCAAATGCTCTTTGCAAATAACTGTTTCCTCTTTAGAAGCTTGACCTTCACCTAGACCATTATAAGCAATCACGACTATTTGATAGGGAACATCATATTTTAATCCATTGATTCGATAACCAAACACATTATTCGCATCGTATTCTTTACTAAAATCATTCCCCTTTACTTTCAGCTTATACCCTAATGCATTGGGAACACTCTTCCACATCACAGTAATGCTGGAATCTCTCCTTACTATTTTAAAAATAGCAACTTGATCTGGTTTTTGATTCGAAAGAGTCACCAATTCGGAAAGCTCACTTACCCCTTGTTTATTCCTAGCAGAAACACCAAAATAGTATTGTTTACCTGGCTCAACATCCGTAAGTAAGACCTGATTATTTTCAGCCCCTTTTATGCAAACAGTCTGACTAAGATTTTGTGGATCCATTCCATAGGCAACTTCATATCCATCTACTGAATCCCTTTTCCACCACTTTAATTCAATGCCTTTGCTTGTTACTTTCGACGTATAGATACGAGGAGCAATCGGAACATATTGCTGATTGGATTCCCATTTAACCATCACCACTGAGAAAGGTGGTACTTCCAAAGGATCCAATTTCACCACATCCTTTTGTACCTCAATATTCTTTTTTTGAGGAACATCCGAATACATATAGGTCCGTTCCACTTTTCCTTTTAGTTGTTGATCTCCAAAATTCACTTTAAACTGATGATATTTATCTGATCGGTTGGTTACAATTAAATAATCATACCCACTAAAACCTTTAAAAGCACGAGCATAAACTCCATTTACTTTTTTATTCTCTAAACCATCAACTAAAGTTCCCCCATCCACATGAGTTGCATAGGTATACGAACTGTTGTTGGTAGCTTCATGAACAATTTCCAAAGCTTTTCCCTCATCATCTTTCACAATCCCTGTTAGCAAAAGATCCGTATCTATACTTTTTCCAGAATTGTAAGCATCCAGAATCACTTGATCATAGTTTTTTGCAGGTTTGTATTTATTACTAATCTCGTGCGAACCAATATAGTAAGCATTGGAATGCGCCAATTGGCGAAGTGTATACTCTGCATTATAGATAGCTGAAAAAATACCATTCAGAGGAGAATTCCATACCCCGAATTCAGTGATTAACAATGGAACTCCTTTCCATGTGTAATCTTCTATTTCGCTCATGGCTTCAGAACTTGTGACTTCAATTAGTTTTGAATTTGCTCTTTTATAGGCTTTTTGAAAGGACTCCCTGCCCCCAACATGAGGAGCGTACGAATGTTTTGAAAAGACATTCCAATAGGCTCCATTCTCCTGCTGGTATCTATATATCTCCTTCATAAACCCTTTGACTCCATCCCAGGAACAATTTAATGCCAGATTAGCATCAGGAAAAACAGCTTGAATAGAATCCGCATAAGGTTTCATTTTTGCTGCATAATCATACCCATCATTCCACCAGTAACGATCACGGGAGGGAAGATAAAAATAGGGTTCGTTACAAAATTGCCAAACCTCAACCTTTATATTGTTATTTTTACAAAAACGAGCCAGTTCACCTGCAACCTGTGGTGATTCTGAGAATCCATTAATGGTAACTACAAGCTTACCTCCTACTTCACCAAGTAGTTCATACAAGTCGATGATACGATGCGGTCCTTTCACTTCTGTAAAAGCATACCCCTTACTATACATCTTCTGATGGTCGAACATCCAGATGTAGTCCTTATCGTACAATCCGGTTGCACTGTTAAAGGCATCGCCCATGGTTCCAGAGAAATACCTCAACCACCCAGGTTTCAATCCATGAACCGCAGCTCTAAAATCAGGATGTTTGTAACTCCATACTTTATCAGCAATTCGAACATTAAACCCACTACACCCTTCTTCCAATTCATGACCATTAGAGCTATCAATGTATATTGTTCCTTTTATTTTTTCTGATTTACATTCTGTACATGAAAAAATGACAAATAGAATAAAAAAGCTAGTCGCTATTTTAAAAAACTTACGCATATTGTTTATTTGATTATTAGCTTAACTGTTTCTCTAAACTCTGTCTATTTTCCCTAAAATTAGAAGCTAAAAAAATCTTTTGATACACGATATTATTAATCTACAAGAAAGAAAACGATAGCCTCAAAAAAGATAAAGCAGAGCAAATAAGAACAGATTATTAATAGCACCAAAAATAGATATTAGCTTAGGATTCAATTCTAAATATCAATTCAAAAACTATAATAGAATGAACAGAGATCAATCATTCCTACTGGAATATAAATCATACTCACCCATTACATCCCTCAGAACCAATACCATTACACTAAGAACCAAGCCGATCACAGAGTATCAACCAGAACAAGTAGAGACTCCTAATTCATCCATGAGAAATGTAGTAGAGAATCAGAAAACACCAAGCCAAAGCACCCCAAAAAAGCCAATTGAAACACCTTGCTTCTTGACTTCAGAAAAAAAATAAAGATTTATACTCGCCATTCATAAAAAGCAGACTTATTTTAGTCATTTTACATTTTTTATATACATATTTGATCTCAAACAGGATATTTTCCAAAAAAACACTCCAAATAGAAGGGGTATGACGTGAGAAACAACAAATAAAATCAATTATAAAATCCAATTACCATATGAAGAAATTACCTACGGCTGCGCTAAATATAATTCTCGCTGCCGGATGCTTTTTTACAGCTCCTGCACAGCAAACCGAAACATTAAAACTTGGGCTCGACGACTTGTACAAAAACAAAATTTTCAAGCAAAAAGGAATTAATACCGTACGCTGGATGAAAGACAATGAAGGATATTCAGCTCTTGAAACGAATAAAAATATTGGTGGAAAAGATATCGTGAGCTACAATGCAAAAACTGGAAATCGTGAGGTTCTTGTTTCCGCTGAAAATCTGATTCC
>NZ_JBFHJW010000098.1:0-8651 GCF_041595635.1 Labilibaculum sp.
AGCTTTTTCACTTTCGAATTTTCATCGCACTTCATTCCCGGGCAGTGAAGATCGTTAGGGAAAAGAATAGCAAACATTCCTTCTTCTAATTTAAAAGGAGTTGAATCGTTAGGATAAAAAGCAACATCTTTCTCATCGATTACAGTGTGTGGAACTTGATTTGTTAAAATACTTAGTCCCATCATTTCTTCTCCAGATATAATGTATTGAATGTCGATGTGTTCGAAATGACTTTCAAGTTTGGCATCTTCAGGGTTTTTTGACGTGTATTCCTGAACCAAAGCAAAGACATTATTGCCTTCGATTTCATATTTGCCGATTTCAGTATTCACTAAATCCGTTGTGCTCATGTAGTTTAATGCTTTGTCGATGCGATTGCTTAAACCAGCATACAGCTGCACGTTTTCAATTTTGTCTACGATCATTTTAGTAATTTTTTTCAAAGTTCGTAATAATACTGAAACTTGAAGTGCAATTGGGAAGATTTATTTTATATAATTTTTAGAATTATGACGAGAAGAGACAAGATAAAAGGAGCACTAGATTGATCCTAGTGCTCCTTTGGTTTTCTTTATGCGTTTCTAAATTTTTAGTAAGATAAATTTAAGGTTATCAGCTGTTTCTATGTCTTCGAAAAAACTTGTAAAATCGTCAAATTCTTCAGCAGGATAAATTCCTTTGTTTAAAATTAATTTACGGATATATATGACTTGCCTGTCCGACTTAATCAGCTTAATTTGATACTTTCCATACTTAGAATCGATGATCTTATCTTCAGGAATATACCTTATTCCGTACTGTTCAGGAATGTCATAAACAACGGTGTCTACTAACTGTTCGGAGCGCTGAATTTTTATGTCTGATTTGCGTTCATAAGTTTGCGATGGTACAGATCTGATTTTGCTTAGCAGATTTAAGGGAACCATAACTCGATCTCCCAAAAGACTTGTATATTGGCGGATCGAAAGAGATAAGTTTAGATCGATTTCAGCTTGAGCAGAGCGTTTTTCCAGATGATCGTATTTTAAAAGCTCAAAATTTTGAACATTTAAATTTTTCATGATGAACTTTTTACGCTCAGACTCTTCTAATGACAAGTAGTAGGTCATTCTATCGTAGTAACTTCCTTCGTAGCAGATTTTAATATCAGCCTTTGAGCTATCTTCTCCAAGTTGAACGTGCGAAATACTTGTTTTAAGATTGTTTTTATTCGAATAGGAAGGTGTTTTTACTAGTTTTCCTCCCGTTTTGGTAATTAAAAGAGCTTCTCTGTCGTCGGTAAAGCTGCCAACATGTCCGAATGGTAATTTCTGACTCGTACATTCCAGCCAGACGGTATCTTTGGGAAATGGTACACAAAGAATAACATGGTTGAACTGATTGGATGGAAATTCAGCGATAAAATTAGGATCGTATACACCAGCTTTTATTATTGTGTAAAACGATTTTATATCAACCGCTTTTAGGAGCGCCTTCATGTAATTTGCTAGTGCTTTGCAATCGCCATAGGAGTATTTATCTGTGATATTGGCATCGAAGGCTTGCCATCCGCCCAAGCCAACCTGAATGCTTACATATCTGGTTTTGTTCTGAAGATATTTGTAGAGAATGGCTACTTTTTCCTTGTCCGTCTCAGTATCTTTTACCAATTCTTTAATTTCCAAAGCTTTATCTTCTTTTAAGTCATCCTTGCCGATGTTTAAATCGTAGATCCACTTTCCAAAATTTTTCCACGATTCCATATTTCCTTCCGAACCACCCAATTCAAAATTGCTTGGAGCTGTAAAAACAGTAGGACTCAGTTTATCGAAATGAAGACTGTAATCCTCCTGAAGGATTGCTTTTAAATTTTCCACAGACCATTTGTAGCTTGTATTTTCTTCATGAGTAACTTTTTCACATGGATTATTCGTGTTTTTTTCGAGATATCGAAATTTGTAATCTTTAGGAGCTATAACCGTAAAATCGGATTTTTCTACCGCAATATTAAAGTCTTTGTTGGCATACCATGTCGGGTAGTTTAAGATTCCATTGTATGTTATTTCGTAAGAATATTCAACAGTAAAAGGCAGCGTTCTACATTCCGGATCGATGTAGACTACACGGCTATCTTCAAATAGAGAATAACCAGAAATTGCACTGTAATCTAATATGTCAGACGATTTAATTTTCTTGATTAGATCTCCATTTTTATCAAATACTTTAGCACTATTAACTTTAACACTCGAAAATTTGTTGTAAAATTCTATGAATTGAGCATCTTCAATTCCATTATTATTCAATACTGTGATTGCATAAGTAACTTTTTCGATTGCTTTTTTTGGCGATGAAATTTCAAAGACTCTACTTTCTGTTCTAACAATCGCCTTTGCATTGCTCAATAAATTCTTTGGAATATCGGCAAGCTTGTACTTATTCTCTTTTGCGAATGCAAGGTTAGAAATAAGTAGACAAGCAAGAAAAACTAGTTTAGATTTTAGTTTCATGAGATTTTTTTAAGATGATAGGTTGTGCTTGTTTGGCTATGATTAGATTGTAAAACTCCTTTAAGCTTGAATATTCTGCGGGTAAGAATAGCTCCTTATTAATGGAGTAGGAGAATTTTAAGTTGATTGTATTGTTATTATTGGAGATGTAGTAAACAAAAGCTCCATTATTGTTAGGAAGCTTCATTTTTACTGGTTTGGGAAGTTCAACAAGTTCAAAGCCTTCTGGTAAAGCAAAGTTAATAAGTACGGTTTTAACTTTTTGATAAGGAAAAGAAATAGGGTATTTTCTTTCATTCATTTTGAAAGGATTTTCCTTTATTTGCTCACAAAGCATAGGGTTGATGTAATATTCATCTCCAATTTGTGTAATCTGATTTGCTATTTTTACCTCATATTTTTCTGTTACAGGAAGATTTAATTCGTCTATGTTATTTAACTCTGATTTTTTAATTTTCAATCCTGAATTTCTAGAGGTCAGATCGTTTAAAAATTCTTCTTCACTATTGAATGAGTGAATATATTTTCTAAGATTAAATGCAGCATAGTCAGATTTACAACATTGCAATTGTCCTGTTAGGTTTAAATTTTCGTCAATTTTTACATTGTAAGAAGTAAATTGTTTGTCTTTTTTTGTTGCTTTTAAAGGAATGGATTTTACGAAGGTAGGAGCAATTAACTCTCCACCCATATTGAAACATTTTTTTGGTAAAATGTTAAAAGGTAAATATTCTTCCGATGCATCAAGCAGAAGGTCTTCATTTTCTAATTTTACACAAATAATTACATGATTTAATTTGTTCATGTTTGGACCTGTGGGAGAAAGAATACCATTATCTCTTGTGCTTAGTACGACAGGGTTAGCTTTAAAGTCTAGTAATCTTAGCAATTGTAAAAGGGCAATATTGATATCTGCAGAATTACCAATTTTTTCTTCGTAAACCTTTTTAAGGTTCGGTTTTGAGGTGTATAAACGGTCCTCTTTATTCCATTTTATGGTTTTAATCTCGTTAAATGCAGCCTTAATCATATCAATATTAGATAGTTCTAGGGATTTTATTTTATCAGCTAAAGGACTTAAATATCTTGAAGCTTTAATAACCAATCCAAAATCTTCAGATTTGTACAATATTTTAGAGATATCTTTCCAAGAGTGTATTGATAGGTAATATTCTCCAGGGATACTTATACTATTAATATTGAATTCAAGTTTTGTAATATAATTTTTACTTGAATTAATGAATGGTTCTGCTTTAAAGGCAGGCATATCTTTAGCAATCCAATGTCCATCTACAGATAGACTGAGGGGTTCGTAGCCAAAAGAACTTTTTTTGTAACTTAAAAATTCCGATGATTCAATAATTAGTTCGCTATGAATAACTGGAATCGATTTCTGAAATTCCCATTCGTTGGGAATCAGAAATTGTCTAAACTCTATATCGATAACCGATCCTACCTTTACATTTGGCATGGCTACCCGCATGTTATAGTATTTTTCTGTAATCCGATCGGAGAATATGGATTTATTACTGAGTTTGGTCTTTTCGATTTCACCATCCACTAGATTGTAGGTAATGCCTCGAATATCTGCTTTTGCTGATGTTGCAAAAACTTTGTCGGCCCAAACATATCCTTCCTTCTTTAAAATTTTAATTCGGACGATTCTTTTAAATTCCAATTCACTTGCATCGAAATAGCCAAAGTCACATAGAACGACTGCTGCGGCCGACGTGTCTTTTTCATAGGCTGTCATTTTAAGATCGGAGAGTTCAATTTTACCGAACCTGATTGGGTCTTTTATGGCACTAGCAGAAAAAAAGGAAAGAAGAAATAGGTAAAGGAGTAAATTTGTTTTCATAGTAATTGTGTTTAGGTATTTTGATTAGAATGAATTTGGAGAATAAAGACTTATAGGGTAGTGTTGAACAGAAATTGAGTAAATTCATGCCTATAAAACGTAATCAAGAACCAAATTGTAACCAATATACCTATAATGATGATTTATTGCTTAATAACAAGGTACTTAATTATGATAGAATTTGTATAAATTAGTGTTTACATTGACGGTATAGTTTTGGATAAATGATATTTGTTGTTATGTTCTTTAGTAAAAATTGATAAAATTGCTTGATATGAGAAATGAAAAATGGGAAATTTACAGCTTGTAAATTTCCCATTCCATTTTAGTTCATTCAAGTATAGTTAATCGATAAATCTTGCAGAGTCGTTTTGTTAAACTTGTTTTTAACTATTTGCAAGGAGAAGTTATTAGCCTTGTGATTCGTTGTAAATTCCTTTTTTGTCAATTCTGCAATTCCACTTCATTGGGCCACATCCGCTATCTTCTTCTACGATTCCCTCCGCTATTAAGTTATCTCGTTTATGGCAAGAGCTAAAGTCGTCTGCGTAAATTTTTATGTGTATTCCAGCTTTTAATTCGATGTTATTCCCTTTTGAATCTTCTATCAAATCATTCTCAGAAAGAGGAACTAAATTGTCCTCTAGCATATCATTAAAATCAACATAAATTCGTGCTTCTTTCATTTTTTTTGGTTCTGATTGTTTGGAAAGAGATTTTGCAAATTGAGTCTGGTTTTACTCTTCCAGATGTGGTGAAATTAACAAAACGATCTTGTTCTCTCAAATTCCAATTGCTATTTTAAACTGTTTAATTTAATTGAACGAATTTATGGAATGTGGAAAATATTTTTTTTGCTGATAATTTTGCTGGGATGTGCGAGTAAAATTCGGATTCAGAAAAATAAAGTTTACTTTCACAGAAAATAAATTGGTACTACGATAAAATATAAACGAGTAAAAAATATGATGGATTCCAGAATAGAGAATTTAAATGTGAGTGAAGAACAATCTATTATTACTCCTGCAGAATTAAAAAAACTATATCCACTTGACGAGAAACACATTGAAACCGTGCGCAATGGACAGGAATCCATAAAGAATATTTTGAATGGATCGGATAAGCGATTTTTGGTTGTAGTGGGACCTTGCTCTATTCATGATATTAAATCGGCAAAAGAATATGCCCAAAAGCTGAAGAAGCTGGCTGATGAATTGAAAGATCAGCTTTTTATTGTGATGCGTGTTTATTTCGAAAAACCGCGAACAACATTGGGATGGAAGGGATTGGTGAATGATCCATATCTAGATAATACTTGCAAAATTCAGGATGGATTGAAACAGGCGCGCGAACTACTAGTGTATGTGGCAGATTTAGGTTTGCCTGCTGCGGGCGAAGCTCTGGATATTGTTACGCCACAATACATTCAGGATTTATTTTCGTGGACAGCCATTGGTGCACGGACCACCGAATCGCAAAGCCACAGAAACATGGCTAGTGGTTTATCTTCGGTAGTAGGTTTTAAAAATGGAACTGATGGCAATATCGATATTGCAATTAATGCCATGCAGGCAGTTGCCGAAGCTCATCATTTTGTGAGTATCGATCCAGCAGGAAAGGTTGCGGTAATTCATACTTTGGGCAATCCTAATACGCATATCATATTGCGAGGAGGGAAAAAAGCGAATTATGAAGCGTCACAAATTGCCGAAATAGAGCAAAAACTTTCAAATTTAGGTCTTGATGCCAGAATTATGGTGGATTGTAGCCATGCTAATAGTAAGAAAAAGGCAAAAAATCAGGAATTGGTTTTGAATTCACTTGCAGATCAAATTGTTGATGGCAATAAATCCATTATGGGATTCATGATTGAGAGTCATTTGAAATTTGGAAAACAGAGCATTCCTGCTGATAAATCACAACTGAAATATGGAGTTTCAGTAACTGATGAATGTCTCGATTTTGAATCAACGGAGAGAATCCTACGGGATTTTTGTACAAAGATAAAAGCTGAATAGGTCTCAATAGTATTTATCACCTGTATAATATTTTTGTGAAGATAGTTTAAAAGGCTTGAAACTGTCTTCACATTTTTCATCGGTGTTTTGATAATTTCGAAAAAAGAATTCTATTTTTTATGTTAAATTTATAGCTTGCGTAGAATCGAGAAGTGGTAATTTTTGTTGAATTCTTATTGTAAAAAAGAAAGAGCCGTCTTTGCAATATTCAGATTCTAATAATTTTTCTTTGGTAAAAATATCTCGGAATTCTGATAAGTCTATTTTTAGAGTCAAAAGAAGTATTGTTCGAAGTTATCGAAAACTGCAGTCCAATCTCGCGTAAAAGAGAAATACATAAAAGAGTTACTATATTGCCTTTACATCGAAAACCAATTTCGCGATAACTTTAATTTTACCAGAGTAACTATCCAGATTTATTTCAGGCAGAAGTAGAGAAACGCTGAAAATAGGAATACCGAAGTAAGAAAAGATTGCCTCTGAATTCTTAAAAATAGTACAGAGGAAATCTTTTTTTTAAATTATTTTGTTGATATAACCACATTGGAAATAATGGTTCCGTCGTTCCATTTGTTTATTACAGTGCCTTCGTTAAGTTCCATACTTTTAAGTTGGTAGGAATCTTCAATTTTTAAAGTTCCTTTAACCACCGTTAAATCTTTAACTTCTCCGTCTTCACAATGCATGTAAAAAGCACTGGCGTGGTTTGGAATGGAACTAAATTCTGGGATTAATTCCTCTTTCTCAGGGTCGGATGGAGCGAGATAATAGTGATTTGTATTCGAATTTATTGATGCAAAATAAACGGTTGGGGCTTTTACTATATACCCTCTTACCCCTGCACCGCCATATCGGAACCAACTAATGTTTTGACTTTTAAATCGTTGCCAATCTTCTTCGCTTTCAAAATCATCGCGGGTATAAGAGCCGGGGTTACGTTGCGAAAAGATTTTCCCCTTGAGGAAATTCACAACTGCCTGTCCTTTCTCCTGCGGATTTCCAGAACTGGGTTTGCACGGATTAGTTAGTTGAAGTTTCGACTTGGAACCCAACTGATAAATTTCGTTGCCATTTTTTAAACTAATAGAAATCCTCGATTTTTCTCCTGTTTCTATTACATCGCCGGCACCAATTTTAGTTGTCCCTTTTTTTGCCGGCTCACCATTTATTTTTACATCGCCCTTTAAATACGTAACACTTGCATCACATTCTTTTGTGCGTTTAACCAAAGTCCACGATGTGGTAATTTTTGAAATATAGGAGCAGTTTACGTCGCCGTGTACCATTCGTCCTAAACTACCCAAACATTTATTACAGTCGTTGCTGGTCTCGTTTGTTTTCATATAAACACCTTCTAGTATATTTCGGTTGTCCAGGGCTTTTTCTCCTGAAATTACAATTGGCATATCAACAGTAGTGGAAGTAGACATTGTTTTTGGCGGAATAATAGTATCCAAGCATGGGAATGTTTCTTCCAGATAAGTTTCCATGTTGGTCTTTACTTTCATTTCCCCCATTAATATAAAGGTGTACTTATTTCCTCTAAACATCATTTGTCCTCCGTCAATAACTGGTTTCTCTGGATTTACACGACTCGTATTTACACTGGTTCGTTGTGTGCGTGAATCGCCCGGAGTGGCATTTTCAATAAAAACCAGTCGGTCGTCGTAACAGGCTTGCTTCGTTTTTTGGTCGTTTCCTTCGTTATTTACAGTATTTGTGTAGTTGATGTTTTCTTCGATACTTGTTAATTGAAATGCTGAATAACCAGCTGCTTCACCTCCCGTAAAAGTCACAAAAAATGAACCTTCAATAGTACGTTTTTCATTTACACTTATATTCCAATCGTAACCACCATCAGTTCCTTCGCCACCAGCTGTTTTTATCATTTCCAGATGATATTCAACCGGACCACTGTAAGTTACCATTTGGGATTTTATTTTATCAACCCCAAAAAACAATAAGAAAAGAGTAAAAATAAGGGCTGCATTTTTCATGATTATATCTTTTTATAGTTTCGTTCTATTGTCCGGGCATTCCGGGCATTTCCATTATTTGGTATCCAGTGGGTATTTCGAAAAATCCACTTTCCGGAGTCCAGGCTTCCACATCTTTCATTTCCATTCCCGATTCTTCCGAACCATCGATATGGTTAACCATTTTCATGGGGAATTTATACTTATCGGAAAACCACATGGTAAACATTTTTTGGTTTGTATTGTCTTTATTCCATAATACCGATTTGGTACATTTAACACCATTAATGTTTTCGGTGCCTTCTTCTTTCAT
>NZ_JBFHJW010000099.1:0-8240 GCF_041595635.1 Labilibaculum sp.
CTGAAACTCCGTTGTTCTCATCACAACCATTTACCGAATCAAAATAACGAGCCTGATCAACATTAATCGTGATTTCCTGATTACCTGCACAGGCAATTATCATTTGAAAAAACAGAAGTATGCCTATTCCATTTGAGAATCGTATCATGTTGTTAATTCTTTAATTCGCCAATGATCTTGTGTTTATCTGTAGAGATTGGCACTTTAAAATTCTAAACCTTATATACACACTAATAAAGTAAGCACAGAATTCCTGCTCAAGGCAGATATACATTCTGCAGAATATTGTTTCATTAATAATAGTAGCTCCCATATTAAAACCTGAGAGCTCATTATATTTTCATTATCGTAACCACATTGGAATTGAATCAGTTTTAATCCATTCTTGAATTCTTTTGTCTAATTTATCAGCAGTATATTCTGTTTTTCCTGCAGGAATCGCATTGTTTTTTGGTAACCATTTTTTATGTTCTGCAATTACTTCAGCATACTTAGGATCTCCAGCTAAATTAATGTGTTCACCAGGATCGGTTGTATGATCGTATAGCTCTTCGCTACCATCTCTGTATTGAATATATCTCCAGCGATTACTACGTACTGCATGATTTTTATAGTACCAGGTACTCAAAACAGGTTCTTCACGAGTCCCTTCAGGATTCTCAATTAAGGGAATTAAACTTGTTCCCTCTAATTTTGGTAATCTATCTAAATGACATAAATCGGTTAGAGTCGGATAAATATCTAGCAAACTAACCACCTGAGCACATCTTTCGCCTGTTCTATCTTCTCCCGGAACTTCAAAAAATAAGGGTACCCGAGTAGATTCTTCCCAAAGAGCTTGCTTTCTGAAATGGTGTTTCTCACCCAAATGTTGCCCATGATCCGACCATAGAACAATAATGGTATTTTTTGCATTGGGACTATTTTCCAGAGCATCCAACACTTTACCAATTTGATCATCCACAAAAGAAACGCAAGCCAAATAGGAATGAACCAACTCAGGAAGAATTTCTTTTTTACGATTTACATCATACCAACCTCCGTTGGGTGTTCGTCCAAAAGCAATGGATTTTCCCATCAAAGGGATATCGCTCATCTCATCTTCAGGGATATCTGGTAATTGTATCGAATCCTTATCATACAAATCGAAATACTTTTGTGGAGCTGTGTAGGGTACGTGAGGGCGAATAAAGCCTACTGCCATAAAAAATGGTTTGTCTTGCTTCTGTGATATCTTATCAATTGCCCAACTAGCTGACTGCTCATCGTACATTCCTTTTTCAGGGATATCTTCTTTAGAAAGAGGTCCTCCGCATAAGGCATAAAAACGGTTTTTCGGTTTGTAGTAATTATTTATGGTATCCTCACCATACAATTGAACCAATTGACCTCCGTCTTTTGGAAAAGGATAAAACATTTTTCCACGATAGCCATAGCCAGCTTTTTCAATATTTTCTTCCATATGGTTCCAAAATGCAGGAGCACATTCGGTCCAGTAATCCTTAGTATGCTTAGGATTATCAGATTTACCATCGTGAAATACTTTACCAACAGCATAAGTATTGTAGCCATTGTTTTTAAAATACTCTGGCAACATCTGATGATCTTTCATCACTGTATCATAATTAATTCGCATCGCTTTTGTGGAGGCATACCAACCTGTTGTTGTTGGATCAAGACCACTTAAAAGTGAGTTACGTGAAGCCGTACAAACAGCTTGCGAACAATGGGCACTCGTAAAAGATACACCTTGACTAAACAGCTTATCTAAGTTAGGTGTAATAGCCTGAGAGTGTCCACCCAAGGGCCCTATCCAATCGTTTAAATCATCAACTGAAATAAACAATACATTAGGATGATCAATTTCTTGGTTTTTACTGCTTTCAGAACAACCCAATAATAGTAGGGTCAGACTTGTAATAATTAATAAGTAATATTTCATATTGTATTTATTTTGTTTATCTCAACCCAACAGGTATCGATTCATTTTTAATCAAATCACTTTCCCAATCATTTGATTCACAGAATCAGTAATTAAATTTTTTTTATTCGCTTTAAGCAATTTTTATTCAATGAAAATTCATCAGTATATTCAGGAGACTGAATAATGACTTTGTCTTCTTTAACCATTAGTTTATATCGTGGTATTTTGTTTTTAAATGGAACGTGTAGTACTATAAATCTTAAAGAATTATTTTTTCTGCGTACGATAAGTGCAGGTTTTCTTTTAGGAATATTGCTTGGTAATTCAGCATCAAATCCTTCCCTTTTAATATAAAAAGGAACTTGAGTACTAAATATTTCTGTTTCAGGATCTCCAGCTACAATTATGCACATTCCAATTGAATCCTTATCTATAAATACCGCTTTAAATGTTGAATCAACATTCGCTTTTTGAGTATTTAACAACCATAGATTATCTTCTCGTTTTGATACCTTATCGATTTTAGCTAAACCATACTCTTTATTTAATGTGTTGTAGGCTTCAAAAGTTAAGCCGAAGTTGAATGATAAGTCTCCATAACTGTGCAAAATATAATCGTAGTTATGATTCTCGTATGATTCACATTCAAAAACATCAAGTACATAATCACTAGTGATACCAATCGTTCGGCATTGATTAACTCCATTATAAATAGATCCTTTTGTACTCAATATTTGCATTGGACCAGAAGTTGTAATTTCAGAAAATTTAGCTCCAGGTATCTCAGGATTTTTTCTAGCGAGTTTAATAACATTCTTGTCAGGCTCCCTAAAATCAATAGCTATTGTATTATGAGCCAATATAGTGTTGGAAAAAGGAGTCGCATTTCTATTCCCTCTTGAAGCTCTGGGAGCCAAATAATCCCAACCCAAGTAATTATCGAAATACGTTTGCTTTTTAAAGGCTGTTATGCCAAGTGCAAAATGATCGTTGTGACTGTGAAATTGTAAACTTGCTCCATTTCTGACATAGGCTGATATGGCATCACTTCCCCAATAATTTTCAGTCGTATCTGCTCTTAATAGAGCCGAACCAAATTCCTGATATGCCACGGATTTTGCTGACGGAGCTTTTACTTCTCCCAACAAAACACCGTGTGTAAGTGCTGTCCAAGCCCAAAAGTTAAAATCCCAAGCATCGCGTTGAAGGTTTTGAGAGGCTAACCAGGCATATTCAGGATTTTTATACTTGCTATAGAGTAAATCCACTTTAATATTAGTTCGATAAGCAGATTGTTTCTCCTTAAAAAAGCATTTGCCTTGCTTATAGACTTTGTTATCAACAACATCCACATATCTGGTTCCATCTCCACAAACAGGCAACGCTCCATCGGTAAGCATTAAGGACATAAATCCGTCCATCATTCCTTTAAAAGAAGCTCCATTAGCTGCAGTATATCGATATAAATTTTCAAGTTTATTGGTTTTAGAAGCTTCTGCCAACATGTGCATTGCAGAGGCTACATAGCCATAATCATACTTTAGCGGCTCAGGCCAAAACGTTTTATCTCTAAATCGTAAAAGAGATGCCTTGTAACCATTACTACCATTTATTGCAGTATCAACAGCTGCAGAATTGCTTCGTAAAAACCCTGCAATTCCAAGGGTTGTTACTCCCAAAAATTGTGTATTGCCCAAACGGGTGATTGCTTCGTTATAATCAAATCCTCGATCAATAATTTCATCCAAGCGTTGATTCATTGCTGGAACTATATCCTGAAACAAAGGATGTTTTTTCACCAAATCCCAAGCAGCCAAATTACCCATTCGAAACATTCCCCAACTCCAAAATCCGCTAAGCTTTTCTCCTTTTTTAAACAAAGATTGATCAAGGGACTGAAGCTTGTATTCATTTATGATTTGGCTTTTTACAAAAGGAAGCATGGTAGTATCCCCAGATATTCTGTAATAAATCGCTGCCTCCCGTGTAATAAAAGACTTACTCCAATCTGAAGCTTGACCAAAGGGATAATAAATAGTTGTATCAAGAACCGCTTCTTTTAATTTCACATATAGATTTTCAGCCCATTCATATTGATCGATATTTGAACGCATTCTGATAAAGTCATTCTCGTTAAAAAACAACTTTTCATCTCCACCCAAATCTTCATCTGGCCAATACTTGTCGCTACTATTACACGAAAGCAATAGTAGAGATAAACTTATGAATAGGACAACTTTATAGATCAAAGCATTTAAAATTAGTCAACAAATTTCATTTATTACTTATCCAAATAATCGATAAGGGTATAAACCTGATTATTCATTTGTTTCATCTCATCAAGCATTGGAGTCCACCGCTCGTATTTGGCATTCACAATCCCCTTATTGGCATCTATATTTGATGGATCAACTCCTTTGGCATTCGGATCATTATCCATGTATTTAAAGTAATGCCAACCTACACAATTTTTAGATTCGAGTAGAGCTAATGTATAGTTCTGATAAAACAATCCTCTATCTTTTTGAGTCCGCACAATCCAACCAGCTCCACTACTGTTTCCCATACCCGAATCTTCCCCTTTGGTATAATACTCGGTTACAATAAAGGGTTTATGGGTCCAGGCAGTCCAGTTTGCCATTTGTGTAGAATCTGGCGTCCAATAATTGTAATAATTCGTTGAAATCAGGTCGATGTAATTCCCAACACCTCTCATAAATTTTTCATGATTTTTCTCACTACTGTAAAAACGAGATCCGATATACATGTGGTTTGGATCGTATTTCTTAATCGCTTTTGAGACAATTGAAAAATATTGTTCTCCCACAAAAGCCATAAACTTTTCTCTATCTTCCTGACTAATTGAATCTTTTACGAGTCCGTGTTCATTCAACCATTGCTGTGCAGCCTGATATCCAAAATCATCCTTAGGCAAGGACATAAAATCGTCAATAGCAGATATCTTAAATGGCATCTCATTATCGGAAAAATGACCAAAAAGGTTAGGATCATCTTTGACTTCACTCACTTGCTTGGCATGCTCATCACAAAAGTTTTTAAATTCGGGATCAAAAACAAAAATTGCATTCTTGGGGTAACCCGTATGACCTGGCTGCATGTATGTGCCTCCTCGTTTTTTGCCATAACTCGACATAAAACTCCAATTCACGGTATAGGGAATGGGTTTTTCAGCCGTTTTATTGTAGGCAATAATTGCATCCTTATCGGACCAAGAACCTGCACAATTGAAACCATAAGCGTGTAATAATTCTACAGTCTCTTTGATCCAGTTTTCTTTCGTTCCAAACTTTTCTTTCAGTGCCTTCTTACTGCTTTGAGTTTTCCCCATGTTCACACTGTTTATGGCAATATTAATGTATTCGTATCCTAATGGATCAACACACCACCATCGATCTCCATCTTTAGCCACATGAAAAAACCCAGTAGCTTCCCTCTTCTGATCTAAATTTCCACCATAAAGACTCAATTCAGGCTGTTTATCGGAACTCTTAAAATCAGGTAATAGATCAACGGTACGGGTTTTAAAAGCCTGATAATCTTTATAGGATCGGCTTCCATCTTTATGGTAAACTTTTACCTTGGCATCAAGCATAATATAATCTTTCTCAGCGTCTATCGATTTATTTTTCTGCTTAGAAGAACACGAAATCAATAGGACTGCCAAAGATAGAAGTATAATGTTTTTCATTTGTTTAAAGTTTTCATGCAAAGCTTTAAAATTGAATTGGGAAACAAGCCATTCCCCAATTTCCTAGAAGCCTTACTTGTAGCTATTTTATGTGTTTAAAATCGATCTTCTGAGAATCTGTAGAATTGGTTCAAAAGTGAAAATATCCTTAAATAAGGAAGGAATTATAAGCTTTTGAATGATGGAAACCACCCAGACGCAAAAGACATAAAACACCATGGAAATAGAATCTCAATGTCTTTCGGTCTTGATGATTTTTATGTTAGTACCAAAAGTTCTATTACCATTGATAATCTTTTCCTTCTCGACTTTCTCTCCAAGATTCTTTTGTTTTTTGAAGTTCTGCTTCCATGGATTTCAATAAGTCAGGCATTTCGCTTGCCAAATCATGTGATTCTGTAGGATCTGCTTCAAGATCAAATAACATCATCTTTTTCCCTTTATCAGGAATACAGATTTTGTATTTGCCTTTAATTAATGCCGATAAATCGATCCCCCTATAAATTCGTTTATACCCAAAAGCCATACTTTCAGATCGAATTGTAGATTCTCCTTCTATTTCAGGAAGCAAGCTCACTCCATCTAAAGGAACTTTTCTACTTACCTGAATATTAAGAACATCTAAAATAGTAGGGAAATAATCATTGGTATTCGCTTGAAATTCTGATACTTGTCCGGCTTTAATATGATCGGGCCATAAAATTAGGGAAGGAACACGAAGTCCGCCCTCCCACATTTGGTGCTTGTGACCGCGGTATGGACCCGCAGAAGCAACTCCCGATTTTGCTACAGGATCAGCAGGACCATTATCACTGCAAAAGAAGATAAGGGTATTTTTTTCGATTCCCTTTTCTTTCAGATAGCTTCTTAAACGACCGATTTGCTCATCCATTGCCGTAATACAACCGTAGTAATTTTTCTGAGCTTCGGATAAGTTAGGATATTTTGCCAAATACTCAGGACCCGCACTAATAGGCTCATGAGGAGCATGAAACCAGATAGTCGCTAAAAAAGCTTTGTCCTCGTTTACTGATTTTTCAATAAAAGGAATCGCTCTATCCATAATAATGCGACTATCGTCACCCTCTAAGTTTTCGGTAGCAGGCACTCCATTTTCCATGTAAATGGAACCTCCCCACGATCCATCGTCCTTAGAACCAAAGCCATGCCAGTCAGCAGGAGTTTTAGTTGGATTCCAGGTAGGAACAGCACTTTTCGTTGCAAAAGTCTCTTCAAAACCATGTTGCCATGGTGGAGAATAGCTTCCTCTGGATTCAACTTTTTCAGACTCTAACCATCCTAAATGCCATTTTCCAAAGAAACCGGTTTTATAACCCTCTTTTTGGAGTACTTCTGCAATTGTTTTCTCGGCATGACGCATGGCACCCGTATGAGCAGCAAATATACCCTGACGGTATGGACTTCGACCGGTTAAACAACTAGCTCGTGTAGGAGAACAAAGAGGTGCTGCAGCATAAAAATTAGTAAAACGAAGGCCAGATTCAGCCATTCCGTCTAAATTGGGCGTAATAATTTCATCGTTCCCATTAAATCCTACATCTCCCCAACCCAAATCATCAGCCATTAGCATAATAACATTAGGCCTCTGCTCGTTTTTATCTGGTTTTTGACCCAAGGCATTTTGATGTAGTAAGATCGTACACAAAATGCTTACTGATAGTAATAATGTTTTTTTCTTCATTGTTCTGTTATTTGTCGTAAAACGTTTCTCAAACACCCACATTTCTCTTTCTAAGTGAAATAAAAGCAACTTTCTTTTCCGTAAAAAGAAAGTCGCTTATAAGCATCCGGGTCTAATTATAACCCGGATTTTGTTCCATTACAGCTCCTGTGTTGGCATCGATAATGCCCTGTGGAATAGGCAATAAGTCATTCCAGGTATTTACTTTACTTTCGTCGAGGCGTGGATTGTATTTGATAGACCACTCATAGAATGTACCAGTACGAACTAGAGTATGACGACGATATTCTTCGGTAACTAACTCACGTGAACGTTCCTTTAAAATAAATTCGAGGTCCACATCATCTCCAGTAATTAGTGAAGCATTCGAACGTGCTCTTAAAACATTCAAATATACCGCAGCCTCATCTGTTTTTCCCTGATACATGAGTGCTTCTGCAGCCAATAAATAGGTTTCGGCCAAGCGCATAAACATTTCATCATCATACTGACCGGCGTTAGATGCATTCGCAAAAACTTCCGTATCGTTATACTTCCATTTTAATACAAAAGGCCATAAATAATGATCCTCTAAATCATCATCATCATCGTAATCCATATTGGTATATTTTAATGTATCAAATACAGTCGCACTTGCATCTGTTGGATAGATAAAGAATTTTTTCACTGCATATTCTGAATATCTGTCATCTGTATCTTCGAACCAGTAGAATGCAGAATCTGAAACAGAAACACGTCCAGCACCTTTCCCTCCATTGTAAGTAGTTTGTTTGCTAGGCAAAATACCTTTTCTCCCGTTTGGCTTCTCCTTATAATAATAACTACTCTCAGAAAGGCCTACATACCCTAATAGATCTTTGATGCGAACAATATACTTTTTTAGAAAACGATCGACTAGATTTTTC
>NZ_JBFHJW010000100.1:0-8047 GCF_041595635.1 Labilibaculum sp.
CTTGCTTTTATTGCTATTTTTATACTTACAAATGAATTTTAACCCGCTTTTGAATAGCTGATGAGCTGCGATACTTATAAAACAATCCAAAAACCATCCGAAGGACTCTATAAAGAAAAAGGAAGTAAGTTTATAGCTTATGCCTACCCTGTAACAGGCGAAGAAGAGATTAAAAGTTTAATCAACTCTCTAAAAAAAGAATTCTACGATGCTCGCCATCATTGCTATGCTTACATGCTTGGCGCTGATCATAAAAATTTTAGAGCAAACGATGATGGGGAACCTTCCTCAACCGCAGGAAAACCAATTTTAGGCCAAATACTCTCGAAAGAACTTACCAATATTC
Organism: Labilibaculum sp.; assembly: GCF_041595635.1. GTDB lineage: Bacteria > Bacteroidota > Bacteroidia > Bacteroidales > Marinifilaceae > Labilibaculum. Next base: position 347 of record NZ_JBFHJW010000100.1, read on the forward strand.
TAATTGTAGTAATTCGTTACTTTGGTGGAACAAAATTAGGAGTTAGTGGATTAATACAAGCCTACAAAGCCGCTGCTGCCGATTCCATCCTCAACTCTGAGATTGTAGAAAAAACTGTAAATGACATTTACGATATCAATTTCGATTACCTGGCTATGAATGATGTTATGAAAATCATCAAAGAAGATCAACCTGAACAATTAGACCAAGACTTTAACCTCAACTGCAAAATTACACTTAGCATTCGCCAAAAAGATGTGGATCAAATCATCGAAAAATTCTCCAAAATTGAAAGTGTAAAAACAAAATTCATTAAAACCATTTAGCCTTTTAAATATCAACATACTACAACTATCGAATTACCATCTTCCTCATCACCTAAGAAAAAATGTTTTCAATTATTCAAATTTTCATTTGATTTTTAGCATAATTTATACCTATATTTGTAATCTAGAATGGAGAAACAACTAATTCAGTCTAGATTGACAAAAAATAACAAGAGAAGTAAAAACCTTTACTTCCTCCCTCTCTTTTTCCTTTATTTATTTCGAAGAAAACACAATTTAAGAAACAATTCCCAATTTGATTATTGGAAAGATCGTTTCCAATTCTATACTATTAGAAAAACCAGCATTACTAACTATTTAGTAATTGTTGGTTTTTTTTTACTCCTATCAAATAACAAACATATTATAAACACACCAAATACTTTAATCAATGGATAACAAAAGTTTAGTATCGATCGATGACTACAGCAAAGAAGAAATTATGGAAGTACTAACCAGAGCTGCTGAATTTGAAAAAAATCCAAACTCTAAACTTCTGGAAGGAAAAGTTATTGCTTCCTTATTTTTTGAACCATCAACACGTACTCGCCTGAGTTTTGAAACAGCAATTAATCGCATGGGCGGACGAATTGTAGGATTCTCGGACTCTTCTTCTTCAAGCGTTACTAAAGGAGAAACCTTGAATGATACCACAAAAATGGTCAGCAATTACTGCGATCTTATTGTGATGCGCCATCCGATTGAAGGTGCAGCCAGATATGCTTCGGAAGTTGCAGATATTCCTGTTATCAATGCTGGAGACGGAGCCAATCAACATCCTAGCCAAACCATGCTCGATTTATATTCCATCATGAAAACGCAAGGAACTCTCGAGAATCTAAACATTTTTATGGTTGGTGATTTAAAATATGGACGAACCGTTCACTCCTTACTGATGGCCATGTCGCATTTTAATCCTACTTTCCACTTTATTGCTCCCCCCGAATTGGAAATTCCATCTGCCTACAAAATTTTCATGGAGAAAAACAACATCAAATATTTTGAACATACCGATTTTGATGAGATTATAAACGAAGCTGATATTTTATACATGACTCGAGTACAAAAAGAACGTTTTGCTGATCCTTTGGAATATGAAAAGGTGAAAAATGTGTACATCTTAAGGAATAGCATGTTGACCAATACCAAAGAAAACTTACGAATTCTTCATCCTCTGCCAAGAGTAAACGAAATTGACGTAGATGTTGACGCTAACCCTAAAGCCTACTATTTTGAACAAGCTCTGAATGGAGTATATGCACGCCAGGCAATTATCGCCAAAGCGCTCAATCTGTAACATTCTTAATCACGAATAAAAACAAATCATCATATGAACACAAAAAAAGAATTACAAGTAAGTGCCATTGAAAACGGAACTGTTATCGATCACATTCCTGCTGAATTTCTTTTTCAGGTAATTACAATTCTTGAATTGGATAAAAGCAAAAACTCAGTCACTTTCGGAAATAACCTAGAAAGTAAACTTTTAGGTAAAAAAGCCATTATTAAAATTTCGGATAAGTTTTTTGAAGATGAAGAAATCAATAAGATCTCACTAATTGCACCAAATGCAAAATTAAATATCATCCGTAATTACAAGGTTGCGGAAAAGAAAATTGTAGAAACCCCCAAAAAGGTAGTCGGAATTGCCAAATGTATGAATCCTAAATGCATTACTAATGTAGAGGCTGTAACCACTCGTTTTAGGGTGATTAACGATTCACCAATTACCTTAAAATGCCATTATTGCGAAAAAATAACCGATCATAAACATATGGAAATAATTTAAGACCTTTTTGTTTCTCGCGTGAAAGGCTGTCCAAAAATTAAAATTCGGCACATCTCTAATCTTGCCATACATTTGAAAATCAACATTTCAGATCTTTTGGTAAGTTTAAATAAACAGAAGCTGATCTTTTTGGACAGCCTATTTTTTAGATTAAATCCTCACTAACGCCAGATGAAAGGATAATTACTACCTTTGTGCTCCTTACTATTTAAAATCATCGACACATGAAATCTTCTAACGAAAAGTTTCGCAAACTCATTTTGGAAGCCATCGAAAATGGACAACAAGGAAAGGTCAAAGCCTGCAACGAAAACTTACGCTCTATTTACAAGACATTAAAAAATGAGCCTTTCATTCTTTGGGAAGATGTTTTGATTTCACAATTAGGAAAGGCAATTATTATGATGCTGCATTTTGATTTGATTGATGATGAAGAACAAAACATTGGATTGGCTCACCTCTCTTATCTTTTTATTACTCGCGGCATTGAACAAGAAGAAAAATTAGCCCAAGAACTCGATACTTGTGAGCTTTTTCGCCTAAGAAAAGATCGAGTTGTGCTCATGAAAAGCTTTGACGATTCTTTTGTTGATAGTTTGCAAGAATTTTATTTCTCTGATACTAAAGCCAAAAATTTGGACGAATATAATGAGCAACGAAAAACTGTTTTAAGCCGTCTACCTTACCTTCAGTTTGCTGATATACATTTAATTGAACAAGACTACTCCAACCTTAGAAATGATGAATATTTACTGGAAATTGCCAATTTTATAGAGCACGAAAACGAAATCAGTAAAGAAAATTTAAAAGAAGGACTTTTACTTCATAAGATTTTATACAAGCATACCTACCAAAAATTAAAAGAAGGGAAATTATTCTATTAAGATCTAGTTGATTAAACAGTATATAGTTTCTCGACTAGGAAATCACTATACTTTCAACTTAAGTCTTCTGGCAGATTCAATTGGTTTGCAGAAATAATACTAAAGATTGCTAACTCAACAAACCAAGTGTGAAAGATAGCAACCGTATTTTTTTTTGAAGAACAAAAAAAATATAGTGAATAGCCCACCCAAAAAGGACACAACAAAAAAAAGACTTTTTTATCTGTAAAACATATAAAAGTCCATTGGTTTGGACATTTATTTATATCTTACTGCTTTATTATTCAGATTATACAAGATAGCTATAATTTCTTCCTTTTCGCACCAATTTAGTTCGACAGTAAAAGTTAGAAATTGGGCTAACTTAAACAATAAACAACTAGTTTTTATGAGTATAGAAAAATACGACCTTGTTGTTCTGGGAAGTGGTCCTGCAGGTTTTTCAGCAGCAATGCGTGCTATTGATTTTAAAAAGTCGGTTTGTTTAATAGAAGCAAACCATATTGGAGGTGCAGGAATTATGAATGGTGCCTTAACTTCAAAGGCCATGTGGGAATTATCCCGAGATTTTTCCATTGCATCGACTGTAACCAGAGGTTATCGTGCCTCGGCAATTAATGTGGATTACAAGAAAGTACAGCAAACTATAATTCAAGCTGCTAAGCAAAAACAATTACAAATGCTTTCGCAAATTGAAACCTATTCGCAACCATCGGAAACTTGCGGGAATATCACCTTAAAATATGGTTGGGGAAAATTTATCGACAAACACACGATAGAGATTCAGTCGGATGACAAAACAGAGCAAATTCAAGGAGAGAATTTTATAATTGCTACCGGTTCTAGTCCACGTTGCATGCCGGATGTAAAAATTGACAATGAGCGAATTATTGATTCCGAAGGAATTATTAATCTGAAAGAATTTCCCGAAAGAATGATTATAATTGGCTCAGGGATTATTGGGTGTGAATATGCTACCATTTTCTCTAATTACAATCAAACAGAGGTACATCTACTCGACCGACAACACAAAGTTATTCCTTCGGAAGATGACGATGTAAGTAGTTTTGTTTCTAGAAATCTCGAAAATAATGGTGTAACAATCCACCATACAGCCAACCTACGAACCATTCGAAAACGCCCAGACTTTCTAGAAGTTGTACTAGATTATCAGGATGGTCACTCGAAAGTTTTAGAGGTAGATGTGGCTGTTGTTGCCATTGGTAGAGTGCCAAATTTGAACGATATTGGCTTGGAAAATGTTGGCATTACAAAAACGAATCGTGGTTTTCTTGATATTAACGAGGTTTGTGCCACAGATAATTTTCAATCTTGCAATATTTTTGCAGCAGGTGATGTTTCGGGGCACGCACAACTTTATTCGGTGGCAGAGCTTCAAGGCAGATATATCGTTGAGACTTTATATGGAAATCTGGAATACCCATTGGACTATTCGAACATGTCCACCTTAATGTTTTTTAAACCCGAGGTAGCAGCAGTTGGGTTGAACGAAAAAGGCTGCCGAAAAAGAGGAATTCCCTACCGTGTAGCAACCTATTCGAATGCTTTGGTAAACCGTGCGGTTGCAATGCGAGCTACCGATGGATTTGTAAAAATCATTGTGAGTGATGATGGAAGAGATCGAATTTTAGGCATGCGTGCAGCGGGTCCACAAGCCTCAACTTTAATTACTTCGATAGCTTATCAAATTACTCAAAAAGGAACCTTAAAAGATATTCGCCAAAATGTTCATCCACACCCAAGTATTAGTGAGGGAATTCAAGAATGCTTGAGAGTTTTTGAAGGCAAATCGATTTACAAACCCAAAGCTTTTCCAGATTTAATTAAATTGGAAAGCTGGAAACCAGAGGAAGAATAAAAAATGAAGAGATAAATCTCAGAGAATTTCGTAACTTATTCGGTAGTGAAAACTAAACTAGCAAGTTATGAATTCAACTGAGATGATGAATATTATAATGGATGGTGAATGGAAAAATATCGAAACCAATGATATTTGCGAATTTCGCTGGTCTGATATGAATCAATCCATTAGTTTAAAGTACAAAACGGGAAAGAAATCGGGTCGTGAGGATTCTCATCAATTTGTAAAAATGTATCACAAAGAAGATTATTTGAAAGATTGCAAAACATTGCGTTATCAAAGTAATTTATTTACAACAGAGTTTACGCTCGATTCTGAAAATGGACCTTTACTGGTCGTTTCGAATGTTTTTGGGAAATTACAACTAATGAGATGAAAAAATCTGGCAGCAATTTATTGCTGCCAGATTTTTTTGATCTTATTTCTGAAGAATAGAATGTATTTAAGAATCGCTTGTTCGCTAACTTTTAAATCAAACTCGAGAACTAACTTTTCTATTGATGCATAAGGAGTTGTAAAGTATATAATAATGCCAAAAAGACTACAACATAAAATCCCTTTGCTGATAAAAACATTTATCTTCCACTTTTATATTTTACTATACTACACGAATTTGTTCTCACAATAATAAGTGATCTCTAACCTTACTTCATTACCACGCTATCTCTTGCCTGATCCTGCCAAGGAACTAGTGGTGAAGCAAAATAATTGATATTCATGTATTGGAATCGCTGCTTCTGTTTTCCTAAGCGTAATTTGTATTCATCCCAACTTTTATTGACATCCTTCGACCAACCAAGTTCGGCATATCCAGGCAAACGAGGAAACACAAGATATTCAATGTCATCCATCTTTTCAATAGTTTCTCCCCATAATGGCGCTTCAATTCCTACGATATTCTCTTTACTAATTCCTTCCACGTAAGTTTCTAGATTCCAATCGTATGCATTCTCTACATTCACATAACCGGCCCAATTTAACCCGAGCGGACAAATTGAATCGTACTTCATGTCCATATAAGCAAGATTAGCTGGCGACATAATTATTTTCACATTTTTCTTGATGACTGCCAAAGCATTTTTAGGACGAGTTTGCCAAAACTGAGCCAATGAATTTTCTTCCAAATCTGCCGCAGCAATATCCGCCCAACCAATCATTTTTTTGTTGTGCTTACTCACAATTTTTTGCACTCTATTCACAAAATAGATGTAATCTTTCTTTTTGGTAGCATGCGATTCATCCCCACCAATGTGAATGTACTCGCCTGGAGTTATAGCCGCTAATTCGCCAATCACATCATCAATAAATTTATAGGTAATTTCTTTATCCGTATCCAAAGTGCTAAAACCAACTCGGGTTCCGGTATACATCTTCGTTGCTTTGTTATCCGCATTCAGTTCTGCATAGGATGATAAGGCCGCATTAGTATGACCCGGCATGTCGATTTCAGGAATAATGGTAATGTACCTTTCCTGTGCATAGCGAACAATTTCCTGATACTCTTTTTGAGTGTAGAAACCACCTTTACCGCCTCCCACTTGGGTACTTCCACCATGAGTGGTTAAATTAGGCCACGATTTAATCTCAATTCTCCATCCCTGATCGTCGCTCAAGTGTAAATGCAAAACATTCATTTTATAAGCTGCAATCAAATCGATAAATCGTTTGACATCATCAATCCCAAAAAAGTGACGAACCACATCCAACATGGCTCCTCGATATTCATAGTTAGGAGCATCTTCAATAGAACCACTCGCTATCTCCCAAGGGCCAACTTGCAATTGATCCGATTCTATTTTAGCCGGTAAAAGCTGCCTAATCGTTTGGACACCTCGAAATAATCCAGCAGCATTGTGTGCTTCTAGGAGTACCTGTTTTTCTGTAATTGTTAAACTATATCCTTCATCTCCCAATATCTTATTTCCAGATAATAGCAAAACAATGCCATTTTTACTGTCTGCTTTACTTGTAGCATCCACCTGAGTAGTAAAACCAGTAGCAGGAGCTATAAATTTTGCTAAATAATTAGCAATTTGTTTGCTTTCCTCCTGATTTTCTGAAATAAAAATTTTGGTTTTTGATGTCCAATCAAAAGAACTTCCTGTGGCTACTACACTAGTAGGTTTCGGAATTAGATTTTCCTTATTAAGATCCATAGGTGTTGGGGTTTTGCACGCAAGTAAGAGCACAGCAATAAGCAATGTTTGTGCAAATTTAAGTTGTTTGTTCATAAATAGGCTAACTTTAAAATTCATAAAGCATTTAATTTGATTGGGAAGATAAACAATATTTACCTATTCTTTGAGTCAAATCAATCCGAGCATCAAGGATAAACAAGACAAACACCTGATAACTTGACGTTACACTCGATTTTGACTAAGGTAAAAAAACTCCTTTTTATAAACTAAATAACAATAAATTCAAAAGACTAGGTGTAAAAATAAAGAAGAAATAACAAAAAATGAAAGGGGCTTTTATGGTTGATAATTTACATTCAGAAGATTGACTACGTTGAACATGCATGAATTCAAAGTATGAGGAATACTTTAAAGAAGAGTATGAAAAAAATTACGATAGCTCGTGAAGAATCTTTAGTGATTCGACTAAAAATAAACTTTGATAGCTCATTTGTTAGAAGTGGTATAGTTGGCGAATGGGAAGAATATTTTAACGATAAAGATTGTACAAGAATAGAAGATATTAAAAATCTTAATCATCTCACCCTAAAATAAGATAATAAAAAGAAGCATACAGTAAATGATAAAACAGAACAACTAGCTAGTCTTCCATCAAAATTCTAATCTTTTTTTTCTGGGATAA
>NZ_JBFHJW010000101.1:0-7918 GCF_041595635.1 Labilibaculum sp.
AGCGACCATAAAATGGACGATGCCGATCCAAAACTGGGGAGTGATACTCAATCAGTTTTTAGCTATATTTGAAGAAAGGGTCAGACTTAACTAAAGTCTAACCCTGGAAATATCACTTACACACTTTGCGGGACAGTGTCTATAGGACAGCTTTTTTTATGGCATTTAGTAAGCTTACATCATTCCTGGCATTCCACCACCCATTGGCGGCATAGCAGGAGCAGCTTCTTCTTTAATATCAATCAAAACACACTCGGTAGTTAAAAACATTCCAGCAATTGAAGCTGCATTTTCTAGCGCTACACGAGAAACTTTAGCAGGATCGATAACTCCTGTTTCGAATAGGTTCTGATACTCACCAGAACGAGCATTGTAACCAAAATCACCTTTCCCAGCTCTCACTTTATCCACAACAACTGCGCCTTCGCCACCTGCATTTCCAACAATCTGACGCAATGGCTCTTCAATAGCACGTTTAATGATTTCAATTCCTGTTGTCTCATCTTCATTTTCACCTTTAAGGTTTTCAAGAGCAGCAATTGCACGAATGTAAGCAACTCCTCCACCAGGAACAATTCCTTCTTCCACAGCAGCACGAGTAGCACTCAATGCATCATCAACACGATCTTTCTTCTCCTTCATCTCAACTTCAGAGGCAGCTCCTACATAAAGAACAGCTACACCACCAGCCAATTTGGCTAATCTTTCTTGAAGTTTTTCTTTATCGTAATCGGATGTAGAGTTCTCAATTAAAGTTTTAATTTGAACCACACGAGCAGAAATACCATCTTTAGCACCATTTCCATTTACAATGGTCGTATTTTCTTTATCGATAGTAATTTTTTCAGACTGACCAAGCATTTCTAGGGTTGCTTGCTCCAGTTTCATTCCTTTTTCTTCTGAAATAACAACACCACCTGTTAAAATGGCAATGTCTTCCAACATTTCTTTTCTTCTATCGCCAAAACCTGGAGCTTTAACAGCAGCAACTTTTAATGATCCTCGTAAGCGATTCACAACCAAAGTAGCCAAAGCTTCACCTTCCACATCTTCCGCAATAATCATCAACGGACGACCTGCTTGAGCAGCTGGTTCAAGAACTGGCATCAATTCTTTCATTGTAGAAATTTTCTTATCGTACAATAAAATAAATGGATTTTCCAGATCAGCTTCCATTTTGTCGGCATCGGTAATAAAGTAAGGAGAAATGTATCCACGATCAAATTGCATACCTTCCACTACCTTCACGTAAGTTTCGGTTCCTTTTGCTTCTTCAACAGTAATTACACCTTCTTTTTTCACCTTTTCCATCGCTTCTGCTATCAAAGCACCAATTGTCTCATCGTTATTGGCGGAAATTTTAGCAACCTGCTTAATTTTATCGAAGTTATCTCCAACTTCCTGAGCTTGATCTTTAATATTTGCAACAACAGCCTCAACAGCGATATCAATTCCTCGCTTTAAATCCATTGGGTTTGCACCAGCGGTCACATTTTTCAATCCAACATTAACAATTGATTGCGCCAAAACAGTAGCCGTTGTAGTCCCATCACCAGCATCATCACCAGTTTTAGAGGCTACTTCTTTCACCATTTGAGCTCCCATATTAGCAGCAGGATCTTCTAATTCGATTTCTTTAGCTACCGAAACACCATCCTTAGTAATTTGTGGCGCTCCAAACTTACGATCAATTACTACATTTCGTCCTTTAGGACCTAAGGTTACTTTAACCGCATTTGCTAACTCATCAACACCTTTTTTCAAGAGGTCGCGAGCTTCTATATTAAATTTTATTTCTTTAGCCATTTCTTAGTATTTTTGAAATTTTGTTTCCTTACTTATGCAATGTACAAAACATCTGCTTGAGACATTAAAAGATAGTCATCTCCATCAATAGCTAACTCTGTCCCTGAATATTTGCCATAAAATACAGTATCTCCAACTTTTATTTCCATTGCTTCGTCCTTTTTGTCGGAGCCAACCAATACTACTTTGCCTTGCATTGGTTTTTCTTTTGCAGCATCTGGAATAATGATTCCACTAGCAGTTTTTTCAACAGCTGGTATTACTTGAACCAAAATTTTTCCTGCAAGAATTTTACCTTTTAACTCTACCATTTTAAAAATATTTAAAGTTATTATATTCATTTTACGCCATGTCCTCTTTCATAATCTATGCCAAATGAGTTTCTTTGACATTTTTTCCGAGATCCTGATTTATTGTCAAATTATGACTAACAAATAAGGAGAAAACATTTTGAAATGTCGCCCCATAAAGGCTAAATGCGCTGAAATACAGCCTGATAGTGGAGCAAAAAAATGTCAGCATGTTATGACATACTGACATTTCTCTATCTTATTAAGATCTATAAATTTTTACTGTGCTGTATCTGATTTTGTTTCAGAAGCATTAGTTGCAGGAGCTTCGGTTGGGAAAGTAGGAATCTGTGGAGCAGTTTCTGTTTCATTCAATTGCTGCTCAATTTGAGATTTCTCACCATCTACCTCACCACGATCAATAGTCATTGCTGCGGCAAGACAAAGAAATAATAAACTTCCGGCCAAAACCCAGGTAGCTTTTTCAAGAAAATCGGTTGTTTTCTTGACTCCCATAATTTGATTTGAGGCAGAAAAGTTTGAAGCTAATCCTCCTCCTTTTGAGTTCTGTACTAATACGATTAACACTAAAAGTACACAAACAATAAAGATCAATACTAAAACAAAGGTATACATACTTATTTATTTACTGTTTTTTAAATTTTCTATTCTTTCAATCTGACTCGCAAAGTAAGCTTTTTTTTCGGGATTTTTCAACACTAATTTGTCATAAACCGCTATTGCCTTATCAAACAGTTTCTGTTTCACGTAGATAAAGGCTAAAGTTTCACTCATAAAGCCATCTTTTTCGTCCAAACTTCCCAATGAAATATCTTCTTGTTTATCAGCGACTTTAATATCTCTACGGATTCGAGGTTCGTTTTGGATAAAATTATCAATTAAATCGATTCCTTTTTTAACTTTTTTATTGGACGAAACCTCTTTTTTATGTGAATTGGAATCATCACTCTTATCCACCACATGCATCCAATCAGAAAAAGACTGATTTTTTTCTTTATCAGGTTTAGAATCTGTTTTATCAGGCTCATCAGTCAAAGTATATAAATTGCCTCCAAAACCGATGTGATAAACCTCTGTAGCTGCCACTAACAAATCAGATTCACTCGCAGATTTTTTAGATTCTGAGTCTTCTTTTTCCTGTCCACCCCCATCGTTCTTTTCTTTCTGATCGCTTAATTCAAGAATTTCATCATTGGCAGGTTGCAAATTTTCAGTTACCTGGGCTGATGACTTCTCGACAGAAAGATTTGTATCTGAAAGCTCTAATTCATCCGCTAAATGGAACAATTCTGTGCTTCCATTTTCTTCTGAATCGAGCACTGTATTCTCTTCATTCTTATTTTTGGTAGGAATTAACTCTTGATTTGTCTCTGCAATAATCTCCAATCCTTCTTCACTAGGAATTACCTGGGAAGTTTGCACTAAATGTATTCCCTTTTCAGAACCATCCAAACGTGATTTTATTTTTATCTGATTCTGAATCAGTAAAAAAAGTTGACGCCGATCGGAAATATTTAAAGCGGAATTTTTCAATTCCTCTTTAAAACGGATGCTTTGGTTATCATGCAAATTTTTCAGCAAAAGTAAATGAGCCGTCTGAAAATAAGGATACTGACCAATCAGGTTTTTCAATTCCCGGTAACTGTTTCTATCCATTTTTTCCGAATCCCGAATCCAATCCTGCAATAAACTTTGCTCCATTTTTTACCAATTTACAACTGCGGCATTATAAATATCATCAATAATATCCTCTAATATCTCTTCCACCAATTCATCTTCTACATCACTTAACTGACTAGTACTATCAAAATCACTGTATGCAGAAAAACTCTTATCAAAATCATTATCAGGCTCAATTTCGTTAGTGAAACGTACTTTTATAGTAATCGTTAAACGGTTTGTAGCCGAAATATCATCTGAGGTAACGTCGATAGCTTTGGTTTGATATCCGGTTATTTCTCCCTCAAAATTGAGGTGACCTTCACCTCCTACAATTTCGTCTAAAGTTGTCTTGCTACGAAATTTCTCCTTCAAATCTTCGGCAAAATCATTACTTAAATCTGGATTTACCAAAGATGCCCTATTGGGAAAACTTTGTACTGAAAAAGTCTTTACATCGGCAGAAAGTGTTCCTCCTGTAAAAGAGTAAGAAACCCTACATGCCATCACCGTAAAGACAAACAATAAACTTAAAGAGATAATTTTTAATAATTTCATACGTTCGAAAGTAACAATAAATTATGAATATTAGTTGATATCGTATTCCTTGATTTTACGATAAAGTGTACGCTCCGATATTCCCAAATCCCGAGCAGCATATTTGCGTTTTCCGCTGTGTTTCTCCAAAGCTTTTTTAATCAACTCAACCTCCTTTTCTTCGAGTGATAAGGATTCTTCTACAAAAACCTCTGTATCCTGTATTTCAGATTCTTTAGAAGAAGAAATATTTGATGCTGATTTTGGGGAGGCGTGATGCTCTAGAATATCGACCTCCTGTTCCTCGTACAATTTTCTGATCAAAACAGCATTGTCTTTTTGCAGCAAAGATGAATCACCACTTGACTGCATCAATTCAAAGACTAATTTTTTTAAATCTGTCATGTCCTTTTTCATATCAAAAAGAACTTTGTATAGAATTTCTCTTTCGGATGAAAATGCCTGATCTTTTTTTGAACTATCAGAATAAATAGCCGGCAAGCGATGCTCATCATTCAATGGCAGGTAAACTTTTAAAATATCTGCACTTATTTGCCTTTCTTTTTCGATAATAGAAACTTGCTCAGTAACATTTTTCAGCTGGCGAATATTTCCCGGCCAACGGTAAGATTCTAGCATCTGTTGAGCTGTAGCATCTAATCGCAAGGGAGGCATTCGGTATTTTTCGGCAAAATCCTGAGCGAATTTACGAAAAAGCAAATGGATATCATCCTTTCGTTCACGAAGTGGTGGCATTGTAATAGGTACCGTATTTAATCGATAATACAAATCCTCACGAAATTTGCCTTCCTTCACAGCTTTTGTGATATTTAAATTGGTAGCAGCAACCACCCTTACATCCGATTTTAAAACCTTAGATGAACCTACTTTTATAAACTCCCCAGTTTCCAGAACCCTTAATAATCGAACTTGTGTTGATAAGGGAAGTTCACCTATTTCATCTAAAAATATGGTTCCATTATTGGCCACTTCAAAATATCCTTTCCGATCGGATAAGGCTCCTGTAAAGGCACCTTTTTCATGCCCAAACAATTCTGAATCAATAGTACCTTCGGGGATTGCACCGCAATTTACGGCAATGTAAGGAGCATGTTTTCGAGAACTAAATTGATGTATGATTTGCGGAAATACCTCTTTACCTGTTCCACTCTCTCCTGTAATTAACACAGATAAATCAGTAGGTGCCACTTGAATAGCAATATCAAGCGATCGATTTAAAGAATAAGCATTTCCAATAATTGAAAAACGATGCTTTATTGTTTGTATATCCATCCAAAAATCTAATTTGATTAGTATCAAAAAGTACAGCATGAAAAAATTTCATGCTACCTGACAAAATTACTACTTTTTAAAATTTATAAGAAATTATTAATAATTAATATCTATAAAGATTGTTAATATTAGGTATCCTTTTTATAGAAGTCACGTAATATTCGAGTGAATAGACCAGATACATTAAATAGAACATAAATGGTGCTACAACTCCAAAATTTAAAGGAATCAAATGAATTCCTAAATATTCTATTCGAGAATATTACATCAGCACTATTTATTCTTGATAAAGATGCTCGTATTAAAAACATGAATGAATCCTTTTCTCATCTTTTTAAAAAAGGAGAAAACCAAGTTGTAGGTAATTTATGTGGCAATGTTATAGGTTGTGAGTTTGCAGTAGAAGCAAATTCTCTATGTGGAGAGACATCCTACTGTAAAAAATGCATGCTTCGTTCCGATATTTTGCAAACCATGTCAGAAAAAGTACCTACCTACAAAAGAAAACTCTCCCGTGATTTTTACTCTGATACCCAAAAAGTAACCAAACATTTCTTATATTCTACAAGGCATATTACTTATTATGGTGATGAATATATTCTTGTAATTGTTGATGATCATACTGAATTAGAGAATAGCAGAAATAAACTACAAGAACAAAATGAAACACTTCGTATCCTTAATGATCAAAAATCTAAATTTCTAGGGATTGCAGCACATGACCTTCGAAATCCAATTGGAGCTATAAAATCATTTTCCGACATACTATTAGAATCATCGAGTGAAATTTCTGATGATGAAAAAATGGAGTTTCTAGAACTAATCAAAGAAAGCAGCCAGTTTTCTCTCAACTTAATCAATGAGTTACTAGACATCTCTAAAATTGAGTTGGGAAAATTAAATCTCGACAAAAAACAGTCAAATATCCAGGAAATAATAGCAAAAACAATAAAGATCAATAAGATTTTTGCAAAAAAAAAGAATATAGAAATTAAATTTATAGTGAGCACAGCCATTAGTCCCATAAGCTTGGATAGAAATAAAATAGAGCAGGTGCTACACAATTTACTTAGCAATGCCATTAAATACTCCAATCCTAACACAGTAATTAGCCTAAGCATCATAGAAAAAGAATCTAATATTCACATATCCGTTAAGGATCAAGGAGTAGGTATTCCCGATAAGGAATTGAAAAAGCTTTTCTCGGCATTTGGAACAACGAGTGCAAAAACCACTGCAAACGAAAGCAGTACAGGCTTAGGATTGACAATAGCAAAAAAAATAGTAAACAAACATGGTGGTGAAATAATGGCGCGCAGTAAATTAGGAGAAGGTTCTGAATTTTTGTTTACTTTGCCGGTAGATTAAAACACGCAAAATAAACAAGAATGAAATTCTTAGCTATTATTCCCGCAAGATTTGCTTCAACAAGATTTCCGGGGAAACCACTAGCCGATATTAACGGCAAACCAATGATTCAAAAAGTATATGAACAAGCACTAAAAGCACTCGATCACGTATATGTTGCTACTGATGATAGCAGAATTGAAGAAGCGGTTAAAAACTTTGGAGGCAAGGTAATCATGACTTCACCAAAGCATCAGAGCGGAACGGATCGAATTGCCGAAGCTGCTAAGATTATAAGTCAGGAATTAAATCTTAATTTCGATGTTGTTATTAACATTCAAGGTGACGAACCATTTATTCAACCCGAACAAATTAATTCGTTAATGACTTGCTTTTCTAATCCATTAACCGAAATAGCAACTCTTATCAAAGAAATCACTCATCAAAATGAAATTTTTGATCCGAATAAAGTAAAAGTTGTAACGAATATAAATGGAAGAGCTTTGTACTTTAGTCGTTCACCGATTCCTTTCCTTCGCGGAGAAGACCAGGAAAACTGGTTAAAACAAAATACATTTTTCAAACATATTGGAATGTATGCCTATCGCTACAAATCCTTGCTAAAAGTAACTCAATTAGAACAAAGCAAATTAGAGCTATCTGAATCGTTAGAGCAACTTCGGTGGCTCGAAAATGGATATTGGATACAGACAGAAATAACAAAACACGAATCAATTGGTATTGATACCCCAGATGATTTAAAAAGAGTACAAGAAATGGGACTATTATAGTTCCATTTTTTTGTCTTGTTTCAATTTTACCGCAAAAAAAAGAGTCTCACTCCACAAGGAATAAGACTCTTTTAAAGGTTGGCATCGACCTACTCTCCCACATCTCTGCAGTACCATCGGCGCTAACGGGCTTAACTTCTCTGTTCGGAATGGGAAGAGGTGGAACCCCGTTGC
>NZ_JBFHJW010000102.1:0-7670 GCF_041595635.1 Labilibaculum sp.
GGATGATCTTTTAGTAGACTCACAAATAGTTCTCCTTTTCGCTGCACATCGGCTACAATGTTTTCCTCTAACAGAACTTCCAAGGCCGCATTGGCAGCAGCGCAACAAACTGGGTGTCCACCGAAAGTTGTAATATGCCCTAACATCGGTTTCGATTTAAAGGAATCTAAAATTTCCTTGCTTGAAATAAAAGCTCCAATTGGCATTCCGCCTCCCATAGATTTTGCCAGGCAAAGAATATCCGGTACCACATCGAAATGTTCGAAAGCAAATAGTTTTCCTGTTCTTCCAAAACCCATTTGTACCTCATCGAAAATCAGCAAGGCACCCATTTCGGTGCAACGCTTACGCAAAGTTTGAATGTACTCCTTGCTTGGAATAATCATTCCTCCCTCAGACTGTATAGGCTCTAAAATTACGCAGGCTGTTCTTTCAGTAATCTGATCTAAGTCGGCTAATTCTCCAAATTCAATCATACGAATATCCGGCAGTAAGGGACGAAAAGCATTTTTCATTTCCTCATCGCACAAAACACTCAAAGCTCCATGAGTGCTTCCGTGATATGATCTTGTAAAGTGGATAATTTCCGATCGCCCGGTATAACGTTTGGCCAATTTCATGGCTCCTTCGTTGGCTTCACTACCCGAATTCACGAAGTAGACAGAATTCAGATTTCCAGGCAGATTATCGGCCAATAGCTTGGCCAGCTTAACCTGAGGAGTTTCAATAAACTCACCATACACCATTAGGTGCATGTATTTATCAACCTGATCTTTTATAGCTTGGCGAACACGTGGATGTCCGTGTCCGAGGTTACTAACAGAAACACCCGAAACGAGATCCAAATATGGCTTTCCCTCCGGGCTATACATATATATTCCTTCTGCTCTTTCAATTTCCAAGGCAATTGGAAAATCGGAAGTTGTTGCTACATGTTGCAGAAATAATTGTCGATTGGTAATCATAGACAGAAATTTAATTTGAATACAAAATTCAAAAAAAATCCTACCATTAAAAAACTATCTGGTCATTAAATTTATATCTCCTAACAATTTATCTCGATAAGATTTGCCAATAGGAATTGCTTTAGAACCTCCTTCAACATCAATTACCACCGAATTATCCTCAATAACACCAATTTTACTCAAATTTACAATGTAGGAACGATGAATTCTTGAGAAACGCGTTGCAGGCATTTTCTCCTCAATGGCCTTCATGGTAAAATGAATGGTATATTTCTCATGATACGAATTAACCACCACGTAATTCTCTAAGGCTTCAATCCACAAAATATCGTCATAATTTAAACGAACTAAGGCAGAATTACTCTTAATGAAAATTTCATTTTTATCCTGCATAAAGCCTTCGCTATTTTTGTAACGACGATTGGCTTTGCTTACGGCTTTAAAAAAGCGGCTGTAACTGATCGGTTTTAATAAATAATCGGTAACATCATACTCAAAAGCTTCGAGAGCATATTGCTCTTTAGAGGAAATAATAATAATTTGAGGGGTTGTATTTAAACTATTTAAAAATTCCATGCCACTCATCTCAGGCATTTCAATATCTAAAAAAATCAAATCAACGGGTTCATTTTTTTTGATATTATTTATGGCTTCAATTGCACTTGGATAAGAAGCTCCAAGTGAAAGAAAATCGGTTCTTTCTATATAACTCTCAACAACTTTCCTCGAAAGTTTATCATCATCAATTACAACACAATTCATATAGTGGCGGTTAAATTTTGCTCAAAAACAGGTAAATACACTGTATTTATCTCCTCGAAACTTCTCTTCATCAAAAATAACAATCTTTTTACCATTTCCGAAATATTTCACTTAAATAATCCGATCCAAATTATTTAACTTAATATTATTACATAAATTTCATATCAATGCTTATTCTTTTTTAAAAATTCATTGAGTAATTCGCTACCCGAGCGAACAGACTTTAAAAGCCAGTCTAATTTTAATTCGAATTTTTCATGATCAGACAGTTGCCAATTCACATGAGATTGACGCAAAGCTGTTGTTAAATGACTTAACACTAAAGCTGCTGAAACTGAGATATTAAAACTTTCTGTAAAACCATACATGGGAATTTTTACGAATTCATCGGCATTCTTCATCACCTCATCCGACAAGCCCGTCAGTTCTGTTCCAAAAAAGAAAGCTGCTTTTCCCTTACTCAAATCAAAATCGGGTAACAATATATCATTTCTATGGGGCGAGGTTGCTACAATCCGGTATCCTTGCTTTCTTAATTTTGAAATTGCAGCATTTGTATTTTGTTTCTCCTGGTTGTATTGGTGCAAATTAACCCATTTCGAAGAGCCCATTACAACATCTGGATTTAGATGAAATTCATTATGATTTTCGATTACATGTAAATCCTGAATTCCGAAACAATCGCATGAACGCATAACAGCACTCGCATTTTGCGGCTGAAAAATATCCTCCAAAACAACAGTTATGTACCTCGTCCTATTTTCGATATTTTTATCCAATAAATCTTTACGTCTTTCATTGGTAAATTTTTCAAGAAAATGAACTGCCTCTTTTACTATTTTCTTCTCCATTTTCAGAAAATTAGGAACAAAAAAAAGGAGGTATGATTTAATACACCCCCTCTAATATCTTATGAATTGCACTTATACTATTGTACAGAGTCTGCTAATTCAGAACCAGCTTTGAATTTAATCACTTTTTTTGCTGGAATATTAATTGGTTTACCAGTTTGAGGATTTCTTCCAGTTCTAGCATCACGCTTAGAAACAGAAAAAGAACCAAATCCTACAAGGGCTACTCTATCATCTTCTTTTAATGCTTCAGTGGTAGTTTCAATGAAAGCATCTAATGCTTTTTTAGAATCAGCTTTAGTTAAACCTGCTTTGTTAGCAATTGCGTCAATTAATTGAGCTTTGTTCATAACGTTATAAAATTTTAGGGTTAAAAATTTGTTTTAATTTTGAATCATATACAAATATAAAGGATTTCTAATGGTTTGCAAATTTACCATCAGAAAAAATAATAAATTTAACCTTTCAAAGATTACAACATAATAAAAAAGACATTTTTCATGCTATTCCCTATAAACAATAAAAAGAAGAATATTAATTAAATCATAAGTCTATTTAAAGATGATTCTTATTTAACTGCTTCGACTAAATGTTTGACTTGACCGTATTTATTTATGATCAATATTATTTCACTAAAGCAAACAATTAAACACGAGCGCAAGTCACTAACTAACAGTGCTTTACGGTAGGGTAAACACAATCAAAAATAGACACAAACTGCACTTAGGTGTCAGTTTTATCGCCCAATATTGATCTATATCATTATGAGATGATTAGAAAAAAGGCTGTTCATTAGTAATGACAGCCTTTTGATAGATTTTATTTCTGGAGAAGAAAACGTTTAAAATCCGAAAAATCGGAACTTATAAAAGTGCTCTTTTTATCTTTTCCCAAACATTCTTTCAAGTAATCGGGAATTTTTATTTCAGAAGAAAGAACCTTTTCCACCGTATCTTTAAATTTTGCGGGATGTGCAGTCTCTAGAAAGACTCCTATTTCTGTTTGTGTATTGAGGTATTTTTTCAATCCAAGATATCCAACAGCACCATGAGGGTCCAGAATGTAAGCAGTCCTATTATATACATCTGCAATTGCTTCTTCAGTTTCCTGATCGGAAAACCAGGCTCCCTTAATATCTTTACTTATTTCGGCATGATTTTTATGATACAATTCCATCATGCGAGCAAAATTACTGGGAGCTCCCACATCCATGGCATTGGATATAGTTTGCACAGAAGCTTTAGGCTCATATTTTCCTGTATCCAAATAATCTGGAACTATTTTATTCCTATTTGCAGAGGCAATGAAAGAATCAATTGGTAAGCCCATTTGCTTGGCCAACAAACCACCGGTTAGATTTCCATAATTGCCACTGGGAACCGAAAATACTACTTTTTTATTGCTAGGCTGTAACTGTGCCCATGCATAAAAATAGTAAAAACTCTGTGGTAGCAATCGGGCAATATTGATTGAATTGGCTGAGGTAAGATTCAATTTTGCATTTAAATCATCGTCTCCAAAAGCCATTTTCACCATAGCCTGACAGTCGTCGAATGTACCATCAACCTCAAGAGCAGTTATATTTTGCCCCATTGTGGTTAATTGTTGTTCCTGAATTTGACTTACTTTCCCTGCTGGATACAATATAATTACTTTTACACCTTCTACACCTAAAAAGCCATTGGCAACAGCACTTCCTGTATCTCCTGATGTAGCTACTAAAATGCTTACTTCTTCCTGATCCTTCTTAGCGAAAGCTCCTAAGCATCGTGACATAAATCTGGCTCCAACATCTTTAAAAGCACATGTTGGTCCATGAAATAGCTCCAAAGTGCTCACCCCTTTTTCAATTGGCACCACAGGAATTGGAAAATTAAAGACCTCTTCTGCAATTTTTTTCAATTCTGAATCTGAGATATCATCACCTACAAAATGTTTGGCTACCTCAAATCCTATTTCAGCCATGCTCAATTCTGGTAATCTCTTAAAGAATTCAGCACCTAAGTTCGGAATCGAAACAGGAAAAAACAATCCACTATCTGGCGCAAGCCCCTTAATTACAGCTTCTTTAAAACTGCATCGTATCTCTGGGTTATTTGTACTAAAGTATTTCACAAGTCTAATGTTTTCATATTCTGGAATCGAATCCCCTCCAATTCCTATTTCCTTTTCTTACAAAATTTTCACTCCGCTTTCGCTCACTTTGGATACATAAATTTTGTAATCCAAACCAGTACGCTTGTATACTGTATCCATGGCGGCAGCAATCACATCGGCAGTTTCCCTTCCATTTGCCAAAGCAAATACCGAAGGTCCCGAACCCGAAATACTGCATCCCAAGGCTCCTGCCTCCATAACAGATAGCTTCAATTCATCAAATTCGGGAATCAACACTTTACGTTGTGGCTCTACAATATGATCTTCGAGCGAACGACCAATTAAATCGTAATTCGAAGTATAGAGACCAGACATTAAACCAGCCACATTTCCCCATTGACGAATGGCCTTTTTCAATGGAATTTCGGGAGACAATATTTCTCTTGCTTCCTTGGTTTTGATTTCAATTTGTGGATGAATAACGGTGCACCATAATTCTGTTGGAGCCTGAATGTGGATCACATCCAATGGGTTATATCCTCGAATCAGACAAAATCCACCCAAAGTCGCAGGAGCTACATTATCAGCATGCACATCACCCGAAGCAACTTCTTCGCCTTTCATTGCAAAGTCGACTAGCTGCAATCTGGAATATGGTTTATTCAATAGCTCGTTTACAGCCACAACAGCACCAGCTGCACTTGCTGCACTTGAACCAATTCCACTACCAGGCTTAATGTTCTTGATAATTTCAACATCAAATCCCTGATTGCTACCCAAATCATCCAACAACGCCTGAATGGCCACACTAGCCACATTCTTTAGTGGATCGGTAGGTAAATTCTCATAATCCTTTACGGGTTGAATCCTTATTATTTTCTGATCATTTTTTGTAATAATCATTTCATCTCCCACCCCATCGATGGCGAATCCTAATATATCGAAGCCACAACCAACGTTGGATACGCTGCCTGGAGCAAATACTTTTATACTATCTGACATTTTTTCCATTTTTTGTAGCTGACTAGTTGCTTGTAATTCTAATGATATCTCCAAAAATACCACAGGCCGTTACTTCTGCACCTGCTCCAGCACCTTTAACAATCAATGGTTGATCATTATACCACTTGGTTTTTAATGAAATTACATTGTCCTTACCATGTATATCATAAAATGGATGATCAGGACTAACTTCTTTCAATCTCACACTTGCTTTACCATCAGCAAAAGTAGCAATGTAACGATATCGAATATTTTTTTCAGCCATCACTTTTCTCCAAGCCTCAAAATGGTCGTTATGTGCCTCTAAGTCACGCAATAATTCCTCTGCTGTTTCTCCTTTCAAACACGATAAAGGAATCATTGGCTCATGATCCACATCCTGCGCTTCTAGTTTATATCCAGCCTCGCGCGATAGAATAAGAAGCTTACGTAAAACATCCATTCCACTCAAATCAATTTTAGGATCTGGCTCTGTAAAACCCTGCTCCATAGCCAACTTAACAGCTTCAACAAAAGATTTACCGCTGTTAAATTCATTCATAATGAAGTTTAAACTTCCCGAAACAACAGCATCAATTCCTATAATTTTATCTCCTGTATTGATTAAGCTATTAATCGTGCTGATAACAGGTAGTCCAGCCCCAACATTACTTTCGAACATGAATTCAACATTGTGTTTTTTGGCTGCAGCTTTAATTCTCATGTAATTATCAAATCCTGAAGAAGCTGCAATTTTGTTGCAGGCAACAATAGATACATTGGAATTTAAAACCTGCTGATACACTTTACTTACAAGTTCACTGGCGGTAATATCGATAAAAACTGAGTTTCTAAGATTCGCCTGATCCATGCGTTTTACAAACTCTTGCAAATTGGCAGTTTCCGACTCCTCTTCTAATTTTTGCTTCCAATCTTGAAGCATATTCTCATCAGTAGCAAAGTACATTTTACGACTGTTGGTGACTGCACGTATAACAAGCTGAAGACCTTTCTCTTCGAGTAAATAATCATATTGTTTTTTAATAAACTCCAATAATTTGCCACCCACATTACCAACACCTGCAATGTATATGTTCACCTTTTTATAGGTTGAAATAAAGAAATCTTCATGAATAACATTCAAAACTTTCCTCACATCGAAAGTTCGGACCATAAATGTGATATTCAATTCATTACCACCCTGAGCCATGGCTCGAATATTCACTCCATTTCGGCCCAAAACACTAAACACTTTACCAGAAATTCCCGGAGTATATCCCATATCTTCACCCACAACAGCCACAATAGATAGATTCTCCTCTACCGCAGGTTCGTTCACCAAATTCATTCGAATTTCCATTTCGAACTCAGAACGAACTGCCTCAACAGCCAACTCACGATCACTTTCGTTAATTCCAACACTCATACTATGTTCCGAAGAAGCCTGAGTAATAAGGATTACGTTGATCTTATTTTGAGCTAAACAGGTAAAAAAACGGGAAGCAAATCCACTTATTCCTACCATACCACTTCCCGAAAGAGTGAATAAATTAATTTGATCAATAGAAGAAAGACCTCTCACAATGGAGCGATCACTTTTTGGTGCGTCGCTAATTAATGTGCCCTTTTCGTCGGGAGCGAAGGTGTTTTTTATACGAACATTTATTTTATTCTTTAAAACAGGAATTAAAGTTGGCGGATAAATGACCTTTGCTCCAAAATGAGAAAGTTCCATGGCTTCATGAAAAGACATTTGTTCGATAGGTAATGCCTGTGACACCATTCTTGGGTCGGCAGTATACATTCCACTTACATCGGTCCATATTTCCAGCTCGCTGCAATGCAAGCCTGCAGCCAAAATAGAAGCAGTATAATCTGAGCCTCCACGCCCCAGTAAGGTCATTTCACCTTTTTGACCAGAAGCTATAAATCCAGGAAATACGGCAACCTGAAATTTTGAATCTTTAATGGCTTCTAGATTTTTATTGGTCTGCTTGCTATTTAAGAATAAACC
>NZ_JBFHJW010000103.1:0-7630 GCF_041595635.1 Labilibaculum sp.
CCTCCATTAAGCTATAGATAGCATATAATTCCTCCTCATACTGTCCTTTACTTTCAATTTCCTCTTCAAATTCATCAAACATACACGATTCATCTATATGTAGCTTATAGATGTTCTGTTTGCCTTCAATGCCTTCTATTTTGTTTAATGAATATTTGCTCATATCAAAATTAAAGTTTAGCTCTAACTAAACTTTCTGTAAAATAATACTAATTTATTTGATTTTCCAAATTTATTTTAGGTGCTGCACAAGCTTATTTATTGAGATTATAAATACGAAACACATTACCCAAAAATCACAAATCTAAGGGGAGAAAAAATCAATTGTAATTTTTTCACGTGAAAAATTCACGTGAAAATTTTGTTTACTAAAATATTAGCCTTTAATTTGTTGCTATATCTTACAAAAAAATCTTTGATATGTTACTAAGACTCACAATACAAAACTGCCTGTCTTTTCATAAAGAATCCAATTTTGATATGTTTCCTAATAAGAAAAGGACAACATTTAAAAATCACATTTACGACAATAAAGAAATACCCGTCTTAAAGCAAGCTGTACTTTATGGCGCTAATGGGTCTGGCAAATCAAATTTTTTAAAAGCAATTAAATTCATTAGAGACTTTGCTATAAAAAAGGAGTTTTTAAATGAGAAGAAGTTAGACAAAAACAAATTTAGACTTTGCCAGGATGAGAATACTGACCCTATTAAAATCTCCATAGAATTTAACACAAAAGATCATTACTATATCTATCGTATAGCATTAAATAATGATCATATAAAAGAAGAGCTTTTTCTTTCTGGTTTGGGAAAACAGGATAATATCCTAGTGTTTAAAAGAGAGGATCAAAAGCTGACCACTGAATCTAAACAGAAGTCAGAAGAACTATCAAAGGCAACAAAAAAATTATTAAATAATAATCCATATTCCTCACTACTGTCGTTAAACAATGAATTTCCAATCATTAATAATGAGCATGTTGAGAATACTTATAATTGGTTTCAAAACAATTTAGAAATATTATCTCTAAAACGTTTTGTACCTTCCCTGATCACTTTACTATCCACGAATAAAGATTTATTTAATTTTGCCAATCATCTTTTTAAAGAAATAGGATTAGGAGTAGATAGTTTAGAAATTCGCTCCAGAGATGTAAGTGAATTTCTTAGCGATAATTTAGAAGACAAGCCAGATATAGAGAAAATTTTGGAACGAAGTGCTAAAAATAACAGCAGATTTTCAAGAGTAGAGAATGATAAAGTACTATTTGAGATTGTTCAGGAAAAGGAGAAACAATTAATCAAAGAATTTATTTTTAATCAGCTTGGTGTTGATGATTACAAGGGTGCTATGGGAATAGGTGACCAATCTGATGGAACCATAAAAATTCTGAATTTAATACCTGCACTATATCAGCTTGTACATTCCGAAAAATTAATTTGTATTGATGAAATTGAAAGCAGTATCCACCCTTTATTGATCTCATCCATTATTAAGTTTTTTTCCGAATCAGAAACAAAAGGACAATTACTATTTACAACCCATGAAACTGAGTTATTGAACCAAAAAGAAATCGTCAGGGCTGATGAAATTTGGTTTGCAGAAAAACATCATGGCAATACGGAATTGTACTCGTTGAACGATTTTAAAGAACACAATACAATTAAAATTAAGAATGGGTATTTAGAAGGCCGATATGGAGGCATTCCTTTTATTGGAAATTTAGAAGCTTAAGCCATGACGGATCACTATTCGAAACAGGAAGGCAAGAGAGAATTAAAAGCTCCTATTCCAAAATATCCTACGGATAAAATTAAGCAATCAGAATTAGAGGAGAAAACAATCCCATCTTCTTATACTAAAGAAGATGGTTTCTTAGATCCATCTTTGTTTGTTATTGTATCGGGAGGAGAAGTTCGGGAGAAAGATTATTTTGACTTTTTTCAAAGAAAATACAAAGAACTAAATCGGCCTATTTTTCCTAAATTACGCATCAAATTTATTGCCGAAAATTCGGAAGGGCAAGGAGGTTTAGATGTTACAGATCTGGTAGATGCTGCCATTGATGTAAAAAAGCACCTTGATGAGAGTAAAGATGTTGACCTTATTGATTCAATCAACCTGGTGACCGATGTGGATGAATTTTATGATCAGATTATAGAACGCTATTCTGATTGCCAAGAGAATCATCTCAATCTTGTTATCTCAAACCCCTGTTTTGAGTTATGGCTTTACTACTCGTATTTTGCTGAAAAACCTGACTATATAGTTCCTGAGGATGTATCAAAAATAAGTGGAGGATTTAAAACTTATTTGGGAGAAAAAAAAGCTGGAGGTGTCGACCCCAGAAAAGCTCCATTTGAAATCGCAAAGGCGATAAATAATTCTAAGGGCAATTTTTCGAAAGATGCGAATGATATTCCTAATCTATTTTCAACAAACATGCATGAGCTTGCCGAAAAACTAGATGAATTAATCTTCTTTGATTTGGAGATATACAAGAAAAAAATGGCTGCCGAACGTGAGAAATTTATGAATAAGAAGTCGTAGGAGATTTCATTTTAAAATTAGCACTAGAAATTTTCTATTCTAAATAACACTAGGTACTGTCGTTTTGGTAACGAAATCTGTTTCGTTACCAAAAGTGTTAGAATGAACTAATTTATAGTCAATCAATGCTTTACCTTTAAGCACCACGTAACCATTTTTAGTTAATTCTTTTTGATATTTCTCTAGATAATTATCAACGGTGCGTTCAGAAATTTCAAAAAAAACAGCAATTTGCTTTTTTGTAAAACGATATTCTTGTTCGTATAATACCCCTTTTAATCCTACCATTTGTTGGATTTCCTGAAGTGCGTACTTGTTATTCAGGATATTTTGACGTGCAAGACTAGAGTTGGTTAATTTTTTCTCCATGATATCACCGTAATTTTTAATATAGTATTACGAATATACTTGTTTTCATGCTATTTATTGCAAGCCTTATTCGATGTATAGTACCGAAAGGATTAAAAATCCCAAACTCCTTACCCTCAGATTACAAATCTACGAGAACTGGAGTTGGCTTTTAATTGTATTTTGCTTTTGGCTCTGCAGCAATAAGCAAATCATTATCCGCTTTCTTCTTCCTAACCACCTTCTTTTTAGGCTTTTTAGCCGCTTCGAGTTTTAATTGCTTTATGCGCTCCAACAAAACAGAAGCCGGTTCATCCAAAGGGTTTTGCTCCACCAACTCACCACGAAAGGCTTTTGCCAATATCGCCTGTGGCAATGTATCTATTTTTTGCTTTAGCTTAGTATATTGCGCCTCTATGGCATCGGCTTTGGCAAAAAGAGATTCTACCCGATGGACAATTTCGGTTTGTTCATTCAAAGTAGGTACATTAACTATAATTCCATTTGCTTTAGTTTTATTGATATATGCAATAGTGGTAGAAGTAGAAATAGAATTCATCACTTCTTCTTGAGTTTTAAAATAATACATCAAATAACTTGGCAGAATTAATTCTGAAGGTAAAAATGCATGTAACTGCTGATTTATAACACATTTATCTTCAACAATGCAAGAAACTCCAAAACGTCCTACAATACTAATAACAACTGATTTTTCAGGGATCAATTTGGCTTTAACTTCTAATATCTCATCTGAGCTTAAAAAGAGTCTTGCATTTCTAGAATTGATACGATCTGACACTAAATCAGGAGTAGTTATCCATGGTATATCTCCTGTAAAAGATTTTGGTTTATCTCTTCCAGGAACAATACAGTCACATAATAAACCAACGGGAGCTTTATACCACGATTCAATTTGATAATCATCAATATTATCTAAACTTTGATTTAAATATTCAGGTTTTATAGGTGCTTTAGAGCCAACCTTTTTATTATTCTTTTTTAAAATATAATAATCTTCTAGTCTTTTATTTTGGACTGAAGTTAAATCTGCTGCCTCCAACTCCTTACCCTCGCGCCATTGCTCGGTGAGTTTGCCGGTAACGGCTTGGGTGAGGATGGCTTGTTTGAAGTTTTTGAGCAGTAGAGGTATTTTATCCAAACGGGTTTTGGTGCTCTCCAAAGAGGCAAAAAGGCTATCCAATTTGGCTACGATGCGCTTTTGTTCGGTTAATGGGGGAAGTGGAACTTGAAAAGATTTTAATTTCTTTTGATTTATTGAAGACTGATTCACTGATCGTTGAGCAACTTCAATAAATCGACCTGAAAACCTATAATGCCTTAATAAATAATTAAGAAAATACCCATCATATTGGGGACAAGATCTTAATAGTAACAGATTTATGCCATGAAGTACAGTTTCTTCTAAATTAAAAACAGCCGTTTTTCCAAGATGTTTATCGCTATTAATATGACTAAATAAGACATCTCCTTTTAATAATTTATATTTCTCAATTTCTTCTTCAGTTGGGCTTACATATTTTACTCTAGTTAAATCAATCGTTTCATTCCAAATTGTTTCAATTCTTGTGATTGGGAATGATCCTTCATATGGCTCTTCTAATTGTTTTAAACCAGAACCATTAGTCATTCTTGAAACTACTGTATCTAAATCTGTTCCAACCCACCCTTTTGGTAAAACTTTCTCCATTATTCCAATTCTTTAATGATGGCGTTCAAATCTTTCATGATGCTTTCCATTTCGGAAAGGGCTTCGCGGGCAATGTCTTGTGGTTCGCCTAGTTCTTCGCCATTGGTGATGCTTTCGTCGGCAATCAATCCTAAATCTAAGGAATAGTTCTTCTTCTGGATATCCGCTAAGCTGATACAGGAAAAACGTTCATCTTTCACTTTACTACGGTCAGCAGCGGTATAGGCTTTTTCGAAAGCCGCAAAGTGCTTTTCGGTAAAAGGGGTACGCTTTCCAAACTTGGGCATGTTGGTACGCATATCGTAAAACCACACTTCTTTGGTATTGGCCTTGTCTTTGGTTCCACGTTCAAAGAACAAAACGTTTGTCTTAACCCCTGCCGCATAAAAAATACCGGTTGGCAATCGCAAAATGGTGTGCAAGTTGCACTTTTTCATGAGGTCTCGGCGAATTTTTTGTCCGTCGCCATCTTCAAACAGCACATTATCGGGCAATACTACGGCAGCACGTGCGCCTCCACGCTGGTGCAAACTTCGGTATATGCTTTGTAAAAAATTAAGCTGCTTGTTAGAGCTCGGGAAAAGTAGGTCGGTACGGGTTGGGTTCTCTCCTCCTTTTTTGGTTCCAAAAGGTGGGTTGGCCAATACCAAGTCAATATTTTTCACGTCTTCGCCCATACTACTTAGGGAATCGCCCAGCATAATGTTCCCTTTCATGCCATGCAAAAAAGCGTTCATCATGGCCAATCGGTGGGTATCGTGTACCAATTCGCAACCGCTATACTGCTCCTCCATTAGGAAGGTATTCTCTTTTTCCTTTAAGGCATAAATGTCGTTGTTTGCCAATATATGGTGGTGAGCCGATATCATGAAACCATAGGTTCCGCAAGCTGGATCGTTAAGGCGTTCGCCCACTTTCGGATCCATTAATCGAACCATCACGTTGATTAATGGTCGAGGTGTGAAATACTGCCCCGCACCCGATTTGGTTTCAGAGGCATTTTTCTCTAGCAATCCCTCGTACATTTCGCCCAAGCCTTCTTCCCTTGCATCGAACCAATCTAACTCATCAATATACTTGATAATCTTACGCAGGTTGGCCGGTTGGTTGATAGAGGTTTGTGCGTTGTTGTAAATTTTTTGCACCGCACCTTTTCCTTCTGTACCTAATTTTAGTAGCAGTTCGCGGTAAAAAGTCGAAAGCTCAATGCCTTCCTTGCTTTTTAAATCTTCCCAACGGTAACCTTCGGTAATGTCATCTTCCTTACTGGTTTCTTCGGCCATTTTCAGGAAAAGAATGTAGGTCAGTTCGTTTAGGTATTGATGGTATGTGATTCCGTCGTCGCGCAAAACGTTGCACAAGTTCCAGAGTTTGTTTACGATTTCTTGTGTGCCTAGGGCCATATGTTCAAGTGTAAAGGTTAAAGTGTAAAGGTTAAAGTTCGAACCAATTTTATAATTATTAATTGGGCTTCAACAAGCTCAGCCACCATTTTTATGTATTATTTCACGGTAGCTGAGCTTGTCGAAGCTAGGCGTAAAGATACTCGTTTAGTTCGTTTATGATGGTGCTGGTTTCATTTTTGAATACTTTATCGAGTCTTTTTAATCCACCATCCATACTGAAAGGGGGTTTGTTCAGATCCTCAATCGTGATGACTGATTCTGCAAGCAATTGCATCTCAATCTTATCGAGCCATTTTAGTTGAATACTATTCCATTGATGAGCTGTTTTTATTTTCTCAATGGCTTGTGATATTCTTTCCTGATGACTGATTAATGGCGAGCCTAGAGCTGATGTTCGCACATGCGCAATGATATCAGCCACAATATCCTGATTGGAGATCTCTTTGTAAGCGGCATTTAAACGGACTCTATTAAAACCTTTCTCGTCCAAAATCAAACGCAATTCTTTTAAATCTTTTCGTGTTAAGCTGCTTGGTTTGGTACACAGAATGTTGATGGCAGCAATGGTATTCTTATTCTGTTTTAAGAAATCAGCAAAGGATTCCAGATAATCTTTGGGTTTTAAATTCTTATCGTAAGCTCTTTCCACATCTTCCACCACATCCTTGTGCTCGCTATACAGGGTTGCATAAGTAAAGGCTTTTCCCTTTTCGCGATCGAGATAGTTCCATAAATGTTCGTATTCAGCCAAGGTGTTCATCAGTTCATTGGTATCGGAAGCTTTCAGTTTTTGTCCCAATTCGCTTGCCGTTAATCCACCCGATAGACTTTTGAATTTTTCCTGTTGATCTCCATTCAGGGAACGGTTTTTACGTTGTAGTTTGGCGATGATTCGATCCAACTTGACTTCTCTCAGATATTCATCTTCTATAATGGATAATTCCTCGTTTAAATCTTCGAAAGACTTGCTCACTACCGGAGCAACAGGTTTCATTACCTGTTCCTGGGCCATAATCTCAGTTACGCCCACACAATCGTAAACTTTAAAAACTTCTTTGCCAATCTCATCGCACTTTCGAGTAGCCCGTCCCATCATCTGATCGTAAAGAATTCGAGAGTTTACTCTTCTCAGAAAAACGATATTGCAAATTTTGGGTACGTCGATACCCGTTGTTAACAAATCGACCGTTACCACAATACTTGGGTACTGATCGTTTTTAAATCGGTTCAGTAAATCATCTCGATTGTCGACTTCGCCTGTAATTTTTTTGATTGCAGCCTCATCTACATCTTCTCCCAATTCGACCAACTCTTCCTGCAGAATTTTCACAATCATGTCGGCATGGATATTTGTGGCCGCAAAAATCAAAGTCTTTTTAGGATCATCGGGATGAATGCCATAATCGGCAATCAGCTTGTTTAAAATATTTCTATTGAAACTGTCGTTGATTACCTTTTTATTAAAGCTTTGAATCTCAACGCGAATTTCATCTTCGGTTACACCGGCACTCTCAATTGTATTCTCTTCGGGATCGTAAACTTTTACTTCATCGCCTTTTTCCCACACGATGCCTTCCTGTCCTAACTTGGTTTTGAATACATAAGGTGGTTCAAA
>NZ_JBFHJW010000104.1:0-7345 GCF_041595635.1 Labilibaculum sp.
CATCTTGAAATTTCTGAAAGAAGGCAAGACGGAAGAGGAAAATCAAAAAGCCATTAAAGACATTCTCAGCCAACTTCCCCAAATCAGCAGAGAAATGCATCTCTTTGTGAAATCATTGGATACACACAGCCAAAACATCCAAAAATGGCTCCAAAAAATCACTCCCGAAATCCCCCACGAAAATCTCAATCTATATCGCCGCAGCATCGCCTCATCTCAAGCAAATACCAATAGAGAATCTTCAAAGCAATCCAAAGAAGAAATCCTCCAAAGCTTTCAGCATTATGCCAATTCTCTTTTGCGAATACATAGCACTAAATAAATTGTTTTCATATTTTCAGGCTCATTAAAGTAGATCTTTTGTGCACCCATGTATTTGTGGTTAAAGGCTTGTTGTGTAGGTTGTTGGTTTGTATCTGTAGGTCTAAGTGTTAATAGGAATAAAAAAACCTGAAATGATTATGAGAAAGAAATATAGAGGTTCAATATGAATTTAATTTGCTGTTTTTATTCCAAATGTTTTGAGAAATCATACTTGAATTATGATCTGTTTTATTAATTTTAAATTCTTTTATTTTATTTATGAATGCGAAATCTTCAAATAATGACTTTGATTAATTACTAATGTCATTCATCAAAAATAAATGTTAAAAATAAATCTGTAAGTTGATTTTATGGAAATCATTCCTATATTTGAGGAGAATTTATACGCTATTAGATATCATGATGAGTGTACAGATGAGTTGGAACGACTCTTCGATTTATGGGATGATCCTGAATCTCTTTAAATTTTTCGAAGAACACAAGGCTGATCTTGGCTATTATGATGTATCAATCGAACAAGCTGTTATAGAAACCAGAAAAGAGGCACAAAGACTCAGCGATTCATTGTTAGAAGCCTATGAAGAAAACCCAATACAGTTAGAGTCCTTATTTAGGAACTTAATTAATAGTGAAGTTTATACAATCTCATTATCTAAACAGAAAACAAGGCGAAGGTGGCTGCGTTTATATGCAATTAGAATTGCTAAAAATATTTATCTTGTTACAGGTGGTGCAATTAAGCTTACATTAGAAATGAAAGATAGAGACCATACCAACCAGGAGCTCTTAAAACTTGAAAAATGCAAAACATTTTTAGAACAGAATGATGTATTTGATGATGATTCCTTTAAAGAAATGCTTAATGAGTAATAGTTGATGTTAGTAATAAACATCAAATTGTAAGCATTCATATCAATCTTGACTAGTGCTAAATGATTGGAACAATCAAACCCTAAAGCATGGAACCAAAAGAAAAATTACAAAACTTTAAAAAACTAGCTAGTAAAGAGAAATCTGGCTGGTTGAAGAAAGCAAAGCATCGTAGCAAAAATAAAGCTTGGTTAGATAAATCAGCTGGTATTGCTGTTCGTATATTATCAGAAATACGCAAGCAGAAGCCTGTTAATGGAATGAGTCAAAGAAAATTGGCTTTAGAAATGGGCGTTACACCTCAATACATTAATAAAGTGGTGAAAGGAAAAGAAAACTTGACCATCGAAACAATTAGTAAAATCGAAAATGTATTAGGAATTTCTTTGATGGAAATACCTTCATCTCATTTACGTACCGAACATTCGTATACAAAAACGGATATGACGGGAATAAAAAAATATAAAACCAAATCGGTTTGGTCAGGTAAATTAAAGTATGGTCCAAAAGAGATGTTGGTTGCAGATTGTGAATCATCATATAAGTTAACAGGAACACATGGATAAGAAACCACAAAAAATAGGATTTGCTCTAAATAAAGTTACAACGGAGCAGTTTGCTATTATCGAAGATGCATATTGTGATGGTGGAGACATCAGTTTAGAAACAAAACTAGGTTTTGGTGCTGATGTCGATAACAAAATGATTGCGGTATTTACAACTTTTATTTTTAAGTGTAACGATAAAGCCTTTTTAATTATTGAGGCTGGCTGTCATTTTAATATTAAAGATGACGCTTGGGAAGAAATGCTTGATGATGAAAAAAAATCTTTAACAGCACCCAAAGGTTTTATTCGCCACATGACTGTTCTAACAATTGGAACTGCACGTGGTATCTTGCATACAAAAACAGAAAATACAAGTTTCAATCAGTTTTTATTACCTACAATTAATGTGGCTGAAATTATTCAAGAGGATACTACGATAAACTTTTAGAAATAGATACAGAAAAGATGTAAAGAACATATTACTTAGGTTATATGTTCTTTTTTTTGGTCTGAATTATGATTGAATAACTTTATTGATAAATCACATTTCTTTTGTTCAATTTTACTTAAATTTGATCATCCCAAAATGTAAAACCTAGAAACAAACAGCAGAATGAGAGGAAAAACGATCCAGGTCTTCCTAACTGATGGATCTCCACGTGGAATAAAATTAGCCGAGATAACCTCTAATATCGAACAGGCCATTTTCATTCCTCGCTCCAAGATGAACGAAGCTTCAAAAAGAGAGGAAGTGAGTCGGCCAGGTGTTTACTTCCTATTTGGAAAAAATGGGGAAGACTCGAAGTCAATGGTTTACATTGGGCAATCTCGTAATTGTTTAGAGCGAATTAAAACCCACGATCAGAAAAAAGACTTCTGGAACTATGCGGTTCTCATCATTTCAAAAACCGAAAGCTTTACCCAAACTCATGTCGAATATTTAGAGGAGTTGGCAATTACCAAAGCTACAGAAGCAAATCGCTACGTCCTAGAGAATTCAGTCAATCCACGCAAATTTAAGGTACCCGAAACCATGGAAGCCGATTTGCTAGACAATTTCGATACCATTAAAATACTCCTATCAACTCTTGGCTTTCCAATATTTGATATCATCGCCAAAGAGGAAAAATCAAAAGAGATTCTCTACTGTAAAGGCAAAGAAGCTCATGCCGAAGGGGAGTACAAAGAGGATGGTTTTGTTGTTTTTAAAGGATCTGTAGCCAATAAAGAACTGGCTCCTGGTTGTAATAAAACAATTAGAAATCTTCGATCGAGTTTGATTGAACGAAAAATAATAATTGAAAATGAAGGGGTTTACATTTTTCAAGAGGATGAAATATTTAGTTCTCCAAGTTCTGCTGCAGCTCAAGTCTTAGCTCGTAATGCCAATGGCTGGACAGAATGGAAAGATAAAAAAGGGAAGACTTTGGATGAATTGAAAAGAAAGTAACTAACCTATAATATTTATGGATTATACTTTATATCATGACGAATCAAAAGTGGATGGCTTTTGGCATGGAATATTGTTAGTTCCTAATTCTAAAAAAGCAGAATTAATAAATTTATTAAATACTGTTAGGAAAAATACAAATTATCAGTCCGAACTAGGAATTAAAAAAGTAAAGAATGAACGGAGTAAAATTACGCGTTGCGCTTCTGGCTTTATTAATGTTGGTGTTGCTAGCTTAATTTCTAACAATAAAGGGAAACCTTATCCTATAGATTTATTTAGAAATGACAAAGGATCTAAAGAATATGAGACTTTATATCCAAATATAGGTGCAAAATTTATTCTCTTTCGTGAAAGAGATAACAAAACAGTTTTAGAAAATTATCCAGATTTTGGATCAATTGTTGAAACAACTTTTCGTTTTGGATTGAAAGGAGGCTTGCATTTCTTAGGCAATCATTCTGATACAATAATTATTACCGGCTTACATTTTGATGGACATGAACATTATAATAGATTACTTGATAGAAATCGTATTGTTAGTCGTTTGCATGGATTAAGGAGTTATTGTTCAATATCTAATGTGAAAAATATAATTGATGATAGAAAAAGCAATCATGAAAAAGAAGGTGCTCAATCTTATGAAGATTGTCAGTTGCTACAATTGGTAGATTTAATGATTGGAGCTTTTCGCAGTAACTTAGGCTTTGCTACAAAAGATTTACACAAAAAAATAGGATATCCTACTAGAATATTATTTGATAAATATTGTAAAGGTTATAAGAGAATGAGTAATAGTCGTTGGGCTAATAGTTTATGTTTTAGCCAGTGCCATCATTCCTCAGGAGGTTGGGTATTTGAGCAGTTAGAATTGAAGCAAGATATTAGAGAAAAACAATTGAATCTTGGATTATAACGAGTCTCCTTTTTCCCTACCTTTAACCCCATATTTTTCAATAAAAAAATTACCATATATATGTCCGAAGATCAAAAAAAACAACTAGAAGCCCAGCTTTGGGGAATAGCGAATCTCTTAAGAGGAAAGATAAGTGCAGATGATTACAGGGATTACATTCTTGGTTTTATCTTTTATAAGTATTTGAGTGAGAAGCAATATTTATACGCTAACGGATTATTGGTAGGCGAGAAGATTACCGACTATAAAAAAGTTGTTGACACAGAGACTTTAGATGCAATAAAAGAGGAATCCCTTTTGAAATTGGGTTACTTTTTACTTCCTCAAGAGTTGTTTTCTGAAATTGCTAAAAAAGGAAATGCCGATACCGAGAGCGAAAGCAATTACATCATTGAAGATTTGCAAGCAGTAATGACCCACATTGAGCAAAGTACAATGGGTACAGAATCGGAAGAAGAATTTACAGCTTTGTTCGAAGACTTGGATTTAACCTCTACCAAAATAGGTAGAACAGTTGGTGCAAGAAACGAAGTGATTGTAAAAATTTTAAATCATCTCGATAAAATAGATTTCAAATTAGAGGATCTAGAATCTGATGTGTTGGGTGATGCTTACGAATATTTGATATCAAAATTTGCTGCAGGTGCAGGAAAATCAGCTGGAGAATTTTATACGCCTCAACAGGTTTCTAAAATATTAGCAAAAATTGTAACCACCGGTAAAACAAAACTAAAATCGGTTTACGACCCAACATGTGGATCGGGATCATTGCTTTTGCGTGTTGCCAGACAGGTAGATGATGTGAGCGAGTTTTACGGACAAGAACTCAATCGTACCACCTACAATTTGGCACGTATGAATATGATTTTGCACGACGTGCATTTTCGTGAATTCGACATACAGCAAGAGGACACCTTGGAAAACCCACAACACCTCGATAAACGATTCGAAGCCGTAGTGGCAAATCCTCCATTTTCAGCTCATTGGAAAAGCGATGCCAACCCATTAAATAGCACCGACGAACGCTTCAGTCAATACGGGAGATTAGCTCCTAAAACCAAAGCCGACTATGCTTTTGTAACCCACATGGTGCATCAGTTAGCCGATAACGGCACAATGGCAACCGTATTACCGCATGGGGTTTTGTTTCGAGGTGCTGCCGAAGGTGTAATTCGCAGGTATTTAATTGAAGATAGAAATTATTTGGATGCAGTAATTGGTTTGCCTGCCAATATTTTCTACGGAACATCCATTCCTACTTGTATATTGGTTTTTAAAAAGTGTCGTGAGGTGGACGATAATGTGGTATTTATTGATGCCAGTGGTAGCGATAACTTTATTAAAGTAGGCAACCAAAACGAATTAAGAGATAGCGATGTAGAGAAAATTATAAATACTTATCGAAACAGAAAAGCTGAAGATAAGTATGCTTACCTTGCCACCTTAGACGAAATTGCCGAAAACGATTATAATCTGAATATACCGCGTTACGTAGATACTTTTGAAGAAGAAGAGCCTGTGGATATTAATGCAGTAATGCTGGAAATTAAGACCTTAGAGGCCAAACGCGCTGAATTGGATGTTGAAATTAATGGCTATTTTCAGGAATTAGGATTGACTTTTTCTTAGCAAGCAAATAAACGGGGCGCAATTTGCAATCTCGAGTAGAATCGGCAACAGATTGTGACCAGTAAAAAAAGAGAAATGAGCAAAACAAATAAAAAAATAGAAGTTAAGGGACAAGAAATTACTGTTTTTAACATGAAAGAACAAGATTTTATCTCTTTAACTGATATTGCAAAACATAAATCGGATGAGCCAAGCGCAGTGATTTCAAATTGGATGCGAAATAGAAATACCATCGAATTTTTAGGGATTTGGGAGTCATTATACAATCCCGATTTTAAACCCCTCGAATTCGAGGGGTTTAAAAAACAAGCCGGACTAAATGCTTTTACCTTATCTGCTAAAAAATGGACAGAAACGACTAATGCCAAAGGTTTTATTGTAAAATCGGGGAGATATGGTGGCACCTATGCCCACAAAGACATCGCTTTTAAATTTGCCAGTTGGATATCTGTTGAATTTGAACTTTACGTAGTTAAAGAGTTTCAGCGATTAAAAGAAGCGGAAACCAATGAATTGGAATGGAATGTAAAACGACAATTAACAAAAATAAACTATCGAATACATACCGATGCCATAAAAGAAAATTTAATCCCAAAGAATCTTACTCCACGCCAAATTAGCCATGTGTACGCTAACGAGGCCGATGTTCTAAATATGGCACTATTTACCAAAACAGCAAAACAATGGCGTGATGAAAACCCTGATAAAAAAGGAAATATACGCGACCATGTTAATATTTCCCAGTTGGTATGCCTGTCTAATCTTGAAAACATTAATGCTGTTTTTATAAACGAAGGTGTTTCTCAATCCGAGCGATTAACCAAATTGAACCAGATAGCTGTTAGTCAAATGCAGATATTACTTGCCGATAACTCACTTAATAAACTCAACGAACATGAATAGTAAAAAAAACCTTAATGTTCCAAATTTGAGATTTCCAGAGTTTGTTAGAGAATTAAGTCTTAAAAAACTTGAAGAAATCTCAACTTGGGCATCAGGAGGCACACCTTCAAAAGAAAATGCTTCATTTTGGAATGGAACTATTCCTTGGATAAGCGCATCAAGTATGCACGGAGTTGAATATTCCAATTCTAATTTAAAAATTACAGAAGAAGGCTTAAAATCAGGTTCGAAATTAGCAAAGAAAAATACTCTTCTACTTTTGGTTAGAGGTAGTATGCTATTCAATAGAATTCCAGTAGGAATAACAACTAAAGACGTTGCATTTAATCAGGATGTAAAATCTATTCTGATTGATGATAAGAAGGGAAATGCAAAATACATCCTCTATTGGTTTTTTCATTCTGAACAAAGAATTAAACACCTTGTTACAGGAACTGGTATAGGTGCAGGTAAGCTTGATATGTCTGATTTAAAATCATTAAAAGTAAAACTACCAACTATCCCTGAACAAATAAAAATAGCCACTTTTCTTACGTCTATTGATGAGCGAATTAACACTCAAAGCAAAATCATTGAGGATTATAAGTTGCTTAAAAAAGGAATAATGCAGAAAATCTTTAATCAAGAGCTTAGGTTTAAGGATGAAAAGGGTAATGATTTTCCTGAATGGAATGAAAAAAAAATAAGTGAAATTTTTGAGGTGAC
>NZ_JBFHJW010000105.1:0-6950 GCF_041595635.1 Labilibaculum sp.
CTGCCGGTGGGTGGTTTTATCATCGGCTTGTCCTACCATTTGTACGGAAACAGTGTGGTGAAGGGGAACAATTTACTGCTGGAAGAATTTCATTCGCCTAAAAAAGTGATTCCTTTTCGGATGGCGCCCCTGGTGCTGTTTGGAACCATTCTCACCCATTTTTTCGGGGGCTCGGCCGGACGAGAGGGAACGGCGGTTCAGATTGGTGGCGCTATTGCCGATCGCTTTACCAAAGTTTTTCATCTATCCGAAAGCGATAGAAAAATTGTTTTGATTGCCGGTATCAGTGCTGGTTTTGCTTCGGTTTTTGGCACTCCACTGGCAGGTGGTATTTTTGCCCTCGAGGTGATGGTGGTGGGGAGAATCCGAATGGAAGCCATTGTGCCCAGCTTTTTAGCGGCTGTTTTCTCG
Source organism: Labilibaculum sp. (assembly GCF_041595635.1). Taxonomy (GTDB): domain Bacteria; phylum Bacteroidota; class Bacteroidia; order Bacteroidales; family Marinifilaceae; genus Labilibaculum. The sequence continues at coordinate 412 of NZ_JBFHJW010000105.1, forward strand.
AACTATTTCTGCGAATTCTGGAACATCTCGCATACTCATTACTCCATTTCTTCGGTGGCCGAGATGACTCCTGTGAATCTTTTGTGGGCTTTGCTGGCGGGCATCATTTTTGGATTGGTAGCCATGCTCTTCTCTAAATCGACCCATTTTTGGAGTCACTTGTTTAGCAAGTTGATTAAGTATCCACCGCTTCGTCCGGTAGTGGGGGGGGTGGCCTTGGCGCTGGCCATTTACCTTACGGGAACTACCAAATACATTGGTCTGGGGGTGCCCACCATTGTTGATGCTTTCCATATTGATTTGAATTCCTACGATTTTATACTGAAGCTGCTCTTTACCTCCTTTACACTGGGAGCCGGTTTTAAGGGGGGAGAGGTAACGCCTCTATTCTACATTGGTGCCGCTTTGGGGAATGTGCTGGTGTGGTTCATCCCTCTGCCCATGAGCATGCTGGCAGGAATGGGCTTTGTGGCCGTTTTTGCCGGAGCAACCAACACGCCCATTGCCTGTACCATTATGGGCATTGAGCTGTTTGGGATGGAAGCGGGTGTTTTTATCGCCCTGGCCTGTAGCACAGCCTACCTGTTCTCAGGTCATTCGGGGGTTTATACTTCTCAGATTATTGGGAGTCCGAAGAATAGCAATTTTATGACAGAGAAGGGCTTGCAGCTTTCTGATGTGACGGACAAAAGGAGGAAGGAATGAAGGATTTTGTGACATTAAGAATCTATTTTGAGCACGGACAGAAAGCAAAGGGGCACTCCTTTTGGAAGAAGTTGCATGCGCCGGCTTTCGATCGGGAAATCCTGAAAAGGGCCAAGGCTTTCGACCTGTATCAGGTCTTGAATTTTAATGTGAGCAAAGGCTACCTGAATGGTGCTGCCATTCAGTGGGGACATGCAGAATCGCTGCACTTTCGTCATCCGCAGGTGATGGAAATAATCGATAGGGAAGAGAAGATTATGGCTTTTGTAAAGCAGGAGGAAAGCTTACTGAAGGAGACCAAATTGCTACTGGTAAAAAATGAAATGCTCGTGCTCTGATCCATCAGCAAAAAAGATATAGGAAGAAGGGGGAGACCGCGAAGCTTCCCCTTTTTTTTTGCTACATAGTCCCAGGTCATCTGCATCCACCAGAAAGTAGAAAAGAGTGGCTAGTCTGAATGATGCAAGCTGCCGGCAGACTGTGTAGTTTTTGTCTATTTTGCAGAGTATGAGCTTGTATTAGCAAAGGCTTACTCGACTATAGGCTGTTTTATTCTTCAATAAAATAATCTGAATCGATTTTTTTTACGTCATAAGTTGAAACCGTTGAAACTCCCAGATTATTTTGCATCATTAATTCAACTAATTCATCTCCATCGATTAATACGATTTTCGTATCTATAATTTTTGTGTATTCTATAGCTCCTTTAGTAAATTTAGCGGTCGTAATAAATACACCTTTTTTGGCTCTCTGACCTTGCAAAGCACCTGCGAATTTTTGAATCTCTGGTCTACTTACTGTTCTGTCGCTATCCCATTTCTTTGCTTGCACATATATGATATCAAGGCCTAACTTGTCTTCTTTAATAATTCCATCTATTCCTTCATCATTAGTTTTAGCAAATGCCTTTCCTGCATCTTTTCGAGATCCTCCATATCCCATTCTTAATAAAAGGTCAATCACAAGTTTTTCAAAGAAATCCCATGTGCAATTATCTAATTTATCTTTTAATTCGATACTTGTTTCCTCTTTAAGCTTTTCATAGGCAAATTCAAATGATTCTTCATTTGTCTGTTCGTCAACATGAGTTATTTCTGAAGTATTTTTCTGTTCCCCGTTTTGGGATTTCTTTTTCTCATCTTGGTTTTTCTTGAGTTTTGATTTGAAAGCTAAATAGTTTGGAAACTTATCTAAATATTTAACATTATTAAAGTTCGGGTTCTCTTTGAGTACTTTTTTACCAGCGTCAGTTATATTTACAAATCCTCGCTGTTTTGATTCTATTAAACCTGCTTTGATTAAATGAAGTCTTGCAAATCGAACTCTATTTTTAAAAATTATTGCATTCCCACTTGGAAGTAATTGCTTTCTTTCTACCTCAGTTAACTTAAAAAAATCTTCAAGCTCTTCGGTTGAAATATTTAAATTGACTTCTCCATGTTTACCAATGTTTTGTAGTAAGGGATAGAGTATGTAGTTAAAACTTGGTATAGCCATATTTTAGTTTTTATTGTTTTTCGGATTTAGGTCTTGCGTTCATTTAATCGCCAACGGTGGTGCTATGAAGCGTAGCTTTGTGTTGCGCCTGCGGCAAAGATATGATGTATGAGCACGTGTTGTGCTTTCGTGCTTTATTCTTTTTGTTCAACATCAGGTTCTGTAGGTTTGTATTTCTCACCCTTCTCCCAAGCTTCTGCAATTTTTTCATAGTTGGGAAAGTCTTTTGGCAATTCCATAGTCCAATTTTCTATGAATTTAGGATTATTACTATTAGGTCTTGGGGTTGCCGTATTCATTCTAGCCTGAACAGGTGTCCTTACTGCATCACCCATAATTACAACATGTTGTTGCGGTAAAATTGGTAGTTGTTGTAAAATATCCTCATTCGCAGCAGAAACTAATTGTCTAACATACTTTTGGTCTTCTGGATTTTGAAGTCTATGAATAATAAAAGAGTTGCATTGCGATAATACTGTTTTTGATAATTCGGAAGGACGTTGACTTGAAACGAGTAATGAAATTCCATATTTACGCCCCTCTCTAGCAATTCGCTCAAATACCTTTTTAGCTATTGATTCTCTATCATCACGATTCTTCTCTGGAATATAATTTTGTGCCTCTTCCAGTGCAATTACCATTGGTAGTTTTCCTCTGTCAATTTCGGGAAAACGAGAAACAAAGTCCAAAATAAGCCTACCTATTAAACCTGTAATGGTTTCTAGTACTTCATAAGGTAACAATGACATGTCAATAATTGTTACTTGACTTGGTTTATCGGCAACAAGTTTTTCAATTTCTTCTTTATCTAATTGGTCTTTATAAAAATCAGTATATATATCTGTATGTTCAGTCTTATATACTTTACAAAAATCTCCTAGAATGAAAGAAATGAATTTTGCCAAAGCACTTGTGATTTTTTCTGTTTGAGTTAAAAGAAGAGGTTGTGAAATTCTTTCATCACCTAAATAAGATTGAAGTCGTAACCTTAAAGTTGAAACATATTCCCGTAATTTTGAATTAGAGCTCTCCTGTTCGCAAATTGCTTCATCAAAAAATTGTTGCAACAATTTATTAAAGTCAAAAAATAACGGCAGATCAATATTGCGCTCCTCCGCCACTTCAAAATCTCTAACAGATGCATTATATAATGACAATTGCTTTCTAACAGCTTGGGAGCAGGTGGTCAGAACTGCAGTACTTAAATATCCTTCAACATACTTATTTGGTTTGGACAATGCTTTCTTAGCCTCACATAAAGCTCTCAATGCATCAAGAAGTCCATTTTTATCAAAATCAGTATCTAAAGCTTTTAGTTCTACACCAAAGCTTTCAATATCATCCCAAATTAAGTTTTTTATTTTAAAATCATTTGCATCACAAGCACTTGAAATAGATTCCAATTTTGACAAAAATGCTTGTGGAATTAATTTCTTAACGGAGGCAACTGTTTGATTCTTTGCTAGACCTAATGCTCTTTTAAAAATAGGGGCTTGTGTACCAGAGGTTGGTTCAAATAGATAATCAAAGTCAGCAAAATTCATAAACCAAAACGGAACTTTCATTCCATTTTTATCTATATGAAATGGGTTAACTAATTCCAGGTTCTTGTATGGGTTTTCTTTTGTTCCCTGAAAGGCTTGTTTATATTCTCCATTCGTGTCAAATATAATGATATGAGCATTTTTTAACTTTTTACCATTATAGTTAAAATCAAACATACTTTGAATTATCGATGCAACTGTGCAGGATTTTCCCGAGCCAGTATTACCTAATATCGCTGCATGTTTTCCGAAAAATTTGTCAGGATTTATCTTAATTTTATAATCAGAAAAAGAAGGAGATGTCCCGATGGGTAAATAAAAATCATCTTCAAAATTAATTTCTTCTGAGTTTTTCTTTTGGTCAAAAATACTGTCCAAATCTTGGCTTGTTACATACCAAACAGGATTGTCTAGAATAGGATAATTGTAAACTCCTTGTATATATTTTCCACTATTCTCAATTGTTCCAATCATTGTTGCAACTAAATACCTTGCGGATTTAGTTAAAAATATTGCTTCTGTGTTTTTCCCGAGTTCCGTTTCATCAATTGCCCGGACACTTGTAACCATTGCGACAATTCTGTCTGAACCTATGGGAATAATTACGTAAGAATTAATTCTGGCAACTTCAAATATATCTTCATACCCACTTTTATAAAGGCTTTTTAAGTCATCATCAAGACGAATATATGCTCTGAAACTATCAACTGAAATTACTTTACCTATGCTTCTTTCGCTCATTATTCAGTTTCTTTAGTTGGTGCAAGTTTAGAAGCTTTAGTGCTTAATAACTCGTTCAAGGTATTTGCAACTTTTTCGTTATTGTCAACGTTGTTGAAGTTAGGCATTAGAGTATCTGAAAAAGTCAGAAAGTCCCCAAAGAATTCTCCTTCAAGTATAATTATTCTAGGGTCATTAAGTTCTTTTAAATTGTCTATGTATTCGTTTCGTGTACCTTGAAAATCAATGACAATTAGTGTAAACGTTGGGTTTGATAATGCTTGATAGATAATGTCATTAAAATGGTCGTCTCCAAATGAATATCCAACTGTAACAAGCACTGATTGGGATTGAGTTATGGTCGAAGCAAATTGTCTGAAAAGTTCTGAGTAGGGTAAATCAAGAGTATATGACTTTTTAACAGCAGAGGGATAGATAATAATTTCTCCTTTTTTCTTTAAAGACTCGATTAATTCTAACGATTTCTCTTCAATTCCATAAAGGTTGTTAGAATCTCTTAAATCAGAATTCACCCAAGATAATGAGCCGTGCAATTTATAATAACGTACTACCTTTTCGATTCGTTGAACTTTACCCGAAGTCGTTGAACCTGGATAGAAAATATCGTATTCAAATGTTTCTGGCTTAAAGAATCTTTTATGAAATCCAGAAAAACCATCTATATAATGAACACCAAGCTTATCAAAAGCATATTCAAATGCTAAATCATAATTTGCTGTAAAGATATTTGCTCGCCTCAAATTTAGTGGTCTTTGAAGTAGTGCCTTTATGAATTTTTCATGAAAAATATATTTGCTTTTAGATTCAAGGAGTTCACCTTGAGCATTGTCTTTTGGAAATTGACTTGCTTTTTTTCTATCGATTATTGTTTGGGAAACAGGTCTGTTTTCTAGGTTGCAAACATTAAAAAGCCCTTCTTTTATGGCAATTATGAGTTCACCTATTTTGTCTTCTCTTTCTGTACTTTTATCCTCTGTTAAAACGTAATCTTTTGCTATTAAATAATTTAATATTTTCTCATATTCAATTGCAATTTCATCATTTTCACTATCTCGTACAGTATCATCATCAAAAATATCAAATTTTCAACCACGTTCATCTTTAAAGCTTTGATGTTCGGCACCTTCAATTAGGTTGTCTTTACCATATTTGAATAAATCTACTTGCAAATTCTTAACAGTAGATATGAATTCTTTATATATCCCTTTTTCTGTTTTATCTTTTTCTTCTAAATACTCTTCCACTTCCTTAGGGAAATTTCGTATTGCTACAGCACCTAAATGAATGGACGTTCCTGAGCCAAACAGAAAATTTACATTATCCAACTCAAGGTAGTTTTTGAGCATCAACTTGATTTTATCAATAATTTTACCTTGTTCTAAGTCTTCAGCTATCCAATCAGATAACTTATCTGTATTTCCAAAGAAAACTTTGTTTCTAGTCGGTTCAAAATGTATCATTTAGTACTATTTTATTTGTAGGTTTGTTTTTTTTGGCATGAAGCACAACTAGTTCATAAACGCCATAGCGTTTAATTCCGTTGTGCTTTTAAAAAGTGTGTTTATCGCGTTATATTGGTCGGCAATTAACGCTTAACTATTTTCACTATGTGAAGCTACAAAACAATAATCTCCAAAGCAAGCAATTTGATATTTTACAGTAATAATTTGTCGGGGAAAGAAACTTGCAGCAGGTAAAAAGAATTTATCTGCCTATTTTGAGGGGAATAGGCTAGAATTCATGTCAGGAGACTATCGATACATAATTTTTTTTTGTACTAGGAGTGTCTGTTCCTACTGCTACGGAGCTTATTCTTGTCATGTCTATCTTTGGTCTGCAATGCTTCGCGAGCATGGGGGCGGCAGGGTGGCGGTCAATAGCGCATTATCTGTCTGCTCGATTGTGGCTAGTTTTTCTTTCTAATGATTTTTACAATTCGGTTTATTGTAATTTCCGATAAGTTCCATTCATAACCATTAAAATCTGTGGTATTGATGAATTGAACCACAATCGCGTCTATATCTTTGTGGTATTCTGCAAGACTTTGATAGC
>NZ_JBFHJW010000106.1:0-6477 GCF_041595635.1 Labilibaculum sp.
AAAGGTTTGTTTCGCTCGTACCAATGATTTTCATCTCCTTTTGCAATTGCCTGTTTGCGTGGCAGACTGTAGCGGTAATCTCGCATTGGTAAATAGGCTGCTGCATGCGACCAATATTCATATATTTTTTTATCAGCCATTAATTCATTAATGTGCTTTGGTTGATAGTGAGGGTTTCTATTCCAAAGGCTATGATGATGAGCTCGCTGAATGACAGAAATGGTGTCGATTTGGATATAGCCAAGATGTTCGATAGTCGATAGGGTAGTGGTAATTGGAGAGGCAGATTGTTTGTTTATTGATACTCTTTGCGAGAGTACTACCAACTTTCGAGCTTCCTCAATAGAAAGCGATTCTCTAATTTCGGTCATTGTGTTCTGCTTTTTCAGTTTTGTTGTAGCTAAAGTACAAATGAATTTTAATTCTATCCATTTCAAGGAGAATTTCCGATGAAAAGTAGGCTGTTTTTCACTTGAAAAAGGCTGTATGTCCTATTTTTGTTATGTTTTGTTGGGATGTAGATTGGCATAAAAACAACTTGCTTTCGTAGAAAGAAATGTTCCTTAGGTAGATAAAATACGAGTTTTGGTTGATTGTGTAAGGCTAATTTCTAGTGTCTGACCATATTTGTTGCGTAAAAAAACAAAAATTAACGATTAACAACCTTTATTCACAAATAGATTAAATGTTTAATTGATAGGCTTGTAGTTGTTAGTAGAGGAATGTGTTAATTGTTTTTTAAGATTGTTATTAAATTTTTTTAATATAAATTTTTTAAAGTAATGTTAAAATTAACTCTTTTTGTTTATTTTTGGCGGCTCTAAAGCAAAAATAACGGTTATAAACCTTTATTTACAAATGAAAATAGAATGTTCTAAAGTCTGATCTATGGTAGCCAAAAAGAAGTCTATTAATTGTCTTTATAGACTCATTTTTTATTGTTTAACCTAAACCCAGCTAACCTAATTGTAGCAAGTTATTTTTATCATATCCCCTAAATCGATAAAAATAAACGATCCCTTTCTACTATTTGAAAGGATTTAATTGCATTTGGATTATTACTCACTTGATATATTTATTAAACTTAAACTTTGTTTTATGCGAAAATTTGCATTAATTCTGTCCATGGTCTTTTTTGTAGGACTACAGGCGATTACAGCCCAAACGAAGGCTATTTCGGGAGAAGTTATCGATGATTTAGGTCTCGGTCTTCCTGGAGTGTCTGTTGTTGTTAAGGGCACAACAAACGGGACAGTTACCCGTCCCGATGGAACATATTCCATTAATGTGCCAGCGAATGCTACTACTTTGGTATTCACATTTGTAGGTATGAAAACACAAGAAATTGCTATTGCTGGTAAATCGGTAATTAATGTTACTCTTGCTTCTGATATGGAGAATTTGGATGAAGTAACTGTGATTGGTTACGGCATCTCGGTGAAAGCCAATGAAAAAACAGGAGCCTGGACTAAGGTGGAAACTAAAGACTTGGAGCAATTGTCTTTTGGATCTGTTGATCAGGCAATACAAGGACGTGTTCCTGGTATGGTATTTTCTTCTTCAGGAGGTAACCCTACTTCTGAAAATACAGTTGTAATCCGTGGACCTGGAACCATTGCTGGATCAATGAATCCATTGTATGTGATCGATGGTGTACCAGTTGGTAACGGTGAAAGTGTTTCTGATGTAGCAACTTCTTTCAACCCATTATCTTACTTGAATCCAAATGATATTGCATCAATCACTGTATTGAAAGATGCGGCTTCAACTTCTATTTACGGTTCGCGTGGTGCCAATGGTGTTATTGTTGTTACTACTAAAACAGGTAAAGGTGTTGATGGCGTGAAGTTTTCTTTTAAAGCTGAAACAAGCATCTCTGATGTGGCTTACGATAAAAGAGACTACTTAAGTGCTCAGGAATATTCCGATTGGGGAGATATGGCATTAAATAATGCGGGTTACGATTACGAAGGTTGGGGTTATGACCTTGGCTGGGATGGCGAAACCGATTCGGATTGGTTAGATGCAGTTATGCGCGATTCTCCTATTCAGCAATCTTATAATTTGTCAGCATTGGGAAGTACTGATAAATCTAGCTATAGAATCTCTTTGGGATATACCGATCAGGAAACTTTGGCTGAGTTTACCGACTATACCAAGTACAACTTGAGTATGGATATCAGAAATCAGGCAACTGAAAAATTAGAGCTTCATGCCACTCAAAATGCAGCTTACCAAATTGTGAATGGAAATACTGTTTCTGGATCTTTTTCTGCTCCTTTCTTTGCGGGTGTTCTAGGTTTGCCTATCGATGCAGTTTACAACGAAGATGGTAGCTACAATATTGATAACATGAGTGGTTACTATGATGGATGGGGTAACCCTCTTGCTCAATTGGACGATAATGTAAATCGCACAAGAGTATTTAGTTTAAATGGTAGCTTGGGAATGGGATATGAGTTCATGAAAGATCTTAGCTTCGATTCGAATTTCTCTTACAGTTACCAAAACTACAACGAGCAGTTGTATTGGAATGGTGATTATGGTGATGGTGAGGATTACGATGGATATGGTTATTCTTCAAAAGCCAACTATTTCCAGTTCAACTGGACCAACTTCATGAGATACAAGAAAAAGTTCAACGACATTCACTCTATTAGTGTTGATTTAGGTATGGATTATCAAAATACTTACCGTCAGAAAGCAACTATGGACGGTCAAGGATATTCTACCGATGATCCTGATTTGGTTTATGCTTCTGAAGCTCTTTCAACATCTGAATATCATGAGAATTGGGCCTTGTGGGGAGCTTTATTAAGAACATCCTACGATTATGACTCTAAGTATTTTGCTTGGGCATCTATTCGTCGTGATTATGCAACCATTTTTGCACCTGATTATCGCGATGGTTATTTTTGGTCTTTAGGTTTAAGTTGGAATGTTACTCGCGAAGCATTTATGCAAGATATAAGCTTTATCAACCGCTTGAATTTGAGAGCTAATTACGGTACTAGTGGTGATACTCCAAATACCAGTTTTACTTCAACTCAAGATTATTCGCCTTTAGTGGGCTCTTCGGTTTATGGTAGCGAGTCGTCTTACGAAATTACTTCTTCAGGAAATAGTGAGTTAACCTGGCAAACCTCTAAAACATTAAACCTGGGTTTCGATATTGATGTATTAGATAGTAGAGTTTCTCTTTCTGTTGATCGTTACATCAAAACAACTTCGGATTTGATTTTGGATAAACCAATTGCTTACTCTAACGGAGGAACGAATTCAGTTTACTCAAACGTAGGTGAAATTCAAAATAGAGGTTGGGAATTTGTACTTTCTGGTAAAGCATTAGAAATTGGTGATTTTAACTGGGATCTTACTTTAACCGCTGCTTATAATAAATCAGAGGTTATGTCGCTTGTTGATGGTGAAGATATTTCGGTTAGTGGATACAAAAGATTGGTAGTTGGCGAAGAAGTAGGAGCTTTCTATACTCGCGGATGGGCCGGAGTTGATTCTAGTAATGGTCAACCTCAGTTTTATGCTGATGGAACAGAATCTACTATTGTGAATGATTCTGGTGATGCTGATTACTATATTACAGGAAAAGCTTATCCAACATGGAATGGTTCTGTTTCAACAAACATGTCTTATAAAGGTTTTTCTTTAAGTGGTTTGTTTAGTTTTGCAACTGATTTCTCGGTTTACAATGTTTACAATTTTATTGAGCAAAGTGATGGAGAATACTTGTATGCTAATAAATTAGATGAAGCGTTGAACGATAGTTGGACTGAGACCAACACAGATGCTAAGAACCCACAACAGATTTACGGTGGTAACAATGGCTCAAATGATACCAGTTCAAGATATTTATACGATGGAGACTACATTCGACTTAAAGAGTTGAAATTGTCTTACAAATTGAATAAAAACACCTTAAATTCAATTGGTTTCTTTAACGACGTAACTTTTTATGCCAGAGCAACCAACCTTTGGACACATTGTTTTGATCCCGATTTAAAAGTAGATCCAGAATCGAACTCTTCGGATGGTTACACAAACTTTGAAGGAAAAGGTTTGTACGATAATGTGTCTCCTGTACTAAGAACTTTTTCTCTTGGTCTAACTGTTGAATTTTAAATTTGAGAAATATGAAAAAAACATATATTTATATATTAACGTGCCTATTGGGTCTGTTTGTTATTGCCAGCTGTGATGATAATGTAGATGATGTAGCTGAAATTACAGGTCAGGATAGCACTGAAGAAGCCATTGTTGATGATGAGACTTTGGAGTATGCATTGAACGGAATGTACGATGCTTTGAATGATCAAACTGCTTTCGGACAATATGTATTCGTAATTGGAGATTTACTTTCTGATAATGCATTTTTGAGTTTAGATAACACCAACCGTTTCACAACTACTGATGACTGGAGCTGGAATGCTACTTCTGGTGACTATGTTTCTGTTTGGGAACAGTTATACGATGTGGTGGCACAAGCAAACATTGTGATTGAATACAGCGATAAAATTGAGGTGGAAGATCAAGATGTAGTGGATGATTTAGTAGGTCAGGCTTATGTGGGAAGAGCTTTTGCTTTTTACTATTTGGCTGTTTATTTTGCGCAAAATCCTAATTCTGGAATCGAAGAAGATTTAGGAATTGTTTTGTCAACGGTTTACGATGCAAATACTGATCAAGGTAGATCTACGGTAAGTGAAACCTGGGATCAAATTGAAAGCGATCTTTTGGATGGAATCGACTTATTAGATGGCAACGGAGAGAATACAAAATTAGGTACTACTGCAGCTAATATTTTACTTTCTCGTGTTTACCTTGCATTAGGTGAATACGCAAATTCGGTAACTTATGCCGATGCAGCTTTGAGCAGTTCAACTTATAGTTTAGTAGATGCTACCGATTATGTGGCTTCATGGATCGACGAATCATCTTCAGAATCTGTTTTTCAATTGTCTTATACTTCTGGTGATAACTTAACATTGAGCGGTTTAGCTTCCATATACGACGATCAGGGATATGGTGATGTTCTTTTCAGAGAAAATCTATACAATAGCTTTTCTGATGATGATGTACGTAAAAACCTATTAAGCATTACCGATAGAACTATCGATGATCCTATGGGATATTGGACAAGTAAATTTCCTTATGAAGCAGGTGAATTGAGCGTGGGTGAGTTAGACATTCGTTTAATTCGTATGAGTGAGGCTTGGTTAAATAAAATCGAGGCTGAGTATCATATCGATGAAGCAACTGCTCTTACTGACTTGAACAGCTTTGCAGCCACTCGTCACACGGTTACTTATGCATCTTCAGGCAGCGACCTTTTAGATGATATCTTAACTGAAAGACAATGGGAATTTTATGGTGAAGGAATGCGTTTTAATGATTTGAAACGAAACGAAATGGATATTGAAGAAGGTACAAACTACATTTCTGTGGGTACGGTTTCTTATCCAAACGATCTATTTGTTTTCCCAATTCCTCAGGATGAAATTGATGACAATACTGTACTTACTGATGATGACCAGAATCCTGGTTACTAAGTAGGAAATAGAATAAGACTTAGTTCTTAAATTGAATTAAAGGCAGATCTTTCGAGATCTGCCTTTTTTTAATTTTGGCACTTCCTTTTCAATGAGTATGAATATTCTTGCTGAGGATTTATTTCGTTGAATAAGTGTGTTTTTATGGGTTAACCTCATTGATGTAAAAGTACTTTACATTGATAAAAATTCCCTTTCTGATGATTCTTTGATGTCTTTAAAGTATTAAATATCAAATTTGTTTCTGTTGAACTACTAACTCAGCAGAATTTTTCTACACCCACTTCATAGGTGTGTAGAGAAATTAGCAAACTAATAATTAATTAAAATATCAAATAATGAAAAAATCTGATTTATCAATTCTGGCAATAGCGAGTCTGTTTTTATTTGCAACATCCTGCTCTGATGATGACGATTCAAGTGATGATGAAAATACTGAACTAACAATCAATAACTACCTAATGATTGCAACCGGACAAACAGATGCTTTTGATGAAGATGGTAATGTAGTTACTAGTTTGGAAGAAGGGGATGAATATTACGGTCAGGATGCTCATTACCTTAAAGGGGAATCTATGTCGTATCAAGATAATGGTGATGGTACCATTACCGACTTAAATACTGGTTTGATGTGGCAACAATCACCTGATGATGATGGCTTAAGTTGGGAAGAAGCGGTTGATTATTGTAATGATCTTGAATTGGGGGGATATACCGATTGGAGAATGCCAAGTTGTAAGGAACTATTTGCAATTAGCAATTTTGAGAGCGGATGGCCATATATTGATATATCCTACTTCGATTTAGCGGTAGATGTATCCAAAGATGAGCAGTATTGGGCGAGTGATTACTATGTAGGTGTTACTGTTGAAGGCGGATCGGATGCTGCTTTTGGAGTGAATCACGTAACCGG
>NZ_JBFHJW010000107.1:0-6138 GCF_041595635.1 Labilibaculum sp.
AATAAATCTTTTGGTTCCATAATAAGTGTGCTTTTAATATGAGACTAACGTAAAGTTATTTCCAATTTTTTTCTTGAGCTAGAAAAGGGCTCCGAAAAAATCAGAATAACTTTACTTACACACTTTATGGGATACTGCTGTCCTATACGAATTTAGGACAGCTTTTTTTATTTTAGATGAATTTTAAAAGGAGAGCAACAAACATGTATGAGATCAATGTTTTTATTTTTTTCTCTTATTTATTTTTTCCATGATAATTTCTTGAACTGGACGATTCTGAATTTTGGAATCTAACCAGGAAATAATATCTAAGTAAAGGAAAGCTCTTTTTTCAAAAGGATCATTCACCCATTTTTGTAAATCTACTCTCGATTTTTTCAACTCATCTCTCAATTGATCAGGGCTTATGGAACTTAGTTTTCGTAAGAAGCGAAGAATGTATTTCTGCACCTCCTGTAAGTCATCCATTTTAGCCAGAAAACGATAGGTTGATCGTATTTGATATTCCAAAAGCTCAGTGTTTTCCAATTCATAATGGCTAATCAAATTCAGAATTCGACCAAAACAATGAATGTCTCCCCGAAGGGTGGTGTCTCTCACATCAGAAATTCGATTCAGGTATTTAATGGCCTCTTTGTATTGACCATTTCCGAAGTATAAGCAAGCAATTTTATAGTAGAAAACCAAAGCACGATGATTGTCCATTCCAAACTTATTCTCGGCTAGAAAATTTTCAATTTTAGGAACCAAATGAATCCCTTTGTTAAATGTTCCATCCATGAAATGCCTATTGATTCGGTGCATATAAAGAAACATATTTAGTAGGATATTCAAATTGGAATTGTGCTGGAATTGTTCCTCCGTTTCTAATTTGCGAAGTAAGCGCAGGTTCTTTTTAAAAGTACTTACATGATTTGTGTAAAAGAGAGCTACCAAAACATTGTTCAGTCCTTTTAGATATAGGTCGGTGTGTACCGAAATCATTTCTGGATGAGTAAGAAACAGATCCACCCATTTTTGAGCATATTTATAGCACATTACAAAATCCTGAAGAATCAAATAATACCATACGTAGGACTGATACAGGTATAGTTTTTCAAAAAAACTTAAATTCTGAATATCGTAGGGATGAAGATTGGTGTTGAAAAATTCTTTTACCATCAAAAGGTCTTTCTCGTTGCGAACGTATCCTACTTTAAGGTACAAACCATAAAGGCGAATTGATATGTTCGAGAAAAAAACAACACCATTCATTATTTTACTGATTTCAGTAGCTTCTTGAGTAATTTCCTCAGCTCTGTTTTCAATACTTTTGGTAACGTATTGTGATTCAATCAATTTTTCAAATTGTATAATCTCAAAAATCAGTATGTTCTTCTTATTCTTGCGGGCTAAGATTTTTGTTTTATCGAGTATTCGTAAGCTTTGTTGATATAATCCTTTGTTGTACAATACTTTTGCGTGATCTATTTGCTCACGGATACTGATGCTGATGTCATGATTAATTTGAGTTAAACGCAAGCTGGTGAGGAGCTGCTTGTATAAATGTGCTTTTAAGTTTGGAAGCTGAGATTGTTTTATTTCTTTTGCTTTTTTTAATATAAGGATTTCATTGTATTCGTCCATTTTATCCAATACATCGAATAGTTGCAGAAATTTTGTTTCCTTATCGCTGCTAATTCTATTGGCATATAATTTAAAATTTCGTTTCTCCGATTTCGAAATCGATTTAATTAATTGAAACAGAGGATCTATTTGTTGTTTAGGCATTGTAATGGTTGTGTGAGTTAACTGATTGTACAGCAGAGTGATTTCTAGTTTTCATTTTCCTTGAACTTCGTAGATTATTGTAAAAAAAGATTTTCATAAACGTAATCGATCGGCTACATTTGAACCATCAAATCAAGAGAATGATTCAATAAAAAATTCTTGAAACGGAATATGAATACAACAAATCTGTTATCAAAATTAACAAAATCCGAGAAATTAGAAACAGTTAGCGGATTAAATCAAGCTCTTGAATGTATTGGAGTCGATCAAATTAATAGTGATATGAGCCGTAATCAGGCCATTGAAATAGGGAATGTGATTGTTAATAAATTTGCTGGAGTAATTAATCTCGCCAATTTAGTTGAAGCTATCAAAGATACAGTTTCGATAGAAGAATTGGAAGCATTTAAAAACGAGATATCCGGAAAAGTAAATTCTGTTGTTGCGAAAACGCAAACAGCTCCAATTTATCAGAAACGCTTAGCAACCTTAAAAAGTAGCTTTGAAGAAGTTTCTGGTGACAATGTACTTTGAAAACCATTTGTAGTTGTTAATTCAATTGCAATCTTTAGAGAATTAGTAACACTATCCCCCTTGTGTTAGTAATGATCTAACTATTAACCAAACATGAAGAATTCTAAGTTGTGATGGTTCAGTGAGGGAATGAACGATTTCTTTTTTGGCTTGTTAGTAACTATTTACGAATAATCCAATCCGTTAGAATTAGTAGTTTAAAAGTAAGTTAGGTGTGATTATACTTTTTTAAGAAACATTCCATACCGAATACAAACGCTTAGTTTCTTCATGTTATTATTTTGACCATCTTTTTGATTATGTTTTAATATTTAGTTGTGATAACCAGACCTGATTTTTTCGGGTCTGGTTTTTTTGTAGGCAATAGTGGCTTAGTCACTCTTCTTAAATGGTGATTTTAAAATACAAACGAATCGAAGTTGGAACCGTTTCGGTATAAATGCTAATTGAGTTGATTTGATCTACTGGAATTTCCTCGTAGGATTCGTAAGTAATATTTTCGTGGTTCAGAATGTTATGAATGAGAGCCCCAATTTCACATCTAAATTTTTTAGGATAAAATTTGTATATAATGGCTGCATCAAGTCTGGAGTAGTTTGGTTCTGCTACAATTATATCCTTGTCGGAATAGATAGGGAATCCTGAGCCATAAATAAAATTAGCTGAAATATAGAATGGTTTTAAGCTCAGTAATCCTGCTGTTTTTAATTCATGGCGCTGATCGTGCATGGCTCTTCGATATTCGTTTGTTTCGAAATAATCGAAATTTTCTTGCGTTTTGCCAAGCGTATAGGAAAGCCACAGAGTATGATCGCCGATATCTTTTTTTACGAAAACATCCAGGCCATAAGTTTTGCTTTTTCCTAAGGATATATTCTCTTCATTTTGATACTCATAATATCGGGTGTGACCATTGGTTTTTTTATAGTAAGTTTCAGCACTGATCGTGAATTTATTATAATGGTAGGATGCTCCGGCTACATAATGAACCGATTGCAACACAGGAATATTTTTTTCGTCAGCAGTTACCCAGATATATCGAAAATCGCCAGCTTCGCTAAGCACTGAACTTTTGGTTATAAATTGTTTGTATAAACCCCAGGCTCCGTTAAAAGCTGTTTCTGGGGAAAGCTGTATGCTGAAAGAAAGGCGTGGCTCCCAATAGATTTTTTCCAGTTCAGTGGGATAGTTGGCCCGAAATCCTGCCTTTGCAGAAATAGAGGGGCTAAGCTTTATCTTATTCTGGAGATAGCCGCCAATTCTATTGGCTTTTGAGTTGATATGCAAGATGTTAATATTTAAAGAGTCTTCCTGTAAATCAACTTGATTGTTAACGTAATGTATGCCTGTTTCTAAATTGAGATGCCTGCTTATGAGCAATGAATTTTTTAGACTTGCCCGGTATTCCAGAATATCATTTTCAGATTGATCAGCGCTTCTGAAAAATTCTTCACCCGTATTGGGTCTGGTGATAGATACAATATCGCTGGTTCTTTTTTTTAGTTTCGATTGGGAAAAGGAGAGTGTGCTTGTGTTTCCATTTCTCCAAAGCTTTGAATAGTTAATTGATCCTCCATACTGATTGTTGCTTTCGTATTTGTATTTATTTGCATTGGAATAGGATTCTGAAGTGATATCGTAGGAATACTTGTCTTTTCCGCTCATCAAACTCAACGAGAAAATATCACCATTTCCCCAATTGCTTGAAAACTTAAAGTTGAAATCGTGAAATTTGTAATCCGGAGCTACATCAACATAAAGAGTTGAATCATTTCCTGCTCCTTGTCCTTGCGTATTCCTGTTCGAGGAGGAGTATTTAATTTGTTCATCTTTAAAAAGATTGTAGTACGTATGGCGAAATGCCAGCAGTAGCGACGAACGTTTTCCTATGGGCTGCTCGTAAGATCCACTTGCCGTGATGTTGTTTAGACTTAGATTTAATGTTGGTTGTAAGCGATTTCCATTTTTCCCCGTGATGTGCACAATTCCGCCTACACGATCGCCGTATCGGGCATCGAAACCACCTTTGAAAACTTCCATATTTTTTACCACCAAAGGATTAACAGCTCCAATATCATCGTAAAGATTTTTTAATCCCCAAAGGGTAATATTGTCGAAGAGTACCTGACTTTCTCCTTCGTAGCAGCCCCAAATAATCAGATCGTTGTTTTGTTCGCCTGCGGCCAGAATTCCTGGTTGCAAACGAAGTAGTTCAAAAACCGAATTGTCGTTGTTGGTGGGTAAAAAGCCGGCAATTTTATGATTTAATTTTAGGTTTCCTGCCTGATTTCCCATTCTGATAAAGGTTTGAACCATTCTATCAGAAACGGTAATTTCGGGAAGATCGGTACTTGCAGCACTAAGCAGAATATCAAGTTGCGAGCTTTGGTAAATCGTTGTGTCGAGAATAAAATAGCCCAAATGGGAAATTAGTAGTCGAAATGTACTATCGGTTTCCGACACATAGGAAAAATTCCCGTGTTCGTCCGAAGCCATGGGTGAATTATTAATGCTTAGATGAGAAAAAGGGAGAGCTTCCAGATTCTCTTTATCGCGAATCTGACCGAAGATTCGATAGTGATTCTTTTTTTCTTTGGGGAAGATTAGGTAAACATGATTTACTTTTTCGTAGCTAAGAGGAAATTTTCGCAGAAGAAAATCAATGGCTTTATCTTTTGAAGAAAACGATTCATCGATACTTAGCATATAGGTGGAAAGCAGATCGTGATTAAAGGAAAGTTGGAAGTCGTAGTTATCCCTAAGATTGATCAATATTTCGCTCAAAGGCTTGTTGTGTGCACGAACTTCAATTTTTTGAGCCGAAACTGTTGAAAAAGCAAATCCTAGTAGTAGTAAGATAATGAGTCGTTTCACTTATTGAGAATTAGGGCTTATGATGTAATTATTGTTGGGTGTTTTTACAAATTTCAATCCCAGAGGCATGCAAACAGTGTGCAATGTGCTTTCTACGGATTTTTCTTTGCTAAACTTCCCTGTATAAGTTAAGTCAAATTTCCCTTTTTCTACAATTCTAATATCGTATTGTCTTTCTATTTCTTCAAAAACCTGTTGCAGCGGTGTTTTAGTGAATAGGAATAGATTCTTGCGCCAGGATATTTCATCCTTAGCATTTTCGTATTTTTTAAGTTCCAGTTTGCCATTTTGGGTCACATAGGCATGATCGTTGGGCAGCAAAAGAATTTTATCGGCGGTTAGGTTCGAAACCACTTTTACTTTCCCGGTGTAACAAGTCACCTTGTACTGATTTCCCCTGGCATAAATATTAAAACTCGTTCCTAAAATATAGGTTTTTCCATATTTCGATTTGATTTCGAACTGGTTCCCTTTGGTGATGGAGAAGTAGGCTTCGCCGGTGAATGCTACTTTTCTGGAAAATTTCCACCAGTAGGGATGGTAGGAGATACTCGAATTGGCGTTTAGATTCACCATGGATTGATCGGGGAGGTTTACGCTCATGTGCTGTCCGTTAGGACAATTTATTGTTTTCGTATAAAGAGATAGGAAGCCAGTGAGACCCAAAAGAACGAGTATACAGGCTGCAGCGGCATATTTCCCCCATCGCAATTGTATCCTTTTAGAAGAAGAAGCTGGGACAGAGGTTTTCTGCGAAAGCTCTTTCCAAATATCCTCTTTGGATTTGGAGTAGTTGATTTCGAGTTGAGGAAGTGAATTTAGAAAATCCATATCCGCCTTGAGCTTGCTATTTTGATTGTTTGTTTTCATTTATCTTCCTAAAGCATTTCGTAAAAACGAAAGTGCGTGCGACATTCTTTTTTCGACCGCTTTTACACTGAGGTTTAATCGATCGGCAAT
>NZ_JBFHJW010000108.1:0-5986 GCF_041595635.1 Labilibaculum sp.
AAATAAATGAAAATTCAAAATAAAAAGCATATTGTATTTGGATCAGTTTTTTGTTATAATATTTTAATAAAAGCAGTATTTATTTTTATTATTTATTTGTTTTTTTTCAAAAATGGAATTCCTTTTTTGAAATCAGATTTTGAGTTGAGTTTGATGAAGAGAGAGGGTAAAATCACTTTTGTGGTTTTTGCGTTAGTATTAGCTCCTATTTTTGAGGAATTATTGACTCGGTCATGGTTGGTGATTAATAACAAAACAATATGCTTGTTCATTTCAGCTATAGGATATTATGTTGTATTGTTGAGCTGTTCAGGTATTAGTTTTTGGTATAGAGTCTTATGTAGTATAATTGTGTTCACTGTTGTTTTTTTCTTAGTGCGTCCAATTATTAATAAGTATACTTATGAATTAATTCAATGGTCGTCAAAAAGTAATATATATCTGTTACAAATTGTTTCAGCAGTTTTATTTGGAGTATTGCACATAATGAGATGCGATACTGAAGGAGCGGCGTTGTTCGTTAGGACAATGGAATATATTATGATTGGTTTTGGTTTTGGATATCTTCGTATTAAAAATGGATTGAATTGGTCTATTTTGTTTCATTCGGCAAATAATTTCATTCCAGTAGTATTAACTTTGTTGCACTAATTTTGATACTAAAGATTTAATTATTTACATGATTTCAGAATGTTAAAACTAAAAATAATAAATCTTATTTTTGCGATATAAAAGACAATAAAAATCTTGTCTTATTGTGAGGTTCTATAAAGAAAAAATTAGACTTCTTTCTTTAAACCCAAATTCTTATTATTCCACAGATTTGAATATCTTTGCGGATTCAATTAGGAATTTATAATTGTGAATTGCGAATAGATCTAAAAAGCTTTCGTAATTTGTAGTTGACTATTCGTAATTACTAATACTTAATTCGCAATTGATCAGAT
The DNA here is from genome assembly GCF_041595635.1 of Labilibaculum sp. Classification (GTDB taxonomy): domain Bacteria; phylum Bacteroidota; class Bacteroidia; order Bacteroidales; family Marinifilaceae; genus Labilibaculum. The sequence goes on from NZ_JBFHJW010000108.1 coordinate 948, forward strand.
GAAGAACATACGTAATTTTTGCATCATAGCCCATATCGACCATGGGAAAAGTACCCTGGCCGACCGCCTTTTAGACGTAACCAATACCATTACCGATCGGGAGAAACAAGCTCAGGTATTGGATGATATGGATTTGGAACGCGAGCGTGGTATTACCATTAAAAGTCATGCCATACAAATGGATTATGAGCAGGATGGTGAAAAATACGTATTGAATTTGATTGACACTCCGGGTCATGTCGATTTTTCCTACGAGGTGTCTCGTTCCATTGCTGCCTGCGAGGGAGCACTGCTAATTGTAGATGCTACTCAGGGAATTCAAGCTCAAACCATTTCTAATTTGTATTTGGCTATTGAGAATGATTTGGAGATTATTCCGGTGCTGAATAAAATCGATTTACCCAACGCAAATCCCGAAGATGTGAAAGATCAAATTGTAGATTTGATTGGTTGCGATGTGGATGATATTTTGGCCGCTAGCGGAAAAACAGGTGAAGGTGTTCCTGAGATCTTAGAGGCAATTGTCGCAAGAGTTCCTGCTCCCAAAGGCGATCCAGAAGCTCCTTTACAAGCACTTATTTTTGATTCTGAATTTAATTCTTTCCGAGGAATTATTGCCTACATCCGAGTGATGAATGGTGAGATTAAGAAGGGCGACACCGTAAAATTTGTGAACACAGGAAAAGAGTACGAAGCCGACGAAATTGGTGTTTTGCGCTTAACACAAGAACCAAGAAAAGTGCTTAAAACTGGCGATGTAGGTTATATTATATCGGGAATTAAAACATCTACGGAAGTAAAAGTAGGGGATACGGTAACCCATAGAGATAGACCCTGTGAAGCCAGCATTGATGGTTTTGAAGAGGTGAAGCCAATGGTTTTTGCTGGTGTTTATCCGATTGTTTCGGAAGACTACGAGGATTTGCGTGCTGCTATGGAGAAGTTGAAGCTGAATGATGCTTCCCTTACTTTTGAGCCGGAATCATCCATGGCACTGGGGTTTGGTTTCCGTTGTGGATTCCTGGGCTTGTTGCACATGGAAATTATTCAGGAGCGTTTAGATCGAGAGTTCGATATAAATGTGATTACTACGGTTCCTAACGTTTCCTATGTGGCGCATACCAAAAAAGGCGATGTATTCGAAATGCACAATCCTTCGGATATGCCCGATCCAAACTCTTTGGACTTTATTGAAGAACCATACATTAGAGCCCAGATTATTTCCAAATCGGATTATATTGGTTCGTTGATGACTCTTTGCATGTCTAAGCGAGGAATTATGACCAATCAGCAATATTTAACCAGCGATCGTGTTGAATTGACTTATGAGATGCCTTTGGGCGAGATTGTATTCGATTTTTACGATAAGCTAAAAAGTATCTCGAAAGGATATGCTTCTTTTGATTACTTCTTAATTGGTGTGCGAGCTGCTAAGCTGGTAAAATTGGATATTCTTTTAAATGGGGAAGGTGTAGATGCACTATCAACCTTAATTCATTTCGATAATGCTCAAACTTTCGGAAGAAGAATGTGTGAGAAACTGAAGGAGTTAATTCCTCGTCAGCAATTTGATATTGCCATTCAGGGTGCCATTGGTGCTAAAATTATTTCCCGCGAAACCGTAAAAGCCGTTCGTAAAGATGTAACCGCAAAATGTTATGGTGGTGATATCACGCGTAAGCGTAAACTTTTGGAGAAACAAAAGAAGGGTAAGAAAAAGATGAAACAAATTGGAAATGTGGAAGTGCCACAAAAAGCTTTCCTTGCTGTTTTGAAATTGGATTAGTAAAAACTGACTGCGGTCAGATGGATAGATATAGTAAAAGCTGCTCGATTGTTCGGGCAGCTTTTTTTTATTGATTTTCAATTGCAAGTCTCAAGCACATTCTGAATCGTCAGCTTGGTTTGCAGATGAAATTTTAAAATTACCTCATATGGAATCATACGAAAGCATAAAAATCAGCGTCTAAATTAAAATAAAGCACAAAAAAAGCCCGATCAAAAGATCAGGCTTCGTTTATATTTTAAAGGAGTCTACTCCGATTTTTTTCTGTAGTCTAAACCCAGTTCAACCATTTGCGCATCGGCAATTGGCGATGGAGAATCGATCATTACATCGCGACCCGAATTGTTTTTAGGGAAGGCAATTACGTCTCTGATGGATTCAATTCCTGCAAACATAGAAGCCAGACGATCGAATCCGAAAGCGATTCCCCCGTGAGGTGGTGCACCATATTTAAAGGCATTCATTAGGAAGCCAAACTGTGCTTGTGCTTCTTCATCGGTAAAACCAAGATGTTTGAACATTTGTGCCTGCAGTTCGGTATCGTGAATACGAATGGAACCACCACCAATTTCAACACCATTAATTACCAAATCGTAAGCATTGGCACGAACTTTTCCAGGATCTGTATCCAGTAAATGTATATCTTCCTGCTTAGGAGAAGTAAAGGGATGGTGCATGGCATGGAAACGTTCCGAATCTTCGTCCCACTCCAGTAAAGGAAAGTCGACTACCCAAAGAGGAGCGTACACATTCTTATCGCGCAAGCCCAACTGATTTCCCATTTCCAAACGCAATTCGCTTAGTTGAGGAAGTGTTTTTGCTTTTTCACCAACCAAAACCAAAATCAAATCGCCAGGTTTTGCATTACAAGCATCGGCCCATTTCTGCAATTGCTCGGCATCGTAAAATTTATCAACCGATGATTTAAAGCTACCATCCTCGTTGTATTTTACGTAAACCATTCCTTTGGCTCCAATTTGTGGTTTCTTCACAAAGTTGGTAAGTGCATCCAGTTGTTTACGAGTATATTTTGCACATCCTTCAGCACAAATGGCTCCTATGTATTCTGCTTCATCAAAAAGCTTGAAATCATTTCCCTTGGCAATCGTGCTCAGGTCAACAAATTTCATATCGAAACGGATATCCGGCTTATCGTTACCATACATTTCCATGGCATCGGCATAGGCTAAGCGTGGAAATTGATAGTCGATATCTATATTTTTTAATTTTTTAAACAAGTTTTTGGTCAAACCTTCAAAAGTGTTCAAAACATCTTCCTGTTCAACAAAGGCCATTTCGCAATCAATCTGTGTAAACTCAGGCTGACGATCGGCACGCAAATCTTCATCGCGGAAGCATTTTACAATCTGATAGTAACGGTCGAAACCCGAAATCATCAACAATTGTTTAAATACCTGTGGCGATTGTGGCAAAGCGTAAAATTCGCCTTGGTTCATTCTCGAAGGAACAATAAAGTCACGAGCTCCTTCGGGAGTCGATTTAATTAAAACAGGAGTTTCAGTTTCAATAAAATTTAATTGATCAAGGTAGTTACGAACCTCGATACCCATTTTATGACGCAAGATTAAATTCTCGCGAACACAGGAACGACGAAGATCAAGGTAACGATATTTCATTCTCAACTCATCGCCACCATCGGTATTGTCTTCAATGGTGAAAGGAGGAATTACCGACTTGCTAAGAATATTCAATTCATCAGCAATAATCTCAACAGCTCCGGTAGGTATTTTATCGTTTTTACTTTGTCTTTCGGCAACTTTTCCGGTAATGGCTACCACAAACTCACGACCTAGTTTTCTAGCTTTTTCGCAAAGTTCGGCATTGCTTTCCATATCGAAAACAAATTGTGTAATGCCATATCGATCCCGAAGATCAACAAAGGTCATTCCCCCTAAATTACGCGCTTTTTGCACCCAGCCGCTAAGTGTGACCGTATCGTTTACATTCTGAATTCTTAATTCTCCACAAGTATGAGTCCTGTACATCTTATACCATTTAATGATTTAACAAGCTTTGAGCTATTGGCGATGAGCCTGTAGCCGATCGCTTTTATTTTTTGTTTTGCCCGTTAGGCTAATGCCCACAAATTGCAACACATTTTAAATTTTTAGTGAAAACAAAGCTGCAAATAAATTTTAAAGCGTTGAGCCAAGCCGAAAGCTTTTGCTTCTTGCCATATTTTTTGTTGCCGGTTTATTAACTTTGCGAAATTACTAACAATTTGCGTAATTGAATAAGCTTTTATTAATAGATTATTAGATTTTAGTCATAAGAAAGGAATTTAGCTCTACATTGGTATAGAAGTAGTTGTTTACGCCGATCTTTTTTCAGTTTCAAATTTCAATTTAAGTCAACATGAACCAAGAACCAGCCATCTCTCCATTTTCTGATGAATATTTTATGAAACAAGCCATGCAGGAAGCGCAAAAGGCTTTCGAGGCCGATGAAATTCCTGTAGGTGCAATTGTGGTGTGCAACAATAGGATCATTGCCAGAGCGCACAACTTAACCGAACGCTTGAACGATGTAACCGCTCATGCCGAAATGCAGGCCATAACAGCAGCAGCTAATTTTTTAGGTGGAAAATATCTGATCGATTGCACTTTATATGTAACACTTGAACCATGCAATATGTGTGCAGGAGCCTTGGCTTGGTCGCAGATCTCGAAAATAGTGTATGGTGCCAGCGACGAGAAAAGAGGATACACGCGCTTTTCACCCAGTCCCATGCATCCTCGTACCGAAGTAGTTTCGGGCATTATGGAGCAGGAAAGTGCCGATTTAATTCGCGATTTTTTTGCGCGAAAAAGAATGTCGCTGTAGAAAATCAAGAAAAGTGACTGCCAAAAGAAGCAAAATTCGATAAATTGATTATTTTTGTTGCCGATAAAAGAAAGATGATTGGCAAAGTTTTTGGGGATAATTTAACTTTAGCATTCTTGATCATCATCTACCATCCGACCAATTTATAATCCATATTCTTTTCTGAAATTGAGTAGTAGATCTTGCTATTTCTGTGTTTGGATCTTATGATTCTAAGTAGAAATCCGTTATCTTTAAATTTAAACCTATAAATTGAATATATCATGAGTGCACACAATGAAGCCAAAATGGGCGATATTGCTGAAACTATACTTTTGCCTGGCGATCCTTTACGCGCAAAATACATTGCCGACAACTTTTTAGAAGACGTTGTATGTTACAATAAAGTAAGAAACATGTTGGGTTTCAC
>NZ_JBFHJW010000109.1:0-5852 GCF_041595635.1 Labilibaculum sp.
CCACACTTCTAACCAAGTAACCCAGAAAGGCAAATGCACGCTTTTCACCAATTCCATAGGTATGTTCCCTGAAGGAGTATCATAACCGATTAGTAATTCGATACCTTCTATTTTTTTCTCAGCAATAAAATCTTTCAATCCTTCCCACTGATTTGAAAACCGATTTAAATCGGAAGGATGAATGGAAAAATCAATTAGGTTTTGGTAGTTCATATATATAGTGTGTGAATTTTTACTCTCTATCTCAAAAATAAAAGGTGGTTTAAAAATAAACTCAAAAATAGCTTTAAAAGATGATTTTTTCACCCCAAAAAAGAATCAATTCTGATCACTTTTTTAGAGGCGTACACGAAAAAATGACGTTTTAGCTCTTTTTCGGATTCTTCGGAAACGTTATCATAAAAGTCAAAATCCCCTTTTTGTGTTAATAATGACAAAACTCTTTATTAAATCAATGTAACGCAAACAATTCCGGGCATTTGCGCAACCGTTTTAAGTAGTTTTTTTTACAAATTATTCGATTTTGAATATTTTATTTAGATCATTTCCAATGATTATTACATAGATTTACAACGTCAATCAATAACAAATAAAACACGATTGATTTAGTAATTGAATTACACATTAAAATTTTAAAAAGATGAAAAGAAAAAACATCACATTAAAAGGATTAGTACTGGGAGTAGCACTTTTCTTAGGAGCAAGTTCAGCATTTGCAACAGGTAACCTTCGTATCAATTCTTACTTAGATACTGATTACTCTATTGTATCTATCATTAACCCATCAGAATCGGTTGTAAAAATGAAAATTTACGATGAAGCAGGAAACTTGTATTATTCAAACAAAGTAAACAGTGAAGCTTCAGCACAAAAATTATTCGATTTCTCATATCTTGAAGATGGAACTTACAAAATCATTCTTACTAGTAAAGAAAATACTATCGAGGAAAAATTCGAAATTATTAACAATAAATTAGTCGATGCTTCTGAAAATATTGCTTCAGAGAAAACTCTATTCAGAGCCGACAAAGACAACTTGTTTGTAACTTACTTGTCATTCAAAAATACAACTTTCAACATCTCTATTAACGATGAATTTGGAAATGAAGTTTTTAACAACTCTTACAATTCTGAACCAACTTTCTCAAAAAAATTCAATGTAAAAGCATTGCCAAAAGGAGATTATAAAGTTCGTTTAGTTTCTAACAATAAAGAGTTTGACTATGCCTTCAGCAAATAGTGAGCAAAAAGGGCCTAGTGGCCAAATGATTCAAAAGAGTCATTCCTATATAAATAAGTGTATCTCGAGAGAAATCAGAGCTACACTTATTTTTTTGTCTTCTTACTTGTACCATTAAGCCTTCCAAAACAATCATTTCTCCAGCTTTCAGAAATATGCAAGCAAGAAAATAGCAAACTAAATTTACACTAAGGCCCATCCACATTTCGTTGCAAGCCATGAGAATATCAAAAACTGCATAAGCCTGCATCTTATTGTACCAACAGTTTTTCCTATTAAAATTACAATTCACCGCAAACAGATCTATGTGGAAATGAATAATGGCTAGCTTACAAAATAACTCAATCACAGCAATCGTGTAAACGCATTTTCGCTTTCTATGTAAGCGACTTGTATTTTTACATGAGCAGCTTTAAAGTAGATTGTAGGTTCACACACTTTTTTGACCAGTAATCATTGGATGATATTCTTCCTCCACAAGTAAATTGCCAAAACTCAGCGGGAGAATTGAAAAAATAAAATTTTTGCTGCCTCCCCCTTGCGCCATACACTCAACCAAGTAGTTCCAAAAAGAATATGTGCACCTTTAACCAATTCATTGAAAATATCGGCGGAAGGAGTAGTATATCCAATAGGCAATTCGATTCATTCTTTTATGTTAACCAATAATTCAATCACTCCATTGATTTGCAAATCGATTCAAATCTGAAAAATCAATGGAAAAACGCATTAGACTTTGGCACTCAATATAAATATGCATGTTTTCAACTCCACACCTTAAAAAGAAGGGGCCTCTTAAATTTAAATCTAAAAACAACTCTTGAAAGATGGCATTTCACCCCCCAACAGAGTCAATTATTATCTTTTTTTTGAAGAGTTTAGCAAAAAAATGATGTTTTGGCCTTTTTTTGAAAATCTCGAAAACGTTATCATAAAAAATAAAATACCCTTTTCGTCTTAATAATGACAAATTTCTTTATTTAATCGATCTAACGCAAACAATTTCGGGGCTTTCCGAAACCGTTTTAAGTTAGTTTTTTTGCAATTTCTATGATTTTAACCATTTTATTTAGATCATTTCTAAAATTAATACATAGATTTACAATGTCAGCCAATAACAAATAATCGATGGTTGATTTAGTAAAATTTATTACTCAATTAAAATTTAAAAAGATGAAAAGAAAAAACATTACACTAAAAGGATTAGTGCTGGGAGTAGCACTTTTCTTAGGAGCAAGTTCAGCATTTGCAACAGGTAACATTCGTATCAATCCTTACTTGGATACTAATTTCTCTATTGTATCCATTACCAACTCTTCTGAATCAGCTGTTAATATGAAGATTTACGATGAAGCAGGAAACCTATACTATTCAAACAAATTAAATGGTGAAGTTTCTGCTCAAAAATTATTCGATTTCTCATACCTTGAAGATGGAACTTACAAAATTGTTCTTGCTGGTAAAGAAGATACTGTTGAAAAACAATTCGAAGTTGTAAATAATAAATTAGTGTCTGATTCTGAAACTGTCGCTTCTGAGAAAACACTATTCAGAGCCGATAAAGACAACTTGTTTGTAACCTATTTATCATTCAACAATACAACTTTCGACATCACTATCAACGATGAATTTGGAAACGAAGTATTCAACAACTCTTACGATTCTAAACCAACTTTCTCAAAAAAATTCAATGTAGAAGCATTACCAAAAGGAGATTATAAAGTTCGTTTAGTGTCTGACAATAAAGAGTATAATTATGCCTTCAGCAAGTAGTGAGCAAAAAGGGCCTAGTGGCCAGATGATTCAAATAAATCATTCCGATATAATAAGTGTACCTCCAGAGAAATCAGAGCTACACTTATTTTTTTGTCTTCCTATTGATGTCAGTAAAGCTTCCACCTTAATCAATCTCAAAATTTGCAGTTAAAAACCAACTAAAACATTTGGCATTGCAAATTCACCCACCAATCATCCTAACAAAAAAATACACCAACAAATTTCAATGCTCACAACAGTCCAATAGTATCACTTGAAAAGCTATTTCTACTTCAAAAAAAATGTGCATTCCTAAGTTAGAAATGCACAAAAACAAAATTCAAACCTAAATCACAGCTACATATTTTCAGTTTCCAAAACTTTAATATCCTTATTCTGATCAGATTCACTACCCCTTTTATCTTTTTTAACCTCTTTAGTAACTGGAATATTACGCACCTTGTTAATTAACTTGGTAAACATGTATTCTTTCGATTTCAAATCATCCGATTTCAAAAGCATCTTTCCTGTTTTAGACAGATCGCTAAGCATCTTCCACATAATGGTAAATTCAGCATTGTTATCGACCACCAATTGTTTGCGTTTGCTTAATTTATCCTCTTGCTTCAAGTTCAGGTTGTATACCTTTTGACTCATTTCTTCGATTTCACTACCCAAGCTCTCTTTATAGCCTTTTTCGGTAAGAGCCTCTAAATTGCTAGCGATATTCTGCTGAACAATTTTCATTTTTAAGAAAAAACCTTCTACATTTTTTCTTCGTAGCTCTTTTTTGGCATCTTTCACACCAAAATCGGAACTCTTAAGCAATAGTTTGCTATTAGCCCTATGCGCATAAGCCGCAATTAAATCTAGTTTCGGAATGACCTCTCCCATTAGAGAGTAAAGATCTTCAGTAATTTTTTTAATCTCCGCAGTTAATGTTGGCGCCTGAGTCAAATCTTTAATTTTTTGAATTTGAGCTTGTAAGGATGCAAGATACTCATCGTTATATTCTGCAGAAAAATCCTCAAATTTTGCACGATCACGAGTAAATAATTGTAAAAGAATTTCACCTACTACAGGCAATTCCTCTTGCCTGAACTTAAAATACGTTTTAGCCATTTTACTTATTTTTTCGTTATTAATTATATAGAACTACTTAATTCTATTGCATTTCAAGTTTATTGATTTGTCCGATTCTCTCATGCTAATTCTTCGTTCCGACAGCCTACTCTCTCATTACGACAAGCTACTTTCACATTCCGACGACCTAGTTTTGCATTCCATCAATTCAGAATGCTGTACAAACATCGATATCAAGAACCCTCACAAACCACACAACCTATTAATTTTCAAAAAACTAAAGAACGACCTTATAATAATCAGCAATAACAGCACTTAACATGATCATTTTTATTATGCCAAACACTAATTTAGTTTATTTCATCAATCAATCCAATTTTATTTTCTCGTGGCAAGCCTATAAATTGAAAATAATGATCCACTTTTTCGTCGGTCATAACAAATTCAACAAAAACAATCCTTTTTATGTTAGAATCTAGTTTTAGTTTTTGAGTAACCTTGCTAATGACCTATAAAACAATCATTAAAAAGATATCCTTATTTAGGGAGCGAAAATGATCAGAGCCCTTTGCAACACCATCACTTTGGTTTAGATTCGTTCACTTTACTACAAATCCGGAGAGTATCTCCACAAAGTAATTTAGAAGTACCTGCTCACTTTTACATGGGATTTTCAATTTCTGAAGGACAAAAAGGAAGCACTAAAACTTGCCATTTTCGAACGGATTTTCACAAAAAAGTAAATCCCTGGATTCCTATTGATATTTCGGTAGCAAATAAACATCCTAATAAAGCCGAATTTTACTTTGGAAATCTGGATAAAAGCCGTGTAGAATTCACAAAAAGAAGAAATCTTCAACTAAAAAACCACAGACACAATCCTGCCATTTACTTCATTTACAGCTCTTTTACAAAAAACCAAGAAGATCAGTTCATTTTAGAAGAAAATTTAACCACCAAGAAATTTAATTGAATAAAAAAGCCAAAAACAAACACCAAATATATTTTATTAAATTTAATACAAAGCTTGCTTTTATTAAGAATATATAATACATTAGCAAACATATTCGGGAAATTAAAAAAGTGATAAAATTAACTTTAACCCCCTAATTAAGTAGCCTTTAATCATTATTATTACATATTAAACTTATCTAACTATGAAAAAATTACTATTCACCATCGCAATTTGCGGATTTGTACTTACTTCTTGTGGAGACAAAACTAAAACTGCAGCTTCTTCTGAAGAAAAAGCATGTTGCACCGAAGCAGCAGTAGATAGCACTGAAATGGAAACTTCAATTGATAGCACCGAAGTTGTTGCTGAAGCTGTTGGAGATTCAATTTTAGCTGAAACAACTGTTAAAACTGAATGTTCTAAAGAATGCGCAACAACCGCTTGTGAAAAAAGCGAGTGTACAAAATAAGTAGCTTAAAAATGTTGAAAAGCCGTAGAGAAATTTCTCTACGGCTTTCTTTGTTTTTAAACAAAAGAGAATTCAAAAAGCATATTTTTCGAAAAGACAAATCCGAATCCCAATATATAGGTATTGGATATCACTATATGAAGATCTATATTTGCTGTAAATAAATTAATAGATGCGGAAATTAAAGCAATACATCTTATGTCTGTTCATGCTGACACCTATGTTGGTGCTACTGGGGCACGACATAATTCCTCATCATCATCACCTTTTACAAGCAGAAACTAATGAAGCTGTTTCCATAGTGCAAGTGCACCAACACGTTCACAGCAAATCTATCTGCAACCACACCA
>NZ_JBFHJW010000110.1:0-5835 GCF_041595635.1 Labilibaculum sp.
ATGGCCATATATTGATATATCCTACTTCGATTTAGCGGTAGATGTATCCAAAGATGAGCAGTATTGGGCGAGTGATTACTATGTAGGTGTTACTGTTGAAGGCGGATCGGATGCTGCTTTTGGAGTGAATCACGTAACCGGCCATATTAAAGCATATGCGGCCACGGTAAGCGGCCAGTTTGGGAACTATGTGCGTGCGGTTCGTGGCGACGATTATGGAATTAATGAGTACACAGATAATGGTGATGGAACAATTTCGGATGCATCAACTGGTTTGATGTGGACCCAAGATGATAGTGGTGCAGGAATGATTTGGAAAGATGCATTGGATTATGCTGAGTTTTCAACTGAAGCTGGTTATACAGATTGGAGATTGCCAAATATCAAAGAGCTTCAGGGAATTGTAGATTATTCATACTCACCAACAGCTACCGATGCGGATCATGTTGGTCCTGCCATCGATTCTTTGTTTAATTGTACTGAAATAGTGAGTGAAGCTGGTTATGATGATTACCCTTACTTCTGGTCAAGCACCTCAGCTTATTTTAGCACTTCGGAACCTGGTTACTATTATGGTTGGTACGTTGCTTTTGGTAGAGCTGTAAATGATGAAGGTGAAGATTTTCATGGTGCTGGTGCTGTTCGTTTCGATACAAAAGATATAGATGGTCCTGCTGCCGAGGAAGCAGAAAGATATTACAATTTTGTAAGATTAGTTAGAGACATTGGTTAATTAGTCCTCTTACAAATTGTGTAAGTGTTTTGCTGATAAGGATGGAATTTATTTTTAGCAAAACAACAGTAGAAAGGGTCAGAACTCACAACAGTCTGGCCTTTTTTTTTATGCCTGTTGAAAACTGACTAGCTTTCATTTTTAAAGTAGAAGTTATCCTTTAAATTAATACTCCTGCATAATCTATTTCCTACTCATTTGTCCTTGTTTTCAAAGATAAACTCCCCTTTTTGTTCGGCCGTATAAATTCCCCAATTCGAAATGGCTTCCAAAACAGGAAGCAAGGTTCTGCTAAAATTAGTAAGCGAATATTCTACTTTTAAGGGAGGTCTTTTTGTATAGACTTTTCTTGCTATTAGATCATCTTTCTCTAATTGTTTCAGCTGTAGGCTTAGCGTTCGTTCAGTAATGGTTGGCAATTCTTTTCTTAATTCATTGTAGCGTTTTTTTCCGTCTACTAAGTGCATTAAAATAATACTTTTCCATTTCCCTCCAATTAATTCCATTGCCGCACTTGTTGGACAAGGAAATAATTTTTCATGGAGTTTTATCATCGGCATTGGTTGTATAAGAAAGCTGTTTGTATTGTTGAAAATGTATTAAAGTTTGTTAGGATCATGCACTTATTAAATTAGAATAAAAATATATACAACATTTAGCATAGTAATATCATGCAAAAAGTAACAGAAGAAATTCTAAAAGCACATTGATACAGATGAGCACTTAAAGTGTTTGAAGTCCATCAGAAAATTTCAGATAAGAATGTTGAGTTTATTCTAGAGTTAGGAATAAGATCGCCTAGATCATTTGGTTGGGAATCTTGGAAATTTGTAGTCGTATAAAATACAGAATTTCGAAAAAAAAATTCTGAACTAAGTTGGAAACCTACTTAGTTACTTCAAGTAAACTATAAATGCTCTAGCTATTTTAGTAGAAAACTATAAATTTACAAGATCAAGTAAGAATTTTTATTCGTTCGTAAAGATATGAAAGAGAAGCAATCAGCTAGTAAATTTCAATCAGAAAATGTAGTTCTTATTGCGGCTTCGCACATGTTGCACGATATTTATTCTTCCTTTCTAGCTCCGCTTCGTCCTTTACTAATCGAAAAATTTGGAATTAGTTTAGCACTGGCATCATTGTGGGATCTTATTATGCGGGTTCCCTGGTTTCTAAATCCTTTAATTGGAATTATTGCAGAACGAACAGCTGCGCGATATTTTGTCATTGTAACACCAGCTATCACAGCTGTATGCATGAGTCTTTTGGGCGTAGCCCCTTCATTTACCGTAGTCTCCATTCTACTTTTTACCATGGGTATAAGTAGTGCCGTTTTTCATGTTCCAGCACCTACCATGGTCAAACGATTATCGGGGGCAAAAACCGGACGAGGAATGAGCTATTATATGTTTGGTGGCGAATTGGCAAGAACGGCTGGGCCTTTGCTGATTACCGCTACGGTTTCGATGTGGGGATTGGAAGGCACATGGAGATTGATTCCTTTGGGTTTGGTAGCCTCCTTTATTTTATTTTTAAAACTAAGGAATGTAAAAATTTCTGATGATCTTAAAAATAAGAAGTCGGGGAATGTAGTTGTTTTCTCAACTCTGAAAAAATACTTGCCTTTTTTCGCTGTATTAGTTGGATTTACCTTGTTCCGATCGATTATGAAATCAGGTTTAACCGCATTTTTACCTACTTTTTTTTATTCTGAGAAAGGTGAGAGTTTGTGGTTTGCGAATTCAGCCTTGGCGGCTTTTCAACTTGCGGGCGCTATTGGCACCATTTTGGCTGGAAGTATTTCCGATAGAATCGGTCGAAGAAACACCTTGCTGATTATAAGTGCTATTTCTCCTGTTATGATGTTTCTGTTCATCAATTCTGCTGGCTGGCTTTCTTTTGTATTTCTGATTTTATTGGGCTTTTTTGTTTTCGCTCCAGGCCCAGTTTTAATTGCATTGGTGCAGGATCGATCGAAAGAATTACCCGTTTTTATGAATAGTATTTATATGACCTTAAATTTTATTACTGCCGCTTCAGCTGTGTTTTTTGCCGGAATTATGGGCGATTGGATAGGTCTTGAGAAAACATATCTTATTTCTTCTATATTATCACTCGGAGCCATTCCTTTTGTGCTGTTCCTAAAAAAAGAGTAATACTTGTCCTTTTGCTTCTAACTAAACATTCTACCTAATTGCCGAAAAAAGGCCTCAAAAAATTCTTTCCGAAGAAGTTCCTTTTTTGAGACCTGATTTTTGTTGCGATTTACTCTTTTTGTTGTTAAGAGAATCAATCACTATCATCGTTTAATTTGCTGTTTTTGTTCTACAATCAGCTATTCTTCATCCATCCAGTTTAATTGTTCCCATCTTTGCGGACCGTCATTTTTTTGTTTTTCTCCTTGCGTGCTTCTTCCATTCACAATAAGTTCGGTTAGTTCTTTTTTATACTGATTTACGATCTCTGGATACTGAGCTTGAAGGTTATTTTCTTCTTTTATATCTTCTTTTAAGTTATACAATTGAAATTTAGGTAAACTTTTTGCCTTCTTCGAATTTGGTCTTGGTGCGCTCCATCCTCCAGAACCTGGGCAAAAGATAGCTTTCCAATCTCCCTTTCGGTAGGCAAAAGAACCATTCATGGAATGATGCACAATACTTGTTCTTTTTTCGGCTTTGCTTGGTAATTCTAAAGCGGGTAGATAACTGTAGGAATCCTCAGCCACATTATTGTCAATTTTAACGCCTATTGCATCGGCAATACTGGCGAAGAAATCGGTTGTACATATGATTTGTTCCGATTTAGCAGCTTTTACTTTCTGTGGCCATCGAACAATGTAGGGAACACGATGTCCGCCTTCAAAAATATCCGCTTTATGACCGCGATACACATAACTTGGGTCGTGACCCTTTTCTACTAATTGTTTATAATTAGCTTGAGGTGAGCAGCCATTATCACTGGTAAATACAAGAATGGTATTATCTGCAATTCCTTGTTCTTCCAATGATTTTGTAATTTTTCCAACCATGGCATCTACCATAATTACAAAATCAGCGTAGATATTATCCAAACCACTTTTTCCAGCAAATTCTTTGGTAGGAAGAATAGGCGTGTGTGGTGCAGAAAAAGGTAGGTATAGGAAAAAAGGTTTTTCGTTTTTGGCATTTTCAGCGATATATTTTACTGCCTTATCGGTAATAATAGGAAGAACTTGTTGATGTTCGAAGTCATCAGAAACTGGACCTTTTCGCCATGTTGATTGTCTTACTTTACTCACTGTTTCTTTGCTAGGAAGCATGGTTGGCATAGCATTTTCAATCCACACATAAGGAGGCATATCCAGGGAACCACAAAATCCGTAAAAATAGTCGAAGCCTAAACTGGTAGGTGAATTTTCTACCTTTTTTGAATAGTCAATACTGTCTTTCCCAGCCTCAACATTGTTCCAATCCCAACCCAAATGCCATTTTCCAATGCCTGCAGTTGTGTAGCCATTCTCTTTTAAAAATCCAGCAATGGTTTTTGTTTTGGGTAAAATAAGTTCTTTACTATAACCGTCTAAAACGCCTTTTTTTAGAGTCGATCGCCAATTGTAGCGACCCGTTAAAATACCGTATCGCGTTGGAGTACATACCGAACTACTGGTGTGTGCATCGGTAAATTGCACACCACCGGCGGCAAGTTGATCGATATTAGGAGTTGTAATTTGCGAATTTTCGTTGTAGCACGAAACATCGCCGTAGCCCAAGTCGTCGGCTAAAATAAAAATGACATTGGGTTTCTTTTCGCTTGTTTTTTTATGCGAAGTGGAACAAGAAGTAGTAATTACGATGCATAATAGGCACAGTAAACTAAGTAGGCTGTTTATTTGTTTCATTTGTTTTCGAAGATTAAATGACTTTGTTTTTTTACTTCAATTACTTGATTTTCTTGGCAATTTTTTTCGCTAAGACTTGGTAGCCTTCCTCATTTAAATGCACGCCATCAGTGGTATATTTAAATCCTTTTCTCATTAATTTGTGAACATCGATAAGGGGAAGATTTTCTTCATTGGCAATTTCTTGAACCAAAGGAAGAACCCATTTGTTTAGCTGTTCTTTGCGACCTTTCAGATTTGTATTGTCTGGTTTTTTCTTTGCCCAAACGGGTAAAGGGCTTAAAAGGTAAATTTCCGATTGAGGATTATTCTTACGATAAACTTCAATTAGTTTTAGATATTCGCTTTTAAATTCCTGCTGAACACTTCCCTCAAAATCTGTTTTTCGTTCTGTATCAACACACCATTTTGGATTGGCATCGTTAGTTCCCATCATAATTAGAACAATCTCGGCTTTAAATTTTAACGATCTTTTGTATGTTTTCGTTTCCTGATAGGGAAAAAGGCTGCCATCAATAAGTGTTGCTCCACCTTTGCCAAAATTTTTCACTTGGTAAGTCGATCCTAGTTCCTGTTGCAATAATTCGGGGTATTGTTTCTGTGTATTACTGTCGCCAATGCAGGATAATTGCTTTAAATCCCTCGAAAGAGTAGGTTTTCCTTTTAGATAACCGAGTTTAGTTAGAAAAACATCGCTATCGTACATGCATAGGTTAAAATACTTGTTTCCGCAGCCTTGTCTGAAAAAATCACCATTAAAAAATCCATGTCCAACACCCTCAAAGGCTACCAAATTACAGTCGTTGCCTAATTCTTTCATTTTAGCGGTAAATCGAGTAGCATTCTCAAAGGGAACGGTTTTATCCGCCTTTCCGTGAAAGATAAGCATGGGAGGCATGTTCTTTTTTGCCTGATGGTAAGGAGATATTTCAGTTTCGCGGCCCACTACTTTCTCATGACCATATCCTTTTTCTGTGGTATCGTAAACCGGATTGTAAGCGAGAATAGCATTGGGTAACGAACTAATGCTTAGGTCTTCTTCTGCATTTTCAAATCCAGTAACTAACGCGGTACAAAGGGCAATGTGTCCGCCTGCAGATCCACCACTGGCTACCACTTTATTTGGGTCTATGTTTAGTTCTTTGGCGTGTTTTCGAATCCATCGAATAGCCGATTTTCCATCTTCTACACAATCAAAAGGAGATGTGCCATGAACATTTTTCAC
>NZ_JBFHJW010000111.1:0-5786 GCF_041595635.1 Labilibaculum sp.
AAAACAAGCGGAAGAAGCCAAAGGATTTTGGAACCCCTGGCGAACTTTTTGCCGAGACCCGAGGAGTGAACGCCATATTTCCTTTTCAATTCTTATTGTATTTTACTGCATACGCAGGACACGAGCTAAAGAAGCTCGCGCTAGCGGGGGTAATTCAGCAGCCATACATAGCAGATTAAGTGAACCTAATCCTGATTTATTTTCTTCGAGCACCAAATCTAAATCCCGAAGAATTTCACTTATTTCGTCCTTATCAATCTTTATCCCAGCTTTTCTATCCTCATTTTTAAACAAAAAATCATCTGTTAAAAAACCATTAATTGCTCTTGTTATTTTCTTTCCCTTTTTATCCTTTTTAAAATAATCTACTACTTGACCACTATACTCTTCATGATGCTTCTCCAACTTATGTTGCTTTTTACTCCCTACATCATCAAACTCTGTTTTAAATGCCTTTAGGTTTTTTAGTATTTGAGCTAAGCGAGATTTCCTACCGTGAGTCATATCTGTTAATGCATCGCGCAATGGCTTTAAATAAATAACTCGTAATAAGTCACGAGCTTCCCCTTCCATGTAATTGCCATCCAAATCAACACCAGCACTAACCCTAGGATATATATTATTATCTTTTCTATTGGCTGTAAGCCAAATTTTCAATTTGTATTTTCCATCTTCATCAAAGCCTATCCACTCTAAAAAATGCCCTGCATCAGCTGCAGAAAATCCTGAAAATGTACATTCAATCTTTAGATCAGTAGCCCTCTCTGTTCCTACTTTGTAGAAATCTTTCTCATCTAGTTGAATAAACTCTTGGCTTTGCGTTTTAAGAACATATCGAATGGCATCAATAATTGCAGTTTTTCCAGAATCATTCTCTCCTACTAAAACATTAACTCCCTTTTTAAATTTTACCTCAAAGCCAGGTTGAGCATTTTCTATTTTATTACCTTTTTTTAGGCCATACTTTCTAAAGTTCCAGATTTTAAGTTCGGATAAATACATGATCATTCGAGTTAGTTATTTACAACACCCATATTAAAGCAATAAAAGAACAGTTTAAAATCTTGTTAAGTTTGAATAAGCAAATCCCTACCCCGCAATCCCACTAATAAATGTCTCTACAAACTGTACAATTTTGCTAGTGATTCGTTCGGCGGTAGTACGTCGTTCTTTTAATGCTGGGCGTTTTTTTATCATGGAAATGATATCGTCGCGCATTGGTTTTTTCTCTGTAAAGAGATAAGTTCCAATTGTTGCTTCTAATTTATCAGGATCTAATCCTTCCTGCTCACTTATAGCTTGAATTGCAATTTGGCGTTCTTCGTTTATGAATGATTCAAATTCAGTTGGGATATTTTCTGAATCGTCAATTTCGGGTAAATTCTCGTGAATAAACCTTTCAACCAATTCTCGTTTGCTACGCATTTTAGCATCTCCTGAGATAATGTCGATAATTGCTTTTTTCTGTTTTTCGTGTTCTTCTTCAGTTAAGTCTTTTAACTTGGCGAGAAGCTTCAAAATATAAGCCACATTTATTTCATCCCGGTGTATCAGTTCCAGCTCAAAATCAACATCGCCTAGAATGGATACTTTTTCTTTTTGATGGGCTGATTTTGCCTTGTCGTACAAATCGAGGTATTTACTTTTGTAGTCTTCGAAATTTTGTTCCTGCATTGACAGATCATCGAAAGTGAATTCAGTGAAAGTTGCCAATACGTTTTTTAGACGCATCAATTCTCGGAATGCTTTGATGAATTCCAACTCTTTTTCTTCGTCCTGTAGGTCGTTTACGCTATTTACAGTTGGTGTAATTTGCAATAAGTCAATAAATGCCTGATTGAATTTAGCAACATACTCTTCGTAGGGCTGCATGATGATTTCATCTTTGGCATTGATGTTCGAGAATAGAGAGATAGCATCGTCGGTTGCGTTTTTCAAATTTCGGAAACAAACGATATTCCCCTGAGATTTTAATTCGTTTATAATACGGTTGGTTCTGGAGTAAGCTTGAATTAAACCATGGTATTTTAAATTTTTATCGACATAAAGGGTATTCAGTGTTTTGCTGTCGAATCCTGTTAGAAACATATTCACAACCAACAAAACATCAATTTGTTTGTGCTTTACACGTTTGGCAACATCGTTATAATAGTTATAAAAACTCTTAGAATCTTTTGTTGTGTAATTGGTACCAAATTCTTTGTTGTAATTTTGAATAAATTCTTCGAGATAATCGCGTGAATGTTTGTGCAATAAATTTTCTTTTGCATTTGTTAATACGTTGCATGCAACTTCTCCACCTGGATTATTGCCAGTAGTTGTATTATATTCTGGATTTGCTTCGGCAGCTATAGGTATAGTATCCTCTCTCTCATCCATAAACTCATCGTCGATAAAGTCCCCCACTGCATCCTTATCGTCCTCGTTTGCTTTGTATGAGAAGATCGTTGCAACCTTCAGGTTATGCAGACCTTGCTCCTTTTTCTGTTGAAACAATTTATAGTATTCAATAACCGGAGTAAAACCGGTTTCCCGATCGACGCCTGATACTGCAAAAATGCTGGTGAACTCTCTGCTATGCGTTTTTCTATTGTGATTCGTTATTATATAATCAACAATATTATTTAAACGCTGTGGCGCATTCATTACCTCGGTCTTATCAATGGCTTCCACATCGATATCCAGAATGTTGTCCTTCTTTTTGAAGGTTCGAATGTATTCTACTGAAAACTTTAATACATTTTCATCGCGAATGGCATCGGTAATCACGTATTTATGAAGTGGTTTTTCCCCACCAAATAACATTGCCGTGGTCCGTTTACCAAATTCGTTGGTTCCTGCATTTTTCTCAAAAATTGGTGTCCCGGTGAAACCAAACATTTGGCAATGGGTAAAGAATTTTTCAATATCTCCATGTGTTTTACCAAATTGCGAACGGTGACACTCATCAAAAATGAAAACAATACGTTTGTCTTTTTGGGTTTCCATTCTGGCTAAATACCTTTTTTTGCTTATAGCTGTATTTAGTTTCTGAATGGTGGTTACAATCAGCTTGTTGTCACCAACCAATTGCTTTACGAGCGTATTGGTATTGC
Organism: Labilibaculum sp.; assembly: GCF_041595635.1. GTDB lineage: Bacteria > Bacteroidota > Bacteroidia > Bacteroidales > Marinifilaceae > Labilibaculum. The sequence goes on from NZ_JBFHJW010000111.1 coordinate 3,096, forward strand.
TTGTTCCATCTATACTGCCCTTGCTAAAGCTGTTAAACTCCTTGGTGGTTTGGTAATCGAGATCTTTACGATCGACTACAAAAACTACTTTGTGCACCTTAGGAAAGTTGGTGAGAATTTGCGCTGCTTTAAAGGAAGTTAATGTTTTTCCTGAACCTGTGGTGTGCCATATGTACCCATAATTTCTTGACTTCTGCACCCTATCAACTATCGCCTCTACCGCATAAAACTGATAAGGACGAAGCACCATTAAAATTTTATCGGATTCGTGAATTACAATATACTTTGTTATCATTTTAGAGATATGGCAAGGCTCTAAAAACAAATCAGCAAAATCGGGGAGTTGAGTAATGAGTTTGTTGTTGACATCAGACCAATAAAAGGTTTGCTTAAACGAACGAGCCTTTATTGGACTATTGGCATAGTATTTTGTATTGACCCCATTGCTGATAACAAATATCTGAATGAATTGAAATAAACCGTGCCCTGCCCAATAGGAATGACGCTCGTAACGATTGGTTTGATTAAAAGCCTCTTTTAACTCCAAACCTCGACGTTTTAATTCAATCTGCACCAAAGGCAGACCGTTAATTAGAATGGTAACATCGTAGCGATTTTTATACGAGCCTTCCATGGTAACCTGTTGAGTTACCTGAAACTGATTTTGACACCAATGAATTTGATTGATTAGTTCAATGGTTTTATGCTCGCCCTTATTGTTAGTATAAGGTACCCGATCGCGAAGGATTTTGGCTCGCTCGAAAACATTGCCTTTGTTAATGAAACTTAGTATCTGCTTAAAATCGTTATCGGAAAGCTCGATTTTATTGTGAACTTCCAATTGTGATTTCAGATTAGCCAAGAGATCTTTTTCATCTTTAATCGTTACAAATTTATAGCCCAGTTCTTGTAACTGAGCAAGAAGATTGTTTTCTAATATTTGTTCGGGTTGAGTGGTCATAAATTATCTGAATCAGGATTTTATCGATTATACGATTTACAGGATTTAGTTTTTATGTGAATTAAAAACCTTTTAAAATAATAATATAAGTCTCAAAATTAACGATAACAAAATTACAAACAAGTGGTTTGGATTTTTTTTGTTAAAAACAAAGTGTTCCCCTTGTTAATTCAATGACCTCAACATTTGGTTAATGGCTTTTTTCTTTTGCTCTGTATTGGGATGAACATAAAGGTTTAAGGTTGTACTGATGTTAGAATGCCCCAATAACACACTAACCGTTTTGTAATCGCAATTGCTCTCGATACAGCGTGTCGCAAAGCTATGGCGCAAAGCATGAAATTTTAAGTATGGTATTTCGAGCTTATCCATAAAGAATTTGTAATAGTTCCGATAGGTACGAGGTTCGGTTGGCTTTGCTTCGTTGGTTAAGACATAAAACGAACTATTGACTATTTTCTTAACCGACTTTAGCATTCGTAATAGGTCACGGCTCATGGGTATTTCTCGTACTGAGTTTTTGGTTTTCGGTGTATCCATAATCAGCTCGGTTTTACCAATGCCGTTTTCGGTGGTATAAATACGCTGAATGGTTTTATTTATACTTATTAGACCAGTATCGGTATTTATATCTTCCCAGGTAAGCGCACAAACTTCGCCAATACGCATACCCGTACATAGACATAGGTAAACGCCTAAATTCCGAAAAGTAAAATGTTCCTGGATATAGTTCATTATCTTTTTCTGGTTGGCACGACTTAAAACCTCTAAGTGTTTCCCTTTTTGCTCTGTTGGATAACGAATTTCAAAAGCTTCATAATGCAGTAGTTTTTGTTTTGCTCCGTACTTGAGAATCATTTTTAAAACAATGAGTATATCCATTATCGATTTTTTAGCCAATCCTTCATCTAATTTTCTAAATACAAAGGCTTGTACTTCATCCTCGCTTATCTGATAATTGTTACCAAAGGCGGGTAAAAGGTGATTTTCTACCAATAGCATATAAGCTGAAATAGTTGACCTTTTTACATACTGCTTTTTATCGCTTAGCCATAAGTGGCTAATTGCTGAAACTTTAATTTGTTTATTCATCTTTATCTTTTAAGATTAAAAAGCTCAAAGAAAATAAAAAGGGGATTCTGAATCTCTAATTCCTCAATGTTCCAAATTTGAGATTCCCTGAGTTTGAGGGGGATGGTAATTATAAAAAATATCGTTTTGAAGATATTTTTAATTTCTCAACCGGAAAGAATATAAAACAAAGTGAAGCTTCGCCTGAATTTGAACATCCATGTGTAAGGTATGGTGAGTTATATCATATGTATAATGAAGTCATTTTAGATGTGATAAATAGAACCGATTTAGACAAATCAGAATTGCTTTTTAGTAACGGTGATGAGATATTGCTCCCTTCGGCAGGCGAAGACCCGTTAGATATTGGGTCGGCTTCTGCATTAACGATTACTGATATTGCTATTGGTCGAACAATAAATATTTTAAGACCCAAAGAAGAATTACTTTATTCGCCAATCTTTGTTTCATACTATATAAATAAACGATTAAAAAAGACAATAGCATCTCTTGCTAAAGGAGTAAGTATAAGTAATGTTTATAATTCTGATTTGAAAAAATTAGAGATAACACTGCCAAACTTTAAAGAGCAAAATAAAATAGCAACTCTTCTTGCAACCATTGAAGATAGAATTACTACCCAAAACAAAATCATTGAG
>NZ_JBFHJW010000112.1:0-5455 GCF_041595635.1 Labilibaculum sp.
ATTTTGCTTGCATTGCCATTGGTAGGTTTTCAGGTGATTGTTGGTAACTATTTTCAATCCATTGGGAAAGCGGGTATTTCAGCTTTGCTTACTTTAATGCGTCAGGTAATTTTATTGATTCCCATTCTTTTTATTCTTCCGAATTATCTGGGTTTAAATGGAGTATGGATGGCGGCCCCTATTTCCGATGTTGGCTCGGCGATTATTTGCGGATTTTTCTTTTTTCGGGAACTGAAAAAATTAAACCGTCGAATTGCCATGGCTTAAATAATGATGGTTTTCTATTTAATTACTGATATCGATGCACTAATCAAATAGAAGTGATTTCTTGTAACCTAATTAAAATATAATTATGAGTAAACATATATTTTTACTGATTTTGATTTCAGCACTTGCCTTTTCTTGTCAGGAATCGAAAAAGAATACACCGATGACTAATTCTTCCTACACTTTCTTTCTTGGAACCTATACAGATGGAGATTCACAAGGAATTTACAAATTTGAAATGGACAGCTTGGGTCAACTAAAAATGTTAGGTTTGGTGGCAAAATCCGATAATCCTTCCTTTTTGGCCTTTGCAAATCATCAGAAAACGCTACTGGTGGCCAACGAAATGAAGTATGAGGATGGAATGGGAAGCGTGGAATCGTATCAAATAGGAGATTCCTTGCAGCTGATTAGCAGAAAGCCAAGTGGAGGTGCGCATCCCTGCTTTGTGACGGCAAATGTGGAAGGCGTAGTTCTTGCGGCCAACTATACAGGCGGGAATATCGGCTATCTGCAGGTAGATGAGGCAGGAAAATTATCGGATCTTTTGGATGTGCAGCAACACAGTGGTTCGGGAACCGTTGTGGGTCGTCAGGATGAGCCACACGCTCACAGCGTTTGGTTTCAACCCAACACGAATCAAATTGCAGCAGTCGATTTGGGAACCAATGAGCTGTGGCTTTCATCCATCGATATGGCAAAGCATCAGTTTTCATCTGATATCCGTAAAGTAGCACTTGCCGATGGAGCCGGTCCGCGGCATTTGGTTTTTCATCCCAACGGAAAGTTTGTCTATATAATAAGCGAGCTAAACAACACAATTAGCTGTTTTCAGATATCAGAAACTAAAGAGTTTAAACTTTTGTCGACTATTTCGAGCTTGCCAGCACATTTCGAAGCTTACAGTGCTACTGCCGATATTCATATTTCTTCAGATGGCAAGTATTTGTACGGATCGAACCGGGGACACAACAGTATTGCTATTTTTTCGATTCAGGAAAATGGGGATCTGCATTCGATAGGATTTGAATCGACTCGTGGCGATCATCCTCGTAATTTTAGCTTATCGCCCGATGATAAATTCCTTTTGGTGGCCAACAAAAACACCAATAACATCGTCTGCTTTCAACGCGATTCGCTAAGTGGTTCCTTAACTTTCGTTGATGAGGTAAAAGCGCCCAGTCCGGTTTGCATTTTGTTCGAAAACTAATTGCTCAAACGCGTCTGAATTCAATAAGCATCAGTAAGTCGGAAGTTTTTAGCTGAGGATAAAAGCCAAGTAAAACTGCCCATAATTCCACTTTGCTTTCAAAGCCATCTTTTTGTGCTTCCTCTACACTTAAGCAATCGAAATTTTTGTGGCTCACTTTTGTGATTTCAATTTTAATGGAGGGAAGATCTGTAAAAATAGCTTCTCCTTCTCCGAGTTGAGGAACTGCTTCACCTATTCTGGCTGTTTGGCTTTTTTCTCCCTTTTTAATGGTTTCGTAAAAGTCTTGATGAAAATGGATTTGAGACAAGATACTATTGTTTTGTGTGGTGATTTAGATGCTATTTGTAAGAGCAGAACTTTTTTCCCACGTATTAATATATTTTTTAACGATATTGGGCAATGATCTTAGCAATAAAACTTGTTCTGGGTTTTGTGCGTTGATAATTAATCTGTGTTCAAAATTCGTAATTCCAGCAAGCTGTTTTATGAAGTAGAAGTTTTTATAAAAAGTAGGATGATTCGATATACTTGGAACTTGAAGTGTCAATCGGAGAATAATTTTTTCTCTTCTATATTTACCAAATTCAGGTAGGCTTATATCTCCAGAAAAAGTTCCTGTCTTGATTAATATATCACCTTCTATAATTCTAATTTTTTTCTTTGTATTGAATATACTAAGAATGAAAAATGTTAAAGAGACTAGTATAAAAAAAGGAATACTTTGAGTAAAAGTGTTTATTTCGAACTTAGCAAAAGTTGTAAGTAGTCCCAGGAATGAATAAAGTAAACAAATTGTAAAATACCGATTATTAATAAGTAGAATTAATTTTAAGTAGAAGGGAAGATATATTCGATTGGATTGCATTTGTTATTTAGGTTTATGTTTTTATTTCAATTTTGTCATTACAAGTGAAACCTGCTCAAAAACCAAATTTTGAATGTCAGGATAAGTTAAATTGCGTGGTAAATAGGTAAATAGCTTTAATTCTGCAATTTCAGTTTCGGGCAAGCTTCCTAATTGATAAATTTCAGCAAAAAAGATGCGACCATATTTTGTTTCTCCATGCCAATCGGCCGAATAGTCAGTAAGCAACCGTAGGGAGAAAGATTCTGCTCCTGTTTCCTCATACAATTCCCTTCTTGCAGCAGCTAATGCCGATTCTCCTTTTTCAATATGACCAGCAGGCATTTCCCAGCTTTCTCGTAGGCGATGGCGAACAAAAACCCACTGGTTTTGGTAGCGCGAACAAATAATGGAATAGGTTAGGTTTTCTTCCGCGATGCTCAACACATCGTAGAATTCTACAATTGGTTTTTTCATAGAGTAGGAGTTCTAGAATTGGAAAACAAAGTTAAAATAATGTTCCACATTTTTTTAATCAAATGTCTCCATTTATTCCGATGTAGATTTTCCTTTGTACATGTCGCTGAATGGACCTTCTTTGGGTTCCCAAAGCTCAACTTTATTTCCTTCAGGATCTAAAATCCATCCAAATTTACCATATTCAAATTCCTGAATTTCTCCGACGATGGTAACGCCTTCTTCTTTCAAAATCTTGAGGAGTTCAACTAGGTTTTCTACACGATAATTGAACATGAAATCCTTTTTCGATGGCTGAAAGTAATCGGTTCTTTCTTCGAAGGGACTCCAAATTGTAAAACCTGTTTCTTCAGGTTTACTGGTTTTTCTCCATTCAAACATTCCACCATATTCATCAGGACATTGAATGCCTAGATGCTCGTTGTACCATTCTCTTGTTGCTTTTGGATCTTCCGATTTAAAAAAGATGCCCCCAATTCCTGTAACTCGTTTTTTCATTGCTCAATTTATTTCTTGTAATTTATAATTCCCTTTACCATTCCACGAAAAATAAATAGATGAAATGGGTAGCTAATCATCCAATACAGTCGGCCTAAAATTCCTTTTGGACGAAAAATTGCTTTTTGTGAGATATAGTTTTCATCATTTTCTCTTCCAATAGAAAATTCTAACCACGCCTCTCCAGGCAATCGCATTTCAGCATACAAGAGCAGTCTTCCATTTTCCTTATCGGCTAGTAGCACTCGCCAAAAATCAAGAGAATCACCCATTTTAATTTCCTGCGGGTGTCTTCGTCCTCTATTGAGTCCAACGCCACCGAATAATTTATCTATCATGCCACGTAAATGCCATAGCCAATTGGCATAGTACCAACCTCTGTCACCACCTAAAGCCCAAACATTCTCTACAATAGGTTTTACATCGGTACCAATTTTAAAATGCTTCTTGTCGGTATAGCAACCATAAGTTGGTGGTTCGATGTATTTCATTTTATCATTGGGCAGAATCCCACTACTCAAAGCATCAGTCCACGAAGAAATTACCATTTGCTGTTGTATTTTTCCAGTAGCTTTTTCGATAGCTTCGCGATAAGTGAGCAGCTCTATTTGTAATAAGTCAGCCAAATTATTGGGACGACAAATCACTTCAATTTTCATACTGTTTACCAGATTTACAGCCAAGTTGTAAGAGGTGGAGGTGATAAAAAACAACCAGTAGGATGAAAGTCGTGGAGTCATTACCGGCAAGCAGGCAATAAATCGTTTCAGCTTTCTTACTTCGGCATATTGCAGGAGCATTTCTTTGTAGCTTAAAATTTCAGGACCACCAATATCAAAAGTTTGGTTCAAACATTCCTTTTGACCAATCACCCCGGTTAAAAAATCGATTACGTTTCGAATGGCGATGGGCTGGCATTTTGTAAGCAGCCAGTTTGGGGTAATCATAATGGCTAGTTTCTCTACCAAATCGCGGATAATCTCGAATGAAGCACTTCCAGATCCAACAATAATTCCAGCTCGCAGGATGGTTGTGTCGCTTTTGCTTTTCTTTAAAATTTCTTCTACTTGTTTGCGCGATTCCAGATGTGTGGATAGCTTTTCAGCATTGGCAATTCCACTTAAATAAATAGTTTGTCTATTTTCCGTTTGGTCGATGAAGTGGACAAAATTTTTAGCGCAAAGTTTTTCTAGCTCTTCAAATCCTTCGGTACCATGTAGCATCGAATGAATTAAATAGTAGCTAACATCAATATCTTTGGGAAGATTTGTAAGTGATTTTAAATCCAGAAGATCGGCTTCATATGCCAGCAAGTTGGGATGACTGATTTCTTTGGGAGAGAATCGCTTTTTGTTACGAACACAGCAAATTACCGTATGTCCCTGATCCAAAAGAATGGGGAGTATTCGTTTTCCGATGTATCCATTGGCGCCAGTAAGAAGAATTTTCATAGAAATTGATTTTATCATAGAAACAGATAATTCGCAGTATTTGTTTTGCGGAAATTGATTGTTTCTGATTATTGCTGCCTTGCATTGAGTAGATCTCAATTTACGAAATTATAGTTTCAATTCTGAATGGATTAAATTATTATTTATACATTTGAGCCATAACAGAACAGAACACAATATAAAAATCAAAGTATGAAGGTTTTTCACTTTACTACGGATAGTAACTCTCCGATGCCAAAATTTCAGCAACTGATTCAGGCATTTCAGGATGCCATCAGTCAGAAAATATTGGAGCCAGGAGATATGTTACCTTCTGTAAATAAGATGTGTAAGGAGTGTTCTCTTTCGAGAGATACTGTCTTTAAAGCCTATGCCGAACTGAAGAAACGAAATGTGATTGAGTCGGTTCCCAATAAAGGATATTTTGTAGCTGGAGAAATTACACGTGTATTCTTGTTTTTAGATACTTTTAAGGCTTATAAAGAGGTCTTGTACGATAGTTTTCGAAAAAGTGTACCCAGTACGGTGGCCGTTGATTTGCATTTTCATCACTATAATATCGAGGTTTTTAAGAATCAAATACAGGAGAGTATTGGTAAGTACAGTAAGTACGTTATCATGAATTTCGACCACTCTGAAGTCGCCGAAACATTAAAACAACTCGATTCTAAAAAGGTATTGGTTATCGATTGGAATATCAATGCG
>NZ_JBFHJW010000113.1:0-5343 GCF_041595635.1 Labilibaculum sp.
ACAGGAGCAGGTGGAAGAGGATTTGCCAAGGTAGATGTGAGAACCGAAAAAACAGCCATTGCCGTAGAAAATATCATTTACGAGATGCTTCGAATCCGTAATCAAACAGTAAGCGATAATACATTGAGAATGGCTAAAAATAGCTTAATTGGTGCTTACGCCAGATCGCTTGGCGGGGTAGCTTTACAGCGATTTTTATCTTTTGCTATGGTAAAAGATGACTTCAATTTACCAGACGATTATCTAAAAGCTTATCCTTTTAAAATTGGAGAAATTACTAAGGAAGACGTTCAGGAAATGGCAATAAAATACGTTAAACCTAACAACTGTATCGTTCTTGTGAAAGGAAAAGCATCAGAATTAAAAGGAAAACTAGAAGCATATGGTCCGGTTGAATACTATACCAAAGAGGGAAAACCCCTTAAATTTTAGAAGTTTCTAATCAAAATTCTTGCAAACAAAAGGACACTTTTTTAAGAAAGTGTCCTTTCTTTATGTCCTTATTTCTAATCCAAAATGCCATTGCTTTTGCCTGCTCACGAGCTTCCGTATCAGAATTGACTAACTTGTACATAGCCGGATAAACTATAATTTCTTGTCTTATAAGCTATTTAAAAAGGTAGTGAAGTTAACATTTCGATCGAGCTCGAGCTTACGTCGCAGGCGGTACCTTCCTATTTCTACTCCCCGAACAGTAATATTTAAAAGCGGAGCTATCTCCTTAGTTGCCAAATTCATTCTAAGATAGGCACAAAGACGAAGATCTTTGGAAGTTAAATCGGGAAATTTCTTTTTCAGCTTGATAAAGAAATTTTCGTGAACCGTATCAAAATAATCTTCGAAGACCTCCCAGTTTTCTTCCTTGTCAATATCTTTATTCACTTTCCGAATCAATCTGCGAAGATCTTCAGTAACCAGCTTATTGGTTTCGGAATACCTTTTAATTTGTTCTAATTCGCTCTTAAAATCGGTTAGAACCTGATTCTTTTGAATCAAATTAAAAGTAAGATTGGCTAATTCTTTTGCCTTGTGCAAATTATCTGACCTCAATTTCTCATTTCTCAAACGAATCAATTGCTTTTCGGAAGAAAGCTTCTCTTGAGCCCTTTGCTGTTCCAAACTTGCAGCTTCTTCTTTTTGCCGATTTTCAAGCTTTAATTTCGTTTTCTGAATGGTATAACGAACCCAATAGATAATACTCAAAGAAATCAAGAAAAAGAGTAATACATAAAGAATTTTCATTCCTCTCGTTAAAAACCAGGGCGGTAATATTTTGAATTCACAAACAGCAATTTTACTATACTCTTCAGAATCATTTATGGCACGAACCACAAATCGATAATCGCCAGCAGCCAAATTAGTAAATTCACGACTGTTGTCACGACTCCATTCCGACCATTTTTCATTATAACCATACAAATAGGTTTGATAGTAAACCTTGTTATAATTAGGAGCTCCAGCCGAAAAAACAAATTCAATTGAATTGTTCGAATAAGAAATGGGTTCTTTTAGTTGCAATAAAAAGCCATCCTTTTGCTTCGCTAACTTGCCCCAAACCTTATGTTTTCCTCTCTCGAGAGAGGAAATGCTCACATCTCGAATAATTACCGAAGAGTAAGTTCCTGCAACGTACTCCTTTTCCTCGTAAAAATAAAAGCCTTCTTCGCTTCCAATTAAAAAGGTAGAATCGCTAAGCTGAGAAACATTCTCAAATCCAATGGGATAAAAACCATCTATAAATTTAAACGGCTGATCGTAAGAAGGCTTCAAAACATTCCCTCTTAATTTGTATTGTGTTAACTTTTCTCCGAAAAACACCCACATTTTATCCGTTGAATTACCAAGAATATTAGTCGGAATTTGATTGTTTTCGTTTATGCTTTTTAACAAATTTGGTTTGTAAAAATCTTTTTCCTGATCGTTGAAAAAATAAACACCACTATCTGCAATAAAATAAAGTTCATTATCAATTTGTCGAACTTTTTTTAAGCGATTTTCCTTGCCTACACGAGTATAAAATCTCTTTATTTCGGGTTGATCCCAATTAAAAGTATAAATTCCATTATCGTATTCAACCCAAACATTTCCCAAACTGTCGAACTCAAAATTATGAATCTCACGGTTCTTTCCTGCCAACAAGTTACTTTTCTTCAAACTGCCATTTTCCTGCAAAAGTTTAAGTAACCCATCATTTGTATTGGTTAAGTAGGTGTTAGTTTCAAAAGGAACTTTCTTAATAAAACTTCCACCAGGTTTATGAATCACAGGGCGAATTTTATTTTTAGCAATTGAATAAATGCCTGATGGATGGCCAAGATACAACACCCCGTTTATCACTGACAATCCAAAAACATGACCAGGAAATATCATTTCAAAATCATTTTCAAAACCATCATTCTTTTTTTTCCGCCATAATCCATGACTAGTTCCCAAATAGATATCCTCGCCAACTTTAGCCGAATCATATCCGCTTCCTATACCCGATTGAGTATTATAAACCGTAAATGGCAGGTCTTGCCGGAGTACCGATATTCCCGATGATGTACCAATCCAAAGATTGCCATACAAATCCAAATCAACTCCAAAAACTGTATTGTTAATCAAACTTCCTTTCTGGTTTATTTGTTTGATGATTTCACGTTTCGAATTCACAATCAATAATCCATCATAGTAGGTTTTCAGCACATAAATATTTGAATCTATTTGATGAATACCATCCACAACATGCTCAGAAACAAAATCATTTAATACACCACTCACCCTTTTGAGCTTATCACCCTCAAGCAAATAGGAGTTCGCACCATCTTCCCAAAGAACAATACCTTCTGCACTATTCATAATTCCCCAGAAATGACGCATCTTAATTTCATCGGTTGTCAGTACCTTATCTAATTCCCCATTCGAATATTTATACAAACCTGACTGGTACGAATACAAATACAGTTCATTATCGACTTTTTGAGCCAAGCGATATTGATCTTTGTTTTCAATAATACGAATTCGCTCTTCCGAAAAAACAACCAACTTATTATCAACTACAAATAATATTTCCTTGTCTAATTGAAACACTTGTGATTTTCGGAATACATTAGAATTCAAATAACCAGTAACCAAATAATTTAAAGAATGATATTCGATTTGATTTAGGGAATCTCTTTTTAACTCTCCGATTCCTTCTTTTCCCGCAACAAACACATTATTTTTACTATCTACAGCTAGAGAATTAACAGCAAATCCAATTTTAATTTTCAACCAATTTTCACCATCAAATTCGAGAATTCCATTTTTATCCCCAGCATACAAAAGGCCGTCCGAACTTGTAATTACAGAATAAATTTTACTTCCCCCTTCATACTCAGTAGGTCTAAAATTTCGAACAATTAACGCACCCTCTTGATTAGCGAAAAGAGAGAAAACATTCAAACAAAAAAAGAGAGAAAGGAGAATTTTTTGGGTGGTTTGTTTCATAAAAAAAGGTCTTTGAAGCCTAAAAATAGTAGTTTTTTCAATAGACTCCACAGTGTAAAGCAAAAATTGTAAGCATAGAGAACATAAACACTAATATTCACGACAAATCAAAACACCGTCAATACTAAGTTGATTTCAATTAAAATCGACTAAACGAAACAAGTAAATCCATTCTTCATCTACATATTTGTTATTCTGAAAAAACAAGCAAAAAAACCAATACAAATACATAAGCTAAATCACTGATTAAATGAATATTTAGAACTTAAATATTTTTTATTTTCGAAAAGCACCATATATTGCTGAAATTATTACATTTATTCAACCAAAACAGAAAGATATGTGCACGAAAGCACATCTTATTATTAGTGGTTTAAAACAAAATGGAAGAAATAGAAAACATTGAATTATCCTTCTTAAGTCTTGATGATTATCAGGAACTTAAAAAAGCCATGATCGAGTCCTACACAAGTATGCCCAATTCTTATTGGAGAGAACATCAGATTAAAACCTTAATTGATTGTTTTCCTGATGGACAGGTTGTAATCAAGGTCAACAATCAAATTGCCGGATGTGCTCTTTCAATTATTGTAGATTACAATAAATTTGATGACAAACATACCTATAAAGAAATAACTGGAAACTACACATTCTCAACTCACACTGCCGATGGAGATGTATTGTATGGAATTGATGTATTTATTAAGCCAGAATTTAGAGGATTGCGATTGGGGCGAAGATTATACGACTACCGAAAAGAATTAAGCGAACGTCTAAATTTAAAAGGTGTTGCTTTTGGTGGTCGAATTCCAAACTATCATAAGTACGCCGATAAATTGTCCCCCAAAGAATACATCGCGAAAGTAAGAAGAAAAGAAATTCACGACCCCGTTTTAAATTTCCAGGTATCAAATGATTTTCATCCTGCAAAAATACTAAAAAACTACCTCGAGGGCGATGAAGATTCAAACGACTACGCTGTATTGCTAGAATGGGATAATATTTACTACGAAAAACAGAATAAAAAACCCAGTATCACTAAAAAAATTGTTCGTTTAGGATTGATTCAGTGGCAAATGAGAACCTACAACAACTTGGATGAATTAATGCATCAGGTTGAATTTTTTGTAGATGCCGTTTCTGGATATCGTTCAGACTTTGCCTTATTCCCAGAGTTCTTCAATGCTCCGCTAATGGCTGAAAACAACCACCTGACTGAAGCTGAAGCTATTAGGAAACTGGCTGAGCACACTGAAACTATTGTTCACAAATTTTCAGAACTCGCTATTTCCTACAACATCAATATCATTTCGGGTAGTATGCCTGAAATTATAAACAATCGTCTACACAATGTTGGCTACTTGTGCAAACGCGACGGCAGTGTAGAACGCTACGAGAAATTACACGTAACCCCTGATGAAACAAAAGTTTGGGGCATGCAAAAAGGAAATGAACTAAAAGTATTTGATACTGATTGCGGAAAAATTGGCATCCTAATTTGTTACGATGTAGAATTTCCAGAATTGAGCAGGCTGCTCGCCGATGACGGTATGGATATTTTATTCGTTCCCTTTTTAACCGATACTCAAAATGGTTTTTCTCGCATTCGCAATTGTGCTCAGGCCAGAGCAATTGAAAATGAATGCTATGTAGCCATTGCTGGAAGTGTGGGCAATTTACCAAAGGTTCACAACATGGACATTCAATATGCACAGTCGATGGTATTTACACCCTGCGATTTTTCGTTTCCGGTAAACGGAGTAAAAGCAGAAGCAACACCCAACACCGAAATGATTCTTATCGCCGATGTAGACATCGACCTGCTTCGGGAACTCAACCAATTTGGTAGCGTTCGCAATTTAAAGGACCGAAGAC
>NZ_JBFHJW010000114.1:0-5237 GCF_041595635.1 Labilibaculum sp.
AAAAGCTGCCTACAAAGGCAGCTTTTTTTATGCCACTAATTTTTTCCGAAAGAAAATCTGATTCGGGCAACGAAAGCTCGTGGTCGCAAAGAAAATTCGCTATATACCGAGCTTAAATCGGAATTAAATCCAGAGTATACATATTTGCTGTTGAAAATATTTCTACACTCTAAGAGGTAACTAAAACGGCTTTCTTTGGGAGTAAAGGAATAGATTAAGTCGGTAAATACCATTTTCTGTGTTTTATTTTCGGATTGACTAAATATAAAATATTCCGGGCGAGCCTCAATCCACTGTTTGGAGCTAAAGTAATAACACAATCTGGTTTTATGAATTTGTTGCGTAGAATGAGTTTTACTGCCATTACTCTCCTGCTTGCTTACTGTCAGCGAATAAGCATAATCCAAAGCCAGAAAGCTCCATTTATCAAAATTCAATTTAAAATCGTTTTGGTAGCTATCCAAAGCGAACTCCTCCAACTCTCCGCTCAATAAATAATTGCTTTTTTGATTGCTATAATCTGATTTTAAAGACAAATTTAAGTGGAGTTTGTCCAGATAAATAGAAATATCTCCGCTAAGCCGATTCAGTTTTTCATCGTTCTCTTTTTCGATTAACTGATATTGAAAAACGCCAGCCGATAAAATAGACTGATCGAGAATAAAATCCTTTTGTTTGATTCGTTTGCTCACACCTAAATTCATGAATAAACCATTAACCGCATCTCTATATCCAACATTTAGTTGATATACTCTGCTTTTGTTTTCATCCACTTGTGCCACTCTACTTCGCATGCTTCTGTGATCGTAGATGATATTTCCCTGCAACATAGCGTTCGGATTGCCCAATGATTTTACATCGCTAAAGGAAAACCTTGCCTCAAACGAAGAGTTCCATTCATATTTAACAAATAAGCGCGGATTAAAAAGCAATTCCTCTTTTCTGATTTTTGATTGATATTCATGATCGGTATAACGAAAGGAATAGTAATTGAATGGCAAATCGAGAGATAACTTTACATTTTTTGTTTCATATTTTAAACAAGGATTAAATACGTAATCACTTTTGTTCCAATAAATATCATTAGCCAAAGCATCGTAATCTAAAATTCCCTGAGAGGAATACATATTCGATTCCAAATCTTGTGCTTCGTAATTAAGTCCTAGTAAACTCTCTACAATGAAAGAATGCCATATTTTGGTAAACTGAAAATGATTTTCACTGACCAAACTTCTGTTTTTCAAGTCTTGTTTACTTACCGAAATAGCATCTCCATACTCTAAAATATTATTGAACACATTAGGTGTGAAAATCAAATCTTCATTGCTTTCATTCAAATCGATAGAAGAATAGAAACTTGCAAAACCTTTTCCAAAAGGAAAAGTACAATCAAAAACATTGTACAAACTACGATGTGGCGTTCTCGCCTGAATCTCTTGAATACTATCATCCTGAATTATGGCTTTAGATTGATCCCAAAACTGAATGTAACCAAGCTTATTATTAAAATAAATCGAAGCTAAATTCTTTTTAAGATTTAAATCAGCATATAAGGAACGATTTTTAAAATAGTTTTGGTAACGCTCCTTTGTTTTGTACAAAGCCTCATCAAAATAGTAGCTTGTCTCGCTATTCTTAAGCTCTTGAATTTTATCAGACAAATAGCCCGAATTTATTTTTAATTCCGTTTTATCATTTAACTTCCGTAAACCATTAAGCGTTATTAGATTTGCATCGTTATCTAGATATCTACTTTTTTTGATATTAGGATAGTACAAAGAAGGTAAGCCTAAGAAAGTAAAGTGCATTTTTTCCTTTCCCTCGAGCTTCCCATTTTTATATTTTAAACCTATGATCTGATCGGATAAATCGGAACCAATATCATTGGACTGATAGGAACCTATGAACTGATATTTTTTGGTAAACATCATAGGAGTAAGATTTATATATCTTCCCCACGGCTCGTAACTAGTGCCAAGTTCTCCACGCCCAGTAAAGGCAACCGATTTTTTGAGTTTTATATTTAATGATGTTTGGTCGGAAGCAATTCTATTTTCGAATATTTTTTTACTTTGATGATTCAGCATTACATCAACCGAAGCAACAGCTTTATGGGGTAAATTTTTATTAGCCAAAGCATAGCGATCCTCTAACAAATCTGCTCCTTCTATGTAATATTTTTCTATTTCTCGTCCATGATACAATACTTTACCATTATCCATTAACTCGAAACCTGGCATTCTATTGATGACTTCCGCTATGGAAAAATCGCGTTTTTGGGCAAAAGCAGCAGTAATGTAGGTAATCGTATCTCCTTTTTCGATAATGGGAGTGGATTTCACTTTTACCTCCTTAAGCATCTTAATACTTTCCCGCAAATGAATGTTCCATTCGTTTTTTACTCCTGTTAAAACAATACAGGTATCCTGATACATCAAAGAACGCAAGCGTAGCACTTTTCCTTTACTATCCCCATCGTAATTTAATTGGTAATACCCCTCAGCATTACTAATAGAATAGGCCAATAACTTTTGGCTAGTAAAATCAGCGTGCAAACTCACAACAATCCCCTCAACCGTATTTTGCTGACTAGTCTTTAAATAGCCGTGAATCCTACTTTGCGAAAAAAGAAACAATGCACAGCAGTTCAATAAAAGTGTTAAAAATACTTTTCGCATTCTAATACCTCTCTATGTAATTATTCCATGAACGAATGTTTCTTAATGTTTTAGATTCTCCATCTGCATTGCTATAATGAATGTTCGGATTTCCTCCATAACTTTTATACATATCGGCAATATATGCTTTCATGGCTTTCGCAAAACCAACCGCAGTAGTATCCTTAGTCTTCGTTTCATCGATGTATAGCATACCTTTCGGTTGTTTGCAATTTTTTACTCTGTATAGTTGAAAAACATGCTCATTATGAGTATCTGAAATACGAATAATTAAACCAGGTAAGCCATGAAACTTATAGGGCCCATCGCTAATCGGAATTTCCATAGTATACCAAGCAATATAATCTCTTCCTGCAAAAGTACATCTTGCCCTTTGGCAATTATAGCCCACTATTGTACTATCCTTTTTTATATCCAGCACCCAATTCATTGACAGCTTTTCATCCACCTTTAATGTCGTTCCTCCTCCCAAAGTACCCACAAATCGTATCATATTTCTATCAGGATAATTCTTGAAAATGGCATATTCGCAAAACCGAGGAACTCTCAGCTTACTAACCTTAGGCCATACATACTTAAATCCTTCTTTCATATTCCGAACAGTGTATAATAAGGAATCCGTATAAAGAAGATTTGCACTGATAAATTTGGAAGAATGTTTTCCAAGCTGTAAAACCATTTCCTGATATTTCTCACTCGCAATATCAGTAGAGTCTTCCTGGAAGTTATAATCGTAGTAAAACTCCTTAATAACAGTGTCTATTTCTAAGAATTCTTGGGAATAACAGTTTATAGAGAAGAATAAGGGAACAAAAAGTAAAAAGTTTTTCATCCTATTAATTTTTGCATGATAGACTTAAAATATCCCGAAAAATCCATCAGCTATTTCAATTGCTAATTCGTAGATTTCTCCCAATATTTTACGTAAAGAAAATAGGCAACTGAAGTATTCTATTTAAAAACTATTTCCTCCAAACAATTCAGTGTAAAGATTTATTTTCTCACTTTTATTTAACCACCTTTAAATGTAAAAAAAACCAAAGGCGACAAATTTTTTATTTATGCATTAACCTACAAGAAATTGAGTTCGTCAATCCAGAAACTATACTTATCCTAATCATATGCCTTTTGTGAAAAAACAGATTTACAAAAAAAAGAGTCCTAAGAATAAAACATCTTAGGACTCTTCCCTTTTTACTAGTGGATTCGCTTGCGCTAAATCTCTTTTAAACTCGCGACCTTCTCCATAAAAATTCTCAGTCTGTCTGCCGAAATCGGATTCTTCCAAAATCCTTTTTCCTTAAAATGAGAACCTATAATAAAGGCATTCGCATGGTCCCAATATTCAGCTAAGTTATCGGCAGTAATTCCTGAACCAATTAGTACAGGAATCTGAATTTTATCCTTTAAACTTTTTAATTCGTGCAGATAAACGGCTTTTCCTGTTGACGAACCAGTAACAATTACGCCATCGCTAAGAAAAAATTCTGCAGCACTTGCTGTTTCGGCAATATCCACATCCGAAGTAATGGCATGGGAACTGTGTTTTTTTTTGATATCAGTAAAGACTTGGATTTTTTCGGCCCCAATTGCTTTTCGGTAACGCATCAATTCACTTGCACAAGAATCCATATACCCCTCGTCGGCAACATGGCCAAACACGAAACCTTCGGCACGGATAAATTGCAAATCAGCAGCTTTTGCCACAGCCAGAGCTTCCTTATTTGCTCCGGCTAAGATCTGAATTCCCAACGGCAAGGCAACTGCATCGCGAATGGCTCGTACCACTACTGCCATAGCTGCTGTAATTTCTGGTCCAACAGAAGCTTTTAGGTAGGGAACATCGTGCATGTTCTCAATAATAATAGCATCCAAACCCGCTTTTTCGTACTGTTTGGCTTCGCGAACTGCAATTTTGCAAATCTCCGCTAAGGAATATTTGCTTTGTGGTGTTCCGGGCAATGCCTGCACGTGAACCATTCCGATGATTGATTTATTTAGGTACATAGTTTTATTTTAGTTTCAAGGCTCAAGCTACAAGTTTCAAGGAATCTCCTACTCGAGAAAACTCTCTTTTTCATATTTATGTCACTAATTTACTCATCAAACCCTGAAGCATTTTCTGAACTTCACAAGTTTGATTAATAATAGTTAAAAGCTCATCATCTGCTAATTTTAGTTTTTCAATCAGTAATAATTGAGTTTCTACCTCGAAAGAAGAACCTAAAGCTATCTCTAAAAATCGTTTAAATTCTTTCTGCGTATGTCTGCTAGATCCCTCAGCTATATTACTAGGAATAGAAATTGCTGCTCGAGTGATTTGGCTGTAAAATCCAAATTTTTCCTCTTGAGGCAACTGTTTTGCAATAAGGTAAATATCTTTTACTAAAATCATACTTTTCTGCCAGACGATTAACTTCTTGAAATCTTTCATCCTGAAATAATTTTAAGTGAAAGCTGTAAATAAACTTGTAGCTTGAGACTTGAAACTTGTAGCTTGAAGCTTAAAACTTGCGGCTAATTGCTCTCCAAAATCTTAAACAACTCATCCAATTTAGG
>NZ_JBFHJW010000115.1:0-5118 GCF_041595635.1 Labilibaculum sp.
GAAGCATTTAGCTTTTGGCCATCGTAGATGTATGAATCCTGATAGCTTGTGCGGAATATATAGCCCTTACCCGTGATTACTTCGGCCTTGAGCCGACTTAGCAAACGATATTGATCTGAATTCACCAGATGCGATAGACCGAAGTCGTGTTTTTGGTATTCGTATTTGTACAGGTTTTCTGATATTGGACTATCAACGGATGTGATGTAGTACTTCCACTCTTCCTTTCCGGGATAGAAGGTGTAAGTAGCTGAAAATTTGTTTTTGTTTCCCGAATGGTAGGCAACAAGAAAGCTTGGGTTTTGATCTGTAATAAGAAGTTTATCGAGTCCTTCCTGATCTTCGAAATCACCCAATCCAGTGCTGATATAAGGATAATATTCCGTTCCGTTTACCTTAAATTTGTTGCTGTATTGGGGTTCTGATTTTTTTCTGCGATAAGAAATTCCCATCGATAAATATTGGTTATTATGAAGCTGATAGCTTGCTGAGGCCTGAAAATCCAATGCTAAATTGAATTGTTCGTTTCGAGTATCGACAATTCGAAAGTACAAATCGCCTGCATATTTTGCGCTCACGCCAACGTGTAAGCGTTCGCTTACTTGTTTGGTCATCATTCCGGTAACCCCATAATGCTTGGTTCTCCAGTCGCCCATGCGGTCGGTTACCATGCGAAAAGGACTCCCTACTTCTGATTTTTGATAGAATAAATTCCAGTCAGCCTCTTCGTGTTTGGCTGTATGGTAGGTAAAGTTACCGTAGAATTTCAGTTTTTGTTTGGCAAAGGATTGAACCGATTCGGTTTTAAAAGCGATTTTTTGATCGGTTTCAAAAGCATCAACGGTTTTAAAATCGCCACTTTCGTAGGTTCCATTAAATCTGATGCTCGACCAATCCCCATTCGACCAAAGCGATAGAGTGGAGGGGAGAAGCTTATACAAATCAAGTTGTTTATCGATGTAAAAGTCTCTTTCCGTACCATTGCTTAGCAAGTGTTTGTCTGAAAGATTTAATTCCTGAGCTTTACTGATGTTAAAAATCAAAACGAATAGAAAGGGGAGCAAATATTTTTTCATGAGGTTTAGGTGTAATGGAATTACGAGGAATTGCCTTTTTTGCCAGGCTCATGCGAAGCGTGTAAAAAAGCTATTGGAAAAAATTTGAAGGGGAAGAAAATGAGTTCAGTTCCCCTTCAAAAAAGAGTTTATTCGGTTACATGTACCGATTCAAAATCCTGACTACTATTGTTGGTGTCCTTGTAAACAATTCTTCCGTCAGTAGTTGTTTTCGCAACGGTTCTGCGCACTTTTAAACTTGTGTAAGAAGAACCTTCTACATAGTTAAATCCAGCGTCAACAGAGCTTGGTAATTTTTTATAAGCAGC
Source organism: Labilibaculum sp. (assembly GCF_041595635.1). Classification (GTDB taxonomy): domain Bacteria; phylum Bacteroidota; class Bacteroidia; order Bacteroidales; family Marinifilaceae; genus Labilibaculum. The sequence continues at coordinate 1,385 of NZ_JBFHJW010000115.1, forward strand.
CGATTCACTATCGTAAAGCATATCAATTCCATCGATAATATCATCCACGCTTAATTTTGTGTAGTAGGTTGGAGTTGTAATTTCCGGATCCTCAATCAGTTCGCTTGGAGTTTCATCGCAACGTAAAATGGCAACACTTGCACCGGTTGATAAAAAGGAGAACATTCCGTAGTTTTCAACATTCATGTAGATCATATCCATGTTGGTAACATCTACGTTATCAAGGTCCATCCAACTGTTTCCAAGTCTTCCTTGAGATTCTAACCAGTCAATGGCATACAACTCAAAATCAGCACCACTTAAGTCAACCGTATAGTCGTTGGCACCCCCATTACTCCAGTCAATCGCATCAAAAGCAATTACGATACTTTCCCCTGCTTCAATTGGATATTCGCTTCCCGATCCTGGCACTTGAGCGATTTTATCGGCATAAACATATTCCTCGAAACTTAAGGATGAAACGGTAGCCGTAGCATCAGAACCGTTATTCTGAGGAACCAAACTGGCAATGTATAAACCATCTGCATATACAACTTCTGAGGAGTTGTTGTAAATTTCGATGTACTGGTCTTTACTTAAAGTAGCCCAGGATGGATCGTTTGCTCCGCTGTAGTAAAACTCTTTAATAATTAAGGAGCTGGATGGCTTTCCGTCAAGAACAAGAGAAGCTTCAGAGTCAATTCCTCCAAATAAATCCACATTGCTTTCGGTTCCGTTCAGGGTGATCTCTTCGTAGTAACCCGATGCACTTCCCGCTTCTTCAGCACTTAAAGTGATGTAGGAAGAAAGGCTGTAGGTTCCTGGTGCGATATCATAAAAATAGGCCATTCCTGATGCGTCGGTAAGAACACTATCCTTCGAATTATCGGTTGTGTTTTCAAGATATACGTAAAGATCAGAGGTGGCAACAGCCGAAAAATCATCCGAAGCACTTACGCTTACGCTAAGATTTGCCAGAGATACTTCAGAGTCGTCGTTGCACGAAGTAAAGGGGAAACTTAGTGCAAGAAGGGAGAATAGTCCCCAAGAGGTAAATTTTTTGTGATTCATAATTGTTGGTATTATAATGGTTAATAAATAATTACAGTTTAAAATTCATTCCAAATCCGAATGAAACGCGGGAGTTTAGATAGACTCTCACATTGTTGGCAGTATCGATATAATCGGGGTTATGCCATAAAAAGTTGTTGGCATAAAACGAGAAGCTATGTCCTTGTTTGGTTTCCTTTCTGATTTGAAGGTGGAAATTGAAATAGGTCGGAGTTGGCGTGCTTTCATAGTAGGTGTTTGAACTCACCAAATCAGAGTACTCTTCACTTGTTCGCTGTTCTTCAGGAATTTCCACATAGTCACCTGCGCCATCATAGTAGGCAATAGGGTAGATGCTTGGATATTCGTCCACCGCGTATTTGTACTTCCAGTTCGCTTCGGTAATCATTGTGATTAAAAGTTTAATTTCAGGAATATGCTGAACCAGGGTTAGCTTCGATCTTGAGATCGTAGTATTGTAGGAAGGAGTTTCGTAAACTCCGTAACGATTCAGCTGAGTTCCAGATAAGGTAACCGACGATTTTAGGGTCGGTACATCCCGATGTGAATTGGTTTTCAGATAGCTACCCGATAGATGAATGCTTGTGTTGGTGGCTTTTATCTTTGGGAATTGAGCCGTTAGCTCCAAACCTGTGGTGGTAGATTCCAGTGCATTTGCGTAGGCACTCATGGTGCTCGATACATAGATCGATTCTCCCGAATACTGAACCAGAGGTTGCGCATCATCGTACTCCTCAACCACTTCCCAAATCTCTTTTTCGAAGGTTTTTAGCTGATTGTAACTGGTGATTCCATCCGTAATTTTTTTTCTGAATCCCGTAAGTCTGAAGTTCCATTTTTTGTGCTCAAAATCGATTCCTCCCTCAAAAGTATCTCCTCTCGAAGGTTTCAGGAAAGTATTGTCGGGCTGATAGATGTAGGTGGTAACTACGGCCAAACGTCTGGATTCATCATTGGCATAGTGGTTCAGATTAATGATGTCGAAGTAGGCTGGTCCGGGGTACAGCTGCAACATCGATGGTGCTTTGTAGGATAATCCATAGGCTGCTCTTATTCTGAATTTATCGAAATACTTCGCCGAAAAAGACAGGCGGGGCGATAGCAGATGATATTTCTCAATCATGTAATCGTATCGAGCTCCTATTTTTAGCAGATAGTTCGATTTTTCTCCTGCGTAGTTAATGTCGTCCTGAAAGTAGGCCGAGTAAATATGACTTGCCGGAACGTCATGGAAGTTCGATTCCCGCGATCCCGGACCCGTAACACTAGCCACCTGTCCTTCCGAAGGCAAAACTTTTCCCTTGCCATAGTTCTTATTAAAACTGTACTCCATACCAATATTGGTGCTGTGTTTTAGTGCGCCTGTTTTAAACAGTTGCTCGGTATCAAATCTGGCATTCACGTTTACCGGTGCTCCAAATAGTTCTGTTGTCTGATAGAAGGAGATATCTGAATAGTTCGTATAGTAAGTTCCTTCCTCCAGCGATTCTATGATTGGAATCGGACCATCTTCCATTAACTTCTTTTTTGTGTACTGATCGGTATAGTTTACACTTAGACTGTAATTGGTTCTTCCCAAAATATTTAAACTACCATTGTTGGATAAGCTAAAAGCCTGATTTTTCGATTCGGTCTGCGAGGTTACCACAGTCTCATCCGGATCGGATCGTTCTCCATCGAACGAATATCCATAGCTAAAAGCCATGTTGTTTGTCCAGGATAAGCGCTTCGAGAACTCTTTGGTCCATCGTAAACCGGTATTGATTCGTTGGTAGTAATCTTTTCGTGAGGTATTGCTCACATTGGAATAGGTATAATCGAAATCTACATTCAAAAATCCGCCCCTGTTCATTCGAAACCCTTTATTAATTCCTGCCTGATACGATTCAGGAGTGGTGTTAAAGCTAGCTCTCCAGGGGGTATAACCTGCTTTTCGCTTGATGAGTACCGCACCCGAAGTAATGTTTCCGTACTTGGCACTTGCTACACCCGAAATCACTTCAACCGATTCAATGTTCGAAGCGGAAATGCTTCTCAAGTCGACACCCTCGTTGGCCACATTGGTTCCTCCACTCTCACCAGTGGCCGAATTGTAAACCTGCATGTTGGCATCGTTGCTCAATTGGTTGCCGTCGATAATAATGGCGGTTCCAAATGAGTTGATATCTTCAGAATCACCATCAGCATTCCGCAGATTCACCTGTGCGGCATTGCTCAGGTCGGTAGCGCCTACTTGATTTCCGGGAATCAGCTGCAGAATGTCGCTCACACTTATCGGCTGCACTTGCTGTATGGCCTGACTGCCTATTTTATAGGTGGTACTTCCCGATTTGCTCTGGCTGGCTTGTGCTGTCACCGTAACTTCTTCTAAATCGAGAGAGGAGGGATGAAGGTATATATTCAGTTCTGTTCTCGATTTGTTAATGGTAATCTCATTTTCCTGTGCCTGATACCCCAGAACACTTATGTACATGATGTATTTTCCGGGCTGAACTTCCGAAAGGGTATACGAACCATCTTCGTTGGTTAGGTCGTACATGTAGGTCCCTTTTAGATTCACTACCGAATAGTAAAGTGGCTTTTTTGTTTTCGCATCGAATACTTTTCCTTTTATGCTCACCGTTTGTGCGAATGTGCCAAAAGAGGTCAGTAATAAAAAAAGTAGGGGGATTAATTTTAGACTC
>NZ_JBFHJW010000116.1:0-4522 GCF_041595635.1 Labilibaculum sp.
TAGTGAGACAATTCCTGTACACCTTCTTTTACATCTTTATCCCATGCTTCTAGTTTTATCAATAGTTGATTCGCTAAATCAGAATGTTCGGAACTAATTTCATTTTGCTCTCCTAAATCATTCGCTAAATTATAAAGTTCAATTCGATCTCCGATCTTTCTTTTGGTGCGAATTAATTTCCAATCTCCGCTTCTGATGAAACTTTTATTGTTGTAGCCAAAAAATACATCTCTTTCGGCTAATTTTGTATTATTTAGAAGGTTATCTTTCAGACTGATTCCGTCGATGTTTTTGTTAGTAGGTTTTTGGTCGATAAAATCTAATAGTGTGGGAAGTAGATCCATTCCAAGAACTATGTTGGTATTTACGCTTTGCTTTTTAATTTTTTTAGGATAAGTGAAAATAGCAGGAACACGACTTCCTCCTTCGTAGGCACTAGCTTTGTAACCTCTTAAAATACCATTGTTTCCATATTTATTTCCTCCATTATCAGAAATGAATATGAGTATTGTATTTTCGTATTGGTTGGTCTCTTTTAGGGTTTGTACTATTTTACCAATTCCTTCGTCCATTACTTCTACCATTTCTTTGTAGATAGAGGCAATGCTGTCTTTACAAACTTCTTTTGTTCCTGATTCACCAACTTTTCTCAATGCTTGATCGATTCGTCTTTGATAAGGTCCGTGTGGAGCCTCATGGGGTAAGTAAAGGAAAAAGGGTTTGTCTGTTTTTTCAGGATTGTTCTCTTTGATGAATTTCACTCCATATTCGGTAATTAAATCGGTCGAATATCCATCTTCATTGTCAACATTACTGCCTTTCCACCAATCTAAAAATCCTTCCTGATCGATATGTGCATGGTAGTCGATATTTCCACTTACAAATCCTATGAATTCATCAAATCCTTGCAGAATAGGGTTGAATTCTTTCGCATATCCTAAATGCCATTTTCCAAACATCCCACATTTATAGTCGTACTTTTTAAATTCTTCGGCTAAGGTTGTTTCCTCTAAGCTTAATCCTACCTCTCTGTGGCTTTTTGCTGTAATAACACCATCGATACCAGTTCGTTGTTGGTATTGACCTGTTAAAAGGGCAGCTCGTGTTGGACTACAAACGGCTCCATTGGAATGAAAATCGGTGAATTTAATTCCTTTGCTTGCTAATAGATCGATATTGGGTGTTTTGGTATTTGTATTGCCATAGCAGGAGATGTCGCCATAGCCCAAATCATCGGCCATAATGAGTACGATGTTTGGTTTTGTATCTGATTTTTCAGTTTTGCTAGTACAGGATACAAATAGAAAAGCGAATAGGATTACAAATAGTTGCTTTCTCATGAGATATAAAATATTTTTAATTATAATTCTTAAAGTACCAAGCTGTTTTTTGTAGATGTTGAGATCTATTTTCTTACGAGTAGGTGAGCATTCATTCAAAGCTTTACAAAATATGATTAGTAAAACACATTGTGTGGCTTTTGTGCTGTGTAATTGTAAGAGATTAGCAAAGTAGATACTATGCAATTTTAATGAAAATAGATTGATCTAACAAAATCTTTTGTAAAAAATCACAAAAGTTATTTGTTATTTGTAACTAATTTAACTTTGTATGCCATTATGAAAGTTAGAGTGTTGAATTTCACTTGCATTCTTAGGAGGAATGCAAGTAAGTACTAGCAGTTATTGTTTAGGTATTGTTCGAGGTGAGTGGATTTTTCAATTTTTTCAGTAAGGAATAACAGAAGAAGCTTTACTGTTCTAGTTCTCGAATTATTTTGCATGGATTTCCTGCCGCTGACACGTCGGAAGGAATGTCTTTAGTGACTACACTTCCAGCTCCAATTACACTTCTGTCCCCAATGCTGACTCCCGGACAAATGGCAACATTTCCACCGATCCATACATCTTCACCAATTGTAATGGCTTTCGCAAATTCGAGTCCACTAGCTCTTTCTTTGTAATTAATTGGATGAGTAGCGGTGTAGATTTGCACATTGGGTCCGAATAGTGTTCTGCTGCCAATTGTAACGGGCATAACATCCAACACCACACAATTAAAATTAAAATAGACCGAGTCGCCAAGCTGTATGTTTGTTCCGTAATCGCAGTAAAAAGGAGTTTGTATCCACAAATTGCTACCCGAATTAGGAAGTAATTTTCTTAGTACTTCTTCTCTTTTTACTTCCTCATCTTCGCCTGAATCATTTAGCTCTTTTACCAGTAGTCTGGCTTTCAAACGTTCCTCGGAAAGTTCAGGATCTAGCGCATTGTATAGCTCGCCCGAAAGCATTTTTTCCTTTTCTGTCTTCATTTTTCACTCCGTTATTTCAAGATGATTCCCTTCGCAATCTAAAACTACACTTTCATAAAATCCATCGTTGCGTAACCGCTCTGTTAGCTTGTCAACATTTTACTTTCCTCCAACCGATATTGAGAAATGTGTTAAGCCAAAGCATAGGGAGTGATCACTTATGGAAGACAAAATATCGGGTCTGCTCATAATTTCTATTCTACTTGCAGATTCTTCGAAGGATAGGAAATAAGATGAAAACTGTTTTTCTACATTCGTATATTTTTCGCTGCAATTCATGCCAAAATATTTCATGTAAAATCCTTTTGTCTTTTCTAAATCGCTTACCCAAATTGCAATGTGTTCTATTTTCATGATTTTGAATTTAAAATTTCAAAACAAAAATATCGAGTGTGCATTTTTCGAAATTGTATATTTTAAACAAACTTAGAATAATTTGAAATTATAATTGATGATCTTACATTCTTTATCGGCTAGTTTTATGATTGTTTGGTAATTGGAAGGTGTTTTGTGGAGCAAATCGTTCTTCTTGTTGGCTTGCGTGAAATTTTTCTAGTTTGCGAGTACCGATTGACTGTGAATAGCACAACCCAGAGCACCCATTATTTGTGGATCTTTTGGAACGAATACAGGTTGCTGGTAGAGTTCTTCCATAAGGGTTTTTAGTCCGATGCTTTTGGCGCCACCACCGGCAAAGGCAATGTCTTTTTGCATGCCCACCCGCTTAATCAATGCCATCGATTTTCTAATGACAGAGTAGTGAATTCCTCTTGCTACTTCGTAACGATCGGCACCATTGGCTAGCATCGAAATAATTTCCGATTCGGCAAATACCGCACACATGCTGTTGATGTTTTCATGTTTATCGGTGCTGAGTGCTTTCTCGCCAAATTCATCTAAATTAAAGCGGAGAGCCATGGCCATTATCTCGAGAAAACGGCCTGTGCCAGCAGCACATTTGTCATTCATCTCAAACTTCTTGATATTGCCGTTCTCATCTATACCGATGGCTTTGGTATCCTGTCCACCGATGTCGAGAATGGTGCGGGTGTTCGGTAGTTCGTGATGCACTCCCAAAGCAAAGGCTTTAATTTCGCTAATTACTTCGGAGGTAAAATGATCAGCAAACAAATGTCTTCCGTAGCCTGTTGCGGTGATTGAATCGTAGGAGAGTTCAGCCAGCAAAGTTTTGCATGTTTCTATGGGACTATATGTGTTTTCGACAACTTTCGAATAGATAATTTTGTTGTCTTCTAACAAAACAACTTTGATTGTTCGCGAACCAATATCAATACCTGCTGATATCATGAAAATGGAATTTTAAGAATAGCCCCGACTAGTAAGACGGGGCTAAAGGATGTTATTTTTTGATTCTTTCGATAAAGGCTTCGATACGGGTTTTCAATTGTCCCATATCTTCCTGACTGTAATCTGTCTCTATACTCAAGACTGGTATTCCTTCGTTTTCTAAACCTTTTTCAAATGGAATTGATTCTGCTTGGTAGGGTTGGCAAAACTGAAGACTGTAGTGCAATACTCCATCGGCATTGTATTTTGCAGCCATCTCTTTGATGTGCTCATATCTACTCTTATTGGGAGTAAATACAGCGCAATCAATTTGAAAGTAACGGTCTACAATATTGTCGATTAAGGCATCCACAGTATCTGCGTTATCATCAGTTAATCGTTGTGTTCCTCTTTCGCCGGTACACATTTCTTCACCAATAACAATAGCTCCCGATTTCTCGATGATATTAGGTACTTTCCAGTTAGGAACAGCCATTGGACAACCGCTAACTAAAATTCTAGGAGCGTCTTTTGAGAATACACCTTCGTTTTTGGCAATGCGTTCCTCTAATTCGTCGCAAATAGCATTTACCGATGCGGTAAAACGTTCTGGATTATCGTAGAAGTAAACTTGATTGGCTAATAGTACATCGAGTCCTGAGATAGGTACTGGATTCGCTGCTCTTAGTTTTGACAAACGAAGAATTGCTTTGCGCTTATTGTTTACGGTTTCGATGCCTTTTTTCAAGTTCTCTACGCTAAGTTTCTGTCCGGTTAGTTCTTCCAGAGCTGTAGCAAATTTACGATATTCAGCTTTTAGTAAGGCTTTTCCTGCCTCGCTTTTCATCTGTGGGATATCCATCACGTATAGGTTTCCAACCAAATCGCTATACGATTCGAAGGCCTTTTTCTTGCCATCGCA
>NZ_JBFHJW010000117.1:0-4300 GCF_041595635.1 Labilibaculum sp.
TCAACTTCTTTTGCTTGTTCATCTAAACCCATTACTTTCATTGTGCTATAGGCATCAATTGGTGAAATGTGCAATGATTCCTTATACCAATCTTGATATGATTTAGAAAGTGGTAGTAGTACATCGTGTCCCCAAGCATACTTTTTATATGTATCCCAAGATCTCACAAATTCATCTTTTACTTCCTGCGCAACAGCACTTATTTTTACTTCTTTTTTCTTCTCTACCTTTGGTTGGCAGGCTACTGCTGCAACAAATAGTATCAGCAAAAAATAACTTAGTTTCTTCATGACATTCAGGTTTATATACTTTTATTTTCGCTTAATCGGATTAAAAGATACTCTAACATAAATTTATTCAAGATTTATAGGCAGAGAGTTGATCGCAAAGAATAATATTTATTAAATAAAACTTGAGAATTCACCAATAAGTACTACATCAAAACGCAGAACAAGTATCAAGCTTGAAAAAAAGTAAGTTTAAATACCTTATGCGCTATAAATGAATATCTCTCATCTATCCATGGATACAAATATAGAACAGATGAATATAGTATCACAAGCATAAACTACTACAATAACCTCAATTTATTACACTATGGCGATATATTAAATTTAAGAATTCCATTCTACTCAACATTTTAAAACTTTAAGCAGAACGGAATTTATATAAAATAAATCACCACAGTACAAGACTCATAAATACTATGATTGACGTTTTCTCATAATTCGAAGATCACCTTCAGGAAGAATTTTAAACCAAATAATTTCAATTCGATGCAAGCCTCTTCTAATGACATCAAAATAGAGTGTGAAATAAAAAAACAGACTGGTTCCCCAAATAATTATCAGATTAAACCAAAAAGTATCGATTAAAAAATTGCCAACCCGTTTTTGCGAAGCGTACAGTTGAGCTCTTCCCATTTTATTGTCTGAAATTTTAAAAATAGGATCTTTTAACTGAATGAACTCCTGTTTAAACTCAATAATTTTGTTGAGTTCTCTCCGATTCAAAACAATCTGTTCTACTGCTTCGTTATGATACTTTTCCTTGAATTCGAACAATTCCTTTCTACCTCCATACTCGTCCACTAAATTAGCGTACACCTGATCGCGACTATCCGATTCCTTTTTATAATCAAGCCAGCCACTTTGTTTTATTTTCTCAAGCCATTGAAACAAATCCTCTGAAGAATTTTGCAAACTCTTTTTACTCAAATCTATTCCTTCTGGTAAATCATATAAATTGGCAATTTTACCAAATTCGTTCTGTAATAGTTGTAATTCATCTGATTCGGGCGAAAGCAACCAATTTTTGTAAGCCTGTTTTACTTCAGGCACATAAAAGGAAGAACGAAACGACGCTTCGCTCATTTTTTGCTCATATTCAAAAAACTTTTTCTCAAACTCATTATCTCTAAATTGTTCTACAATTAAAGCCTCGTAAGCCCATCTTGAAGTCATAAGGTCGCCAACAAGCGGCACATATTTTTGAGAAGCAATGACTGGATGTAACTTTGTGAAGTTTACGATTACACCAGAAAATAGAAGTTGAGGTACCAGAATAAAGGGAATAGAAACATAAACTGCAACAACCGTATTTAAAGCAGCTGATAAATTTAAACCAATCATATTTGCGCAAGCTGATGCAGTGTACAATACCAACCAATACTCTAGGGTCATTCCTTTTATTTCGAGAATAGTATTGGCAATAAAAACAAACATAAGAGTTTGAATTGCCGAAATGACAAGCATCACAACTACCTTAGAATTCAAATAGCTAAAACGACTTAAATTCAAAAACGATTCTCGTTTCATGATTCGCCGATCGTGGAGAATTTCTTCGGCCGATATAATAAGACCTAAAAAAACAGAAACAACTACCGCCATAAAAATAAAAGAAGGAATATTTTCATTGTTAGAGAAAACATAAGCTGTAGAGTCATCATCCGTACCGCTAATGTATTTGGTGAAATAGCCTAAAATAACGGCTAAAAGAGGTGCCTCGAGAAGGGTAATTAGAAGGTACTGCCTATTGCTTATTTTAGCCTTTATATCACGAGTCAAATAAATCTTCAACTGTGCAGTTCTCTTGGGAATTCTAAAATAATTAATCGGAATCATTCTTTTCCGTTTGGGAAGCTTGACTGGGTTTTGAGCTTCTATTTTTTCTTTATATAATTCATACCAATCATTGGAACTTCTTTTCCTTTTCCGGATTTGCTTCCCATACTCATTCATCATTCGAGCTTCCACAATCCTGAGAATCTGCTCCGAATTTACATTACCACAGGTCAAACACTCACTTTCATCTGCCTTTACAAAATGACTTTGAGTTTTAAAATAAACAACAGCATCAATAGGATTTCCAAAGTAGATTACCTTTCCACCCTGATCCATAATTATCAACTTATCAAGCAATTTAAAAATATCAGAGGAAGGCTGATGAATGTTACACATGACCAGTTTACCTTTTAAAACCTGTCTTTTCAGCAATAACATTACCTTCTCTGAATCCATACTCGATAAGCCAGAGGTAGGTTCATCGACAAAAAGAACCGAAGGCTCCCTCATCAATTCCAAAGCAATATTTAACCGCTTTCGCTGACCACCGCTTAATATCTTATTGATCGGATCTCCTACCTTTAAATCCCTGGCTTCTACCAAATCGAAATTTTCAATGGTATCATCTATAATTTCCTCAATTCTTTCTTCCGACAAATCATCAAAACAAAGTTTCGCATTAAAAAACAGATTCTCATAAACGGTCAATTCTTCAACAAGCAAATCGTCCTGTGGCACATAACCAATAACTCCTTTCAGCTCTTCTTTATCCTTATGCAGATGATATCCATTTATGTAAATATCTCCCTGATTCAGAGGTAAATTGCCATTCAAAACATTCAGTAAGGTTGATTTTCCAGTTCCGCTCCCCCCCATAATTCCAATTAGCTGACTCGATTCAACATGAAAACTAACTGGATATACTCCATTTTTTGATCCTGGAAACTTGAATTCAATATTATTAGCAATAAAACGAATATCGGAATGATTTTTCCGTTCGATAAATACCGATACCACTTGAGAATAATAAATTGGATCGATTCTAGGACTTCGAATCACTGACCCATAAGACAAGATATAAGCACGATTCAACCTAACATTATGCCCATTTAAAAACAAGTTATACTCCCCAAAATACTTCATTAAAAAAGTATTAGTACTCTCTAAATGAAGAATGAACAAACGACCCCGTAATTTTTCGCTATAAATGTGCTTTACCACCTCGTGTTGGAAAGTCTCATTTGCATCAACAATTAACAAATACGGACTGTAAGGAATGGAATACTCAGCTCCTAAAATAAACTCAAGACTATGTTCATATTCCTTTTTAGGGATTTTGAAAGTTTTGGAAACTGTTTTTACAAAATCGAGCTCTTTCGGTCCTGTAAATTCCGAATCATCAATAAACTCTAGCAATTGGAGCATGATCCACACTTTTTGATCCTGCTCAACATCCTTCACTAATTTAGAGCAAACTTCCTCAACCTGAATGTGTTTATCCTGAAGTGAATCCTCATTCCCTTTTGCATAGTACGATTCCTTAAGGTAACGGTCGAAATTGGCCAAATAGATTTCATGCCATTCTTTACTGAATCGCTTCTCCAAATACTGTGAGACAACATCCTTGGCAGCCAATTCAAAACCGACCTGTTTTTCATCAACAATAATAGCAAAAAGTTGCATTATAGCATTTAATACCGATTCATTCATGGGGAAGTAATAGAAGTTTAATTTTTGCTAAAGGCCTAATTTAAATAAATTCTCCGAGCAATGGAAAAGTTCTTTTTTAGTAAGCTTAAATTAAACACATAGATTTCACAACAAAAGAATCAAACAAGAACAAAAACAACTCATCTAAAATATGTTACCTCAAATCGGCATAAAAAAGTCCATTTGTAATTTTCAAATCTCACCCCAATCAAAAACACAATAATCGACAACATAAAATATATCATATTAATTTCTGCTTTAAAAATAGAGCTGCACAAATGCGTTTTTTAAGATCCTTTAACATCCTTTAAGTGAACTTTACAATTTAATGAACGATATTTGTAAATATAAAAAGAGAAAGTTTTTTCATAGATTATAAGATTTAGGTTAGTAATTAGTGGTTAGTAGAAAAGTTTGGGTGGGGATCCAGACTTTTTTCTTTTTATACTCCTGCCAATTCCGAAAAAAACTTCCAAACTCACCTTTTATAATCCTTTAACATCCATTAAATAGACTTAACCATTCAA
>NZ_JBFHJW010000118.1:0-4133 GCF_041595635.1 Labilibaculum sp.
AAATAGAAGGCATTGAAGGCAAACAGAACATCTATAAGCTACATATAGATGAATCGTGTATGTTTGATGAATTTGAAGAGGAAATTGAAAGTAAAGGACAGTATGAGGAGGAATTATATGCTATCTATAGCTTAATGGAGGATGTTGCCGATAACAAACTATTACCCAAAGAAAAATTCCGTGACATTACAATCAGTAAAAAAGAAAAATTCAAGGAATATGAGTTTAAATCGAAACACCTCAGAGTTTATGCAATTAAGGCACCTGATGGAAAAGTAGTGATAATGGGTGGCTATAAAAATCGTCAAAAAAAAGATATTAAAAAGTTTCGATCGATTAAAGACAAATACATTAACACCTTATAGTTATGAAAAGAGAAAAGCTAATTAGAAGCAAAGGGTATAATGTAAGTAAAATTCAAAACGAGTTATACCGACAATTAACAGAATATTTAGAAACAAATGAAATGACACGCTCTGCTTTTGCAAAGCAATTAGGTGTATCTAAAGGATATATTTCACAGGTTTTAAATGGGGATTTTGATTATAAAATTTCAAAGCTAGTTGAGTTATCATTAGCAATTGGAAAAGTGCCAGTTATTAACTTCGAATCGTTTGAGAACATAGAATCTAAAAAAACGAATCAAATGAAAGTGGTACACATGGAACCTCTTAAATATAAAAATAGCTCATCTTCTGTGTCTTTACAAAATGCAGAATTTGAACAGTTTGACCTAAAAAAAGCCTGACAATGGAAAATAAAGAATTGCTACGTAGATTTCCTTTTAAGATAGTTGATCTAAAAACAAATTCGTTTTCTGAACAAAATTTATCTGAAGAAGAAATTCAGGATTTCGATCCTAATTTAGTTGAATTTAATATTCAGCCAGGTTTTGGCTTCAATAAAAAACTGAACCTAATTAAGGTAAACTTTGTGATTACTTATTTATACAAGAAAAAGGAAATTTTAAAAATTGATGTCGATACTGTTTTTGAATTTGTGAAAAAAGAGGATTTGGATCTGGAGAATAAAACAATCTTAGCTACTGTTTTAGGAGTTTCCTTTTCAACCATCAGAGGAATAATATTGAACAGAACGATTGGAAGTTTTATGAATAAAATTTATTTGCCTATCATTAATCCTACCGAGATAATTGAAGATATGGCAAATCCTAAAAAATAAAATAATTCTACTAGAATAGAATGCTCTTCGTTTTTAAATCGAAGAGCATTTCTTTTGCATATCTACAAATATTTTCCCCACAAATTTTCAATCCTATTTTTTACTTTCTCGCGAAACCAGGCTGGTTTAAGAACTTCAACATCATCACTCATCGCAAAAATCTTTTTCTCCAATTCAAAGTTGGGGATCACTTCTATGCTTAAGGTGGCAGTCGTGTCGTTCACCTCTATTTCTTTCTGACTACCATGTAAAGGCTTGGTTTTAATGTACGGATAATGTTGAGCTGAAACGCGAAGAACAACTTTTTCAATTTCTCTTTCGAGCATTACGCTTACGCCAATTACATCTTCAAAATACTCACTAAAGTCAAGGGTCTTATTCTCAATAAATGGGTAATCAGAATTTGTAATGTTTTTGATCCGATCCAGGGGAACATTATAGAGAATATCAATTCCTTCCCGATGCCCAAACAGAAACCAGCGGTTGTTGTATTCTTTCAGCAAATAGGGCGAAAAAGGAAACGATTCCACAGACTCTGATCGGAATGATTGATAAGAGATTTCAATGGTGTTTTTCTGTCGGATGTGTTCAAAAAGCGAACTTAGATATTCACGTCCTTCCAGATAGGGATTACTCTCAAACTGAACTAGCTCTGCTTTTAATGACTCTAAACCCAAGCCCAATTTGGTGCGGATATCTACCATCCATTCAAATTGAGGCATGCCTTCAAATCTGCCCAGAACTCCAAGAGCTTCGTATAATTGAGCTTTTTCATCTTCTCGCAATGGCTGGTTGAGAATGGAAAAATCGGGTTTCTCGTAATAAATCTCCTCATTCATTCGTACAATGGGCGCTCCAAATCCTTCGGGAGCATCCTTACGCATCAATTGAATATCGTAGTCAAACTGTCGTTTGCTGATTCCTTTCTCAATATCAAATTCTTCAGCAATTTTTGTTGAAACATGAGCCAACAGATCCTTATACCTCCATTTTTTATATTTCTGCGATAAACAACTATCAATGAGTCGGTAGCGGTAGCTTGCATTTTTATTAATCGGCATTCTTATGTTTTTTTATTTGCAGGTGCAAAAAGACTGCATCGCTAAGGTAGACATTTGTTTTTAGAATAAAATGGGTATTGAAATCTATTACTAAAACTAAAATCAAATGAAACAAAAAATTTTAGACCTAATGCTTGTGGCAATCTTATTCATGACTGCCTGCACCAACACAATGGAAAAACCATTAAGCAAGGAAGATCTTCCTGCAGTAAAGGAACTCCTTAATGCAAACGAAAATTATAGTTCCATGAAAAAAGACTACATCACCGATAAGTTAGAAACGCTTGTTAATTTTTCAGAATTAGGAAAAGCCTTGAAAGGGGATCAATTAAAATGCTCAACATTTAAAGAGGAAATTGATGACTTGTCTGTTGATTTCGATTCTATTCGAACAGCCAAATTACTCATTCGTGAAAACAATAAGAAGCTGAAAAACTTTATCAGTTTAGTGGACGCGCAAACCCTTTCTATTGATAAGTACAAAGGGTATTTAAATATGAAATTGAAATTCAATAATCAGTTTGATAAAGAAATTCTTTACCTGGTGTTGAACTACAAGTATGTGAACAAGTATGATTCGGAATTCTTCAATGAGAAATCCAAATTAACCGATCAGGTAGCTGGTGATTTTAAAGGAGAGCTAGATGTCTCAACCACCGAAAAATACAATGATGTAGCCGAATTTATGTACACAAAAGTGCCTGTTAATGCGAGAAAGGCATTAAGGGAAGAATTAGGAAAAGAAAAAGCCGATGAAAAAGTCGAGCGAGACTTTTTGATGGCAGGCTTAAAAGTGGAAGCTCTTCTTATTGTATTCAAAGACAAATCAGAGCTGATGCACAAAGAGGAAACGTGGAAATATCTAGAAAAATAGTGCTAATAAAAATCAATCTATCATGAAAAAATCAATATTAGTTATTGGATTGCTGCTACTCTCAGTGAGTGCAATAGTCGCTCAATCCATCGAATCGAAAATTCGAGAATTCGCGAAGAGTGAGTATCCTTCCGATTACAGCATGCAAGAGTACATCTATAAAAAACAGTTATCCGCCTATCGCTACATGCAAACAGTAAGCGACTCGGAAGTAAAACAAATTGCATTAAGAGAGTATTACAACGATTACTCTATGCAGCAATATACCTACAACAAGCAGTTGGCTGCTAAAAATTACATGAAAACAGTCTCCGATCGGGAAGTAAAGCAATTTTCTCTTCGCGAATACCCAAGTGATTACACCATGCAAAAGTACACCTACGATAAGCAATTGGGAGCAAAGAATTACATGAACTCGGTGACCAATTACTCTGCAAAAGCGAAGGCCGTTCGTGAATACCCTTATGACTATTCTATGCAGAAATACACATACGATAAGTTGGTTTACTAGTTCGGGAAAAAACTTGTTAAAATGGAGAGCTCTCTAATGAGAGAGCTTCTCTTAATATTTCACGATGTTCAATCACTTGGTCATGGTAGAAACTGAATAAACAAATAAATGATTTTTAAATTCAATAGGTAAAGCTATGACGAAAAAACAGTACCCGTAAAACCTCATAAAAGAACGCCTCCTTCCTAAAGAAAACAACTTATCAGGTTTTATACCTTCATTGAATTAAACTTGGCAAACTTGACACGTTAATTACTCATAATAAATTTATACTTTCGAACAGTTCTGTGTTTTTAATCTGTAAGATTAATCACAAATTTTCAGGATCCATTAGCGAAATAAACACCATTGTGCTTATTAAGGAGTTAGGCACAATGCCTATATCATTTATTTTATTCGCTGTTATTTGTAGGTCTGTAATCCTATTGTAAAAGGCACAGTGCCTAACAACGTGTAAAAATAATGGCGGGTTCAGCTCATTTAATAAAGGTTCGTGCTATAAAAC
>NZ_JBFHJW010000119.1:0-3993 GCF_041595635.1 Labilibaculum sp.
ACCGACCATAAAGGCGGCATAAAGTCCTACTAAGGGATCAACTCCTGCCACAAAGGCAAAGGCTACTGCTTCAGGCACTAAGGCAAGTGCCACAGTTAAGCCTGATAAAATATCATTTTTTGAATTTGCTGCTTGCTTCTTGAAAAAATCTACCATCTTATATCATCAAAAATTTGATTAAGGCGGCAAAACTAGCCTTTTAATTTTTAGCAATGCCTGGATTGAGGTAAAGATTTTTTTTTTATTTGATCGAAAACGATTTATATGTTGTGTAACATGGTTTATAGATGAGGCTTGTAGGGTTTTTAGAATTTTTTTAAATGAAATGGACAAATTTAGATCGTGCTTAATTGTTAAAAATGTTTTTTTTCATTCTCTTAAATTCCTTAAATTGAGTATGGTAACAATTGAAGAATAGATCCTGTTTCAATGCTCTTATTTGCCTTAGTTTGTTCTGAGGAATGCGAAAAGGTGGACAGAAATTTGTAAGTAGTAAGTGATGAAAAGAGTTATAAAGGATTATAAAACCATTGGAGCAGATTTAATTCAAAAGTTAATACAATCTTTTCCCGACGGAATTTTCGAAGATGATTTGATTTGCATTACCAGACCCAATGGGGAACGAATTAATGTGGTGGAGCTAAAAACAGATGATACAGTCTATCTCATTAAAATGAATCCTGAATTACAGGTAACAATTGACTCTTATACTGGAGATTTTGAGGATTTAGATCCTTTTTCGGATGGATATAGTGATAGTCCTTAGTTTCTCGATAAAATTTTCAGCACTGTGTTTACAATTCCTTTTTTATTGTAGCCGCATTCGTTGTAGAGCTCCTGTTGAGTACCTTGTTCAACCCATTTATCGGGAACACCCAGGCGTTTTACTATGCATGAGTAGTTGTTGTCGTTTGCAAATTCGATAATAGCCGAACCCAATCCACCTACAATGCATCCATCTTCAAGGGTTATGATGTGTTTGTAGTTAGCAAGTGCTTCGTGAAGTAATTCTGTGTCGATGGGTTTCAGATAACGCATATCGTAATGAGCGATGGAATATCCTTCTTTTTCTAAGTCTTCAATCGCATCCATGGCTTCTGTTCCAATGGCACCAATTGATAGAATGGCAAGATCTTTTCCGTCTTTTAGTTTTTGTCCTTTTCCTGCAGGAAGAATCTCGAAAGGTTTTTCCCAATCGATTATGCGACCTTTGCCACGTGGGTAACGAATAGAAAATGGACCCATGTTTTCTTGTTGAGCTGTGAACATTAAATTTCGTAACTCTACAGCATCCAGTGGGGAAGCAATGGTCATATTCGGAACGCAACGCATAAAGGCAAGGTCGTAAACCCCATGATGAGTAGCTCCATCGGCACCTACCACTCCGCTTCTATCCAAACAAAAAACAACATTTACATTTTGAAGGGCAACATCATGAATCATCTGATCGTAAGCACGTTGCATAAAGGAGGAGTAGATGGCACAGAAAGGTAATTTTCCTTTGGCAGCCAATCCACCCGAGAAGGTAACGGCATGCTGTTCGGCAATTCCCACATCAAAAGCTCTGTCGGGCATTTTTTCCATCATAATATTTAAAGAGCTACCCGTAGGCATGGCTGGTGTAATTCCAACAATTTTATCGTTATTTTCGGCCAGTTCAACCAGGGTGTTTCCAAATACTTCCTGAAATTTAGGCGCTTGCGGACTTGTTGGTTCTTTTTGCAGGATTTCACCGGTTTCCTTATTAAACTTACCTGGAGCATGCCAATAGGTTTGATCTTGTTCCGCTTGTTTAAATCCTTTTCCTTTTTGGGTGATTACGTGCAAGAGTTTAGGACCTGGTATTTTTTGTAAATCACTCAGTACTTTTACCAAATAATTCACATCATGACCATCAACAGGACCAAAATATCTGAAATTAAAAGCTTCAAAAATATTACTTTGTTTAAGCAGAATGGTTTTAATGCCATTTTCTACTTTCTGAAATATTTTTTGTGTGTTAGGATTCAAACGGTTTAGTTTTCCGAGAAATCGCCAAACATCATTTTTTACTTTATTGTAAGTTTGTGAAGTGGTAATGTCTAGTAAATAATTGTTTAAACCTCCTACATTTGGGTCTATGGCCATATTATTGTCATTCAAAATGACTAATAAATCAGCATTGTTATTGGCAGCATTATTCAAACCTTCAAAAGCTAAGCCGGCAGTCATCGATCCATCGCCAATTACAGCAACGGTTTTTCGGTCTTTTTCGTTGTTTAAGTGAGCGGCAGTAGCCATGCCCAAGGCAGCCGAAATAGAGGTCGAGGAGTGTCCTACGGTAAAAGAATCGTATTCGCTCTCGTTCCGATTGGGGAAACCACTTATTCCCTTGTATTTTCTGTTGGTATGAAAAACATCTTTTCTGCCGGTAAGAATTTTGTGTCCATAAGCCTGATGTCCAACGTCCCAAATTAAGTTATCGTAGGGAGTGTTAAGCACGTAGTGAAGAGCCACAGTAAGTTCTACAACGCCTAAACTAGCTCCAAAATGACCAGGGTTACAGGAAACTTCTTCAATAATTTCCTGGCGCAGTTCCTCACAAACCTGAATAAGGTGATCTTCTGATACCTTTTTCAGATCGGATGGAAAATTGATTTTATCTAAAAATTCTTTTTCAGATTTGGCCATGTACGAAATCCCCCTTTTCAAACGTTTAGCAGAGTATGAATTCCTTTATCAAACAAAAGAATGTGATAAACGAATTAAACTACAAAATTAATGCACGAAGATAATAATAAAAACCAAAGTATTCTTCTGATGTGTGATGGTGATACCATGCCGGATTATTATATTTGCTTGTAGAAGTGCAAGTTTCATTACTAACAAAAGTACAATTTAAACATGTTCAAAAAAGCGAGCCCCCTAGGATTTATTTTATCTCTGGTTTTCCTGAGTATTTCTTGTGTTCCAACCCGACAATTTGAGGAACTGCAGAGCAAACAACAGAACTGCCAAGATGAGTTGGCCCTGGAAAAAGAGAAGAACCTTAGTTTAAGTGAGTCGAATACCGAATTGAGTGGAAAATTAGAGGTGTTAGATGAGAAATATCAAAATATGCTGGCCGATACTTTGGCCTTATCTCGACGATTGCAATCTGCCCGAGAGCGTTTAAACCGTATCGAAAAAAGCAATCAGGATCTATTAAATCAATTGGCTGGTATGCAGGAAGGGAATGCTAAGGAGACAAAAGCACTGCTTTCGCAGATTAAAAAAGCACAAAATGAATTGCGCTTGCGCGAAGATGAGGTACTTTCTCTGGAAAAAGAAATGGATGCACGTAAGCGTGCGCTAGATAATTTACAGGCAGAATTGAATCAAAGAGATCAGCGTTTGCAAGAATTAGAGGCTGCGCTCAGCCGGAAAGATGAGGCCGTTCGAGCGCTAAAAAATAAGGTGATGAACGCGCTTACCGGATTCGAAGGCAATGGTCTTTCCATCACCACAAAAAACGGGAAAGTATATGTTTCTATGGATGAAAAACTTCTTTTCAAATCAGGAAGCTATCAGGTAGATTCCAGAGGTGTGGAAGCCTTGGGTCATCTGTCTCAGGTATTGGCGCAGAATAAAGACATTAATGTAATGATTGAAGGTCACACCGATAACGTTCCCTACAATGGCAGTGGTGCACTTCAGGACAATTGGGATTTAAGTGTGAAACGAGCAACATCCATTGTACGAATTATCATTCGCAATAAAGGAATAGATGCACAGCGCTTAACCGTAGCAGGTAGAAGTAAGTATGCTCCCGTAGATTCCAACGCAACGGCAGCTGGAAGAAGTAAAAATCGTAGAACCGAAATTATCCTAACTCCTAAATTGGATGAGTTGTTTAAGATTTTGGAGAGCAATTAGCCGCAAGTTTTAAGCTTCAAGCTACAAGTTTCAAGTCTCAAGCTACAAGTTTATTTACAGCTTTCACTTAAAATTATTTCAGGATGAAAGATTTCAAGA
>NZ_JBFHJW010000120.1:0-3910 GCF_041595635.1 Labilibaculum sp.
CCTTGCTCGAGCAGGCAAACCCTTTGAAGAGTCCAAACCCGAGCAAAGCACCCTGGTATTTTCTGGGCGCTCAGGAACTCCTCCTTCACGTACATCCTTTTTTCAGTGCTGTGATTATTCCCATTGCTGTTGCCTGCCATCTTTTTTACCTGCCTTTTTACAAGTACAAAAAGCTGAATGTAGGTGTGTGGTTTCATTCTCCTCTGGGAAAGAAAATTACCATTCAATCAAGCTTAATTGCTTTTGCATTTACTTTTATACTGATCTATTTACTAGATCATTTTCTGCATTTCGACCTTTGGCTTCATTCCTGGCCCAGCTGGATTTCTACGGGATTACTTCCCATACTTTTGTATGTTCTTCCCCTGGCAGCTTACCTGCTATTCTGGCATCGTAAGCATCAGGCCGATCGCACCGAGCTGATCATGGCCTGCACAAGCATCATTCTATCGTCCTACATTTGCATGATGCTGATTTCTCTTCTGCTTCGGGCTGAAGGAATGTTACTGATCTTTTAATCTCTGAACAAGCAAAAAAACAATGATACTCAACCGACGAAAATTTATCAAACGAATACTATTTGCTCTGGCCTCCATCGAGGCTTTGTTCCTGATCAAAGGAAGTGTGAGTAAAGTAGATACTTCCACAAAGAAGAAAAAGTTGTTTAAAGCTGGAAAAGTAGATGAATTTGAAGCCAACAAGTTCTATTCCTTCCTAACCGGTCAGTTTTATCTGAAACGATTTGAAGATGGAGGTTTTATGGCCTTATCTATTAAATGCACACACCTGGGCTGCGTGGTAAACATCAACCCCAAAACAGGAGGTTTCAACTGTCCCTGCCATGCTTCTCAGTTCGATAAACTTGGAGAAGTTACTTCTGCACCAGCCACTCGTCCTTTGGACTTTTTTCCCATAGAAATTATTCAGGGTGAAATTTTCGTAGACACGAGCAAAGCCATTCAAAGAAGCTCTTTTAGCAAATCGCAAATAACCTACGCATAGATGAAAAATAAAAGCACCATAGAACGAATCAGCTTAGTTGCGATAGGCATAAGCATACTTAGCATTCCCTTGTATTTATTCGTAAACACCTATGGAAGAAGCAATATAGAATCGCAGGAAGCAACTTATGTTGGCAAAGAAACTTGCATCGAATGTCACCAAAGTGAATACAGCGATTGGGTAGGCTCCGATCACGACAAAGCCATGGATCATGCCAACGATTCTACTGTGCTGGGTGATTTCAACAATCAAAGCATAGAATACAACGGCATGACACATAAGTTGTACAAAAGAGACAATCGCTTTTATGCCTTTACGGATGGAGAATCAGGCAAACCGGAAGAGTTCGAGATTAAATATGTGTTCGGCTACTATCCTTTGCAACAATACCTGGTTGAATTCGACGGCGGAAGATTGCAATGTCTGCCTCTGACCTGGGATTCCAAAGACAACAAGTGGTATCACATGGCATCGGTAACCTATACCAATGAGGTGATTGAGCACGACAACTGGCTGCACTGGACCAATCAGGCTCAGAACTGGAATGGAATGTGTGCCGACTGCCACTCTACCAACCTGGTGAAAGGCTACGATGTAAAAACCGATACCTACCATACCACCTGGAGCGAGATTGATGTGAGTTGCGAGGCTTGTCACGGACCGGCATCAAAACATCTCGAATGGGCAGCGAAGGCTGATTATGCCCGCGATGAACATAGCAACTTTGGCTTGGTGGTAAAAACCAGCGGCATCGACAATAAAGAATATGTAGACCTATGTGTTCGCTGTCACACCCGTCGTGGTGCGCTTTCCGACTTTAAGCACAGCGCCGACATCTACAATCATACCATTCCCAATTTGCCAACTGGCGAAAACTACCATATCGATGGACAAATTCTTGATGAAGATTACGTGTACGGCTCCTTTACACAGAGTAAAATGTACATGAGAGGTGTGAAATGCAACGACTGCCACAACGTGCACAGTACAAAACGCCTGTTCGAGGACAACCGATTGTGCACCCAATGTCACCGTGCCGACGACTACGATACCTACAATCATCATTTTCATAAATCGAAAGGTGAAGAAGGTGAAGCCGTAATTGCTGATGATGGAGTGAAATTTGAAGTTGGCGATGGCGCTCGATGTATTAACTGCCACATGCCGGCACAGTTTTATATGGGTGTAGATTATCGAAACGATCATAGCTTTCGAATTCCTCGTCCTGATTTAACTCAGAAACTGGGAACTCCCAACGCCTGCAACCAATGTCATGCTGATAAATCGACACAATGGGCAGTTGACAAGGTAGAGGAATGGCACGGCATTAGTCGTCCCTCTCAGTATGGAGTGGCCTTTAAAGAAGCAGAAAGTGGAAGTCAGAAAGGCTACGACGATTTGGTTCACATCTACAAGGATGATGTTTACCCGGAAATGGTACGAGCAACGGCTCTTCATCTTTTGGGCATGAATTACCAGGCCCAAAGTAAGGAAATCCTATACGATGCTCTTGGCAATTCGAATGGCGCCATTCGTTACAACGCCTTGCAAAATCTACTTATGGACGATAATAAAACCTTGCAAAAAGTACTGGGAATGCTGAAGGATCAAAGCAAAGCAATTCGTATTGAATGCGCTACCAAGCTAAATGCAACCAGCAACGATCAAATTCCAAATCAATATAAGGATGCACTGAAAAAAGCCAAAAAAGAATATTTTGATGCTCTGGAATACAATTCCGATTTTCCTTCCGGGAAATTTAATTTGGCCAATTTCTATTTCAATTCCAAACAAATTGACAAAGCCGAAGAATTCTATAAAAGAGCCCTGAAACAGGATCATGAACTTCATCCTATCAAGATTAACCTGGCTCTTCTTTACAATAGCAAAGGAGAATATAAAAAGACGGAAATTTTGCTGAAAGATTACCTGGACAATGTTCCTGAGGATGGAAATACAACTTTTACTTATGCTCTATTTTTATCGGAACAAAAACGCTACGATGAATCCCTTGAGTACATGCTAAAAGCTGCCAAACTTTCGCCTCAAAACTCAAGAATTTTCTACAATATTGCCATGATGTACGATTTTAATGAACTGCCACAAAAAGCAGTTAGCTACCTACAAAGCGCCATTAAAATTGAGCCTGAGAACCCTAATTTCTATGTTGCATTGTTAAATCTGCATGTGAAGTACAAGCAGAATAATGAGACTCAAAAGTTAGCTCGGAAAATATTGGAGAAATTCCCCGACATCAACGGTAAAGAAAATATCGAAGCTCTACTGAACTAAAAAGCTAGACAAACTAAATGAGAAAAAGCAATAGAATTCGTTGATTCTATTGCTTTTTTATTTCCAACTCAAAGCATTCTGTTTTCCGAGAGCGAATTTGTAGCTAGTTTATTCTAATTGATTTTAAATTGATCAAAAAATCGTGAGTTCGGAAAGAATCTTCTATTTTTGGCATCTTTAAGAAAAGAAAATGGATAAAGTAAAAATGCCTAAGAGGGAGCAGGAAAAGAAAGATCAGTATTTTCAGCGAAAAATTGCTAAAAGAATGGGGAAAGCCATTAGCGATTTTGATCTGATAGAGAATGGTGACAGAATACTGGTAGGAGTTTCAGGAGGTAAAGATTCTTTAGCTTTACTCGAACTTCTTGCTTTGAGGCGTAAGTTTAAGAAACAGGATTTTGAGGTTGTTGCTGTGCATATCAATGTATTGGAATTGCCTTACGAAGTGGATCGGGAGTTTCTGAAATCTTTCTGCGAACGCTTGGATGTGGAACTGATTTATCGAGATATAAATGTTGATTTTGAAAGACCGGGCAAAAAGCCAGCTTGTTTCAGATGTTCGTGGCATAGACGGACTAGCTTATTTAAAATGACTGATGAATTTAAATGCAATAAG
>NZ_JBFHJW010000121.1:0-3870 GCF_041595635.1 Labilibaculum sp.
AATCATTCTCGAATTTGAGTTTGGAACCAATTGGTCTAACTATTCCTGGTTCGTGGGCGATATATTTGGTGCGCCGCTTGCCATTGAAGGAATCATGGCCTTTTTTATGGAATCCACTTTTATTGCCGTCATGTTTTTTGGTTGGAACAAAGTGAGCAAAAAGTTCCATCTAATTTCAACCTGGTTGGTAGCGGTCGGGTCTAGTTTATCTGCATTGTGGATATTGGTGGCAAATGGATGGATGCAGAATCCGGTGGGTATGTCTTTTAATCCGGACACGGCACGTAACGAAATGAATAATTTCTGGGAGGTTTTATTTTCACCTACAGCAGTGAATAAATTTTTGCATACTATTTCTTCTTCCTATGTTCTTGCGGCGGTTTTTGTTGTTGGAGTTAGCTCATGGTATCTGCTTAAAAAGACGCATGTGAGTTTTGCCAAAAAGAGTATTGTTGTTGCTGCGGTTTTCGGATTGATAACTTCTTTGTTTGCCGTTTTAACTGGTGATAATTCGGCTCGTGAAATTGTTCGCGATCAACCCATGAAATTTGCTGCTGTGGAAGGGCTTTACAACGGTTCTAGAGGAGCAGGTTTGGTCGCTTTAGGTTTTATGTCTACAACCGAAGGCGATAGTGAAAATGAAAATTTGAAAGATTTTGCTTTTAAACTTGAGATTCCTAACATGCTCTCTTACATGGCTTATCTCGATGGGGATGCTTTTGTACCAGGAGTTCATGATATTATTGATGGTTATACCGATAATGATGGAGAAGTTCATCCACCAGTTAGCGTAAAAATGGAAATGGGGCGAAAGGCAATCGCTGCTTTGAAAGATTATAAATTGGCTAAAAAAGAATCTAATTCTGAATTAGCGGAGCAGTCGTTGAGAGATTTAGATGCCAATTTTAAATATTTTGGCTATGGTTATTTCGATGATCCTTACCAAACAGTTCCTCCTATTTCAATGTCTTTTTACAGCTTTCACATTATGGTTGGCTTGGGCATGTATTTTATACTATTATTTGTTTTGAGTTTGCTCTTTATTCACAAGGAGAGTATCCTTTCTAAAAAATGGTTTTTACGTTTGGCGATTTGGAGTATTCCTCTTGCCTATGTTGCTTCGGAATGTGGTTGGATTGTTGCCGAAATGGGACGTCAACCATGGGTGATTCAGGATTTGATGCCAACAATGGCAGGTGTTTCGAATATCGATAGCATGTCGGTGAAAATTACATTCTTCCTATTCTTTGTAGTTTTTACAGGACTATTAATTGCAGAGGTGAAAATTATGTTGAAGCAAATTAAAATTGGACCTAATCACGGAGGAAAATAGTCATGTTTGAAAATTTATCGCACGTAACATTACAGCAATATTGGTGGATTATTGATTCGCTATTAGGCAGTATTCTTGTATTCCTGATGTTTGTTCAGGGCGGACAAACCTTAATCTATAGAATTGGTAAATCGCCCATGGAGAGAAATATGGTGGTGAATGCTTTGGGGAGAAAATGGGAATTTACTTTTACTACTCTAGTTACCTTTGGAGGAGCAATGTTTGCCTCATTTCCTTTATTTTATTCTACCTCATTTGGAGGAGCTTACTGGGTTTGGATGGCCATTCTTTTCTGTTTTATTATTCAAGCCGTTGCCTACGAGTTTCGAAGTAAACCAAATAATGTTTGGGGAGCTAAAACTTTCGAAGCCTTTCTTTTTATAAATGGTTTGCTGGGTACCATCCTAATAGGAACCGCAGTGGGAACCTTTTTTAATGGAGCCGAATTTACTGTGAACGATTTTAATCAGTCACGATGGGCAACCCCTTACGGCGGATTAGAAGCCGTTTTGAATATTCACAATCTTGCTTTAGGATTAACAGTTTTCTTTTTGGCAAGAGTATTGGGGAGTTTATATTTTATGAATTGCATTGACGATGAGCAGATTTATGTTCGTTCCAAAAAACAGTTGTTGATTTCTGGAATTCCTTTTTTGGTCTTCTTCCTGTTTTTTGTTATTCGTTTGCTGCTGATGGATGGATTTGCCATCGATCCTAAAACGAGCATCGTAAGCATGGAGTCGTTTAAATATCTTCATAACCTGATTGCCATGCCTCTTGTTCTTATTTTATTTTTAGCAGGGGTAGTTGGCGTTTTGTTCGGATTGGGAAAATCTTACTTATTAGAAAAATATACAAAAGGAATCTGGTTTTCGGGAGCAGGGACAATATTAGTCGTGTTCTCATTATTTCTTTTAGCAGGATTTAATAATACTCCTTTTTATCCTTCATTGGCCGATTTACAATCTTCCTTAAGCATTCAAAATGCTTCCTCTTCTCATTACACGCTTAGCGCGATGAGCTATGTTTCCTTGATGGTTCCTTTTGTAATTGCCTATATTGTTTGGGCATGGAGAGCTATCAACCGAGATAATATTACGGTTGAGGAAATGGATGCAGGAGATCATTTATATTAATAAAAAGAAAATATCATGTATATATCATCAATAATTTGGTTGCTTACTTGGCCACTTTTAATCTATGTTAGTTATAAGGCCATTCGCTTCACAATTAGAAAATTAGGCACAAAAATAGAAAATGAATAATAGTTCAGTAATTGGCATTCTCACGAGAATGCCAATTCTGTTTGTAATACTATTTTACGATGTCATTTAAAAGTGTATTTTTGTTCGATTAATACCAGCTTTGGTATTGGGGTGTTTTAAATTGAATATATGAGCGGATTGGAGAATTGTAAACCAATGGATACTTGGTTTAAGAGGTTGGATACAAGACCAATAGTAATAAGTGGTCCTTCTGTGGTTGAATCGGAAGAACAGTTACTAACAACTGCAAGAGAATTGAAAAAGATTGATCAGGTAAAGATTTTTCGTGCAGGAGTGTGGAAACCGCAAATGGCAACAAAATCTTTCGGTGACCGAAGTTTAGATATTTTTCAATGGTTGAATCAAGTGAAACAGGAAACTGGCTTGCTTACTATGGTTGAGGTTGCATCACCCAGACATGTTGAAATGTGCTTGAGACACAATGTTGATATTCTTTGGGTGGGAGCTAGTACATCCTCAAATCCTTTTTCAGTGCAAGAACTGGCGAGTGCTTTGCAAGGAATGAATGTTCCTGTGATGGTGAAAAATCCAATTAATCCAGATATTAACTTATGGATTGAAGCTCTCGAAACCATCAATAAAGCTGGCATTTCCCGATTGGCAGCCATACACCGAGGTTTTTATCCTTTCGAGAAAACAAAATTTCGTAACATCCCAAAATGGGAATTTCCCATCGAATTAAAATCTCGTTTTCATAATTTGCCTATTCTTTGCGATCCGAGTCATATAGCCGGAACTAGCAAATACATCCCCGAAATGGCCCAAAAAGCGTTGGACTTGAATATGGATGGTTTGATGATTGAGACTCACTTTGACCCAAATCAATCGGATAGCGATTTGCCTCAGATTACACCTGTAGAACTAGATAAGATACTTCGAAGTCTAGTTTGTCGTTTATCGTCTATTGATGAACGCGAAGATAATCAACTTGAGAAATATCGCGATCAGATCGATTCGGTTGATTCACAGCTCATCGAATTGTTAGCACTGCGTATGAATATTGTGGAAGAGATTGGTGAATACAAGGCAGATAAAAACATGACTATTCTTCAACTTCAACGTTGGGAAAAAGTGCGTGAAAAAGGTATTGAATTGGGAAAATCACTAGGATTATCTGAATCTTTTATGGCTCAATTATTAAGAATGATTCATAAAGAAGCTATTTTGAAGCAGAATGAAGTAATGAATAGAAAATAATTATTCTTTCCTTGTACTGTGGTTCGGTAAATTTACAAAAAATGTAGTGCCAAC
>NZ_JBFHJW010000122.1:0-3365 GCF_041595635.1 Labilibaculum sp.
GTTTTGCTTCATGTAAAAGGATTTAATTTCTTTCGGATAATCGATTAGAATAACTGGTTTTTGAAATTTCTTCTCTACCAAATATCTTTCGTGTTCCGATTGAAGATCGGCACCCCAACCTTCAATTACATATTGAAATTTTTTCTTCTTGTTTGGTTTCGAGTTGCGAAGAATTTCGATTGCTTCGGTATAAGTTAAGCGAACAAAATCGTTCTCCAAAACAAATTTCAATTTCTCGATCAATTCCATTGATCTATCCTCAGCTTTTTTGCCTTTCTCCTCTTCCTGCAATCTCTTGCTTAAGAATTCAAGATCTTCCATGCAATTATCCAAAGCATATTTAATCATGTATTTCAGGAACTCTTCAGCCAAATCCATGTTATCGGTAATATCATAGAAAGCCATTTCTGGTTCTATCATCCAAAACTCTGCCAAGTGACGTGTTGTATTTGAATTTTCGGCACGAAAAGTAGGCCCAAAGGTATAAATCTCGCCCAAAGCCATAGCGCCAAGCTCGCCTTCCAACTGACCTGAAACAGTTAAATTTGTTTCTTTCCCAAAAAAGTCTTCCTTGTAATTAACACTACCATCCTCATTCAAAGGAGGATTCTTAGCATCTAAGGTACTTACGCGAAACATTTCACCCGCACCTTCAGCATCCGAACCTGTTATTAGTGGTGTATGCATATAAAAGAATCCTTTTTTATTAAAGAATTCATGAACCGCAAATGCCATGGCATGACGAATACGAAATACTGCACTAAAGGTACTAGTACGAAAACGAAGGTGAGCTTTTTCTCTCAAGAACTCCAAAGAGTGTTTTTTAGGTTGCAAAGGATATTTGTCGGGATCGGCAGTACCTAACACATCAATAGTTTTAGCTGCAATTTCAACGCTTTGTCCGCTTCCCTGCGATTCAATAACTTCGCCAACTACTGAGATAGCAGCTCCTGTAGAAATTTTCTTTAGTAAATCCTCATTAAAATTAGGAACATCAACAACGATCTGAAGATTTTGAATTGTAGAACCATCATTTAATGCAATGAAATTAATTTGCTTATTTCCACGCTTTGTTCTAACCCACCCTTTCACATTTACTTCGCTGCCAACTTCATTCGAAATTAACAGATCTTTGATCTTAATTCTTTTCTGTTCCATGTTTCTATATAATGGTTAATGAGATAATAAGTTTACAAAAATATAAAATTGGTTTTGAATTAAGCTTAGCAAGACCCATATAATTCGAAAAAAGGTAAATATCAGCTCTCAATTACAGTATAAAAATCTACTTAACATGAAGTTTAGTTTGCCTTTTGAACCGCCTTTATATCTCAATACTTACTTTTTTCACTATTAAATCAACAGTGTCAAACATTTGATTTAATGACACTTATATGCTTCAAGAGGGAAATATGGGAAAATGTCATTATGATTTTTTATCAAGATTAGTACCTTTACGCCTCTTAAACAACTAGTAACTATATGATTCAAAATAAGTTAATAGATTCTATTCGCGAAACGATACAAAAAAACTGGGAGCATCCAGCTTTTTCGAATTATCAGAAAGATACGCTTACCTATGAGGAAGTTGCCCAAAGAATAAATTGGATGCACCTTCTTTTTAAGGAATTAGGAATAAAAAAAGAAGATAAAATTGCCTTGATTGGTCGGAACCTAAACAATTGGGCTGTTACCTATTTGGGTGCCATTACCTATGGTGCTGTTATTGTGCCTATTCTTCCTGATTTTAATTCCAATGATATCCACCACATCATCAATCACTCGGAAGCCAAATTACTCTTTACGACCGAAAATATTTTCAATAAAATTGATGATACCAAAATCAAAAAATTAAAGGGAATCATCTCCTTAGGGAATTTTGAAGTTCTTTGCTCACCCTCTGGTAAGCTAGAGAAAGCAATTGCCAAAAGCAATAAAGAAGCAGAAGCAAATAAAGTCGATAAAAATCATCTGAATTACGCCAATCAGAAAGATAAAGACATCGCCGTTTTATCCTACACATCTGGTACTTCTGGTTTTTCGAAAGGTGTTATGCTGGCCTACGAATCGTTGTATTCGAATGTTCAAATTGGGTTCGACCATATTGATTTGCGTCCGCAAGACAAGGTTGTTTCTTTTTTACCTTTAGCTCATGTATTTGGCTGTTTGTTTGAATTCTTAACTGAATTCTGTTGTGGCTGTCATGTTGTATTTCTTTCAAGAGTACCAACGCCACAAATAATCACCAAAGCGTTTCAGGATGTACAACCCCGACTCATTTGTCTGGTTCCATTAATCATGGAAAAGATCTACAAAAGAAAGATTCTTCCCGTTTTGGAAAGCAGAAGGGTAAAACTGATGCTTAAAATCCCATTACTCGAAAAGAAAATCTATAAAAAAATTAAAAACACCCTGGTAGAGACTTTTGGTGGCAATTTTATTGAGATTATTATAGGTGGCGCTGCTTTAAGCAAGGAAGTGGAAGATTTTCTTAAGAAAATTGAATTCCCGTTTACCGTTGGTTATGGCATGACTGAATGTGGACCGCTAATTAGTTACAGTTCCAGTGCAATTTTCCGAGCCCATTCCTGTGGAAGTGTAGTTGATCGGATGCAGGTAAGAATCAATTCTGCTGATCCTTACCAAATAGTAGGCGAAATTCAGGTAAAAGGTAGTAATGTGATGAAAGGCTACTATAAAAATCCAGAAGCCACCAAAGAAGCACTTGATAAGGATAATTGGTTGAGTACGGGTGACCTTGGAATTATTGATAAGGATGATTTCATTTACATCAAAGGTAGAAGCAAAAACATGTTACTAGGACCATCGGGACAAAATATTTACCCAGAAGAAATTGAAGCACGGTTGAATAACATGCCGTTTATTCAGGAATCGATTATTACCGATGATAAGGATCATAAATTAATTGCCCTTATTTATCCCGATTACGAAGCCTGCGATGCCGAAGGATTAGACAAATCTGAAATTGAAGAAGCAGTAAATGCAAACAAACAGATTGTAAACAAGAATTTTCCTGCTTACATGAAAATATCGCGAGTTGTTCTCTTCCCCGAGGAATTTAAAAAAACACCCAAAAGAAATATTAAAAGGTATTTGTATACCAATTTATACCATTAGAAAATTTTGGAATTAATAATATCATCCAGTGAGGCAATCCTCACTGGATTTTTTTTTGAGCTAAAACAAAGCAAAAGGCAGACCTATAAAGATCTGCCTTTCTGTAATCATCTGTATTTATTTCAACTAATCTTACTAGCTATCTGTTTTGCGATCTGCCATGAACCCATTACAAAGTCGCTTCGATCCAAGACCATGAAGAAATATCAACTTGATCGGAATCTTTA
>NZ_JBFHJW010000123.1:0-3303 GCF_041595635.1 Labilibaculum sp.
AGGTAAGGTCCCCACTTTTTCCAGGGTATATTTTCGTTGGCACAATCTTTTAATCTCTTTTTCTCAGTATTCATGATTTTTATTCAAATAAAAAATACTTATAGCACTTCTTGTTAAGAAAATGACCAGCCAATATTGAGTAAAAAGCAAAGTTGATGATTAGTTCTACTTTATTGGCTGAAGTGGTTAAATTAAAAAAAAACAGGTATTATTCTTGTTTTATAATATGTATATGTTCGAAAAATACAACATTTATTTAATAAAGGATAGATGTATTTGGGGATTAACATTTATTTAAATAAGAATGTAGATGCGATAAGAGATTAGGACAGAAAAAAGGTATAAATCGGGATGTTTAAAATAGTTTATAAAATTTTACGCTTAGGGCTTGTGATTAACAGGTACAATACCAGTAGGTTTGAAAAGAAAGGGTAAAGTTTGGTTAAAGGATTATTTTCTTTTTTGCCCTCTGGTTTTTGGTTTTTTATATTTGATTGCTAATTTTCTACGGTATGATCCACCTTGGTTAATTTTTTTGTTTTTGTCTTTCTTGTCGTGAAAGGCAGTTCCTTTGGTGGCATCTAATTTTGGTGTTTTTATCAGTGTTTTACCTGCAATCTCAGGTGTTTCACTATCCAGTTGTAAGTCTGAAATCTCAACTTTTTCAGGTAACTCTTCAAGTTCAATGGGGCTATTCATTAATTTCTCAATCCTGTGTAAAGAGCTGATTTCGTTTTCAGCAACAAAAGATATGGCATTTCCTTCAGCCTTGGCACGTCCGGTTCTGCCAATACGGTGAATGTATGATTCAGCTTCGTCGGGTAGGTCGAAATTAATTACGTGGCTTACATTTGATATGTCCAGACCTCGGGATATCAGATCGGTTGCTATTAATATGCGCAAGCTTCCTTCTGTAAATTCTTTTACCATTCTAAACCTGAAGTTCTGCGATTTATTGGAGTGGATAACACCAATCTCGTCTTCAAACATTTCTTCCAGGTTGCTGTAAAGGATGTCTGCAATCTGTCTGTTCTTTACAAAAAGTAAAACTTTATCCATGCCATGGTTCACATCCAATAAATAAAGTAACAGGTTTATTTTTGTATAAAAGTTAGGGACTTTGTATCCTGATTGAAATATTTTTTCTACTGGAGTACCTGTAGGTGCAACTTCTACTTTTATGGGATTATAGAAAAAGTGCTTTATGAGCTCGTCAACATCATAGGTTAATGTTGCAGAAAACATTAGGTTCTGTCTTTTTTCAGGCAGAAGGTCAATGATTCGCTCCAGTTGAGGCCTAAAACCAAGATTTAACATTTCATCAACCTCATCGATTACCAGTTTCTGAATGGATTTTAATCGTAAGGTTCCTGTTAAACAAAGATCGATTAATCTACCGGGAGTAGCTACCAATATATCCAGACCTTCATAAACCTGTTGTTTCTGGGTGTTAATATTGGTGCCTCCGTATACCCCAACAACCCTTACGTTCATATAAGTGGTTAGTTTGGTAAATTCTCCTGCAACCTGCTCAACCAACTCTCGTGTAGGAACCAATACTAAAATCCTGGGATGCCGTTGTTTGCTAAATTTTAAATTTCGCAACAAAGGCAAGATGTAGGAAATAGTTTTTCCGGTACCGGTTTGCGCAATGCCTACTACATCTCTTCCTGACATAGCAATAGGAAAAAGCTGTTCCTGTATAGGAGTGGCTTCATTAAAGCCCATGTCAGAAAGGGCATTTAATAACGGACTGTTAATGTTGAAATCAATAAACCTCAAAATCGTATCTTTTTTATTTTTGGCAAAGATAATCAAAAAAAGAGCCTTGTAGTATAAGTTTACAAAGCTCTTTGTTGGAATGTAGAGTAAAGTAATGTTTAGGTAGTCAATTTTTTACTCCATATTTTATTTAAATGTTCTTCAATTACAATGGTTTTAGGTGAATCTTCACCCTGGTCAATCTCAATAGGGCCAATAAATTCAGCTACATCCAGTACGTTATTACGCAATAACTTGGTTCTGCTGCCAATGGAGATCAGGCAGTTGTTCATAGCTTCTTTTGCTTTGTTGGGAGAAAATTGAATTTCTTGTTTTATTTTTTGCAGGAAGGCATTGAAGAATAGTTCGCTTCTGGAATCATCGTTGCAGGCAAAGTAATTTAAAATGGAAAAACCCACCCTTTTTATGTATTCGTCAGGTGATTGTATCCATAAGTACATAATGTCTATGCCAAATCGTGTTTGAGCAATTAAATCGGCAAAGTAGTCGGCTATAACGCTGTAGCGAATAACAGAAACCCACTTGTTAGCTTCGTTGCGGGTAATTTTTTGTGGGTCAGCAACCATACAAGCGAGGATTCGGGCATCGATATTACGTGTTTTCCAAAGCCTTTGGGCTAAAGAGTGATCTATGCCCTTTTTGCCTTCGGGGGAGCTGATTTTATTTTTGAGTCGTTGCAAATCGGTACGACTTACCCCAAAAAGTTCTCCCTTTCCTCCTTGTTGTTTGTATGTTTTCCTGTTTTTTTCAGTGCCGCACTCTTCTAATTCAGCATAAATTTCTTCAAATTTCATCTCATTAAATTTATCATCGTTTATCAGATACATTGCCAGTCTTAATCAAAGAATGAACGATAAATATTTGTCATCAGTCACGCTGCGATGGCAAGGTAGCTTGTGTAAATCAGGTGATAAAATTTGTATCCTGATTTGTAACTGTAAAAATATGAAAATTCAAGGAGGTATAAAAATTATCTTTTAGATTTGAAAAAGTTTTTTATTAATTCTGAGCACTCATCTTCTAAAATAGTATGAATTATTTGTGTTTTTGGGTGTAAAATAGGGGGTGTGTGTTTTGAAAAACCTCTTTTTTCGTCTTTAGCCCCAAATGCTATTTTGCCAATTTGTGACCATGCAAGTGCACCGGCGCACATGCTGCAGGGTTCGAGCGTAACATATAATGTGCATTCGTTCAGGTATTTTCCCCCGAGAAATTCTGCAGCAGCTGTAATGGCCAGCATTTCGGCATGTGCAGTCACGTCATTGAGTGTTTCTGTTAGGTTGTGTGCTTTGGATATGATTTGCTTATTGCAAACCACTACTGCCCCAACCGGGATCTCGTCTTTTTGTAAGGCAATTTTAGCTTCGTTAAGTGCTTGCCGCATAAAATATTCGTCTGAGAAATTGATTTTAGTCATCTTTCGGTTTTATATCGTAAAATAGAGTTGTTTTATTTAATTTCTTTATATTTTCGCATGTTAAATTAAACAGCGAAGTTGGTTTGTGAAAATAATTAAAAAAA
>NZ_JBFHJW010000124.1:0-3281 GCF_041595635.1 Labilibaculum sp.
ATTGTCGCCACAAAGACCTTCCGACTCTATTTCAGGATTCTGCTCTATTTGTGGCACATCTCCAAAACCAGAAAAGTAACCACCACCACCAACATTATTACTTTCTACGGCAAGCATGGCATTTAAAGCACCCGTTGAAACAATTTCAAAATTATAATCGCCATTGGAGTCAAGATGATTTGCAAGTGTTGCCTCTGGAATATCGTAGGTTTCCCAGTAGGTGTTTCCTGCTACTGATTTGTTAAAACTGGTAACTTCAGATCCATTTATTGTAATGGTTGATCCCTCCTGGCTCACTAGTTTAAGAATAGGGCTAACCGTTAAAGTTGATAATTTATTCGCATAGGCAATGGTTACTTCTTTGTCGGCAGTACATTTTAGTGGAGGAATAAAGCAAAAACCTGCTGTTTGCTTTTTGTTTGCTCCCGATAAAGTCTGATAACAAAAGATATTTTTGTCAGATCGAATGTATAGGTTTTTATTTGTTCCAAAATCAGTATAGTCAGTAAAGTAATATTCACCTTGATTCAATGTTGTCTCAGCTGTAGAACTTCCATTTAAGTAGATATTTGTATTGTCTTCTGTGGCTACAACCAATGCTTTTTCATTGTATTGAGCTCCACCACTTATACCTTCACCTTTAATAAGTATGTATTCATCACCTACTACATCAGTGGGTACCAATTGATCAAATCCAACATCTCTACCTGGATTTCTATTTCCGTAACCTGAAGCACACATGGATCCGGAACTCACCGCTATGGGTTTGTTAGAGGTGATATGGGTTCCATTCACATCATTTAAATTAGAGGTTTGTTTTAGTAAATTAACAATGCTAATTCCGATTACTACTGATTGACCTTTATTTAAACTAATTGTAAATGTATTGGACGTTTGTCCGGTAAATATCACTCTTGGATTACTGAAGGTGATATTGGTATTGTTTTCAGTAGCCATAACGCCAATAAAATGACCGTTTTGATCATCATATCCACCTGTTTGTGAGTACATGTGACCACTGTAAAAATCAGTTCCTAATCCGGTTGTTCCCTTTGATGTTAGCAGATCGCCCTGGGCTGTTGATACGTTTTGAACATTGACAAAAAATTTCTTTGAACCCGATACAATCAAGCCTTCGGTGTCGAGAACGGTATTTAAATCACCGGTTCCGATGATTCCCTGAGATTCCAAGATAGTTTTTGGCCAATCTAAATCAACTTTTTTCGGGGAAGAGCTTGATAAACTTACTGTTTTAACAAAAGAACCATCGTTATTTGTTATGGTTACCGTAAAAGCAGTACTTTCCGATGTGGTAAGCACCATTCTGTGGTTTTTAACATTGCTAGAAGAATTGGTAAAAGAACACATGGGAGGGAGGTAGTGCAAACTATCTACCTGAGCTTGGACAAGCTCCACTTTAAGGAAAAGGATGGAAAATAAAGATATAAATACAAGTAGAAATTTTTTCATAAAATGGCATTAGAATTATAGTCAGGTTTACGTTACGAATATAATTGAAAAATGTTTACGCTTCATTTGTTCAAACCGAATAAAAAAACGCAGTCCCATTACAGAACTGCGTTGAATTTCCCTAAGGAAAGTATTTTGGATTTTATTATCCTCGGATTGCGCTTACACCAGGAAGCTCTTTTCCTTCGATGTACTCTAGTAAAGCACCACCACCAGTTGAAACATAGCTTACTTTGTCAGCCAAACCGTATTTGTTGATTGCAGCAACCGAGTCGCCACCACCAATTAAGGAGAAAGCACCTTTTTCAGTAGCAGTTACAATGGCATCAGCAATGGCTTTGGTTCCCTTTGCGAAAGTATCCATTTCGAATACGCCAACAGGACCATTCCAAAGAATAGTTTTCGATTCTTCGATTACTTTTTTGAAGCTTTCGATAGTAGCATCGGCAACATCTAATCCCATCCATCCTTCAGGAATTGCGTTTACGTCGCAAGCTTTAGTATTTGCATCGTTCGAAAAGTCATCAGCAATTAAAGCATCGGTAGCAAGGTGAAGTTTCACGTTGTTTTCTTTCGCTTTTTTCAAGATTTCTCTAGCAGTTTCTAATTTGTCATCTTCTACTAATGAGTTTCCGATTGTTCCACCAATTGCTTTCACAAAAGTGTAAGTCATACCACCACCAATAATCAAATGATCAACTTTTGCCATTAAAGTTTGGATGATTTCAATTTTAGAGGAAACCTTAGCTCCACCCATAATTGCAGTCAACGGACGTTTTGTATCTTTTAATACTTTATCAACGCTTGATAGTTCGTTTTCCATTACGTAACCAAACATTTTAGCTTCAGGGAAAAACTTCGCGATAACAGCAGTAGAAGCGTGAGCACGGTGAGCAGTTCCGAAAGCGTCATTGATCCAAAGATCAGCTAAATCGGCTAATTTTTTTGCAAAAGCTTCATCACCTTTTTTCTCTTCATCGTAGTAACGAAGGTTTTCAAGTAAAAGAACTTCACCAGGTTTTAATGCAGCAGCCATTTCTTTAGCACTATCACCAATACAATCGTCAGCAAATTTTACATCAACACCAATCGATTTGCTAAGGTGAGCAACAATATACTTTAATGAGAATTTTTCATCTTTTCCCTTTGGTCGTCCCAAGTGAGACATTAAAATAGCAGAACCATTTCCTTCTAATACTTTTTTGATAGTAGGTAAAGCAGCACGAATTCGTGTGTCATCAGTAATTTCGAATTGATCGTTTAAAGGCACATTGAAATCTACTCGGATTATCGCCTTTTTTCCTGAAAAATTGTAAGTGTCGATACTTTGCATGATCTTATTTTTGTTAGTTTTTTTTTCGTGTTAGCAAAGGTAGCTTTTTCTACAAATCAGTGCAAAAAAGAAATTACGATTTCTTCTATGCCTAATTAATACAAGGGTTTACTTGTCGGATTCCTTGGTTTTGCAACGATTGCGAGAAAAATGAAAAATTGACTTTAGGCTTTAAAACGTCATATTTGTGGACTTCAAACGAGCAAGATGGCTACTTTTATCAATGCACTTGGATATTTTTTTAACTTTGGGTAGTCTAATGTGTTTTTGTGGCTAATTTTGCATTTTATTTGGCTCGGAAACAGAGATTTTTTCTCCGCAAAGGAAAGCTCATCACAGAATCGAAATTTATTTCATGCAATTTAAAGATATAATTGGACTGGAAACTGTTAAGCATCAGTTCATACAAACCGTTAAAGAAAATAGAGTAAGTCATGCGCAATTGTTGGTTGGTCCAAATGGGGTTGGAAAACTTCCA
>NZ_JBFHJW010000125.1:0-2794 GCF_041595635.1 Labilibaculum sp.
GAAAATGTGGATTACTCGGCTTTATTTGCTGATTATGCTAATGCTGATTATCCAGAAAGCATGCAGGGACGTAGTTTTCGTAAAAATTTAGTTGGCGAAACGCCTAAAGATTGGAGAAAGTATGCCTACTATCGTTACTGGCAACACGAAACTCGTCGTCCAGGTCATTTTGGAATCAGAGGGGAACGTTACAAGTTGGCTTTTTGTTATGGTAATGGTTTCAAGGATAATAAATATTTAGAAGGAGAAGAAACGGGTAAGTTTTGGGATTTCTACGATCTTCAGGAAGATCCAAATGAACTACATAATGCATATCAAGATCCTCAATATCAGGAAATAATTAAAGAAATGAAGGTGGAACTTTTGAAGCAACGTCAAGAAGTTGGTGATTTAGATGAAGATAATCCGGAAATTTTGGACATTATTGCGAAGCATTGGAATGATAAAAAATAACAGTCATGAATTTTGGCGATAGATAGAGCCATGATCTAATTGATTGAAAATTTTGCGATGAGTAAAGTACTGTTTTATGAGAATAAAACAGTACTGTCGCAAAATAGTAATAAAGTTAAAGAAACTGAATAAATGATTAATAATCAAATTGTTGCATTTGCTTGTGTTGTTTTGGCTTTCACGCTTGTATGCTGTGGGAATTCAGATACTTCAGATCAGCCCAATGTTATTTTAATCATGACAGATGATCAGGGTTTTGGTGATTTGGGTTTTTACGGAAATCCTCATGTTAAAACTCCAGTTATTGATCAGCTGGCCAGTGAAAGTGTTCGCTTCGATGAGTTTTTGGTTTCACCTGTGTGTGCTCCAACTCGCTCAGCCTTACTAACTGGCCGTTACCCATTACGAACAGGAGTTCGTGATACCTACCAGGGAGGAGCAATCATGGCTTCTTCTGAAATTACCATTGCCGAAATGCTTAAGAAAGCTGGTTACACTACCGGAATGATTGGGAAATGGCACTTAGGTGATAATTATCCTTGTAGACCTGAAGATCAGGGCTTCGATTATGCCTTGCATCATTTGGCAGGAGGAATGGGACAATGGGGCGATTGGCCCAATCACCTCAAAGGAAATACCAGCTATTTTAATCCTACACTTTGGGAAAATGGCGAAATGGTTGAAAGTGAAGGCTATTGCTCGGATGTTTTTACCGATGCAGCAATTCATTTTATCGAGGAGAAAAAGGAAGAGCCTTTCTTTCTTTATTTGGCATTTAATGCGCCACACGATCCATTACAAGTCCCTCAGAAATATTACGACAAGTATAAAGATATTGACCCAGCTTCTGGATTTGAAAACGACGATAGACCATTTCCTGATATGAATGAAGATATGAAGGAAAAAGCCAGGAAGGTTTACGCCATGGTTTCGAATATCGATGATAACCTTGCACGCTTACTAAATAAAATAGATGAACTTAAGTTGGACGAAAATACACTAGTCATTTTTATGACCGATAATGGACCTATTCCATATCGCTATTTGGCCGGAATGCGTGGCCGAAAATCATCGGTTTACGAGGGCGGAATTCAAGTGCCTTCGTTTTGGCGCTATCCAAAGAAATTTAAAGGGAACAGAGATATAACAGCTACAGCATCGCATTTCGATATTTTCCCAACTCTGGCAGAACTTTGTGGAGGTGAAATTCCATCCGACAGGAAAATTGATGGCGTGAGTTTACTGCCTTTGCTGACTGGAGAGAAAACTGCCTTAGGAGAGCGTTCCATTTGCAGATATTGGACACGTAGAGCGCCCGAGAAATATAAAAATATGATGATTCGTAATGGCGAGTTTAAGTTGGTTGGAAATTGTGATGAAGAAGCGGGAATTGAAAAGTTTGAGCTGTTTGATCTAACCAATGATCCTTACGAGTTGAATAATGTTGTTGACAGCAATAAAGAGGCAGCCGCGGCACTAAAATCAGAAATGAATTCTTGGATAGAGGAATTACAGGCATCGAAGAATGCAATGCAATCTCCTAGAATAATTATAGGAACCGAGCATGAAAATCCAAGTGTTTTAAACCTAAACGATGTTCATTTTATTGCGCATGAAAATGCAAAAAATGGAGTCGTTTACTGGAAAACTGATATTGCTACAGAGGGAAAATACGCGTTCAATCTATACTTTAAAAAAGCGATTGAAAATGATTGTGAAATAGAATTACGAATTGGTGAAGAGAAGCACTTATTTATTTTTCCGAAGCCAATGGACAGTAAAATTTCACTCGGAAACTTCCATTTAAAAGTTGGCGAAGCAGATATTGTTCCGATTGTCATACTAAAGACAAAGGATAAAAAGCTTTATAGAATGCCTTTTTATGTGGAAGTAGAAAAACAATAAATACGAATACTGCTAAAATATAATAAGAAGAGTATGAGAGAGAAAATGTTGGTTTTATTCGTTGTTTTTATGGGATTTATCGCCCTAGAGACAACTGCCCAAAACAACTATAAATTGAGTTATGAGCAGCCAGCTCAAAAATGGACGGATGCTCTTCCTATTGGCAATGGCCGGTTGGGTGCAATGATTTATGGTGGCGTTCAGCAGGAGCATATCCAGTTTAACGAGGAAACGCTATGGACTGGAGAACCTCACGATTATGCGCACAAAGGAGCAAGTAAACATTTGGCAAAAATCAGACAGCTACTTGCAGAAGGAAAGCAATTGGATGCGCAAATTTTAGCTGCTAAAGAGTTCATGAGTGTACCACTTCATCAAAAAGCTTACCAGCCTTTTGGCGATTTATACATCGATTTTAAAGGACAGGAAAATTATA
>NZ_JBFHJW010000126.1:0-2600 GCF_041595635.1 Labilibaculum sp.
ACTCTCCTGTAAAGCGGGAGGTGCAAAGTCGTCAAGAATATCAGTTACTTGTTGTATCCGCATATTTTTTAGTTGAAAATCATATAATCGTATTGTTTGTCAGGACTATTCTTCAATACAAAAAATAACTACATAATAATTATTCACAAGCCATTTTTGATTATAATCCTGGTTAATGTCCCCTATCGTAATTTTTAAATATCAAATATTCAATAAGTCAATAGTGGCCTTCACAAAATTAACATTTAGCAGGCCTTCCTGATAAAAAGGCTGATCCATTTATTCTGTTGAATCCTCGATTTTATTTTCCTTCCCTAAGTTTTCCTTCATCTCAATCAGCATAGCTCTGATGTCCTTCAATTTAGATACAACCTCAAAGTTATTGACTGTATCGTCATGATTCTCTTCCAGTTTTTTCTGAGCCCCCTTCAGAGTCATTCCTTTTTCCTTTACCAAATGAAAGATCAAGTGAAAGTTCTCAATATCTGCAGGAGTAAAAAGACGGTTCCCTTTTTTATTTTTCAACGGCTTTATAATAGCAAATTCCTTCTCCCAAAAGCGAATTAAGGAAGTATTTACATCAAACATCTCGGCCACCTCTCCGATAGTATAATACAGCTTTTCTATTTTAGGTTCCTTGTATGGCATTCTATTGACTTTATTGATTCCTTATCAAATGGCTTTAGGTTATTGGCCTTTGGTAATTAATTATTAGCGATACGCCTTAATAATCTAAAAAACAAAAACTTTTTTGCTACATAATACGCAGACAAACAAAAGCATATGCACTATTTAACTAGCAGGCTCATTCTGTTTTTTAACAAAAAAAATAAAAAACTAAACTCTAATTGTATGTATAATGATACGCAATATTACTTTATATTTCATAGAAATTCAATATTCTTCTTATAAAACAATCAAAAACTGCTCACCTTTATAACAACACCTTTAGTAAGTTACTTTTGGTAAGTTAAAACAAAGTCACTATATTTATCTAATCATTCATAAACAAATACTTACCAATATAACAGATGACAAAGACCAAGATATCAAACCCATTTTTGGTTAATAATTATCAGGGTTCTGACTATTTTTGTGACAGGAAGATTGAAACACAAACCATTAAAGATAATCTTTACAATGGCAATTCCACCACTATAATGGCTATCAGGAGGATAGGTAAAACAGGATTAATTCAGCATGTATTAGATCAACTACCCACAGAATATCACGGTATTTATGTTGATTTACTGGAAACAGAAAACATGAACCAGCTTTTGAATATTCTTGCCACTGCGATCATGAGTCAAACACCTCAGAAATCGAAATTTGGTAAAACCATCTGGAATTTTTTTACCAGCCTTCGACCAACCATTAGTTTCGACCCTCTGAATGGCTTACCTCAAGCCTCTTTTTCAATAAGTCATGAAGAAACAAAAACGAACATCGGCTCCGTTTTTGAATTTCTTGAGCAGCAAAACCAAAAAATTGTGATAGCCATCGATGAATTTCAACAAATACTAAATTATCCTGAAAAAAATGTTGATGCCTGGTTACGAACACGGATACAACATCTGAATAATGTTGTTTTTATTTTTTCAGGAAGTCAGCAACATTTAATGGCTGAGTTATTTGGTTCACCTCAACGTCCGTTTTACCGAAGCTCGCAAATCGTACAACTAAAAAAAATTGAACAAGAGGCATATACCGACTTTATTGTCGATCTATTTTCAAAATACAAATACCACGTTTCCAGAGATATCGCAGAGCAAATGTTAGATTGGACAGACAGACATACTTATTTTACTCAGGTTTTATGCAATCGGGTATTTGCTCGTCGCACCAGAAATATTACAAGTGCTGATTGGAAAGCGGAAGCCTCATTGATACTCAAAGAACAGGAAGTTTTATTTTTTTCTTTCAGGAATATGTTAGCTAAAAACCAATGGAAAGTTTTAAAAGCCATTGCAAAACAAGGAAAAACATACAAACCAACCGCACAAGCTTTCTTAAAAAAATACAAACTGAGTTCATCTGCTACCGTACTAAAAGCCATTAAAGCTTTATTGAATGCCGAACTGATTTACAAAGATTATGATGAACATGGAGAAGCATTTTATGCGGTCTATGATTTATTTTTTAGACGCTGGAGCGAACAAAAAGCTTTTTAAATCTTACTTTTGAATACAAATAAGAAACCAACATGACCAAAACAAAAAATAAAACAGAGAAAAAACATATACAATTTCACAAAACGGCTCTGCCGGATAGTTGAATGAGGCAACCCTGAACCCTAAGCGAAAGTTTAACTTACACGGGTTATTGCATTCAATTAACTTTTGAATACACAACCAGTCTCGTCTAAGCGGGGGAAGACATTAATCACAACGAGTTCTCCCGATAGATGAAAGACAGGCTATATGACAAATAAATTATTAGAGTATATGAAACGAGCCATGGGAATTGTTTCGCACACAAAAGGATGATTAATTCTGGCGAGTTCTCCCGCATTTCGCGGGACAGGCTATATGACCATTGAAAGAAAATTATAAACACATGAAATTTGTTTTTACACTTTTACTCACTACACTTCTTGGTAC
>NZ_JBFHJW010000127.1:0-2047 GCF_041595635.1 Labilibaculum sp.
CAATTGGAACCGAAGTAGGAACACTTACCGCCATTGATGAGGATTCCGATCAAAGCTTTA
Source organism: Labilibaculum sp. (assembly GCF_041595635.1). Classification (GTDB taxonomy): domain Bacteria; phylum Bacteroidota; class Bacteroidia; order Bacteroidales; family Marinifilaceae; genus Labilibaculum. The sequence continues at coordinate 61 of NZ_JBFHJW010000127.1, forward strand.
CTTACGCAATTACAGAGAATGATAACTTTGAAATTTCAGAAGACAAGCTAGTCACGAAAACCAGCTTAGATTTTGAAACACCGGATTCTTATTCAGTAGAAATTACTGTTACCGATCAGGGAGGTTTGACTTATGCCGAGAGTTTAAGCATTACTATTACAGATGCAAATGATGCCCCAACAGCCATTCAGCTATCTAATGCAACAATTGCCGAGAATTCTGCAATTGGAACCGAAGTAGGAACACTAACAGCCACAGATGTTGATGCTGATCAGACTTTCACTTATACTTTGTCTGAGAACAAATATTTCGAAACGAATGGGGATCAAATTGTTTCCAAAGATGAATTCAACTTCGAAGATCACATTAGCTATTCAGTAAAAGTGATTGTTAGCGATCAGGATGGCTTAATCTATGATGATATGTTTACCCTTCATGTTACGGATGTGAATGAGGCTCCAGAATTTCTTAGCGAGCCAATTCTGGAAGCCACAGTAGGCGAGGAGTATATTTATTCCATAGAATACACTGATTTTGACAATGATGTTTGTACGGTAAGTGCTATCGAAATTCCAGCTTGGATAACATTGGTTGACAATGAAGATGGAACAGCCAGTTTATCGGGAATTCCTGGTGAGGGAGGAAATTTCAGCATTTCACTAGAAGTTTCGGATGCAGAGTATGGCGAAACCCAGGAATTTGAAATTGAGGTGGCAAGCATAACCGGAATTGAAGATGTATTTACAGAACCCGAGGTAAGTATTTATCCGAATCCAGTGGCCAACGAATTGCATGTGGATCTATCGGATTACAACAATACCGATTTTACCATTAGTTTGCATAGTATGAGCGGTGCTCAATTGTATCGTCAGGACTACGAAAGCACAGGAGGAGAGGCTCAAGTTAGTTTCTCGGTACAAGCACTACAAAGCGGCTTTTACTTCCTTCTAATCGAGTCGGATGATTATCGGAAAAGTTATAAAATTGTAAAGTTGTAGTTTTTAGTATGTAAATATGGTGGTAAGCCAAAGTCATTATTGCGATGGCTTTGGCTTTTTTATGTAAATGATATAAGTCCAACGAAATTAGTAGCATGTAAATAGGGGAAGATTAAAAAATAGACTAGATTTGTGATTCTGAAAAGTAGCACAACAGTTTATTCTGATGTGCATATGGAAAAATCAGCGGAAACGTCCGTAACTGGTTAATTATTATTTATTTACAATGTGTAGTAGTAGGTATTGGACTTGCTGCTCCATCCTAATTAAAAATTAGAAAGGATGAAAAGAAACATTTTAGAGATCTTGAAATCGTACGATTTAGAATTGAACGACCAAGAGATTAGCAATCAGGTAAAAGCAATTGTAGCTTCCGATTTTGATTCTTTGTACACGCTTGAGAATTTAAAGAAAAACTTCTCGTTTATCGATTTAACGACTTTAAATTCAACAGACACACATGCAAGAGCTAAAAGTTTTGCTGACAATGTAAATAACTTCCAGAATGATTTTGACATGCCGAATGTGGCTGCTATTTGTGTATACCCATACCAGGTGCCTACATTAAATGAAAACTTAAAAGCTGAGGGCGTTAGAATAGCTTCTGTAGCAGGTGTTTTCCCATCTTCTCAATCATACGTTGAAGTTAAAGCATTAGAATGCAAAATGGCTGTTGAAAAAGGAGCTGATGATATTGATATAGTGATATCGGTAGGAGCTTTCTTGGAAGGAGATTATCAAACGGTATTTGATGAAATAGAAATTCAGAAAAAGGCTTGTGGAAAAGCACATTTGAAGGTGATTTTGGAAACAGGAGAGTTAAAAACAGCAACAAACATTCGTACCGCCTCTATTTTGGCTATGGAAGCTGGTGCTGATTTCATTAAAACATCAACAGGTAAAGTTCCCGTTAATGCAACTCTAGAGGCTGCTTACATCATGACTCAGGCCATTAAAGAGTATTTCGATAAAACAGGTAGACGAGTTGG
>NZ_JBFHJW010000128.1:0-1876 GCF_041595635.1 Labilibaculum sp.
AACTGCACTAAACAGACAAACCTGCATTTACTTAAAACACTAGTAGGAACAAGAGAACAAGCTTTTTTTAGGAAGCACAATGGCTTTTTCCTGTCCACTTACAGAAAGGGTAATTTCCTCTCCAGAAAGCTCCTGCTCAATTATAGATTTTAATTGGCATTTATCATATCTGCTAGTATCCGATAAATCGAGTTGGTTAATTCGTAAAATTTGATCCCCAGGTTTTAGATTACTACGCTCTGCTTCGGTATTCGCCCAAACAAATTGACAGACCACCTCTCCATTATCAATCCTATACTTGAATCCGAAATTTATGAACTTAGTCTCATCAAAATCCTGAAGGATAGGTTTCACATACAAGTTCCGCTTCGGGAAATCAAAGGTTAAATTATAATAGTTCAGAATTCCTGCTCCAATAGAACATACAGAACTTGTTCCTACATAGGTAATCGCATTTTTAAGCGTATCATTTTGAAAACGAAAACCCGGAGTTTTCACCAATTTTAGGGCTGCTGTATCTTGAATTTCTCCAATAACTGTGGAATAAAGACTACCCTTTCCTTTAGTAAGCTCCTTTTTTCGCAGGTATTTTAACATGCTATTTCTCACTTCAAAAGTACCATTATCACCCAAATCGAATAACATGGTTGCTCCAAAACCATCAACAAATGCACCAACAATTAAAGGGATAGTTCCATTAGAAATTTTCTCTTTCTGTTTTTGTCCTATATTATTTAGATGATCAACATCATCCGTCACAGTTAATTCATTATGGTCAAAGCTCCAAACACAAGCTCGCATCAGATTGTATCCAATAACACCATCAATCTGACTACAGCTAACTGCAGAATTTAACTCCTTTTTGGTATGAACCGAAACACCCACTTTTTCAAAGGATAGTCCGTTAAATGAAAGATCTATAAATGAAAAATCAGCAGCCTTCTTTGAAATACCATCCGATATACTGTCTGAAAAAAAAGCGGATAAACCAAGCTCTTTATATATTTCAGTAGAGATGCAACCACTTTGACATCCTGTATCTAATAAAAATCGGTACATCTTTTTGCTTCCCTTAATTCTTACTGCTGGTAGAACGTATTTGTTATCTATAATCTCCACTGGAAGCTGAATGCAAAAATCTTTATTCTTTAGCTTCGCAACGGCCTGCACTTTTTTAAAGTTATCTGCCTTAGCAGCAGTACTTAGCAAACAAAATAGCAATACAATTAGTGTGTTTTTCATTATTCATTAAATTTATCCTTGCCCCATTTCAAGGGATTATTCTCAATATAATTGGCAATTCGATGATATTCCGGATCATTGCGAATGATATGATCGTGGAATCGCTCCTGCCATTTAAAATTTGGATCTATTTTTCGCGCCTCTTTCGTAACCGCCGATTTATAGGATCGGAGGATGCTGGCCAATGATCCTTTTTTGGGGGATATGGCCGCCATTTTTTCATTTTTGGCATTCGATTCCAGCATCGGCATTGCCGCCGTACAGACGCAGCATGCATGTACAGACGTTGCATGCAACGTCTCTGCAGTATTTACAATTTCAATAATACCGTGCACATGATTGGGCATCACCACAAAGGCATGCAATATTACGAATGGAAAACATCGCAAAAAAAAACCATCCGGAAGGTAGCGGATGGGTGTTTATTTAGCAGGGAGGCAATGAATTTACAGAATGCCGCCGACTTTTCTCAGGGCCTGCCCATTCAATATTTTTATTTTTCTCCCCTGAAGTTCGATGAGCTCATCGGATTTAAATTCCGATAAAAGCCGGATTACCGACTCGGTGGCAGTTCCCACCATATTGGCCAACTCTTCGCGAGTTAAGGAAATTTTCAGGCATCCATCTTCGGCCA
>NZ_JBFHJW010000129.1:0-1848 GCF_041595635.1 Labilibaculum sp.
CGAAAGTTCGTAGGAAATTCGAATGGGGACTGATTTTAAGATCAATACAAGAAAGCATTGCCTTGGGGAAAAAAGAAGTATTTGGGGAGTCGGTTCGAAAGGTCGACTCGATTTCAAATCGACCAGAAATAAGGAGGGATAGGGCTTTTATTATCAACGAAAGTGTTCCGCCAAAAGGCAGTATAAGAATTTGTAAACGGTTAAATTTGTCTGTAAATTTGATTTCTTTCTTTGAGAGAATTTGAGGAGGTGAAAAGAAGAAATTTCTTGGTCTTAACCTATTGAAAGATCTTTGCAGGAAGGCAAATGTGTTGTGGACATCCTTCGGATAGTGTTGGGAGCTTGTTCATCGATAGTAGAAAAAGAACAAATATTGACTATTGGGAATAAAACAACGCTTGCCAAAGTAAATAGAATATCATTATTATAAATCTACATGATCTAAAATAAGTAAGAATGAAAGGAATCATTTTAGCAGGAGGCAGCGGAACGCGTTTGTATCCCATTACCAAAGGAGTTTCGAAGCAGCTTTTGCCTGTTTACGATAAACCCATGATCTACTATCCGTTATCGGTTTTGATGTTGGCAGGGATCCAGGAGATTTTAATTATCTCCACTCCCGAAGACCTACCGAATTTTGAGAAGCTATTGGGTTCAGGTGAAGATTTAGGAATCAACTTGTCTTATGCCGAACAGCCTAGTCCGGATGGACTGGCACAAGCTTTTATCATTGGAGATGAGTTCATTGGAGATGATTCTGTGTGTCTGGTATTGGGAGATAATATATTCTATGGTCATAACCTTACTGGTATGTTGAGAAATGCACGAAAGAATGTGGAGGATGAAAGCAAAGCTACAATTTTTGGCTACTATGTAAGTGATCCAAAACGTTATGGAGTTGCTGCTTTTGATGAAGATGGTAATGTGACTTCCATAGAAGAGAAGCCAGAGAAACCAGCTTCGAATTATGCAGTTATTGGTTTGTATTTCTACCCCAACGATGTGATACAGGTGGCTAAAAATGTAAAACCTTCACAAAGAGGAGAGCTGGAAATTACCACTGTAAATCAGAAATACCTGCAAGAAGAACGCCTAAAAGTAGAGCTGATGGGACGGGGTTACGCCTGGTTAGATACGGGAACACACGAATCTTTATTGGATGCTAGTCGTTTCATCGAAACCATCGAAACCCGTCAGGGATTGAAGGTTGCTTGTCTGGAGGAGATCGCCTATTTGATGGGCTATATAGATGCCGAGCAGGTGAAAGCTTTAGCAGAGCCCTTGAAGAAGAACGGTTACGGTCAGTATTTGTTGAATCTTGTTGAAGAAAAAAAATAAAACCACAGATGACACAGATTTGCACAGATTAATAATTTTAAATAAAAGATGATCGCGATGAGCTATAATAGTTTCTTATTTAAAGATGAATGCTATGATATTTTAGGTTGTTGTATGACTGTACATTCTGAATTAGGTTGTGGTTTTCTAGAAGCAGTATATCAAGAGGCTTTAGAGTATGAGTTTTCGCGAAAATCTATTTCTTATGAACGAGAAGCTCAAATTGATATCCATTATAAGGGAATTATCTTGGATAAGAAGTATTATGCCGATTTTATATGTCATGATAAGATCATTTTAGAGTTGAAATCAGTTAAAGCAATTGAAGATGTTCATATCGCACAGTTGATGAATTATTTAAAGGCGACAGGAATGCAGGTCGGTTATCTGATTAATTTTGGAGCAACAAGGCTTGAATATAAACGTTTTGTAATTTAATCTGTGAAAATCTGTGTCATCTGTGGTTAATAAAATATAATTAATGCGATTTATAAAAACAGAAATACCCGA